>JAZNET010000071.1:0-39723 GCA_045588735.1 Acutalibacteraceae bacterium | reverse complement strand
TTACAAGACAAAAAAACACAAAAGGTGCGTGAAATCGGACGTTTAAGGCATATTTGGTTCGAATACACTCACTCTAAGCAAATCAAAAGCTAAATAAAAATGTCTTAACCTTAGCGGTTAAGACATTTTTTGTTTTTATTTACAAGCTACGCCGTTTTTATTATACGCACTAAAATACTTACCTGAAAACGCTCTTACGGTATACGTATACTCCTCGTTTTCTATTATATCTTTATCAACGTAGGTTGTGTAATCGTTGCCTTTAACGGTATCAACTGTTACCCATGTGTTGTCGCTGTCGGTCTTTCTGTAAATTCTGTAGCCCTCAGCGCCTGCTACCTGCTGATAGGTAACCGCGTTACCCTCTGCTGTTTTAAAAGCAGACATAAGCTGCGGTGTTGTTAAATAAGTAAGCTCTGCTGAGGCAGTATAGCTTGAAAGTGCCGAGCCGTTTGCGCTGCGCACTGTATATTTATAGGTAACACCCGAGATAACACTTCTGTCTGTCCACGAATTCACGGTAGACTTTGCCTGGCCCATATATTTCCAGGAGGACCACACACCCGTTGCCTCGTTAAGTTCTGCACGGTACACCTTGTAGCCCTTAGCCTGTAAGGCTTGAGTCCATTTTACCGTAACGCCGGTTGTCGCGTTAGAAATTGTAACCTTTGGCTCCTTAAGATACGTTACTGAATTAGAAGCCTTATAAGCACTCTTACAGCTTCCACAAACAGTTCTTACGGTATAGCGGTAAGTTTTGCCGCTTTGCGCCGAAGTATCTACCCAAGAGGTTTTGCTTGCAGCTGCCGTGCCGCGACTGCTCCAAGCAGACCACGATTTATTTACCGGGTCATAGGTAGAGCGGTAAACGGCATAGCCTGAGGCTGCACTGTTTTTAGTCCAGGTTACCTTAACACCGGTGCTTGAATTTGCAATTTTTACTGTTGGTGCAGAAAGAATTGCACCCGACCAGCCCGTAGTGTTGTATTGTGAATACACCTTACCCTTGTACGCCTTTATTGTATAGGTGTATTTTACGTTTGCTTTAACGCTCTTATCCATATAAGAGGTGCTTTTTACAGTTGCAATTCTCGTCCAGCTTGTGCTGTTATTTGCTTTCCTGTAAACTATATATCCCGAAGCACCGTTTACACTTTTCCAGCTTACCTTTATTGCATTTGCACTGTTAAGCACAGTAGTACCCGTTGGTGTTCCCGGTGTAAACTGACGCTTCCAGCCACTTGTATAGTAATTAGAGGTAATTCCGCTTGCAGTAACAGCCTTTAACGTATAAACGTAGGTTGTACCGAGCTTAACGTTTTTGTCAAGGAACAACAAGTTAGTTGTTGTTCCTATTCTTTTCCATCCGCTGCTTCCGGTTTTTCTGTAAACAATATATTGCTGTGCACCGTGTACGTCTGCCCACTTAATTGTAATACCCTTGCCTATTTGTGAGTCGAATTTAGTTATTTGCGGTGCCGCTATAAAATAAATTTCAGCATTTTCGTAAGAGCTTCTGCAGCCGTTTGCCAAGGCTCTTACAGTATAAAGATACGTTTTACCGCTTTCCGCCTTTTCATCTACATAGCTTGCAGTGGCACTGCTTACCGTATCAACAGTTACCCACGAGCCATTTTTAAGTCGTCTGTAAATAATATAATTTTCCGCACCTGCTACTTTTGACCACGTAAGCTTTACGCCGTTAGTCGCAATTGCAAGCTTAATATTTTTTACTACGGAAAGGAAGGTTACCTCTTTAACCTCTGACAAAGGGCTTTCAAAAGTGCCGTCGAGTGAAACCGCTTTTATAGCATACTCATAGGTAACACCACTTGAAACGTCTGTATCAATGTAAGTGGTTACGCTTGAGCTTGTTTTTTTTAAATGCTTCCACTCTGTTTGTCCCTTCACTCTTTTATATATTACAAAATCACTTAACTCATCTGTAATTTCCCAGCTGAGCGAAATACCATTAGCTGTAAGCGAGGCGCTTAATGCAGAAGGCATATTAACGTAGCTTGCGCCCTTTGAATTTTCGTCACCTATATAGCTTTCGGTATTGCCCTTTACAGCCGTTACGGTGTAGGTGTAGTTAACACCGCTTTTAATATCCTCATCCATATAGCTTGACTCAGTTTTTTCAACAGAGGCAATTTTTATCCAGTCGCCGTCAGTCTTACGGTAAACGTTGTAGGAATCAACACCCGACAAAGCTGACCACTTAACCACAATTGCTTTTGTTTCAGGGGTTACGCTCTGCACCGTCGGAGGCGGCACCCTGTAAAAATCATTTGAAAAGGTTGTTCTTAAGCTTTTCCAGCCCTTAACGTTATCAACAGAATTTACTAAATATGAATACTTGGAAAAATCTTTAACTGATTTGTCCGTGTAAGTCGTTTTGTTGTAAACGTCCGCTATTCTTTTTACCTCACCGGTTTCATTTTCTATTCTTTCAACAATGTAAAATGCAGCGTTACTTACCGGCTCCCAGGTAAGCTTCATACCGTCCATTACGTTTTGTATGCTTACGTTTTTAGGAGCTTTTATTAAATACACGGTAGACGCCGCTACACCCATTGGACTTTGAGAATCACCTATTGTTGCAGCAACACCGTATTTATAATTACCGCCCTCAGCACCCGTATCCTTAAAATAATTCAAGGATGCGTTTACTGTACCTGCTTCTTCCCATTCTGCACCTGCTTTGTCAGTGTGCATTCTGTAAACGGTGTAGGCAGTTGCTCCCTGCGAAGGCTGCCATTTAACCATAATGCCATCTGCAAGAGCCTCTTGCGAGGAAACTTTTGGTGAAGCAAGGAAGGCAATAGATTCACTTGTATTATAGCTGCTTGTCGTGCTGCTGTTCACAGCCTTAAGCGTATAAAAATAAGTCGTTCCGGCTGTAACATCCTTATCAACGTATGAGAGCTGTGCGGTTTTAGTTAATAACTGCCAGTCCTTAGTTATATCTGTCCTGCGGTAAAGCTCGTATTCCGTAGCACCTGAAACAAAGCTCCAGTTAAGCTCTATGCCGTTCACAGTATTTTCAACACTTAAAAACTCAGGTGCTGCAAGGTACAGGTGAGAAACACTGTTTGCACCTATTGTTGAAGAATCTGCGCCGTTTTCAGCTACTATTGAATACTTATAGGTATTGTTACTTACTACCGCTTCATCTACGTAGTAATTTCTTTCAGATGCAGTTTTATTTAAAAGCACCCATTTATTAAGAGCGGAGCTGTCCGCTCTGTAAATAGCGTAGCTTTCTGCACCGCCAACAGAGCTCCACGTAACTCTTACAGCATTAACAGTATTAGCAATTACTGTTATTTTAGGCGACTGTAAAAAGAGCTGTGTCACACCCGCAGCAATATAACCGCTGTCACCGTAGCCGTTACCGCACGTTACGGAATAAGTATACTTAACACCGCTTTCTACATCTCTGTCCAGATAAGAGGTATAATCACTCGAAACCTGTGCTACCTCTTCCCAAACGCCGGTGTTATCAGCCTTTTTAATAATTGTGTACTCCTCTGCACCTGCTACTGCTTCCCACTTAAATAAAATACCTGTTTCTAAAAGAGAGGTAGAAAGCGGGGTAGGCGTATCAAGCGTTGAAAAAGCCTCCTCCTTAATAAGCACACGCTCATCTGAGGGCCTTATTTCGTTATTAACATCATCATCCGAGGAGTATTCCTTGCAATAAAACTTAACGCTTGTTTTCGGTCTTTCAGCCGTAATAATTTTAAAGGTAACCTTAAACAATGACTTATATTCACTGTTTCCCGTTGTCACACCGTTATTATTCATATAAGCAACGGCATAAGTATTATTACTACCGTTTACAAAGCCGTGAATATATTCACCGTAAACGTTAAGCTTATCATTACCCTCTTCATCCTTTGTGTAAACGGGTGTTGCACTCTTTATCTCAAGCACCGTTTCATCAAATTCAACGTTTAAAACTGCACCGTTGAATCTTGTAACGTTAGGCTTAAGGTTAATAACAAATGAAATCTCACTGTTTTTAACACCTGATGATTTTACATCAAAGAAGGTTGTTGTATTTGCAGCAAATGCTGTCAAAGCGTTTGCACTTATTACAGAAACGCACATTATTAAGCATAATGCCGCAGCAATAAATCTTTTCAAGCCTTAGCCTCCCTTAGAGCTTTTTCCGCATATTTAACGAAATCGGGCGGAAAGCCGCTCCTTTTAAAGTACAAAACAAGCAAACCCAGCAACCTGAAGGCTTGCTTGTTTATATACGTTGCGCTTATATTATTCTACACAAGAAATACCGTTAACGTCGTAATAGCTTACGCTGCTACCGTTTACTGCTCTTACTGTGTAAATATATTCAGTACCGCTGATTATATTTGCATCTGTGTAAACGCAGTTATCAGCACCGTTTATTGTTTCAAGTAAGGTCCAGTTTGTGTATAAGGTTTTTCTGTAAATTCTGTAGCCATCGGCATTTCCGTTACCCTGAAACTCAAGGATATTGCCTGAGGTGTCCTGCTGACAAGACAATAATTCAGGTACAGCTAAAAACATAGCCTCATTAGATGCCTTGTAGGTAGACATTACCGTACCCTTGGCTGCCCTTACAGTATACTTATAGGTAACACCGTCAACTACGTTTTTATCTGTCCACGAGGTTTTTGAGGAAGCAAGCTTACCAAGGTTTTTCCAAGAGCTCCAAGTACCTGTTTCCGCGTTAAGCTGTGAACGATAAATCACGTAATTTGCAGCACCGGCAGATTTTGTCCATTTTACCGTAATGCCTGATGCCGCGTTAGAAATTGTTACTGTAGGCTGTGCTAAGAAAACGAGAGAAGCCGATGCTTTATAAGCACTCTTGCAAAGACCGTTTACAGCCCTTACTGTGTAACGGTAGGTTTCACCGCTCTTTGTATTTTTATCTACCCAAGAGAATTTAGCCTCACCTGCTGTGCCGCGACTCTTCCAAGCAGACCATTTGCCGTTTACAAGCTGCGAGCTGTACACTGTGTAGCCCTTAGCACCTGCTACCTTTGACCAAGTAACCTTAATACCGTTAGAGGCATTAGAAATTTTAACTGTCGGTGTACTGAGAATTACACCTGCCCAACCTGTTTTGTTGTAGCTTGAAGTTGTGCTGCCCTTATATGCCTTTAAGGTATAGTAGTAAACTGTGCCTGCCTTCACCTTTTTATCTGTATAAGCTGTGGAGGTTGTGGTGCCAAGGCGAGTCCAGCCGGAAGCGCCCGCTGTTTTTCTGTAAACAACATAGCCGCCTGCACCCTTTACAGCACTCCATTGAACTTTAATATAATTACTACCCGTAGTAACCTTGCTTACAGCCGGTATGCCAATAGTGTATTTTACCGACCAGCCGGTTTTATTGTAGCCGGAAATATTGTTCATATTTTCAGCCTTTAAGGTGTAATAGTAGGTCTTACCCGAGGTAACGTTTTTATCTGTATAAGATGTGTTTGCGGTTTTTGCAAGCAATGACCAGCTGCCGCTTGAAGAGGTTTTTCTGTAAATTCTGTACTGAGCTGCACCTGCAACAGCATCCCACTTAATTGTAATACCTGAGCCTATTGCAGAAGCTGTTTTTGTTATTTGTGGTGTTGCTATATAGTTAATACCTTCAGACTTCACACCGCTCCAGGTGCCGTTTATACAAACCTTTACTGCATAGTAGTTGGTAGCACCGCTTACTGCGCTTGTATCTACAAGGCTTGTAACATTAGAACCAACTGTTTTCAATGCTGTCCAGGCACTTTCACCTGAAAGCTTTCTGTACACCTTGTATTGCTCTGCACCTGAAACGCTGTTCCATTTTACCGAAACACCATTAGCCGCATTTGCTAAAGAAAGTGTAGAAACCATTTCTACGTACTGAATTCTTTGTACCTTTGCAGCGGCACTTGCAGAATTCCCCTTGAACGCTCTTACTGTATACTCGTAGGTTTTACCGCTTGAAATCTTTTTATCTGTTACTGAGAAAACGTCACCGTTAACGGTTTCAACTATTTCCCAGCTGCCGCCTACAATACGTCTGTAAACTCTGTAATCTGTTGCACCGTCAACCTTATCCCATGCAACCTTTACACCTGCTGATGAGTTTGTAACCGTAACGTTGGTTGTATCCATATAGGTGAAGATTTTGCTTACGTACCAGCCGTTGCCGTTAGCATTTACAGGAGCTATTGCATAGGTATATGACGTGTTGTTGGTAATATCCTCAGTATCCTTATAGGTAATATCTGTTACTGTTGCGATTTTAGATAAGCCGCCGCTGCTGCCTACCTTTCTTAACACCCAGTACTCTGTTGCGCCGGGAACCTCGTCCCAGGTTAAGGTTATAGATTTATCGCCTGCGGTAAAGGATTTGATTTCACCTGAATCAAGTGTAGAAAAGCCGTTACCCTTTGTACCGCTGAATTTTTTGATAGTTTCTGTTGAAGAAGCATCACCTGCTACAAATTCAACAATTGTGTTAGGACTTTTCTTATCAATAACCTCAAAGGTTATAAAAGCAAATTCCTTACCTGTGCTGCCCGTTGGTGCACCGCTTGCACTTATAAATGCAAAGGTATATGCCGAATCGTTATCATACGGTACGCCGTGTGTGTGCATACCGCTTAAAACCTCGCTCTCATTACCCTCTGAATCTGTAATGGTTGCAGGACCTGCATCCACTACCCTTAAAACGCTTTTATCATATTTAACGGTAACCTGCGCTGCCGTTACGGTTATGCCGCTTGAAACGCTGATTTTAAAGGTAAGCTTACCGTCCTTTACTATTGGCTGAGAAGCATTTGTAACGGTACCGTCAGTTATCACGTATTTTGAAGCCGCAAGGTAACTGTTCGAAGCATCTGCCGCAGCTGCCGTAAGCGCAAGGCTCGTTAAAACTGATACCACTACAAAAGCTATAAGCGTTAATTTTAATCCTTTTTTCATTTTGATATTCCTTTCTGAAAAGCAGTTATCTTTTAACAATAATTATACATTGTAAATATACCATATATATGCATTTTAGTCAACGGAATTAAATGAATTCTATGTTAAAAAAATGTAAATAAAAACGAGCTGTAAAAGCCAGACTTTACAGCTCGTATATTTTACACGTGAATTCTGTGGCGTACGTAAAAGAGCAAATCCTCTGCTTCCCTTTTAAACGCCCTCGTGGAAACCGAAACAACACAATTGGCTGTACCGCCCGAAAGCGAAATTTCCGTTCTTAAGGCATCTGCCGCACGCTTTGTGCTTCTGCCCTCACCAAACACAAGGCAGATAATGTTTTTGTATCTTAAATCGTTCTGTCTTATAAACACCTTCATAGCGGGCGCTATGTTACCGAAGGTTTCGTCTGTTGCGACGATAACATTATCATATTCATTTAAGTCTATATCGTAGCCCTTTAAACGAATTGCAGAAGGCTTTTTTGTGCCTAACAAGTTACCAAAAAAAGTTTTTCTTGATAAGTCGCGTAGCTCAAGCACGTCAATACCCTCAGATTCGCTGCGGCTGCAAAGCTCTTTTACCTCATTATCGTAAGAAAAATGAACAAGTAATGTTTTCAATGAAACACCCCCGAAGCATAGGCTGAACCAATTTTAAGATTACACATTATATTGACAAGCAATTAACTTTACAATACAACATCTTGAGTATAACACAAAGATTACTAATTGTAACCATTTTTTTCGAAAATCTACAATTTTCTATCTTTTGCACAAATATTTTTATGCGTTTTATAGAAAATGTTACAAAAACTGTCAATAATTTCACTTCTATTGATTAAAAATTACACTTCTGCTACAATATTGATACAAAATACTATATATGGAAAACAAATTTTAAAGGGGCACAATATATGAAACCAATCCGTACTTTCATTCATCAAAACGGAATTAAGCTTGTACTCGGTGCAGAAAAGCCGATTTACAACCTTACAAGGGGCAAATTAGCACAAAACAGATTTTTGTCCTCGGTTAATTTCAGCAAGGTAGGTACAAGTGTTAAAATCTTAAAGGAAACGAATAACGCCACCTACATTGCAAAATACAATGAGGACGGCACAATAGACAATTCCGACTTTAAAATTCTTCTCACAACCGATATTCACCTTGATGAAGATTACAGCAAAAACGATAAGTCGCTCGACCTGTTATACAGACAGATAAAAGACAACAAGCCCGACCTTGTAATTTTTACAGGTGACTGCATCCTCTCAAAATATCAGCAAATAGATGCGATTCAATTTGCAGAGATGATGGAGGAAATAGGCGTTTACTGGGCTTACGTTTTCGGTAATCACGAAGCAAGAGAAGAAAAGGAATACTTTAAGTACCTTATATTCAAAAGTATTACAGACTACCCTCACTGTCTTTCTAAATTCGGCAACCCCGACCTTTTTGGCTTTGGCAACTTTATTATAAATATAATGAACAGTGAAACTGAGCTTAAGCAATCGCTCTTTTTCTTTGACTCAGGCAGAGACGTAGTAGAGCACCACGCTCTTAACGACAACGTACCGCTGGAGTACGTAGACACCTACGACTACATAAAGCCCTCACAAATCCGTTGGTATGAAAACGAGCTCAAGTCATTAAGAAGCACCTACGGTGAAGTAAAAAACTCACTTTATATGCACATTCCTGTTCAGGAGTACAAGCAAGCATTCAAGCTTGATGAAAACGGTGACTATTTACGAGATGAAAACGGCGAGCTTTTGCGCGCGGAGGATAAGCAGCTTTTAAGAAACGAAAATGCAAAAATCCTTTACGGAAGAATGTTTGAAACAGTAGGCTGTTCAAAGCATAACTCGGGTCTTTTTGAAAGCATGAAGAAAAACAATGCCGTCGCCGTTTTTTCAGGGCACGACCACGTAAACGACTTTGCTATGGAGCTTGACGGCATTTTGTTGGTTTACGTGCAATACGGCAGCTACAATGCTTACAACTTAGGAAAGTACGAGGGAATTGTTTCGTTACCCGAAAGCGAATGGCAGCAGGGCGTTACAATTTCCACAATTAAAAACGACGGCTCAATTGAGCTTAAGCAGATACTTAATAACGTTTATCTTTAAAAAAGAAGCCCATCAACGAATTAACGCTGATGGGCTATTTTTTTCAAAATATTTCTTTGTATAATCTTTCGGTTATTTCATCTATCACAGTAAAATCCGTTGCTCTTATATAATAATCCTCAAGTCTGTCGTGAATCCCCTTTGCTACCGAAATTTTTCTGACTGCCTCCTGCAGCATTTCACCCTGCGTTTTTTTATTAAACCGCAGGACTTCTTTTATTTCCGCAAGATTTTCCTTATTTAAAAATCTTGCCGCACGAATTTTTTTGCTCTCTGTATCGAGAGAATAATGCGCTTTGTTTTCCGTAAAGAAGCACAGCTTCAGCTCGGGGATTATAATATGTTCGATTTTTACAGTCGGAAACAAGGGACAGTAGCAGGCGTAAATATCGTAACCGTTTTCCGTTGCATAATCTGCAATACAGCTCATTATATAAGGCGCACAAACGGAATACTCGTCACCTATTGTAATAATTTTCTCACTTAATGCCACAATGGTATCGTATTGCAGCACAACTCCGTCAGGTGAAATAGCACTCAAAAATCTTTTTTTGTGCACTCCTTTTGCTACGCCCTTTTTTGCAGGAATTTCTCTTTTACAAATTCGTGTAGCGAAGCTATGCAATTTAGCTTTATCCGTAATACCATCACAGCACCTCATATTTTCAAGCTGCAGCTGTGAAGCTACGCACAAAAAATCAGCAGCCTTTTTATGCATTTTTTTGTTTTCATCCGTAAGATTTATAATTGCCGTTTTATATTCATTCAAGTAGCTTTTATCCCACGCCTCGCTCAGATTAACAACAAACTCGGTAACACCGGGGTAGGTAGCATCAAGCACGTGCGGTGACGTACCGTCTAAAATTGAAAAATTTATTTCAGGAGCTATTACCATATCGAGCGAATGCGGATCAGCACTGCAGTAGCCTCTTTCAACAAAATACCCTTTTCGCTCCAGCTCTACAGCAAGCTTTTTCATAAGTGTAGATTTACCCGTGCCGGGTCCGCCCTTTAAAATGTAGTGCTTGCCGCCATCTTGCGGATTGTACGCCTCACCAAAAAGAGAAACATATTTATGCTTTCTGTTAGCCCCAAAGAAAAACGAAACAGGTGTAATAGTCCTTGTCATAGCATCACTCCTAAAGACGAGTTTTTTTATTCGTCGTGTTATAGAGTATATTATGTAGTTTACTAAGTTTTGGTTACAAGTTCAGTAACTCAGAATCAGTTTTTCAACAACAGCGTGAAAAAAACTCTCTATTCGTGATGTTGTAATCCAGAATTATTTATGGCACAATGTAAATAGAAAGAGGCGCTACTTTCAATATTTAAAAATGAGGTTTTATTATGAGATTAAATATTGGTGATACAATAAAAAAATTAAGAAAAGAAAGAGAAATCACACAGGAAGAATTTGCAGAGGTTTTAGGTGTTTCTTGTCAGTCGGTTTCTCGCTGGGAAAATAATTCTTGTTACCCTGACATTGAACTCATCCCAAATATTGCTACATTCTTTGGTATTTCTACCGATAAGCTTATGGGAATTGATGAAAGCGTAGAAAAAGAAAAAGTTAATAAATATCTCGATGAATTTCAAATTGCAATGAGCAAAGGTAATATTAATGAATGTATAGGTATTGCCCGTAAAGGTGTTGCAGAATTTCCGAATAATTATGAGCTTTTAAATAAGCTTATGTATGCTCTTTTCGGTTCAGGTGACGACGACGGAAATATACCTGAATGGGAAGAGAATATGGAAAAATATGATTCTGAAATCATTGCTCTTGGCGAAAGAATTATGAAATACTGTCCAGATATAAATATCAAGCTTGAAGCCGCATCCCGACTTGCTTTCCATCACATTCTGCATAACAGGAAAGCGCTCGGTAAACAAATTTATGAAAAATTTCCAACAATGGAATATTGCAAAGAAAGACAAATATGGTGGGCTTTGGAAAAAGAAGAAAAACTCCCATTTTTAAGAAAAGCAATAAAACAAAGTTATGAATTTTTAAAATCATTTATCTGGCTTTTAGCTGATGCCGATGTCGTTGATGTAGAAACTGAATTTATAGCAATAAAGAAAATTTTTGAACTCGAAGAATTAATACTTGACGGTAACCGTCCGCAAACCGACTGGGGTGATGTTTGGCTTAATTTCGATTTCGCTAAAAGATATGCCCTTATGGGAGATTATGATAACACTTTCAAGTATTTAAAAATAGCAGTTGATAATGCTAAAGCTTTTGATAGCCGTCCTGATGAAGAAAAATACAGTGCAGTCTTAGTTGGTGAAATCACAATAAAAAAGACTGATTTTGAAACTTCTGACACCCGTCCTGTTGCTGAAATTCTCCGTGATAAATGGCTATTGCACGATGAATTTGATAACATTCGTGACACAAAAGAATTCAGAGGAATTATAAATAGTTTAAGTTAAAATAATAACGACAAAAACACCCTGTCACTTGCTAAGCGCAAGTGACAGGGTGTTCAATTTAATTATAAAATGCCCGTGTACGGTTCAAAATTATTTTTTTCTTGCAGCAATTTCTGCAACCATTTCTGCCTGACGTTTTTCTGTGATAGTGTAGAAGAACATAGGCACAGCGCAAGCAAACATACTAATAACGCCTGAAAGCACGAGCATATTCCAAAGTGTTCTTGCACCCTCTGCCGAAATGTAGCCGGTTTCTGCATCAATACCTGCTGCAGCAAAGGAAATAACACCAATGAATGCACCAACAGCCATACCGATTTTGTTGATGAGTGTCTGCATAGCAAAACAGATACCCTCACCGCGTTCACCTGTTTTCCACTCAAGGTAATCAACAGTATCACCAATCATAGCGTAGGTAATAATGTTGTTAACACCCTGCGGAATACCAAGAAGAACAAGAGCAATAGCGCATACAACTAATTTCCAAGGAGCGTCATAGCCTACAAAGTACATAACGCCCATCATAACGCCGCCGAAAATGTGTACTGCAACGTAAGCCCATTTCTTTGTGAATTTTTTAGACATCCACGGAACGAGCAAGGAAGCAACAAGTCCGCCGGGCACTACAAGAAGTGTTATTAAGCTGTACATACCTTCATTCTGAAGAACGTACTTTGCAAAGTAAAGACCACCTGTGTAGGTGTAAACCATTCTTGCACCGCCAAGAATACCTGAAGCAACAATAAGAAGAAGCTCCTTATTCTTAAAGAGAAGCTTTAAGTTGTGACCAAAGCTTGGTGGGTTGTCATCAGCAGTAAAGCGTTCCTTTGTGTGCTTAAAGCCATAGAAGAACATAGGAACAGCTGCAACTACAAGCACTACCGCTGCAATAAAATATGTCCATTTAAGAGTATCTGCATTTGCAATTTCAGAGCCCTTAATAACTGTACCTACAAAGGTTTGTGCAGCCTCTTCAATTGTAAGACCCTGATTTGCAACCAACTTGTCAATTTCTGCAGCCTTGTCCACCACAATTTGCTTTATACCCTCTGATGTATCAGGGTATTTGTATTTTGCAGTAACTGCACCTGTAATAATAGGAATAAACACAGTAACAATACCTGCACCTAAGGTACAAAGAAGACGGGTAACTGTAAGAAGATTACCACGGACAACCGTGTCGTTTGTCATACATGTTGAAAGTCCCCAATAAGGAACGTCTGCAACGGTATATGCAACAGACCACAAAACGTAAATAATACCAACAATAATGAATGCAGAGGATGCCTTTGCTTCAAAAATAGGAAGGAAGCAGGCAATTGTCATAATTGCAATAGGAATAGCCATCCATTTAAGGTACGGACGGCATTTGCCCCACTTAGTTCTCGTCTTGTCAACAATACTACCCATAATAGGGTCGTTAAATGCGTCGAAAATACGAGTACCAAGCATTAAGTACGCAACAGCCATTGAGCCTGTAACCGTACCTATGGTAACGCCCTCTGCACCAAAAAGAAGTGCATCTGTCAAGAAGATTGTAAGGTAGGAACCGATAATTGTGCAGATAAAGTTCTGACCAAAACCGGCTATACCGTAAGCCAACGCTTCTTTAGGTTGAAGGTTTCCGTCATTGGGCTTTGTGCCGTAAACCTTATGAAGTAAATCATTGATTTTCATTTCTTCACCTTTTTCTAATGTTTTATTTCAATTGATTACTCAATTTAATTACTCAATAATTTCCGCCTTTTTCATAACAATTGGCGTAACCGGTGCAGAAAGCTCGCCGTTTCTTACAACTCTTTCTGAGTTAAGAAAATCGTCAACAGTTTCCATACCCTCAATTACCTTGCCGAATGCAGCGTACTGACCGTCTAAAAACGTGCAGTCGCCGTAGCAAATAAAGAACTGGCTGCTTGCAGAGTTAGGATGTTGGCTTCTTGCCATTGAAATAACACCGCGGGTGTGTGAAAGTGTGTTGTTTACACCGTTCATTTTGAACTCGCCCTTAATGTTTTCCTTGCTACCGCCCATACCGGTACCCTCCGGGTCACCGCCCTGAGCCATAAAACCGTCTATAACTCTGTGGAAGGTAAGGCCGTCATAAAATCCATCCTTCACAAGTGCTTCAAAATTAGCTACCGTAATCGGTGCGTGCTCCGGGTAAAGTTCTATAACAAACTCTTTACCGTTTTCCATTGTAACTTTTACCTTAGACATATTTTTTCTCCTTAAATCATCCGATTTTTTTGAAAATAGATTTTAGCCAATTAATTTAAAACAAAATGCTCTTCATTTTCAATAACGTTAGTCATTGTTGTTTTCATTGTAGATTGAATCTTACCGTCATCATCCTTCAGCTCCGCTTCTGTGTAAACAGCTGAGGTGCAGCGGTAGAAATAATCTACTGTTAAAATCTTACCTGTTTCAGCATCAACCTTTAAGGTTACCTTGCCCTTGTCAAGCACAACCTTTTTAAGCTCATAGCTTGACGTATCGTTAAACTCAGGTATATTAAAGATTTTTCCGTAAGGAAGCTTTTGTCTTTCTGCATCATCATAAACCGTTGCCGGGTAAGGATTTTTTTCGTTGTAAGTATAGCTGCCCAGCGTAATAGTTATAATATAGCTGTCGCCGTCCTGCTTAAAGGTAATGCTCTTAACCTCGTTAAAGTCCAGGTTACAAGCATAAGTAAGCCTTACTACGGGGAAATATGAGTAATGGCTTGTGCTGCCGGGTGCTATTGTTTTTGTTTTTTCTATAGGCTTATAAACAGCCTGAGCCTCTGCAAGCATTTTGTTGTATTCGGCTTCATCTGCTGCCTTGAGCATTTTTTCGTTTCTTTTAAGGTAATCTACGTATTCCTCGTTTGTTGCATTAAAATCGTAAAGCAAGCCTTTTGGTGCATCTGTAATTGTTACCTTTGCGGAGGTACAAGTAGAAACAGTTGTTCTTTCGAAGCCCGGAAATTCCTTTTTAACGGAATTAAGCTCTTTTTTGAAGTATTCAAAAACCTCTTCGTTTGTAGCTGCTGTTTCAAGTCCGCTTGCTATTCTTAATACTCGTCTTGCGTCATCCGTTGTTATTTTGCCGTCACCGGTCATATCGTAATCAACGCCCGCCTGAGGGTCCTCGAGCTTTGCGGCAATTCGTAAATATTGCTTTGCCTCATCAATGGTAACACTGCCGTTATTATCAAGGTCACCTCTGTAAAGCTGCTTGTGGAATAAATCGGTATATTCCTGAGTTAACGACTCGCCCGTGTCGGTTGCTGTATCTGCTGCAAAAGCATTTACACACGTTGCCGAAAGCAGCAAGCAGAAAATCAATGAAATAGTTAAAAATCTTTTCATAAATATATTCCTTCCTGTTTTATTTTACTTATCTAAACGCCGCTTTTATAAATTTTAAGGTTTGCTCAATAATAAGCTCTTCCTTGTCCTCTACGTCTTCACCAATATACACCTTAAAACGTTCCTTATAATAATCGCAAGAGCTTGTAAACTGAAGCATCATAAAAATGTTATCGAGCAAAAAGGCAAAGAATTTAGGGTCAACGTCCTTTCTTACGTCGCCTGCAGCCTGTCCCTTTTCTATAACCTCTGTATAAAACCTTGCAGAAATTGACTCTACCCTTTCTGCCAACATTCGTGAAAAATCTGTATTATTACCGGTTGTAATAGCGCAGTAAAGCTTAATTAGCTGCGGGTGCTTTTTTGCAAATTTTAAAAGTTCCTTTAAAACCTTTTCTGCCTTTACCATAATATCCTCATTAGATGAAGAATGAAGAATAAGAAGCTCCTCCAAAAGTGAAAGATTCTCCTTCACAACCATTGCAAAAAGCTCATCCTTATTTTCAAAATACTTGTAAACAGAGCCCACGCTTATTTCAGCCTTTTTTGCTATTTGCTGTATAGACGTGTTTTCAAAACCATAGGTTGCAAATTCATCTGTAGCAGCGTCGAGCACCCTTTTCCGCTTTTCCTGCGGAATTTTGTCGAACGCCTCTTTATGAAATTGCATTTCTTGTGAGTCCATTTTCTACTCCTTTATTGAACATAAATGTGCTATTTTAAATTCTATCATTTTTTTGATAAAAATGCAATAAAATAAGGCAAATAAGCATATCCAAAATTACGCTTGATTTTTTGTTAAGGGTGCCCATAACGCGCTTTTATTTTTCACTTAAAGAACCAAAAAGCCCCATTTTTCACAAATAAATGCAGGAAAAAATGAATTTTTTTACAAGTTTGTTAATTCTTTTTAAATTGCCAAAAAATATTGAAATATATAATGTATTATGTTATAATTCGTGTATGTATCGTCAAAAATCATTTCTATTTGTGAATATGCAAATAAATTTAGGAGGTTATTTATGAAACGCTCTGTTTCTACAAGAGTTATTTCTGTTATTCTCGCTGCTTTAATTCTTGCTACCACGTTTGGTGTGGCAGCCTTCGCAGCGGAAAAGGAAATGGGAGGCTCTTACGGTTACATTGTCCCTACGGATGCTGACCTTAAGGCTCCGAAAACGTCTTACACTTTTTACGGTAACTCAACCGTGCTTTACTTTATGCTTTTCAGCAACGGAAAGGAGAATTCATACTACACTGTAGAGATTTTCTCGAGTGCTGACTACGATAAAGACAACATAGTTTCGAGCTTCACCGCTGAATACGGTGACAAGGGTAACGTACCTCTTGCTCTTACGTGGCCCTTCAAGGCTAACCCGAGTGGCACCTATTACGGAAGATGCTACACCTCTGTTTTAGATGAAAACGGTGAAGAAACAATTGACAGCTCAACTATTTACAAATTTACAATAAAGCTTAACCGTCTTGGTAAGGAAACAGTTTCTTTAACAAGCATTTCAAACGGCAAGGCAGGCGTTGTAATCAAATGGACCGGCTTAAGCACGGCTTTAAAGTACAGAATTTACAGAAAAGCCGCTAATGCAACCTCATGGACAGCGTTAGCTGACGTTCAGGCAGGTACAACCTCTTACACAGACAAAAACGTTAAAAGCGGTGTTAAATACACTTACACTGTTAAGGCATTTGATGAGCTTTACACAAGCCTTTACGACAAAACAGGTCTTACAACAGTTTACCTTACAACACCTGTTTTAACACAGCCTAAGGCAAGCACAAACGTTTACCCTGTTATAAAATGGTCAAAGGTTGAGGGTTGTCAGGGCTATTACGTTTACAGAAAAGGCGGCTCTCTCAACGACTCCACCGAGTGGAAGCGTATTGCTACCGTTAAGGGTGCTTCAACTGTCAGTTATACAGACAGCACCGCTTCAAGTGCAGACTGGCAATACAGCTACACCGTACGTGCTTACTACGGCAGCTACGGCAGTTCCTATGATTCAAGCGGTGTAAGCTACAATTTTGTTTCTGCACCTGTTTTAAAATCTGCTGCAAACATTAACGGCGGAATTAAGGTAACCTGGTTAGACACAAACACAGCAGCAAAAAAATTCTATGTTTACCGCAAGGCTGCGGCAGAAACAAAGTGGACAAGAGTAGGCACCACAACAACAGCCTCTTTTGTGGATAAAAACGTTGTTAACGGAACAAAATACACCTACACGGTAAGAACAGCCTCAGACACAAACTTAAGTAGTTTTAATAAAACAGGCGTTTCTACACTTTACATTGAAACACCTGCCCTTAAGAAAATTTCCATTGCTAAAAATGGTGACGTTACCGTTAACTGGAGTGCGGTAGCCGGTGCTAAGGGTTATTACGTTTACAAAAGCGTAAACGGCAGCGCCTGGACAAGAATAGCTTCCATTACAAATCCTAAAACTGTTACTTATAAGGATACAGCCGCAAAGAAATCGGGCGAAAAATATTCGTACACAGTCCGTGCAATTAACGGCTCTTATGCAAGCTACTACGTTACAAGCGGCATTTCAACAATGTTTTTAACTGCACCTACAGTTAACGTTAAAAACGATTACACAGTAGAAGAAGGCAGCTCCGTTAAGGTTTCCTGGAATTCAATTCCGGGTGCAAAGAGTTACAAAATCTACAGAAAAACAGCAGATGCTACAACCTGGACAGCTATAGCAGATAATTACACCGACAAGGTTTACTACGACAAAACTGCCGAAAGCGGCGTTAATTACTACTACACGGTAAGAGCAAAGAACGCCGATTATATAAGCGCTTACGTTTCAAGCTCTGTTATAACGGTGCTTGGCACACCGCTCCTTAAGGATGCAGTTATTACTGATAAAGGCGTATTAATCTCCTGGGAGGGCGTAAGCGGCGCAACAAGCTACAACGTATTCAGAAGAACAACTTCAGGTGCATGGGAAAACCTTGGCACCACAACCTCCACAGAATATATAGACGCTACTGAAAACTCAACTACCACACCATACATTTACACAGTACGTGCTGTTTTAGGCGATTTAAAGAGCAACTACATGATTAACGGAGTTAAAAACTACGTTTCTGTTGATTCAATAGACGCTATGCTTGAGTGTGACGTTGAAGCAAACACGGCATTCATAAACCTTGTTTGGGTTGCAAAGGATGCCGACGCTTACGAAATTTACCGTTCAAGCAACGGTTCAACACCTGCACTCATTGCAACGGTTTATGCTTCAGAGCCGCAAAGCTTTATTGATGACGAGCCTGTTCAGGGCGTTGACCACACTTACACAATTAAGCCTGTTAAGGAAAACAAACTTTCAATTTCTTCAACCTCAGAAAAGGTTAAATGGGAATTCCCTCCAATTCCTGAGGTTCCGGTTCTTACAGTTTCTTATTATGCAGACTCAGAAGCAGCAGACAGAATTGAAGTTTTATGGGAAGCTGTAGAAAATGCAGAAAGCTATGACCTCTACCGCAGAACAGAGGATAGCGACTGGGTTTACATTACAACAGTACAAAGCGATGAGGAATTCTCTTACGTTGATACTGATATTGAAACAGACGTAACCTACTATTACAGCGTTAAGGGTATAGCCTCTGACCGAGACAGCTTATTTGACACAGAGGGTACAGAAGGAATTCTTCTCGGACCTGTTGAAGAAATACACGATATGTTCCTTCAGCTTACAGATGCTCCTGACGGCAAAAAGCAAGTAACTGTTGCCTGGGCACCTAATGAAAAGGCTACACTTTACAAGGTAATGCGTAAGACAGGCCCTGACGGTGACTGGGAGCTTGTAGGGCTCTACCTCACCTGTGACGTATTGATATTTACAGACGACACAATTGAGCAAGGCGTTGAATACACGTATGCAATTCACACCTACTCCTCAATGAGACCAAGCATTAACGATATGGTAGGTAAAACTATTATCTGGGCAGACGGCGAAACCGATACAACCATTCCCGACACGACGGTGCCGGAGGAAACAACCACTGAGCCGACAACTGCACCCGATACAACAGTACCTGACACAACAGTGCCCGAGGAAACAACTACAAATCCGACAACTCTTCCTGAGACAACGGCACCTACAACAAAACCTGAGGAAACAACAGAGGATGATTTCTTCTTCCCGGATGCTTGATTACTAAAAAATAAAACCGTTACAAGACTTTCTTGTAACGGTTTTTGCTATCTCTACGAATCATAGGTTGAATATTTTTATGTTGCACATTACAATAAAACAAAAGGATGTGATAATATGAATGCACAAAGCTGCGGTAAATTCATTGCCCAATTAAGAACGTCACAAAACCTCTCTCAAAAGGAATTGGCTAACAAACTCAACGTTTCTGACAAGGCTGTTTCTCGTTGGGAAACCGGCAAAGGTTTCCCTGATGTTGATTCCCTGCAAGCTTTAAGCAATTTTTTTGATATTACAATCAATGAATTATTAGCAGGCGAAAAAGCCGAAACAAAAACAATTCAAGAAATTGCAGAAAAAAATATAATATCTGCAATTGAATATACCGAAAAAAACAAAAAAAACAACAAAACGACACTTATTGCTTCAGTAGTAATTGCTTCAATATTACTGATGCCTCTTTTAAAGAACAGTGTTGAAGGCATTATAAAGTTATTATCCGAGTACACACTCATTAAAGACCCCTGGGTTATTGTTTTTATGCTGTTTATCTCGCTTTGTATTTTCTTGGCAGGCTTTGCGGTTTACAAAGGCAACTATAAAATTCTACACAAGTACCATTACCGCAACGTAACAGATTTTAACGGCTTTTGCCACGAAATGGGCAAAGAACTTATGCTTTGCAGCGTTCCGCTACTCATTTCAACCATCTTAGAATTATGGATTTCCGTTGAAATAATAGCATTACTGTCAAAGCTCGTTCTTGCAATAGGATTTTTAATTTGTTTTATAGCCATTTTTAAAACGCTGTTTAAATACAATAAAGGTATTTTTTAACACAAAACAACCCCAAAGATATTCAGAATATCTTTGGGGTTGAATTTTTTTATTTTAATTTTTCAGCAATTAGTCATTTTCCTCCTGGGCTTTTTTAACAAGCTCATCCGGAACAGCCTCGCCGTGCTTTACAAAGAGAAGCATTACAATTGCAATTGCAAACGCTACCGGGCTGTAATAGAAAAGTGAAATATACGTTCCCGAAAGCATTCTTACAAAGCCGTAAAGAATCGGAGAAGCAATTTGTGCTGAGAAGGTTGCTGTGTAGTAGTAGCCGGTAAAGGTACCAACCTTTTCCACACCACCAATATCAAGAACAAGCGGAAGTGTATTAACCGTAACAAACATATTTGCAGCACCTGCAAGCACAAGCACAGGGTAAATGAGAATTTGAAGAACATCTGTAACGTCGTTTACAAGCTCGTTAACCTGAGAAATCGCACCTGCAAAAGTTACGCTTGCATCTGCCTTAAGAACAGTTTTAACAACCTTAATCACAGCATCATAAATGCCTGTGCCTGCTTTTTCCTCAAGGTAGCCTTCAAACTCTGCATAATACTTTTCAGCCGGAACGGATTTGCCTGCTTCCTTTGCCTGAATGTACTCTACGTAGCCATCCATAGAAAGAACTGAAGCCTCATCAGGCTTAAGTCCCTCAGCCTTTGCTTCTGCGCTTTTTTCAGCGTTATAAGCATTTATCTGGTCATCTACGGCAATATAAGCATTGTTAACCTGTACGTACTGGTTAATTGTAAGGCTCTTGCTGCCGAGCATACCAAGGAACACACCAAAGAACATTACAAATGCTGCAAGGAATACTGCAAGACCTGCAAAAATTGTTTTCTTTCTGCCGAATTTTTTACCTGCCTTACCTGCAGGAAGAGCTGCAATAGCAGCACACACAGCAAAAATAAGCATTATAATTGTTGCTTTAGACGTAATTAAGTGAAGAATTTCTTGTGCGAAAAGTGAGAAGAAGGTTGTAATTGCATTTGCTGCGCAGAAAAGGAAGAAAAGACAGCAAAGCATAAAGAAAAGACTTTTTCTTTCGCTGCCTGTAAGCTTTGTTGCTTTAAGTGCAGCCTTTTGTGCCTTTGCAGCTTCTTTTTGTGCCTTCTTTTTTGCTTTTTCGTCTGCATATTGGTTTGCATCCAACTTAAGCTTAATGCTTGTATCCTCTTCCTTAACAAAGAAAAGAAGCACGAGCATACCGGCAATCATAACAATTGAGCCTATAATAAACACGTAAGGGAATGAAAGTGTTTCGTTTGCTTTTACCTGCTCGGTAGTGTAGCCGCCGAAAAGTGCGCAAAGCGCAATAGCAATTGTACCTGCAACCATACCAACAGCGGAGCCTAAGCCACCCATAAGGTTAATGACCGCATTACCCTCTGAACGGAGTGCAGGCGGGGTTAAATCAGGCATAAGTGCAACAACCGGTGCACGCCACAGCGACATTGAGAATACGAACAATATAACCGTAAGCATTGTAAGCGGAAGTGCTAATTCATCGCTTGTATTAAGTGCCACAAACGGAATAAGTGCAAATAATATTGCAGAAATAGGTGCGCAGGTTACAATGAACGGACGGCGCTTACCTAATTTTGAGTGACAGTTATCAGAAAGCTTACCAAAGGTCGGTTGGAAAATAACTCCAAAGATGTTATCAAAGGTCATTATAATACCAATAAACAACGGTACTAACGTAAAGCCGCCGCCTAAGGCAACCGTGCTTTCACCCTGTGCTGCTGCAAAATCGCCAATCCACGGAACAGCCTTTGCAATAGCGTTACTCCAGTCAGTAATCATTGAACTTTCTGAGAGAATTTTGTTAAGAATTTTTGTAATATATGGGTCGTATATTGCCCATGCAATTGATGTAGCCAGGAAGCCGAAGCCGGTTAAAATCGTCTTTTTATAATCGAGCTTTAAGCCGTCTTTTATTTTTTCAGCCATTGGAACTACCTCCATTCATAAATTGATAAACTGATTATAACACACGAGGATATATTTTCCAATTATTATTCTTATTTAAAAATATTTTTGGAACTTTAGCCAAATAAAGTGTTTTTGTTTTGTGCAAATAAACTTATATTGCTCACTTAACCTGTTTGCTTCTGTAGCTTTCAGCCTCCCAATTAACAATAAAGTCTGTCAGCTCATCAGTCATTGGCTTGCCTCCGCCAAAGCTTTCGGCATAAATTGCAATTTTAAGTGCGTCGTTAAATAAAAGCGAAGCGTTTTCAGAGCCCTTTGCCTTTGCATCCACAGCATAAGCACCGCAGTCCTTAACTAAAATCACCTTTGGTAAAAAGCCGTTTTCAGCTTCATATTCCTTTACCTTTTCGGGAATTTCTTTTTCGTTCTCTATATAAAGCGGATACGGCTTGCAATAAACTATTTGGTCAGGGTTAAACGGACGACGTATTTTTTCAAACGACTCCTTGCTTTGTGCAGCCTTTAAGGATTCAACGGACGGGTCGTAGGTAATAACAAAATCGTCTGTAAAGGTTTCGTTAAGAACGTTAAAGGTGCTCATGCTCTTATCGCCGTCAAATTCGCCTGAGGAAAGATCGGGCTCGTTTTCTATGCTTGCTCTTATTCTGCTTGTTATAAGCCCTAATTTTTCACCTAATTCCTCTACTGTGTTGCCTGCAACAAACACACCGTGATTTTCAAGTAAAATCATATCTGCACTTTTATTATGCTTTGCCTTATAGCTTTCCATTAAATCGAAGCAGATTTTTGAAAGCACGTAGCCCGGTCTGCAAACGTCTACCCAAATAACGCTGTCGCCAAAAAGTTCCTCTGCCTTTTCTTTACCGTTTTCAGAACAGGTTAAGCCGTTTACCAGGCTTGGGTGCAGGTGTAAAACAAAGGTGTACTCAAAAAGACTGTGAAGAGTAGTTTCAACACTTGGTCTTTTGCTTTCCTCTCCCTTTTCCTTAGCGGCAGACAAATCCTCTAAAAAGAGCGCCTCCCTCTCCTTATCGTTATCAGGATACTCCTTACTGAAAAGTTCCTTGAGCTTTTGTCTGTTCATTTTAACAAAGCCGTCGGCAGTAATTGTAGAAAGACTTGTACCCGAGCCTTTAATGTACATTACGTCACCCTCTTTAGCAGAGGTGTTTCCGCCGCCTGCTAAAACAAGCTCCTCGTTGCTTCCGTAAAAATTTGAAAACTTAACTAATTTTTCAAGCACCATAACTATCTTCTCTTCCCCTTATTATTTCTTTTATTTTGATTTTTATTATTTTGTTTTTGGTTTTTTCTGTTTTTTTGCTGCCTTGCCTGCTCAACCCTATCCTTATACGACGGTGCCACAAGGCAATTTTTTGTGTTACCTATCAAATCTTCTCTGTGGGCTATGCGCAAAGCCTTTCTTACTAAGTCTGCATTTTTCGGGTCCTTGCACTGCAACAAAGCCCTTTGCATTCTTTTTTCCTCCGCAGAGCGCGGTACGTAAACCTCGTTCAGGGTAAACGGGTCGAGCCCCGTGTAAAACATAACCGTTGAGGCTGTACCCGGTGTAGGGTAAAAATCCTGCACCTGCTCGGGATTATAATTCCATTTTCTTATAAATTCAGAAAGCTTAATTGCATCCTGCAGCTTACTGCCGGGGTGACTCGACATTAAGTATGGCACCAAATATTGCTCCTTGTTAAAGCTTTTTGTAAGTTCAAAATATCTGTTTCTGAATTTTTCGTAAACAGAAAAGTCGGGCTTACCCATAAGCCTTAGCACGTTTTCCGAGCAATGCTCAGGTGCTACCTTAAGCTGACCGCTTACGTGGTCCTTTACAAGCTTTTTGAAAAATGCATTGCCTGAGGGTGATTTATCTGCTAAAAGGTAGTCAAACCTTATACCCGAGCGTATAAACACCTTTTTCACACCCGACAAGCGTTCAATTTCCGAAAGCAGCTCAATGTATTCACTGTGGTCTGCCTTTAAATTTTTGCAGGGTGCAGGTGCAAGGCATTTTTTATCCTTACAAACACCGCTTTTTAACTGCTTATCGCAAGCAGGCTCTCTGAAATTTGCCGTAGGACCGCCAACGTCGTTTATGTAGCCCTTAAAGTCCTCCATTTCAGTTAAAAGCTTAGCCTCTGCCACCACACTCTCTATGCTTCTTGAGCGGACGCTTCTGCCCTGATGAAATGCAAGCGCACAGAAGTTACAGCCACCAAAGCAGCCTCTGTTATGAGTAAGTGAAAACTTAACCTCCTCTATGGCAGGCACACCACCCTGAGCCTTGTATGAAAAATGATAATCTCTCACGTAAGGCAAGGCATAAACCTCGTCAAGTTCTTCCCTTGCTAACGGGGGCATAGGAGGATTTTGCACAAGCATTTTTTCGCCGTAATACTCAACCAAAGCCTTGCCCGATATACTGTCCTGATTCTTATACTGCAGAGCAAAAGCCTTGGCATATTCTCTTTTATCTGAGCTTATTTTTTCAAAATCCCAGCTTCCGCCGACCTCAAAGTGGATTTTATCATCCTTTTCACCGAGCCACACCGTACCTCTTACGTCTCTTATTTTATTCACGGGTACGTTTTTATTTAAAAGCTCGGCAATTCTTCTTAAAATATTTTCACCCATACCGTAGGTGAGAATATCTGCACCGGAATCAACAAGCAGACTTTTCATAACCGTGTCGTCCCAGTAATCATAATGACCGAATCTTCTTAAAGAGGCTTCAAGACCTCCTAAAATAATAGGCGCCTCAGGGTAAGCCTCACGAATTTTTTTACAATAGACAAGTGTTGCTCTGTCAGGTCTTAAGCCCATTTTACCGTTTGGCGAATAGTAGTCGTAATTTCTTTTTCGCTTTGCTACCGTATAGTGAGCAACCATTGAATCTATGTTACCTGCTGAAACTAAAAAGCCGAGTCGCGGCTCACCAAAGCGTTTAAAATCATTCACGGAATGAAAGTCAGGCTGTGCTAAAAAAGCAACGTTAAAGCCCTCCGCCTCAAGAACTCTTGTAATTATGGACGCGCCAAAGGACGGGTGGTCCACGTAAGCATCACCCGAAACGTAAACGAAATCCGGCTGAAGCCAGCCTCGCTCATCCATTTCCTTTTTAGTTGTAGGTAAAAACGTTTTGTTTTGCATTTTATTCTAATCCTAACAATTTTTCTGCATTTTTGTAAAAGATTTTCTCTTCCTCTTCAGGTGAAAGCCCCATTGTTTTAAGCATATTTACATCCCACGAAGGAGCATTCCACGGGGAATCGGAGCCAAAAAGAATTTTGTTTATATCCTTTTTTTCAAGAATTTTCATAGCATTTGCTTTTGACATTGTGCCGTAGCCAAAGGCTGTATCGAAATAACAGTTTTCCATATCGCAAAGGTATCTTAAAACGTCCTCACACATTAAAAGACTGCCCCAATGTGCGCACACAACGGGTGTTTCAATTAAGGACACTACTTTTCTGAGCCTTTCGGGTGTTGCCTTGTAGGGCGGCGGAAAACCAAAGTCTTCCCCCGCGTGGAAAACAAGAATAAATCCAAGTCTTTCTATTTTTTTGTAAACAGGAAACAGCCTTTCGTCATCTACAAAAAATTGCTGGTAATCAGGGTGAAGCTTAATTCCCTTTATTCCGTTTTCCTTAAGTCTGTGAAGCTCGGCCTCCCAATCATCCGAAAAAGGAAAAACCGAGCCAAAGGGAATGAGTCTGTCGCTTTCAAGTGACATTGCAAAATCATTGACCTTAGACTGCTGATTTGCATTTGTAGCAATGGATAAAACAACGCTTTTGTCTATTTTGTCTTTCTCCATTAAGCCCAAAAGACCTTCTTTTGTACCATCTGTTTGCGGCATAAGTCCGCCGGAAACAAAGCTCAGCTTTTCAATTGTATTTTTTGCTATTTTTTCAGGAAAGCAATGTGTATGAAAATCTATAATCAATTTAAATCACCTTTTTTCTATGATAATCCAAAAAGCACAAAAATTCAATATTTTTA
Source organism: Acutalibacteraceae bacterium (assembly GCA_045588735.1). Classification (GTDB taxonomy): domain Bacteria; phylum Bacillota; class Clostridia; order Oscillospirales; family Acutalibacteraceae; genus DTU089. The sequence goes on along the minus strand of JAZNET010000071.1, from coordinate 13,855 downwards.
GTTAATTATTATTTATATATCTTCTCCACTCCTTGACAAATTATATTGTGTTTGTTAAAATTTATTTTTGTATTGGGATATTTATTTTTTATATCATTTTGTTACACAAAGGGGTGTGTATTTTGGAAATCGTAAAATCAATTGGCTTCAATAACGACATGTATATTGAAAAGCAATCTGAACAAATCAAAAAGAGAATAAATGAATTCGGCGGTAAGCTTTACCTTGAATTCGGCGGCAAGCTTTTTGACGATTTTCACGCTGCAAGAGTTCTTCCGGGCTTTAAACCGGACAGTAAATTACAAATGCTCTTAAAGCTTAAGGACCAGGCGGAAATTGTTATTGTTATTTCTGCAAACGACATTGAAAGCAACAAGGTAAGGCGTGATTTAGGTATTACCTACGACATTGATGTGCTTCGCCTTATAGATGCCTTTTCAAGCGTAGGTCTTTACATTGGCAGCGTTGTTATAACACAATTTTCCGGACAGCCCTCTGCAATTAAATTCAAAGAAAAGCTTGAGGCGTTAGGACTTAAATCATTTGTGCAATATGTTATTGAGGGCTACCCCTACAACGTGCAGCACATTGTAAGTGACAACGGCTTTGGTAAAAATGATTACATTGAAACCTCAAGACCGCTTGTTGTTATTACAGCTCCGGGTCCGGGTAGCGGTAAAATGTCTACCTGCCTTTCTCAGCTTTACCACGAAAACGCACGCGGTGTTAAGGCAGGCTATGCAAAGTTTGAAACCTTCCCGATTTGGAATTTACCGCTTAAGCACCCTGTGAATTTAGCATACGAGGCAGCAACCGCAGACCTTAACGATGTTAATATGATAGACCCCTATCACCTTGAAGCATACGGTGAAACAACCGTTAACTACAACCGTGACGTTGAAGTTTTCCCCGTTTTAAACGCTATGTTTGAAAGAATTGAGGGTATAAGCCCTTATAAATCACCTACGGATATGGGCGTTAATATGGCCGGCTTTTGCATAACCGACGACGAGGCTTGCAAAAAAGCTTCTCACGAAGAAATTATAAGAAGATATTTTTCAACCCTTTGCGACAAAAAGATGGGTCAAAAAAATGACCTTGCAATACAAAAAATTGAAAGCCTTATGAATCAGGCAGGTATTTCTGTTGAAAACACAAGACCAATTGTAAAAACAGCGCTTATTAAAAGCGAGGCTACAAACGGTCAGCCTGCCGTTGCATTAGAACTCCCTGACGGAAGAACAGTTACGGGTAAGACCTCTGACCTTTTAGGTGCTTCCTCCGCTGCGCTGCTCAATGCTTTAAAGGTGCTTGCAGGTATTGATGACAACGAGCTTCTTATAAAAAGAGAAATTATTGAGCCTATTCAGGATTTAAAGACGGACTTTTTAGGAAACAGAAACCCCCGACTTCATACAGATGAGGTTTTAATTGCTCTTTCAATGAGTGCCGTTACAAGTGAAACTGCAAAAAAAGCAATTGCAGAGCTTAAAAATCTTTCAGGCAGCGAGGCTCACTCAACGGTTATACTTTCGCAAATTGATTCTGATACGTTCAGAAAGCTTGGCATAAACTTAACCTGCGAGCCAAAATACCAAACAAAAAAGCTTTACCACAAATAAAAAATACAAAACACAAGCCGACACAGAAATTCTGTGTCGGCTCTTTTTATTGCTTTATAATAGCTTATGCTGTTACCTCAGGCTGCGGCTGCACTTCGCTTTCGCCCTCTCCGCCTTCGGATGCACCTGTATCCTCTTTAGAATCATCTGCAGGCTCATCTTTTGGTTCTTCTTTTGGTTCTTCCGGCTCCTCTTCAGGCTCACTTTCAAAAAGAACGTCCTCACTTGCTACGTAGGAGCTTTTGATTTTACCGTTTAATGAGCAAACCGTGTAACGGTAAACAACGTCCTCCTCTACAGCTTCATCTATCCAGGAAAGACTGCCGTCCTTAATTGTTGCCATAGACTTCCAGCCTGACCACTTGCCGTCCTCGCCCATTTGTGAACGATAAACCACGTAAGAGGTAGCACCGTCTACCTTATTCCAGTTAACTGTTACCTTAAGCTCAGCTTTTTCTACCGCTACAACGGGTGCTGCCAAATGATAAAGTGTAGCAGATGCCTTGTAAACACTTCTGCTTTCACCTTTTACTGCACGTACCGTGTACTGGTAATTCACGTTGCTTGCTGCAGTAGTATCTGTATAAGTTATAGCCTCAACGCTTGTAAGAGCTTTCCATGCAGACCATTTCTTACCGTCTGTTGATTCACGGCGGTAAACCGTATAGGAGGTTGCACCTGTGATTTTGCCCCATTGTACCTTTACTCCCGTGCCTGCATTTGAAGCTTTAACAGTCGGCACGCTAAGGAAGGTAAGTGAATTTGAATCACCGTAGCTGCTCTTAACCTTATTGTTTGTTGCTCTTACTGTGTATTTATAGGTTACACCGCATTTTACTGTTTTATCTGTAAAGGTTTTTGCCGTTGACTTTGTTGTTCCGAGATTCACCCATTTTGACCATTCACCGTCAACTAACTCTGCACGATAAATTGTGTAAGCGCTTGCACCCTTAACCTGATTCCATTTACCTGAAATACCGTTTTCAGCATTAGAAATTGTCACCTTAGGCTGAGCGATATATAAAAGTGCATCTGTTGCGGTGTAAGTGCTCTTGAAGGAGCCGCTTACAGCTTTCACAGTATATTTATACTTACTGCCCGACTTAACGGTTGTATCCGTAAAGGATTTTACGGTTGCCTTTGTTGTACCAAGATTCAACCACGAGGTCCATTTGCCGTTAACTAATTCTGAACGGTAAATTGTATAGCCTGTTGCACCGTCTATTAACTCCCAGGTACCGAAAACACCCGTAGCAGCATTGGAAATATTAACCTTTGGCTGCTCAAGGAAAATTATTTTGCTGCCTGCAACGTAGCCGCTTCTTGTGCTGCCTGCGTTTGCACGGATTGCATATCTGTAGGTCGCACCGCATTTTGCCTTGTCGTCAAGCCAGGAATTTTTTGCAGGAATAGTCTTTCCGAGATTTTCCCACTTTGCCCATTTACCGTCAACTAATTCTGAACGGTAAACTGTGTAGCCTGTTGCAATTTCAACCTTATTCCACTTAACCAAAATACCTGTTGTTGATATTGTGCAGGTAACTTTAGGAGCCTCTATATAAGTAAGTGAAGTGCTTTCTTTATATGCACTCTTATACTTACCGTTTACTGCTCTTACAGCATATTTATATTTTTCACCTGTTTTTACCTTTTTATCTACCCAAGAGGCTTTTTCTGCTGAAAGGGTACCTCTGTTCACCCATTTGCTCCAGGACTTCGTTTTTGTATTATATTGTGATGAATAAACAATATAATTTGCAGCATCCTCATCCTGAGTCCAGGTAACCTTCACACCGTTTGAAGCATTTTCTGCTTTTACTACGGGTGTTGTAAGTGTAAGCACGTCAATTTCTGCTTTTTCAAGCTCAATTTCACAAACCATACAAACCTTGTGCTTTGAGCCCTTTTCCGTAAAGGTTGCAGGCTTATCTACAATCCATTCACTTTCGGTGTGACCCGTTGCAGGAATAACCTCACCTTTTTCAATCATTGTGTCACAGTCGGGGCAATATTTATTACCTGAAAAGCCCTTTTCCGTACAGGATGGCTCTCTTGCCTCTAACAAAAGGAAGTTTTTGTGGTTAATAGCCTCAATAACCTCTATTTCAACCTCTTCGCAAGCAGAGCAAATTCTTCTTTTTGAGCCTGCCTCCTCACAAGTGGCATCCTTTGTTATTTCCCACTCGCTGAATTTGTGCTCTAATTGAGGTAACTCTACTACTCTGTTTTCTGCACCACATTTACACTTTTCGAGCTTTGAGCCTGCTTTTTTGCAGGTTGCTGCCTCTATTAAATATTCCTCTGTGTAAATGTGACCTGTTGCAGGAATTACTGTGATACCCTCTTTATAGTCACAGCCTTCATTTTTACAGTGGTACGATTTTGAACCCTCAGTTTCACAGCCCGGCTCAACGTCTACTGTAAATTCTGTTTCACATTCGTGCTCTAACGCATCAATTGCACGGGTTTCTTCCTCACCGCAATTTACGCACACTCTTTTTTCAAGACCTTCTACACCGCATTTTGCAGGTGTAACCTCTTCCCATTTACTGAAGGAGTGGTCCTTTTTAGGAATTTCTGCTCTGTCTACCTCTGCACCGCAGCCTGAGCATTCTTTTATGAGCAAGCCTGTCTCTGAGCAGGTTGAATCCTTAACAAACGTCCAAGCGGCTGCAGGTGTATGCTCTTTTTTTCCTATTGTCTCTGTTTCTTCCTCATCGCAAACAGAGCAAACTCTCTTTTTCAAACCGTCTTTTCCGCAGGTAGCTTCATTTACAATCTGCCAATCACCAAACGGATGTCCCGCAGGAATTTCTGCTTTTTCACACTCTGCGTCGCAAACAGTACATTTTTTAACCTTCTCGCCGACAGTTTCGCAGGATGCAGGAGTTTCAACCTCCCATTCACCCGGTGTATGAACACCTGTTGCAGCAAGAATCATTTCTTCTCTGTAGTCACAATAATCAGTATTTTTACAAAACCTGTAAATCTTACCCTCATCAATACAAGTCGGATTACTTTCAATTAACCAACCGCTCATAGCGTGAGAAACCATAGCTATAGGCTCTGTTTCGAGTGTTTCACCGCAAAGCACACACTCGCGCACCATTTCACCCTCTGCAGCACAGGTAGCAGGAGTGCCTATTTTCATTTCGCCCGGCTCATGAGCATCCTCACACACGTCGTCATCGGTAACCAAGTCGTAAGTAACGTCACAATATTCTGCCACACAGCGATAGCCTGTTACCGTTCCCTTTACGCAGGTCGGATAAGAAATAACTTCTTCCATATCTCTTTTTTGGTGGTCAGCTACGCCGTAATGGATTGCAATGTCTGTAAGATGATAAGTATCAGTAAAGCTAGTTGCTTCACCTGTATAGAAAACGTATTTTAATTCCTCCGCTGAAGAAATAGCACCAAAAGCAAAGTCTTCAACCTCTGACGGAACAGTAAAAGCTTCACCCGGCTTTTTTGCAGGATATGAAATAAGCAGCTTTCCGTCTGCAGAATAAAGCACGTCATCCACTACCTTATAGGCAGTATTTCCATCTTCAACCTTAATTGTTCTGAGATTCGCACAGCCGACAAAGGGATTTTGCGGCATTTCGTAAGAGGTTACGGTATACTCAACGTCATCTACCGTAATTGTATTCGGAATTGTAACCTCCGTCGCCTCATTATTCAGGAAACTGATAATATAGCACTCGGTGCCGTTTTCCTGATATTGAATATTCCAATCACCCAAACTTGTTGTGTACAAGGCATTTGCCGTTATCGGTGCAGAAAAGCACACACCTAAAGCAAAAATGCAAGACAACGCTAAACAAACAAATCTTTTCATTCAGACACTTCCTTTTTATTTTTGTTATATTCTCTTCACTACCGTATTCACAGTATAATTAGTCCACATTTAATTGTAGCTAAAATCTTCGTTAAAGTCAATATTTTAGCAAAATATATATCATTTTTTTAAATTCTGTTCACAAAAAAGGAAGAAAAAAGAAAGAGCTGTAAAAAACCTTCGTTTTTACAGCTCGTTTTTCTTTCTGTTTTAATCCTTCAAGGTTGCAAGCATAACAGCCTTTATTGTGTGCATTCTGTTTTCTGCCTCCTGAAAAACAACAGATTGCTCACTTTCAAAAACGTCGTCGGTAACCTCTACCGCTGTTCTGTTAAACTTGTCACATATTTTTTTACCTATTTCAGTCTTTTTGTCGTGGTAAGAAGGAAGACAATGCATAAAAATAGCATCCTTACCGGTATGTGACATAAGCTCTTTATTCACCTGATATTTAGATAAATCGTTAATTCTTTCTGCCCATACCAACTCAGGCTCACCCATTGAAACCCACACGTCCGTATAAACAACGTCGGCATTTTTCACTGCAGAAACGGGGTCCTCTGAAAAGGTGAGTGTTGCACCCGTTGTCTTTGCGATTTTTTTGCATTCGCCAACCAAATCCGTATCGGGAAAATACTTTTTAGGCGCACACGCAACAAAATTCAAGCCCATTTTTGCACAGCCAACCATAAGAGAGTTACCCATATTGTACCTTGCATCACCAAGATAAACGAAGTTAATGCCCTTTAAGTAGCCGAATTTTTCTTTTATTGTAAGAAAATCAGCAAGAATCTGCGTTGGGTGAAACTCGTTTGTAAGACCGTTCCATACGGGCACTGAGGAATATCTTGCTAACTCCTCAACAACCTCCTGACCGTAGCCGCGGTATTCAATTCCGTCATAAATAGAAGAAAGCACCCTTGCGGTATCTGCAATGCTTTCCTTTCTGCCTATTTGTGAAGCAGACGGATCAAGGTACGTAACACCCATACCCAAATCTCTTGCCGCAACCTCAAAGCTACAGCGTGTTCTTGTACTTGTTTTTTCAAAAATAAGGGCAATATTTTTACCCTTTAAAAGCTCGTGCGGAACGTTGTTTTTCTTTTTCGCCTTAAGCTCCGCTGCAAGGTCTATAAGGTATTCAATTTCCTCGCTTGTGTAATCGAGCAGCTTTAAAAAATCTCTGCCTGCTAAGTTCATTATATCACCCTACCTTTACTGCTTCTTTTATGACCTGTATTGCTTTTTTTAAATCCTCGTCACTTATGTTAAGCGGAGGTAACAGCCTTACCTTGTTTTTTGCCTTTATGGGAAGGACGCCGTTTTCCATGCAGATTTTAATTACCTCACCTGCATCCTTTTCGGTTTCAATACCGAGCATAAGTCCTAAGCCCGTAACACTCTTAACGCCCTCTGCATTCTGCAATTCATTTATTATATATTGTGATTTTCTCTTTACCTCTTCCATAAAGCCATAGGTAAGACGGGAAACAATGGTGAGCGCACCTGCACAAGCAACAGGATTGCCGCCGAAGGTAGAGCCGTGAGTACCTTGTGTTAAAACGTTCTGTGTTTTTTCACCGAACATAACCGCACCTAAAGGAAGACCGCCGCCAAGACCCTTTGCTGTTGTAACAATATCGGGTGTAATTCCGTAGTTCATGTAGCCGTAAAGCTTACCTGTTCTGCCGTTACCGGTTTGCACCTCATCCGCAATCATTAAAATGTCGTTTTTTTGGCATATTTCCTTTATTGCAGAAACAAATTCCTGAGTAAGAGGCACAACGCCACCCTCACCCTGAACAACCTCAAACATAATTGCAGCCAATTTATTTTCACTGACTACGCTTTTAAGCATTTCAACATCGTTTGCATCTGTGTAAACAAAGCCCTCTGTAAGCGGTAAAAAGTCATTGTGGAAGGCATCCTGACCGGTTGCCGCTAAGGTAGTAATTGTTCTGCCGTGAAAGCTGTTATTAAGTGTCAGTATTTTATAATATTCCTTGCCTTTTTTTTCAAAAGCATATTTTCTTGCCGCTTTAATTGCGCCCTCGTTTGCCTCTGCACCGGAATTGCCGAAAAACACCTTTTTCATTCCTGTCTTTTCACAAAGAAGCTCCGCCAATTCAACACAGGGTGCAGAATAATAAAGATTCGACGTATGCTGACAGGTGGTTAATTGCTTTGCAACCGCACCTACCCATTCCTCGTCACACATACCAAATGAGTTAACGGCAATGCCGCTGCCCATATCAATATATTTTTTGCCGTTATCATCAACAAGAATTGAGCCTTTGCCCGAAACAATCTCCAAAGGAAATCTTGCGTAAGTATTGGCAATATAATATTGGTCCTTTTCCTTAACGCTCATTTTTTACACTCCCGTAACCATGGTACCTGCACCCTCATCTGTTAACAGCTCTATAAGAATTGAGTGAGGTATTCTGCCATCCATTATAATAACCTTTTCAACGCCCTTTTGTATTGCCTCTATGCAGCATTCAACCTTAGGAATCATTCCGCCGGAAATAACGCCTGTTCTGAAAAGCTCCTGCGCGTCCTCGGTATTTATGCATTTAATTATAGAATTCGGGTCGTCCTTATCTCTTAAAACGCCTGCTATATCTGTCATAGAAATAAGTCTTTTTGCCTTCATTGCGCCTGCTATGTAGGCTGCGGCAGTATCTGCATTTATGTTGTAAACGTTACCCTCGTTGTCACAACCGACGGTTGAAACAACCGGGATATAGCCTTTTTCAAGCACGTCTAAAACAGGTGTTACATCTACCTTTGTAATTCTGCCTACAAAGCCTAATCTTTCATCCTTAACCTCTGCCTCTATCATGTGGCCGTCAAGACCTGAAATACCAATAGCCTTGCCGCCCTTTATCTGAATAAGATTAACAAGAGATTTATTAATTTTACCTGCAAGCACCATTTGTACAACGTCTGCCGTTTCCTTATCTGTAACGCGAAGACCGTCTACAAACTGACTTTCCTTACCTATTTTATTAAGAGTTTCTGTAATTTCCGGGCCTCCGCCGTGAACTAAAACAACCTTTACGCCAATAAGGTGAAGAAGAACAATATCCTCCATAACCTGCTGCTTTAATTCCTCGCTCACCATAGCGTTTCCGCCATATTTTACCACGATTATTTTGTCGTGATATTTTTGTATGTAAGGCAACGCCTGAGTAAGTATTTCCGCCCTGTCTAAATTTGTAACGTTTTTATCTATCATGTTGTGTAATCTCTGTTGATTTTTACGTATTCGTAGGTTAAATCGCATCCCCATGCGGTAGCGCTTGCGTTACCTGAATTGAGCTCGATTTTTGTAGTAATTTCTTTCTGGAGAAGAATTTCCTTTGCCTTTTCTTCAGAAAATTCAACACCCGCACCGTTTTTGCAAACAAGAATTTCGCCCTTGTTTGAAATAAATGAAACGTCAATTTTTGTAACGTCAACAGCTGCACCGCTGTAGCCTATAGCACAAAGCACTCTGCCCCAGTTTGCATCTGCACCGAACATAGCAGCTTTTGTAAGCGATGAGCAAATTACACTTTTTGCAACGGTTTTTGCAGTTTGCTCATCTGAAGCGCCGTTTACCTGGCACTCTAATAGCTTTGTAGCACCCTCACCGTCACCTGCAATCATTTTGCAAAGCTGTACGGTAATTGTGTTGAGTGCCTTCATAAATGTGTTAAAGTCTTCACCCTCACAGGTAATTTCCTCGTTGCCTGCCATGCCGTTAGCAAGAACGGTTACCATATCGTTTGTAGAGGTGTCACCGTCAACGCTGACCATATTAAAGGTGTTTTTTATATCGGTAGAAAGTGCCTTTTTAAGCATATCCGGAGAAATAGCACAGTCCGTTGTAATGAATACAAGCATAGTAGCCATATTGGGGTGAATCATACCGGAGCCCTTTGCTATACCGCCGATTTTACACTCCTTACCTCCCACGCTGAAGGAAACAGCCATTTCCTTTAAAACAGTGTCGGTTGTCATAATACCCTCGGCAGCATCCACGCTGTTATCGCCCAAGGAATTTTTTAATTCCTTCATACCGTTTTTTATAGGAGTAATATCAAGAGGCTGACCGATAACACCCGTTGAAGCAACAACAACGTCGTTTTCGGAAATATTCATTTCCTCTGCAACAAGTCTGCTCATTTCCTCTGCTATTTCTATACCGTTTGCATTGCAGGTATTAGCATTACCGCTGTTGCAAATAACAGCCTGAGCGAAGCCATCTGCTATGTGCGCCTTTGTTACAGTAAGAGGAGCACCCTTTACTAAATTTGTTGTGTAAACAGCTGCAGCCGAAGCTCTTTTTTCACTGAATATCAACGCTAAATCCTTTTTAGTTTTATTTTTTCTTATGCCGCAGTGAATACCGCCTGCGCTGAAGCCCTCAGCGGCACAAACGCCGCCCTTAATAATTTCCATAAAAATACCTCTGGTTTAATACCTTTATTTTATAACTAATCCTGTTGTTTCCTGCTGATTTAAAACAATATTAAGACACTCTATTGCAGCACCCGAGGCGCCCTTGCCTAAATTGTCATACCTTGCTGTAAGAAGAATTCTTTCCTCGTTACCGAAAACAGAAATCTCCATTGTATCCGCACCGGAAAATGCAGCTGCAGAAATAAAGCCGTTTTCGTCATTAGACTCTGCAAATTTAACAATAGGTCCGTTATACTTTTCCTTATATATTTCCTTTATTTGTTCAATTGTAGTACCCTCTTTAAGCATACTTTTAAAAACAGGCACCGTAACCTCCATACCTGAATAAAACGGAGCTACAATAGGACAAAATGCAGGAGCATTTTCAATTTTGCTTATTGCCTTCATCTCTTTTAAATGCTTGTGCTGCTGTGCTAAGCCGTATTGTCTTGGTGCATTTAAAAGCTCGTTTCTGTTTTCCGACTCGTACTCGGCAATCATACTTTTGCCGCCACCCGAATAGCCTGTGAGTGAAACGCAGGAAAGCAACGTTTTTTCTGAAAGAATTCCTTTTTCCACAAGCGGATAAACAAGCGCGATAAAGCCGCTTGCGTGGCAGCCCGGCACAGCTATTCGCTTACTGCTTTTAAGCTTTTCACGGTGAGAAGCAGAAAGCTCCGGAAAGCCGTACGCCCAATCTGCATCCGTACGGTGAGCAGTTGAAGTATCTATAACAATTGTCGAATCGTTTTCAATAAGACCTACAGATTCTCTTGCGGCATCGTCCGGAAGGCATAAAAATGCAATATCTGCACTGTTTAAGGCTTCCTTTCTTGCAGCAATATCTTTTCTTTTTTCCTCTGAAAGCGTAATAATTTCAACACCCTCAAAATTTTCAAGTCTTTCAAAAATTCTGAGTCCGGTTGTACCCGCCTTACCATCAATAAATATCTTTTTTGCCATTTATAAACTCCGTAACAAATTCTATTTGCTTTTCAACTGATTCGTAGCCTGTTGAGCCTGCAGAAATTCTCTTTTTAATGCAGGTTTCAAGTGAAATTTCCTCGTACAAATCCTCGTCGAACAAATCGCTTATTTTCTTATATTCGGAAAGCTCCATATTATCGAGCACAATATTCTCATCTATGCATTTTGCAACAATCTGACCTACAATTTTATATGCCGAGCGGAACGGAAGACCCTTTTTAACAAGATAATCGGCTAAATCCGTTGCGTTTATAAAGCCCTTTTGAGCTGCCTTATACATATTATCCTTTAAGGCAGTCATTGTAGAAATCATAGGAGCAAAAATGCTGAGGCATTTTTTAACGGTTTCTATTCCGTCAAAAATCGCTTCTTTATCCTCTTGCATATCCTTATTGTATGCAAGCGGCAAGCCCTTTAAGGAGGTTAAAAGAGCCATTAAATCACCGTAAACTCTGCCCGTTTTACCTCTTACAAGCTCTGCCATATCCGGGTTTTTCTTTTGAGGCATAATGCTTGAGCCCGTTGTGTAGGAGTCATCTAACTCAACAAACTTAAACTCCCACGAGGACCACAAAATAACCTCCTCGGAAAATCTTGAAAGATGCATCATAATAAGGCTGAAGCATGAAAGCAGCTCAATACAAAAATCTCTGTCGGAAACACCGTCTATGCTGTTTTGCGTTATGCCGTAAAAGCCTAATTTTTCTGCTACAAATTCTCTGTCTGTATTATAGGTTGTGCCCGAAAGCGCACAGGAGCCTAACGGTGAGTAATTCATTCTTTTAACTGCATCCGTAAGACGGCCCGCATCACGAATAAACATCATAGCATAAGCTAAAAGATGGTGTGCAAAGGTTATAGGCTGTGCCCTTTGCAAATGTGTGTAGCCGGGCATAATTGCATCCTGATTATTCTTTGCCTGAGCAAGAATTGCTTCTATTAAGTTATATAAAAGGTCGTTTACCTCTTCTGCCTCATCTCTTAAATAAAGACGAATATCCAAAGCAACCTGGTCGTTTCTGCTTCGTGCTGTATGAAGGCGCTTACCTACGTCACCCTTGCGCTTTGTAAGCTCTGCCTCAACAAACATATGTATATCCTCTGCCTCCATATCTATAGGCAGAGCACCGCTTGTAATATCATCACAAATAGCTGAAAGCCCGTCTGTAATTTCCTCAAAATCCTCTTTGGAAATAATCCCTTGTTTTACAAGCATTGAGGCGTGCGCAATCGAACCTTTTATATCTTGCACGTACATTTTGCTGTCAAAGTGAATGGAAGAATTAAAATCATCCGCTTCCTTATTTAAAGCCTTCTGAAATCTTCCTGCCCACATTTTATCCATAATAGAAGTCCTTTCAAATTGTTAGAGTGAGTGTGTTAAAATACACCCACTCTATACGTTAAAATTATTTATCCAAGCCGTTTTTCTCTTTCATTTTTGCCATAACCTTAATCGGAAGGCCGTAAAGGTTAATGAAGCCTGCTGAATCCTTCTGGTCGTAAACCTCGTCCTCGTCGAAGGTAGCAATTTCAGGGTCGTAAAGCGAGAATGGAGATTTAACACCTGCATTTATCATATTACCCTTGTAAAGCTTGAGTGTAACGTCACCTGTAACTGTTTGCTGTGTGCTCTTAACAAATGCTAAAATAGCCTCTGTAAGCGGTGTGAACCATTGTGCGTTGTAAACAAGCTCTGCTAATTTTTGTGCTACAAGTGCCTTGTAGTGTGCTGTTTCCTTATCAAGACAAATTGTTTCAAGCACCTCGTGAGCCTTGTAAAGAATAGCTCCACCCGGTGTTTCATATACACCGCGGCATTTCATACCAACAAGTCTGTTCTCAACAATATCAAGAAGACCAATGCCATTTGCGCCGCCAAGCTCGTTAAGCTTTTCAACAATTTCAACTGCACCCATAGCCTTGCCGTCAATTTGTGTAGGAACGCCCTTTTCAAAGTGAATGGTTACGTAGGTTGGCTTATCCGGAGCCATTTCAGGAGAAACACCCATTTCAAGGAAGCCTTCTTTATTATAAAGAGGCTCGTTCATTGGGTCCTCAAGGTCAAGACCCTCGTGAGATAAGTGCCATATATTTTTATCCTTAGAATAGTTTGTTTCTCTGCTGATTTTAAGAGGAACGTTGTGTGCCTCTGCATATTCAATTTCTTCCTCACGGGATTTAATATCCCACTCTCTCCAAGGAGCAATAATAGGCATATCAGGTGCGAATGCTTTAATAGCAAGCTCAAAACGAACCTGGTCGTTACCCTTACCTGTGCAGCCGTGGCAAATTGCATCTGCACCCTCTGCCAAAGCGATTTCTGCTACTCTTTTACCAATTGACGGACGAGCAAAGGCTGTACCTAAAAGATACTCCTCGTATTTTGCACCTGCTTGAACGCAAGGGAAAACGTAATCCTCAATGAATTCCTTTGTAAGGTCCTCAACGTAGAGCTTTGAAGCACCTGTTTTAATAGCCTTTTCCTCAAGACCCTCTAACTCGCTTGCCTGACCAACGTTACCGGAAACTGCAATAACCTCACAGTTGTTGTAGTTTTCCTTGAGCCAAGGAATTATAATAGATGTATCAAGACCGCCTGAGTAAGCTAATACAACCTTTTTAATGTTTTTCTTATCCATAATATTTACCTCCGTATATCTTTGAAAAAATATTCATTTGATGTGCATAATATTACAACTTTATCATTGTTTTGTCAACACCTTTTTTCATAAATATTTATATTTTCGTCAAAACGCACCCTTCATTCGTATATTTATGCATATTTTTATGCATATTATGCACTGTTTCTAAAATCATCTCACACCTTTGGACTCTCTGATTTTTCATTATTCACAATTTTTTCACACATATATAATACTTTTAATATGTTTGCCCTTGCAATTTTTGGTTAATTATGTTAAATTAGTAGTGTTAAGTAGATAACTTATGTTTA
>JAZNET010000070.1:0-3144 GCA_045588735.1 Acutalibacteraceae bacterium | reverse complement strand
GCAAAGGTTGCTGTTGACCACGGTATGAAAACTATTGAAGTTTATGTAAAAGGCCCAGGTGCGGGTAGAGAGGCTGCAATCAGAGCATTACAAGTTGCAGGACTTGAAGTTACTCTTATTAAAGACGTTACTCCTATTCCTCACAATGGTTGCCGTCCACCAAAAAGAAGACGTGTATAACATATAGGAGGAACGAATTATGGCAAGATATACAGGTGCCGTATGTAAACTCTGCCGCCGCGAGGGTCAAAAGCTCTTCTTAAAGGGTAGCAGATGTTATACAGGCAAATGCGCATTAGAGCGTCGTTCATACGCTCCTGGTCAACATGGTCAGGCTCGTAAAAAGATTTCCGGTTACGGTCTTCAGCTTCGTGAAAAGCAAAAAGCAAGACGTTACTACGGAATTCTTGAAGGACAATTCCACAAATATTTCCTTATGGCTGAAAAGAAGCCGGGTCAAGCAGGTGAAAACCTTCTTAGAATCTGCGAAAGCCGTTTGGACAACATTGTTTATCTTCTCGGTTGGGCTGATTCCCGTGCAGAAGCTAGACAACTCGTTACACATGGTCATTTCTGTGTAAACGGTTCAAAAGTAGACATCCCATCTTACCTTTGTAAGCCGGGTGATACTCTTTCAATTAAAGAAAAATCTGCATCAACAGATTCTTTCAAAAATATTCTCGAAGCAAATGGTTCACGTCCTGTTCCAACATGGCTCGAGTGCAATCGTGATGCTAATACAGCAAAGGTTATCAACCTTCCGGATAGAGGGCAAATTGAAGCTCCTATCGAAGAGCACCTTATTGTTGAGTTCTACTCAAAATAATAAGCTCTTTAGCCTCATCTTTTGCTTTAGCAAAAATAATAAAAACATGGTTAAACTATGTAAAATTTAGGAGGGTTTGGTATGATTGGTATTGAGAAACCAAGAATTGAGTTTTCTGATTCAATGGAAGATTCAGCACATGGTGTGTTTGTAGTAGAGCCACTTGAAAGAGGTTTTGGTACAACATTAGGCAACAGCCTTCGTCGTGTACTTCTTTCATCATTACCCGGTTATGCAATAACATCTGTGAAAATTGATGGTGTTCTTCACGAATTCTCAACAATTCCTAATGTTAAGGAAGATGTTACTGAAATAGTTCTTAACCTTAAGGGCGTTATTCTTAAAATTCACGGAGACGGTCCAAAAACTATGTATATAGAAGCAAACGGCTCCGGTGAAATCACTGCTGGTGATATTAAAACTGACTCTGAGGTTGAAATTCTTAACAAGGACCATCATATAGCTACACTCGATAACGGTGCACACGTTTCAATGGAGCTTACAGCTGATAAGGGCAGAGGCTACGTTTCTTCAGACAGAAACAAGCAATTACTTGCTGATACCGCTGCAATTGACGTTATTGCCATTGATTCAATTTATTCACCGGTATTAAAGGTTAACTACACAGTTGACAATACTCGTGTTGGTCAAATTACTGACTATGACAAGCTTTCTATTGAAGTTTGGACAGACGGAACAATTTCTGCAAGAGAAGCTGTTTCCTTCGCTGCTAAAATTCTTACAGAGCACCTTAATCTCTTCGTTGACCTTTCAGATGAGGTTTCAAATACAGAGATTATGGTTACTACAGATGATAGTGCAAAGGAAAAGGTTCTTGAAATGACAATTGAAGAGCTCGACCTTTCAGTTCGTTCATTCAACTGTCTTAAGAGAGCAGGAATTAACACTGTAGAAGATTTGACTAACAAAACAGAAGACGATATGATGAAAGTTAGAAACCTTGGTAGAAAATCTCTTGATGAGGTTGTACACAAGTTAGCTTCTCTCGGATTTACTCTTAAAGACGAGGACGAATAAGTCCATATTTTCGGCAAAGGAGTGTTATAGATGCCTGGAACAAGAAAACTTGGCAGAGCAAGTGACCACAGAAATGCTATGCTTCGTAACATGGTTACATCTCTTATCGAAAACGGTAAGATGACAACTACTGTTACACGTGCTAAAGAAGTACGTGCAATGGCAGAAAAAATGATTACTATTGCTAAGGAAGATAGTCTTCACAACAGAAGACAGGTTGCATCTTATATTACTAAGAGTGATGTTGTTAAAAAGCTCTTTAACGAAGTAGCTCCAAAATATAAAGATGTTAACGGCGGTTATTGCCGCATCATTAAAACAGAAGCACGCCGCGGTGACGCAGCAGAAATGTGCATTCTTGAATTAATCTAACAGATTAAATTGTTTTTCGCCCCGACAATAGTCGGGGCGTTAGTTTTTTAAAAGAGCAAAAAAATAAATCCGACACAGCGTGTCGGATTTTAATGTTTTATGTAAATTTATTCAACCTCTTCAACAGCATCCAAGTCTAAAATTTCTGTTTCACTGAAAAGGTCAACGTATTCATCTTCAGGCTCTTCAATGCCGTTGTATGCGTTGTACGCCTCAGCAATCATATTGTAGTTTTTAATAACAATAAAGCTTGAAATAGGAAGACCTGCACCGAGAGCAATAAGACCTAATGTGCTGAAAAGACCAACAATAAGTCCGCCTTCGGGAATCATAAGCTCGTAACGTTCAGCGTTTACCTTAAGTCTTTGTGCAAGCTGAATTTTCCAAATGATACCGTAAATACCAAAGGTGATTACGCTTAAGAAAAACGCAAAACCATATTTCATTGTTTTTTTACCGTCACCCTCACAAAGAGCATTTGTGTTTTTTCCTAATTTGTGCCAGAAAATAATGGTGTAAATACCAAGGGTAAGCACTGATAAAAGGAAAAAAAGAAAAATGCTTTTCTTAGGAATTCTTCCGTCCATAATAAAACTCCTTCATTTACCATTTTAATAACTAAAATTTATTATATATTATAATTTTAAAAAAATCAAGGTAATTTATGATTATATTAACAATATTTCTTTTTCATTTAATGGTTTTTTAGTTGACATTTTTTGCTTAATATGGGATAATTAAGAGAATTTTAAATACAATTATTTTCATAGGGTGAATTGAGCTATCCGAACCTGCCTAAAAGCGAGTATTTTTAAGTCTTTTTGGCATTTCGGTCTTGAAAGGCGACAGCCTTCCTTCACCCTCAACCCCCAAAAATCCAATAAAACTCCTTCGCTTTATAGGTCGGA
>JAZNET010000069.1:0-111639 GCA_045588735.1 Acutalibacteraceae bacterium | reverse complement strand
AGGTGTAAAAGTAATTCCAGAAGATGCATTTCGTGGAGCAATATATTTAACAGAAGTAACAATACCATCAACAATAGAAGAAATAGGAACATATGCATTTTTAGGTTGCGAAGGACTTACAGAGATTAAATTACCTGAAGGACTTAAAAAATTAGGTTACGCTGTATTTAAAGGTTGCAAAAATGTTAAAACAATAAATTATCCGTCAACGTTAGTTGAAATAGGTTCTGATACATTTGCGGAATGTGAAAGTTTAAAAAGCATAACAATACCAGGAGGTGTAAAAGTAATTCCAGAAGATGCATTTCGTGGAGCAATATATTTAACAGAAGTAACAATACCATCAACAATAGAAGAAATAGGAACATATGCATTTTTAGGTTGCGAGGGACTTACAGAAATCCAATTACCTGAAGGACTTAAAAAATTAGGTTACGCTGTATTTAAAGGATGCAAAAATGTTAAAACAATAAATTATCCGTCAACATTAGTTGAAACGGGCTCAGAGTTATTTGCGGAATGTGAAAGTTTAAAAAGCATAACAATACCAGAAGGTGTAAAAGTAATTCCAGAAGATGCATTTCATGGAGCAACATATTTAACAGAAGTAAAAGTACCAGTTACAATTGAAAAAATGGGTACTTATGCATTTTTTGGTTGTGAAGGACTCACAGAAATAAAGTTGCCTTTAGCACTTAAAGAAATTGATTTTGGTGCTTTCAAAGGTTGTACGAATTTAAAAACCGTTACATATCAAGGCTTTGCAGAAGATTGGGCGAAAATTGATATTGCTGATTCAAATGAACCTTTAACAAGTGCAACAATTGTTTGTCTTGACCATACTCACAGTTACACAGAAACAGTATTAAAACAACCTACTTGTACTGAAAAAGGCGAAAAGGCTTATGTTTGTGAATGCGGTTACACTTATACAGGAGATATTAAAGCGTTAGGACACAATTATTCTAAAGACTTTACAGTTGACAAACAACCTACATATAAAGAAGCAGGTTCAAAATCAAGACATTGTACACGCTGTGACGCTAAAACAGATGTAACTACAATTGCAAAATTAGTACTTTCAGTCCCTGTAGTAACTCAAAAGAATACTGCCAAAGGTATTTCTCTTACATGGTCTGCAATAAAAGATGCAGAAAGCTATATAATTTACAGAAGAACATATAATACTTCTACTAAAAAGTATTCTGGTTGGACAGTTCTTAATAAAGCATATACAGAAACAAGTTTTGTAGATACAACTGTAAAGCTTGGAACAACATATAGTTATGCTGTAAAAGCAGCAAACAAAGATGCAACAAGCTCATATAAAGCTACAACTACATTAAAATACAATGTAACCCCAACAGTAAAGGTTGCAAATGTAAGTAATGGTGTAAAAGTTAGTTGGTCAACTGCTGCAAATGCAACTGGCTACACAGTTTACAGTTCAACCTACAACGCAAAAACTAAAAAATGGTCTGCTTGGACTAATCGTGGCACTACAAAAGCAAATGTAACCAGTTGGGTAGATAAAAAAGCTACCAAGTCAGGAACTTACTATAAATATACAGTCCGTGCGATGAATGGAAAGGTAGCAAGTAGCTATAATAAATCAGGTGCGTCAACTTTATTCCTTGCACAACCAACAGTGAAAATTACAAACAATGCAAGTGGTATTAAGGTTAGCTGGAACAAAATTGCAGGAGCAAAAGGTTACACAATTTACCGTCAGGAAGTTGTAAACGGCAAGTGGACTGGTTGGAAAAATATGGGTACAATCAAGAATGCAAAAACAGTTTCATGGGTAGATAAGAGTGCAGTAAGTGGCACAACCTACCGCTACACAGTAAGAGCTGTTAATGGCAAAGTAGCAAGTACGTATAAAGCAACAAGCGGTCTTTTATACCTTGCACAACCTACAACGACTGTAAAAGCAGTAAGTAACGGCATAAATATTGCCTGGACACAATGCGACGGAGCAACAGGATATACAGTTTACAGAATGGAATACAACGCAAAGACTAAAAAGTGGTCAGGTTGGAAAAGTATGGGCACCGCAAAAGCAGAAAAATCTAATTGGACAGATAAGTCTGCAAAGAAAGGTGTAACATACCGCTATACTGTAAAGGCTGTGAATGGCAAAACTGCAAGTACATATAAGGCTAGTGGGTCAGTAAAAAGGTAAAACCTTTTTACTGAATGCTGAATGCAGAGTGCAGAATGCAGAATTTCGGAAACGCTTCGCGTTTGATTATAATTAAATATCGATAAAAACAAAAAATTCTCTCATTTTCAGTTTGCGAAAAACTTTAAATGAGAGAATTTTTTATTGTTTCTAGTTCCTGTTTCCTAATTTCTGATTTCTGATCCCTAGTCCCTAGCAACTAGCCACACTAGCCATACTATCAACTATGCTACTAACTTCGTCAAGTATAGTTTCTGCCACTTTTGGCCCAACAGAGTTTGTTTCTTCATAATGTCGTCTTTCAAGTCTGTCTGTTGCGGCATTTATATATGGCGTTTTTTCGTTGAGTATAAAGTCATTTTTCGGAATAATGTAGCCTAATTCGTCGTTACAAAGACCAACAACAAAGTTGTTTTTTATATTAGTCATTTTTATAAGCGGTGTGTAATCAGCCTCGCAGCCGTTTGCAGAATTCTCAGCATTTAAAAATTCACCGTTGTAAAGCTCAGGGAACAATTCTCCGGGAATTAAAAACATTGCAACCTGTCTGTTGCCTAAAACTAAATATCCTGCTTCAGATATAACAAATGCCTTTGTGCCGTTTTTTAAAAAATCGTTGTTAAGCACCTTCAAAAGTCTTGCAAGTATTAAAACAAAATTTTCTGCAGGTATTTTAATTTGCTTCGATTTTACGTTTATAACGGGTGCAATTTCTTCGCTGTCGCTCAAATCTAACGCTAATTTACCTAAAGCTCTTCCGAATTCTTTTGTGTATTCCTCGCAATCAATTTCGTGGCGGTATACCTTTTTAATTTCCTTTGCGGAAATCATACCGCCAATTGCACCGTTTAAATAAACAACCTCGCAATTTTTATGGATTTCTTCTATTTCTTTAATCATATAGCAGGGGAAATCTGCGCTTATTTTTTTAGTTTTGCTGCCCATAAGCTCAGCGTGCGAGGCAAAGTTGATTATAAAAATTTCTTTTTTACTCTTATCAAATGGTACAAAGTGAATTCTGTTTAAGCTTCTGTCAAAGGTTTCGGGTGTTCTGCAATCATATTGCATATCTTCCGTTTCTGTTTTTGCAAAAAACAATTTACCGTCTGTTCTGTTTTTATATGCTTCTATAATAGCGTTAGCGGTTTTCTTTTTGAGCTCGGTCATAAATCTTTTGTTTCTGCCGCTCTTGTAAAGCTTTTCACCCCATAAGCCTTGTGTATCAATTGCAGAGTGGGTGTGTGTGCAGCAAATGTTAATTGATTTTACATTTTGTATTTCGTTGCTTTCCAGAACAAGCTGTCTTATTTCGTTAATATCCCTGCGGCTCATACCAACAGCATCAATTGCGCAAAAAACAACACCGCCGTTACCCTTGTTGTCATCTATGAAAATTGCTCGTGCAAGCATATCGTCAAGCACAGCCTCGGCTTTGTTGTTGGAATTATAGCCTGCAATAAAATATTTATTTTCACTTGCATCCTCAGGTGTTAAAACAGCCTTTGAAAAGCCGCAGGTGAAATATTCTTTAGATGAAAAGTCAAAGCTTTTGTCACCGGTGGGCATATATTTAACGGCATTGTTTTCTGTTGATAAATGCTTTTTAGGCATTGCTAACACAATAATTTTACCCAAAAGCTCAATTGTTTTTTTAGTTAAATTCAATTTTAACACCTCTGCTTTAAAGCTTTTTCTAAAATGATTATATATAAAAACTTATTTTCTTGCAACTAATAATTTTCTATTGCTTTTTTGTTAAGTTTTTATTATTATATATAAGGTGATTTTTGATGATAACAATAAGAAAATATGAGGAAAGAGATGCAGAAAACGTTAAGTTTGCGTGTCTTAATGCAGAGGGGTACAACAGCATTACTGACGAAGATACCGCTAATTTAGTTTTACATACGTTTTGCGAGTATTACATTGAGCGCGAGCCCGAAAACTGCTTTGTTGTAGATGATGACGGCAGGGCGGTCGGATTTATAATTTCTGCCGAAAGCTTTGAGCCGTACAAAAAAGCGCTTCACGAAGAATATTGCGAAATGAATAAATATCTGGGTGAGGAAAGGTATAACTGGTCAAGAGAGTCAACAGATATACCCGAAAAATATAAGGATGAGTATCCTGCACATTTTCACATAAACATTTTACCCGAATACCAAAGAGTGGGTGCAGGCGGTAAGCTTTTGAATGCACTTTTTGAGCATTACAGAGCTAAGGGCGTTAAAGGCATAATGCTTTGCTGCAACAACGAAAATGAGGTTGGACTTAATTTTTATAAAAAGTATGGCTTTAAAGTTTTGGAAGAAAGCAAATATGATGTTGCATTTGGTATGAAATTGTAATAGAATAAGTAATATACTATTTACTGTTATTTGAAAGGTTTATATATTATGGAAAACACTCAAGAAAAGAAAAAGGTAGTTTTAAGCTGTATTCAGCCAACAGGTACACCAACGTTAGGTAACTATTTAGGCGCTTTAAAAAATTGGGCAAATATGTGTGACGATTACAATTGTCTTTACGGCGTTGCAGATTTACACTCAATTACAGTACCTACCTTTCGTGATAATCCGTCACAGTTAAAAAAGAATACGTTAGAGCTTTACGCTTTGCTTTTAGCCTTAGGCATTGACCCTGAGAAAAACATTGTGTTTGTACAAAGCCACGTGCCAACACATGCACAATTAGGCTGGATTTTAAATTGCTACACTCAATTCGGTGAAGCTGCAAGAATGACACAGTTTAAAGAAAAAAGCCAAAAGCACAAGGATAATATTACAGTAGGTCTTTTCGATTATCCTATTTTAATGGCGGCAGATATTTTAATTTATAATGCCGATTTTGTACCGATTGGTGCAGACCAGAAGCAGCATCTTGAAATTGCAAGAAACATTTGCGACAGATTTAATATGATTTATGGCGACGTTTTAAAAATGCCTGAGCCGTTTATAGGTAAAGCAGGTGCTAAAATAACCTCTCTTCAGGACCCGCTCAAAAAGATGAGTAAATCTGACGAAAATCCCAAATCATACATATCAATGCTTGACGAGCCAAACGTAATAATGAAAAAAATAAAAAGTGCTGTTACAGACAGTGAGGCTTGTGTGCGCTATGCTGACGGTAAGGATGGCATAAATAACCTTATGACAATTTACTCCTGCTGCACGGGTAAATCCTTTGAGGAAATAGAAAAGGAATTTGACGGCAGAGGCTACGGTGATTTTAAAACCGCTGTTGGTGAGGCAGTTGTAAAAGAGTTAGAGCCGATTCAAGCAAAATATAAAGAGCTTATAAACGAAAAGAAATACCTTGAGGAATGTATGAGAAACGGTGCGGAAATGGCAACAAGAATTTCTCAGAGAACACTCGACAAGGTAATGAAAAAGGTTGGCTTTTTACCAAGATAACAAAAACTCCGTAATGTTAAATGCATTACGGAGTTTTATTTATAAAATTTATAAAAGGAAAAGCCGTGGCACTTTGCCACGGCTTTTCCTAAAACTAATTAAATTAGTTAGCTTTGTTAAGCTTTGTAACAAGTGCAGACTTTTTGTGAGCAGCGTTGTTTTTGTGAAGAAGACCCTTAGCTGTAGCCTGGTCAATTTTCTTAACAGCAACCTTAACTGCCTCAGCCTTGTTAGCGTCGTTTGCATCAATAGCAGCGTTTGCTTTTTTGATTGCAGTTTTAAGAGCAGAGTTAGTAGCCTTATTCTTAGCAGCCTTTGTTTTGTTAACAAGAACTCTCTTCTTTGCAGATTTAATGTTTGGCACTCAATTCACCTCCGTTTATGTATTCATACAGTTGTATATATTACCACGAACACTTTTAAATTGCAAGGTTTTTTTGAAAATATTTCAAGTTTTTTCTATATTTTTTAATGGGGAGAATGCAAAAGTACATCCTCCCCAAAAAATATTAAAGATTATAGTATTTTTCAAACTCTGCAGGGTGTGGAATTGCAGCAAGCTGACTGCATTCTGCACGCTTTGTTTTAATGAAGTTAGCAATAAGCTCCTTCGGGAAAACGCCGCCCTCTGTAAGGTAGTCGTTATCTTTTTCAAGACAGTCAAGTGCCTCCGGAAGAGATGTAGGAAGACCCTGAAGCTTTGCTTTTTCTTCATCAGAAAGGTTGTAAAGGTTAAAGTCGTAAGGTCCCCAACCGTTTTTAGCAGGGTCAATTTTGTTTTTTATACCGTCAAGACCTGCCATAAGAATTGCTGCATAGCAGAAATATGGGTTGCAGGTAGCATCAGGGTTACGAAGCTCAAAGCGACGTTTATCAGGACTTTTTGCATAAGCAGGAATTCTTATAACCGCACTTCTGTTAGAGGTTGCATAACCAACTGTTACGGGTGCCTCAAAGCCCGGCACAAGACGCTTAAATGAGTTTGTGCTTGGGTTAGTAATAGCACAAAGTGAGCCAATGTGCTTTAAAAGACCGCCAATAAAATAGTGAGCGGTTTCACTTAAGTGTGAGTAGCCGTTGTCATCAGAGAAAACAGGTTGTCCATCCTTGAAGAGAATCATATGAACGTGCATACCGCTACCTGCTTCACCGTAAATAGGCTTTGGCATAAAGGTAGCGCTCTTGCCGTATTTTAATGCGGTGTTGTGAATGATGTATTTAATCATCATCGTAGCGTCTGCCATATGAACAACCTCGCCAAGCTGAGGCTCAATTTCAAATTGACCTGAAGCAGCAACCTCCGGGTGGTGGTAGTTAATTTCTATGCCTGCTTCCTTCATAAGAAGACACATTTCACTACGGCATTCGTAAGAAATATCAAACGGCTTTGCAATGTGGTAGTTTTTTTGTTTCGGAACAACAACACCAAGACCCTCGGAATCAGAGTTCCAGTAGGATTGCTTTGCATCAACAGTTGCACCAATGTAGTTGCCGCCAACGTTCCAGGTAACGTCATCAAAAAGATAAAATTCAAATTCAGGTAAAATCTTCATTTCATCTGCAACACCGCTGTTTTTCATATACTCAACAGCAGCCTTAATAATGTTTCTCGGGTATTGTGCGAGCGGTCTGTTTTCAGGTGAGTCAATAATCATTGCATTACCTGTCATAGAAAGCGTAGGAATTGAGCAGAATGGGTCAATAAGCGCTGTGTCAGGGTCAGGTATGAAAACCATATCACTCTTTTCAACAACAGCATAACCATAGTTAGAAGCGTCAAAGCCTATACCGCTTTTCATAGTATCCTCTGAAAAATTTTCTGCAGGAATAGTAACGTGACGGTATTGACCGTTTATGTCAACCATCTTAAAGTCGACCATTTTAATATCATTTTCTTTAATGATATTTAAAATATCTTTAACAGTTTTTCCCATAATAAAGCACCTCTTATATTTAAAGATTTACATCTATAAATATATCAATTTTTGTGTGCATTGTCAATAAAGCTTTAGGGGGGAAGGCATAAGGTTAAAATTTAATATTGATAAAAGGTGAAAAATATTTTATAATAAGACAAGGAGTGAGAAATATGTCAGTTAAATTAAATGAAGATAAAGCAGTAGTAGAAAGAATAAAAAAAGGCTTAAAAGAAAAGGACGGTTTTTGTCCTTGCAAGTTAGGCAAGCTGCCGGAAAATAAATGTATGTGCGACGAGTTTAAGGCGCAAATAGCAGACCCTGATTTTGAAGGGTATTGCCATTGTATGCTTTACTATAAGTCAAAGTAAAAGGGGAGTTTATTATGGTTAAAAAAATTGGTAGTGTTGAATTTGAAAAAGATGTTTTAAATTCACAGGGGAAAGCGCTAGTAGATTTATTTGCAGATTGGTGTATGCCGTGTCAGATGCTCGCATCTGTTATTGAGGAAATCTCAAACGAAAAAACAGATGTAGCATTTTACAAAATTAACGTAGATGAATCACCGGAGGTTGCAATTAAATATGGAGTTTCAAGCATTCCTACTCTTTTGATTTTTGAAAACGGTGAATTGGTTAACAAGACTGTCGGCGTTTATCCAAAAGAAAAAATTGTAAGCTTGTTGGAGAGTTAAATGAAGAAAATTGGCAGACAAGTACTTTTTTTAGGCACAAGTGAATTCAATCAACGCAACGGTGAGGGTGCTTTTATTAAGCTTAAAGACGGCACTATTATGTTTGGTTTCACTGAGTTTACGGCGAATGACTGGGATGACGACGTTGAAGCAAGGATTTCTTGTGTTTTTTCAAAGGATGATGGTGAAACCTGGTCAAAAAAACAAGTTCTTTTTGAAAGACCTAAGGATTCGAAAAACATAATGAGCCTTTCACTGTTAAGAATGAATAATAACGATATAGGGGCATTTTATATAGTTAAAAATCTTGACGGAACAGACAAAATTGTTTTCAGACGCTCTCTGGATGAGGGCAAAACCTGGTCTGAGCCTGAAAGCTGTATGGAATGTCTTGAAGAGCAGGATTATTTCGTACTGAATAACGACAGAGTCCTAAGGCTTGCAAACGGCAGAATTCTTTTTTCGGTTGCAAAGCATACCGTGCTTAATACTGAAAAAGAATTTGAGCCCGGCGAAATACACTTTTTTATTTCTGATGATGATGGACGCTCTTTCAGAAAAACAAGCACTGTTTTTAAGTGCCCGTTTTCGCAAAATCCGGACGGGTATGAAGAGCCCGGTCTTTTTCAGCATGATGACGGCAGAGTTTGGTGCTACATAAGAACAGGTCTCGGCTTTCAATATGAGTGCTTTTCTTTGGATAACGGTGAAAGCTTTACGTTGCCTGAGCCGAATTTATTCTTTTCTTCTGCGTGCTCACCAATGCTTGTAAAAAATTGTAACGGGAAAACAGTTGCTATTTTTAATCCGGTGCCTGAGCACGTTTTAAGAGAAGAGTGCGAGCCTTGGGGAAGAACACCGTTTGTAATGGCTGTAAGTGACGATAACGGCAAGACGTTTTCAAAAGAAAAACTTTATTACCTTGAAGATGATTTAAGCAACGGTTATTGTTATCCTGCAATTTATGAGGGTGAGAATTATATGCTTGTAGCATACTACCACAGTAACAACACAGGTGTTTGCCTCAATAGCACTAAAATAATCAAAATTTCGTATGATGAAATAGATTAGAATATCCGAACAAAAACCATAACAAAATCTGATTTGTGTATACTTTACCTACTCTGAACGGGTGTTAAAAACACCCGTTTTAATTTTAAAAATTTTTGAATAAAACACTTGACAAGTGAATATAATTTATGTATAATAGCAAAGCACTTTGAAAGTGAAGTGAATATATCGCGGGGTAGAGCAGCTTGGTAGCTCGTCGGGCTCATAACCCGGAGGTCGTGTGGTTCAAATCCCGCCCCCGCAACCAAAAAAAATCCTCGGACTTGTTCCGAGGATATTTTTTTACCTCTTCACTTTTCACTCTTCACTTTTCACTCTTCACTCTTCACTTTTCTCCGTGTAGAGGAATTTTTTTGAAGTAATAAGTAATAGTGAATAGTGAAAAAGTATCGGATGTAGCTTTTTGCTGTGGCAAAAAGCATTTTTTATTTTAGGATAATGTTATATAGGCTGGTTATCCTCCACGCAAAACAACTTTCGGGGAGGACTTGAACTAAAACTATTGCAGACAGAGTGCAATTTGGATATAATGAATGAAATAAATGCAACAAGGAGAGAATGAAATGAATAAGTTAGTTGAAATAGGAGGCTGTATTGAAATACCTTTTAATGTTGAGACGGATTTTGTAATAGATAAATTTATTGAATTTGTTGAAAATAATGGGTGGACGTTTGGTGGCGGATTTCAAACAATTATTGATGATTGGTATGTTAATGATAAAGGCGAAAGAGTAAAACGAGTTGATGAATAATAACGCCGATATCTAAATCGGTGCAACTTGCCATAAAACTCAGAACACCTACTGGTGTCCTGAGTTTTTAATTTTGTTTGAGTAGTATTTTGTTCTTGTAAAGTAATAAAATTTAGGAACTCCTACAAATATAATATTCCACTTTTTAACAAGAATTGCAAGAGTGTTCCTTGTTAAATTATTTAAAAAACAATAACATGGAATTTTGTAATTTTACGTTCTTGTTTATTATTAGTTAATTGTTTTTAATCGCAGCACATAAGTAAATGTTTTAGAAATACATCACAACATTTGTTTTCGCATTTATAAATCAATTTCTTTTTTGTATTCTTTACTTGTAAA
This sequence comes from Acutalibacteraceae bacterium, assembly GCA_045588735.1. Taxonomy (GTDB): domain Bacteria; phylum Bacillota; class Clostridia; order Oscillospirales; family Acutalibacteraceae; genus DTU089. The sequence goes on along the minus strand of JAZNET010000069.1, from coordinate 101,266 downwards.
TTTTTCTGACAGTGTTATAATTTGTATATAAAGTTTTAAGGAGCTATTATGAAAACTCAAAAAAATATTTTAATTGCTTTTATTTTAAATTTATCATTTGCTGTGTTTGAATTTTTTGGCGGCATTTTCACAGGCAGTGTCGCAATTGTTTCGGATGCTGTTCACGACGTAGGGGATGCTGCAAGTATTGGTATTTCTTATTTTTTAGAGAAAAAAAGCAAAAGAAAGCCTGATGAAAAGTATACCTACGGCTATTTGCGGTACTCTGTAATCGGTAGCGTAATTACTACTTTAATTCTTTTGGTTGGCTCTGTTGTGGTTGTGGTTAACGCTGTAAATAAAATTATAACTCCTACCGAAATTAACTATTCGGGAATGATTGTTTTCGCGGTTTTCGGTCTTGTTGTGAATTTTGTTGCGGCTTTTGTAACACATGGTGGAGGGTCACTTAACCAAAAGGCTGTGAATCTTCATATGTTAGAAGATGTATTAGGCTGGGCTGTTGTTTTAATTGGTGCTGTTATTATGAATTTTACAAATATTAAAATTATAGACCCACTTATGTCAATTGGTGTAGCAGTTTTTATATTTGTAAATGCTTTAAAAAATCTTAAAGAGGTATTAGATTTATTTTTGGAAAAAACACCACATGGAATTAACATCGAGGAAATAAAAGAGCACGTTTTAGCAATAGACGGCGTAGAGGACGTTCATCATATTCATATTTGGAGTATGGATGGTTTTGCTAATTTTGCTACAATGCACGTAGTAACCAATGAGGAAGGTCATCAAATCAAAGAAAAGGTAAGGGAAGAGCTTTCAGAGCACGGCATTTCTCACGCTACACTTGAGCTTGAAAGGTTAGGGGAGCACTGTCACGAAAACGACTGCAACGTTGCTTCTGTCGCCAATTTGAATTTAAATCATTCACATCATCATTCGCACCATCACCATTAACTATTTTGCTTGAAAATACTGCAATTGTGTGATAATATAAAATAAAATTTTGTATTTTTGGAGGTTATTATGTCGAAGTTGGTTTATGATATTCATGATAAGCCCAAGTTTCCTCAGTTGATTGTTTTCGCATTACAGCAATTGCTTGCAATTCTTGCTGCAACTATTGCGGTGCCTACAATTATTGGTTTACCCACACAAATTCCTGCTGCTATTTTAGGCGCAGGTATTGGTACGTTGGTTTATCAGCTTTTCACCAAATTTAAGAGCCCTGTATTTCTTGGCAGTTCATTTGCATTCTTAAGCTCTTTGGGTGTTGCGGTTGCCTACGGCTATTGCGGTATTATTTTAGGCTCTCTTGTTGCAGGTCTTGTGTACGTTGTTATTGCAATTGTTATTCATTTTGTCGGCACAAATTGGGTGGACAAGCTCATGCCGCCTGCTATTATAGGACCTACAGTTGCGTTAATAGGTCTTTCACTTGCAGGTAGCGCAATGGGAGATATTGTTAAAGCCAACGCTTCTGCAACGTACGGCTCTTATAACCTTGTTTCTCTTTTCTGCGGTCTTGTAGCATTTTTGGTTATTGTTATTTGCTCAACCCAAAAGAAATTTAAAATGGCAAGACTTATTCCGTTTATTTTAGGTATTGCAGCAGGTTACATTGTAGCTTCTGTGTTTACCGTTATTGGTATGGCTACAAAAACAGATTATCTTATGATTGTTAATTTTCAGCCTGTTATTGATAATTTTATTGCTGCAGACGGAACGTTTAAGGGTGTATCTGCATTCATTTCGTTCCCGCACTTTGCAGGCTTTGAGGCTGTAAACGAGATTTTAAAGGGTGAGCTTGCACCTGAAATACTTACTGCTAATGAAAATGCGAAGCTTCTTAACGCAGGCGGTATTGCAGAGGTTGTTATTGCATTCCTGCCTGTTGCCTTGGTAGTATTTGCAGAGCATATTGCAGACCATAAAAATCTTTCATATATCATTGACCACGACCTTATTAAGGAGCCGGGTCTTAAAAGAACTCTTTTAGGTGACGGTGTCGGTTCATTTGCCGGTACACTTTTAGGTATTTGCCCAAATACTACCTACGGTGAATCAGTAGGCTGTGTGGCAATTACCAAAAACGCTTCAGTCGTTACAATTACCGCAACAGCGTTTATGTGCATAATTCTTTCCTTTATAAGTCCTGTTATGGTGGTGCTTCAGACAATACCATCCTGCGTTATGGGTGGCGTGTGCCTTACACTCTATGGCTTTATTGCTGTTTCGGGTCTTAAAATGTTTAAAAATCTTGACCTTGAGGATAACAAAAATCTCTTTGTGGTTGCTTCTATTCTTATTTCGGGTATCGGCGGTCTTTCAATTCAGATTCCTTATCAAATAGCAAAAACAGGGGAAATCACCAACACAATTCAAATTACTTCAATTGCTACCGCGCTTATTATTGGTATACTTACTAATGCTATTTTAACAAAGGTTGAAAAATCTAAATTGGGTACAGAAGTAAAAGGGGAAGGTGAATAAAATGAAAAAATTCGATAACGTAACTATTTTTAATCATCCGCTTGTTAATCACAAAATTGCAATTCTCCGTGATGAAAACACGAGCATGAAGGAATTCAGAGAGCTTATTGAGGAAATTACAACCTTAATGACCTTTGAATGCTTAAAGGAGGACGTTCCTACCGTTGAGTGTCAGGTTAAAACACCTTTAGAAACCTGCACACAGTACAAGGTAAAGGATGATTCGATTGTTATTGTTCCTATTTTAAGAGCCGGTCTTGGTATGGTTAACGGTATTCACACCTTATTCCCTTCAGCAAAGGTAGGGCACATCGGACTTTATCGTGATGAAGAAACCTTAGAGCCGTGTGAATATTACTGCAAGCTTCCTGTAGGCATTGAGGACAAGCTTGTTCTTGTTATTGATCCAATGCTTGCAACGGGCGGCAGTGCTTCAGATGCAATTAAAATGATAAAAAAGCGTGGTTGTAAGCACATAAAGTTTATGGGCGTTATTGGTGCACCCGAGGGTGTTGAACGCCTTGCAACCGACCACCCGGACGTTCACATTTTTGTTTCTACCTTGGACAGATGTCTCAACGAAAACGGATACATCCTTCCCGGTTTGGGTGATGCCGGTGACAGACTCTTCGGAACAAAATAAATTTTAATATGTTTTTGGCACCTCGTGTACGAGGTGCCTTTTTCTTTGCAAAAAACTACAAAAAAACATCTTTTTCCTTGACAGTATTTGTATTTATTGGTATAATATTTTGTGTTTCTTAACGGAGGTCATTTAGTATGAAGAAGGAAATAAAACTTGATTTCGGTAAAAAAATTCTTCCATTGCTTTTGTTGGTAATCGGTGCGGCGCTCGCTATTGCAATGTTGGTTACAAGGCTTAATTTTACTGCTGTTATTTGTGTAGCCTTTAATTGCATTCTTTCCGCAATTATTGCATTAAGCCTTATTATAAAGAAAAAGGTTTATGCTCCAATGGTGCTTTCTTACGCACTTGTAAGTGTGGGAGTTGTTGTTTATTTTGTTATTTGGGGTGCAGATGCAGGCTTTGGTGCTTTTTCAACAGGTCTTGCAGGCTACGCTTCTGCAGATAACGCGTTGTTCACAGGGGAAGGTAGCTTTTTTACGAGGTTACTCGGTAATATTCTTATTGTACTTCCCAATGCAGCTTCTTTATGGGCACTTTTCTTTGTTGCAAAGAAAACCTTTAAAAAGAATATTTTAAAAACTGTTGTTTCAGCATTCCTTACGATATGCTTACTTGGCACAACCGTTCTTTACGTGCTTACTATGAATCTCCGTTCAAAACCAAATACTGTAAGACTTTGGGAAGGTCATGACGATTACCTCAACAAGGTTGACAACAAAGCAACTAAGGACTCACCAAACGTGCTTGTTATTATGATGGATGACTTAGGCTACGCTGACGTTTCCCTTAACGGTGCTATTTACGACACACCAAACATAGATTCAATTGGTGAAAACGGTCTTAACTTCACAAATTTCTATTCAGCTTATTCTGTATGTTCACCTGCAAGATTTGCAGCACTTACCGGAAGATATCCGTACCGCGGTTATGCTGATAACGTTATTTATCCTACTATTCAAACGTTTTCTCCGTTTGCACAGACACGTATTTTCAATTCTGTTGAAATGGGTAACAATGCTGACGGTATGCTTGGTGATGAAATTACCATTGCAGAAACCTTTAAGGCAGCAGGTTACAATACCGGTGCCTTCGGTAAATGGCATCTTGGTGATTACGGTGAATACCTTCCTACAAATCAAGGCTTTGATTATTTCTACGGAAGCCATCACGTTAACGATATGAAGCCCTTCTACCACGTTACAGAGGAAAACGGTGAATGGGAAATTGCTCATTCTACAAAAGAGCTTAAGGACCAAAGTATGGCTTCTAAGTGGATTCATGACGAAATCAGCTCTTGGATAGCAGAGCAGGCTCAGTCAGACGAGCCGTTCTTTGCATACTATGCTACACCTTGGCCGCACGCACCTGTTTTTGCGGGTGATGATTTTGACGGCACAACCGGTCTTGGTACTTACGTAGACTGTGTTACTGAGTTCGACCATTACCTTGGTGTTCTCTTCAATGAAATGGAAGAGCTTGGTGTTCTCGAGGATACAATTATTGTCTTCACAAGTGATAACGGACCTGCTCTTGAAGGCTCTGTTAGTGACCTTCGCGGAGGTAAATATTTAGCGTATGAGGGCGGTCAAAAGGTTCCGTTTATGCTCCGTTGGGATAACGATAACGGCGCACTCGGTGAAAAGGGCACTGTTAGAAACAACTCTGCCGTGCTTGTTGACTTGTACCCGACACTTGTTGAGCTTTGTGGCATTACAGGTAATAATGGTCAGGAAAATTATTTGCCTTCAGACAGAGTTATAGACGGTATTTCAATGACAGAGCTTATTAAAAACGATGCGGTTATACATACAAAAGATCATCCTATTCTTCATATGAAGCGTGAGGTTGTTAAAGCAATTCAATATGCGGTACCTGTTTCAGAGGTTACCTCTCAATATCCTGATTATGATTACGAGGTTCTTACTGAAAACGAGTACGTAACCTTTAAGTATTTTGAAAAGATTCAAAACGACAACTCTGCTTTCTGGGATAAAAACAGAAAGAATTGGCTTCACATACTTACAGATGACTATGGTGAAAACTATAACCGTACAACAGTTTACCCTGAAATAGCTGACCAGTTTAACGAAAAGTTACATGAGATTACAGATGATTTCAAGGAAAACAGACGAGGAATAATAGAACAATGATTTTAGGGCGGCATCTATTGTCGCCCTAATTTTAAGGGAGTATAAAATGCCACCACTTTCATTAATGATTAAACCTGCATCTTCACTTTGCAACCTTTCTTGTGAATATTGTTTTTATAAAGATGTTTCCGAGCATAGAGAGCACCTTGGATTTGGTGTTATGGAGCAGTCAACTGCAGAGGTTCTTATAACAAAAGCGCTTGAATATGCAAACGGTGAAAACGTTTCCTTTGCCTTTCAGGGTGGTGAGCCTACTATTGCAGGTCTCGAGTTTTTTAAGCATTTTACAAAAACCGTAAAAGAAAAGAACGTTAAAAACAGTACCGTTTTTTATGGTATTCAAACAAACGGAACTCTTGTAGATGAAGAATGGGCAAGATTTTTTTATGAAAACAAGTTTTTGGTTGGTTTAAGCCTTGACGGTGACTATGACGGTAACAAATTCCGAAAAAAGCCCAGTGGTGACAACTCTTTTTATAAAATTCTGACTACAGCTGAGCTTTTAAAACGAAACAACGTGGAGTTTAATATACTAACGGTTTTAACAGGCTTTTGTGCTGATAACGGCGAAAAGGTTTATAAGTTTTTTCGTTCTAAAGGCTTTAAATATATTCAGTTTATCCCTTGCCTAAAGCCCTTTGGCAGTAAAGAGGAAAGCGAGCTTTATATGACACCTGAGCAGTATGGGGATTTTCTTATAAAGGTGTTTAATTTATACGTTAAGGATTACGTGCGTCATAACTATATAAGCATTCGTCAGTTTGACAACTGGGTAAGGCTTTATTTAAGACAGCCAATTGAGCAGTGCGGAATTTTAGGGCACTGTACACATCAATTCGTTTCAGAGGCTAACGGAAATATTTACCCCTGCGACTTTTATTGCACTGATGAATATTTTCTCGGCAACGTGCTTGAAACAGATTTTACCACTATGGAAAAGTCAGAAACTGCACAAAAATTCATTAAAGAAAGTCTTGTGATTCCCGAAAGGTGCAAAAGCTGTAACGTATTTGGCTTGTGCAGAGCAGGCGGCTGCAAAAGAACAAGAGCGAGTGAAGATTATTGTATAGCTTATAAAAGATTTTTTACATCCTGCTTGCCGCTTTTCAGGGTGTTTATAAATGAAAAACCGAACAAGGTGTGAGTGTATGAATATTTTCAAGATTAAAAATGCTAAGTTTTGCAAGTTTATAATTGCACTTTTTATTATGCTGGTAACAGTTTTTCCTTTTTTGGTTTTAACGTTTGGATTCTTAGCATTGGAAGCTCGTCTTGCTGCCTGTTTGGTTCTTTTAATTCTTTGTGTGTTTGTTTTAGTTAAGTTTTTTAAAACAGCGTTTATGTCGGAATTGATTTTAAAAATAATTGATGCCAATAATAAAATGCGCACAAAATTCGAATTACCTGAAAACGTGACAAAAGAAAAAATTGAAAAAAAGATTTTAAGGTTTGGCAAAGGGATTGAGCCTACACCGGTTTTTCCGCAACCGGAGCTTTTACGTTATCAATTTAAAGCGCCTGTTACAGGAAATGCAAAGGGAATAGAAACAATAATTTCTACTTATTCAATTCCCAATTTAACAAATTCAGATTTTAAAAATATTATAAAATCTGCAAAAAGTAATTCCCGAAATTTAAAGGGTAAAAAGAAAGCACCGTTAAAAAGAACGGATATTATTATAATATTTGCGAATTCTGTTGATGCAACGTTTGAAAAGCATCTTTTTGACATTATCTGCAAGGAAGATGCAGATGGGTTCGACGAATCAATAATTCCTTGTGTTTTTAATTTTAGTAACAACACAATTGTATTTAATTGCACCTGGTTGCCGGATGCTTTTTCTGAAGGTTATGCTCGTAACAGAGGGATTAAAATAATAGAAAATAAGCTGTTGGAAAATCGATTGGATTTTAAGCATAACGAAAACTATGTAGAGTTCAAATACGAGGAAATTGACCGAGAACAAACCCTGTGGCAGCTTTTAAAAAGCCAGGAAAAAGAATTTAAAAATATAGCAAAAACAGAAAATAAAAGATTTAAAAATATGAAAGACCGTGAGGTAACTTTCGAGGACGATTTTCTTTATATAAAATTAGGCGAAAAGGGAGTTGCCCTGTATTCCGAAATAAACGAAGCTGCAAAAACCGTGAATGTTGATTCTTTTGAGTTTTGGGATTATCCTAAAACAAATCAGATTTCTAAAAATGCTATTTCTCAAATACAAAATCTTGCAACTGATTATTTTTTTAGAGAAGGCTATACAGTTAAATTTTTATCAACAAAAGAGTAGGTCAAAGTTATGAATTGGAACGAAAAGATTTATAATAAAAACGAAAAACCACTTGATAATTTAGTTAGTGGCTATAGCAACACCTCTATTTTCAGAAAAATTGCTTTTATTGGTGACAGTCTTTCCTCGGGTGAGTTTGAAACCTGCGACAGAGACGGCAATAAAGCATACCACGATTTGTTTGAATACTCTTGGGGTCAATTCATTGCACGGAAAAACGGCTTGACTGCTTATAATTTTTCTCGTGGCGGAATGACCGCAAAGGAATATATGGAATCCTTTGCAGAGACTAACGATTTATTTAACAAAGATAAGGCATGCCAATGCTATGTAATTGCTTTAGGCGCCAATGATTTGAACAGTGGTATAGAAATAGGCTCCGTAAATGATATAAACAAAGCTGATTACACTAAAAATAAACCAACGTTTGTTGGTTTTTACGGTGCAATTATAAGTCGCTATAAGGCAATTAGTCCTGATGCAAAGTTTTTCTTCGTAACTCTTCCTAAGGATGACAGCAGAACAAGTAACCCTAAATTCAACTCGTTCTATAACGAACTTTATAATTTAACAAAGCTTTTTAATAACTGCTATGTAATAGACCTTTATAAATACGGTCCCGTTTATGATGCTGATTTTAAAAAACAGTTTTTCCTTCACGGGCATATGAATCCGTCAGGCTACGTCTTAACAGCCGAGCTTATTGATTCTTATATAGATTTTATTATACGCCATAATCCGGAGGATTTTTATAACGTTGGTTTCATAAATTCGGGAATTAAATACGAGTTTTAAGTATACCCCAAAGGAATTTTTACAGATTCTTTTGGGGTATACTATTTTTGGTGATTTTAATGTGTACAGCAGTTACTTACAACAGTAATAATTTTTATTTTGGAAGAAATTTAGACGTTGAACGCGAATATAACGAGGGCGTGGTTATAACTCCAAGAGGCTTCTGCCTTAAAATGCGCTCTGCAGAAGACTTAAATGAGCACTATGCAATAATCGGAATGGCAACCGTAATAGAGGATTATCCTTTATATTTTGACGCGACAAATGAAAAAGGTCTTTCTATGGCGGGTCTGAATTTCCCCGGGAATGCAGATTATAAGCCTTTTTGTGAAGGCGAAAATAACCTTACACCTTTTGAGCTTATTCCGTATATTCTCGGTAAATGTAAAAGTGTGACGGAGGCAAAAAAAGAGTTAGAGAAAATTAACGTTATAAATCTCAGCTTTAGCAAGGAATTACCGCTTTCACCACTGCATTGGATAGTTTCTGACAAAAATTCCTCTGTAACGGTTGAAAGTGTGAAGGAAGGCCTTTTTATTTACGAAAACCCTGTCGGTGTTTTAACAAATAACCCAACCTTTAATTATCATCTTACAAACTTAAATAATTATATGTCCTTAAGTGAGGGGGCGAGTGAAAATAATTTATCAAACAGTCTCAAGCTTGAAAATTACAGTCTTGGTATGGGTGCTTTGGGGCTTCCCGGTGATTTTTCTTCTGCTTCAAGATTTATTAAAGCAGTTTTTGTGAAGTATAAATCACAGGTGTTTAAAACCGAAAAAGAAAGCGTAAGACACTTTTTTCATATTCTTGATTCGGTAGCAATGCCGAAGGGTTGTGTACTTGTAAGAGATAACGAGTATGAATACACTCGTTATTCCTCTTGCTGTAACACAGAAAAGGGAATTTATTATTACAAAACCTACAATGATTTTTTAATTAAACGCTTTGATTTGAATTTTTATAATTTGAATTCAAACGAGCTTGTAATTTGCGAAAAACTCTTATAAAACTTAACAGGACAACAAACCAAGTACTTGAAAAAGTTATATGGATTTTGTATAATAAACATACTTTGTTTTAAGGAGAAAAAATATGTTTATTACAGATGGTATTAAGTACGTAGGAGTTAATGACCATAGAATTGATTTGTTCGAGGGACAGTATGAGGTTCCTAACGGGATGTCATATAATTCATACGTTATTATGGATGAAAAAATTGCGGTTTTAGATACGGTAGATGCAAGCTTTAAAGAGGAATGGCTTAATAATATAAAAGAACTCTTAGGAGAAAGGACACCCGATTATTTAGTTATTCATCATATGGAGCCTGATCACTCTGCAAATATTTTTGAGTTTGTAAATACCTACCCGAATGTAATAGTTGTTTCTTCGGAAAAGGCTTTTGCAATGATGAATAATTTTTTCAAAACAGATTTTAGCGCTAACAGAATTGTTGTTGGTGAAAACGATAAACTATCTTTGGGTAAGCACGAATTAACCTTCTTAACCGCACCAATGGTGCATTGGCCGGAGGTTATAGTTTCTTATGATAGCTTCTCTAAAACACTTTTTTCAGCAGACGGCTTTGGTAAATTTGGCGCATTAGACGCTGAGGAGGATTGGGCTTGTGAGGCAAGGCGCTATTACTTCGGTATTGTTGGTAAATTCGGCGCTCAGGTTCAAAAGCTTCTCGCAAAAGCAAGTGCTTTAGATATTAAAACTATTTGTCCGTTGCACGGACCTGTTCTTACTGAGAATTTAGGGTATTATTTAGATTTATACAATAAATGGTCAAGCTATACGCCGGAGGAGGAAGGAATTTTACTTGCTTACACCTCTGTTTACGGTAACACTAAAAAGGCTGTTTTAGAGCTTGAAAAAGTTTTAAAAGTCAAGGGCGCTAAAAAGGTGGTTGTTACTGACCTTGCAAGAAGCGATATGGCAGAAAACGTAGAGGATGCGTTCCGTTACAATAAATTGGTGCTTGCAACCACAACCTATAATGGCGATGTATTTCCGTTTATGAGAGAATTTATTCACGAGCTTACAGAAAGAAATTACTCTAACAGAAAAATCGGCTTTATTGAAAACGGCAGCTGGAATTCTACTGCCAAAAAGGTAATGCAAAAAATGCTTGAAAACAGTAAAAATCTTGAGTATTGTGAGAATTCAGTGAAAATAACTTCAGCTTTAAGTGAAGCTAATATTGAAGAAATCAATAAATTAGCAGAAGAGTTATTGTAAGGGGCTTTTATGGAATTAGTAATGCTGACTGCGCTTGGCGTTGGAGGTGCAACGCTTGTAGGTGCTGTAATAGGCTTTGTTTTTAAAAAAATATCTCATAAGTTTTCAGATATCGTTCTTTCGTTTGCGGCAGGAGTTATGCTTGCGGCAGCGGTGTTGGGCTTAATAGTACCTTCCTTAGAATACAGCAACAAATTCCCGTTGCTTGTAACTGTTGTCGGTATTTTTGTCGGTGCCTTAGCGCTTAATCTTATAGACAAGTTGGTTCCGCACCTTCACAAATTAGCCGGAGTCGACAGTGAAGCACACAAGCACACAAACATAAACAAGGTTTTGTTATTTGTTACGGCTATTGCAATTCACAATTTACCGGAAGGAATTGCTGCAGGTGTCGGCTTTGGCTCGGGCGATACGTCACAAGCGTTAATAATAGCAGGCGGCATTGCTTTGCAAAACATCCCTGAAGGTATGGTTATAATTGCACCAATGCTCGCTGCAGGTGTTACACCTAAAAAGACCCTGGCTTGTGCCGTGCTTACAGGTCTTGTAGAGGTTGCAGGTACAATGATAGGCTACTTTGCAGTAAGCGTTTCAGCTTTGATTTTGCCGTTTGCTTTAGCCTTTGCAGGCGGTACCATGCTCTATATAATAAGTGATGAAATGATTCCTGAAACGCACGCTCACGGCAGCGAAAGAGGCGCAACCTATGCTTTGTTGGTTGGCTTTTGTTTAATGCTTGCCACGGATTTTTTATTAGGATAATACAGAGGTGGTTTTGTGAAAAGAGTTATTGCGGTATTTTTAGCTTTTGCTTTAAGCTTAATTTTGGTTGGTTGCGGTAAAAATAACCAAGCACCTGTTACAACAAATTCTTACGTTGATACCAACGTGAATAACAACCTTGATAATAATTATTATAATGAAAACACGTATAGTGATAATACATATACAACTGATGGGGTGTATCCGACGGAGGCTTTAACTCAGGCTGCAACTCAAAGTGTACCTACAACAATAGAAAATAACGTTAATAATGATGCAACGCAGGGTGAGCCGCAAGCTCCGAATACTTCTGTGCAAAGCGGTGTAACGCCTGATAGTGTTGAGAGCAATAACGGTATACAAAAAGCTACCTATAACACAAGCAGCAGGACGTATATTGTTTATTATCCTTCTGATTTATTAAGTCACAGCGCAACCTTTCCCGTTATTTCATGGGCAAACGGTACGGGCTGTCCGCCTTCACTTTACGACGGCTTGCTAAGAGAGCTTGCTTCTGCAGGCTTTATAGTTGTTGCAAGTGATGAAACAATGGCAGCAGATGGTACTGCACAAATTGCCGCAATTGATTTTGTCATTTCAGAAGGTAATAACAAAGCTAGTGCGTTGTATAACAAGGTTCATAAATCAAGAATTGGTGTAATAGGTCACTCTCAGGGCGGCAGAAGCGCGGTTAATGCAGGCGCTGCGGACAGCAGAATTACTTGTGTAATTTCACTTGCGGGAAGCAACTACGTTGAAGAGGCGCAAAAGCTTTCAAAGCCTGTTTTGTTTATGGCAGGTACAAAGGATAAGGTTGTAGATGCCAATAAATGGCTTGTAACCGCCTACAATGCAGTTAGCGGTCCTGCGGTGTATGCTTCTTTAAACGGCGCTATCCATACTACCTGCTGCTCAGACCCGACTGCATATTCGGTTTATGCAATCAATTGGTTTAACGCTTGGTTTTATAACGACGGCAATTTAAAGGCCATGTTTACAGATGACGGAAAATTAGCAACCGACTCAAATTGGTCGGGCTTTATGTGTAAAGGGCTTTGATTTATGTTGTATTATTCTCTTGTAGTAATTGCAACTGTGATGTTTGCAGTTCAATTCCTGTTTAATCAAAAATTCCAACAGAATTACGGTAGTGATACAAAAGCTACACTCGTGTTTACGCTTTATAAAAGTGCAGTTGCAACTGTAATTATGCTTGTTATAAGCGGCTTTAAGCTTAAAATTACGCCGTTCAGTTTTTTGCTTGCAGCAATAAGTGCGGTTTCGGGTATTTTAATGCTTTACTTCAGCTTAAAAGCATTTTCGGTTGCAAACCTTTCGGTTTACTCTGTATTCTCAATGCTTGGCGGAATGATTCTCCCGTTTTTGTTAGGTGTTTGTTTTTATAACGAGGAATTAACCGTTTTAAAGGTTGTTTGCTGTATCTTAATTGTTGTTGCAGTGTTGCTTAATATTAAAAAGGGCGAAAACGGAAAAAAGGCAATTCTTTATTATATGGCAGTTTTTGTACTTAACGGTATGGCGGGTGTCATTTCGAAAATACACCAGTCTTCTCAATACGAAATTACAGACAGCACCGGCTTTACACTTTTAATAAATTTAATTTCTGTAGTAATTTGTGCTGTCTGGCTTTTAGTCGGTTATAAAAAGCTTCCGTTAATCACAGGCAAAAATCTTTTGTATTCTTCGGGCTACGGCGCCTTAAACGGTGTAGGAAACTTGCTTTTACTCATTGCACTTTCAAAATTACCGGCATCTGTACAGTATCCGCTTGTTACGGGTGGGGTAATGTTCTTTTCTACTATTATAAGCTTAATTCAAAAAGAAAAGCTTACTAAAAAAGATTACCTTGCAACGGCAGTTTCACTTGTTGCTTCCGTACTTATTGTTTTTTAATAATACAAAACGAAGGCTCTATGGTTTTATAGAGCCTTTTTGTCAGCAAATTTTATATATAAATTCATCTTAACTTGTGAATATTTGTCATATTTTAGATTGACATTGGCATATAACTGTGTTATAGTATTCACAACCGATAGAGGTGCATTTTATCATCAGTAGCATTTGCATTATTGCTTGCCGAAAGCAGCAGGTGTGAAAGGGGTAGGTGCCGAAGTCAGTTTATGGCAAAAAACTGGTCTGGCGGTATGGAATAATATCTGTATCGTTGTCGCAGAAATGCGGAGAGCTATCTTACAATTTTATTTTGCTTTTTGCGTGTAAAGTGTAAGTAGTTGCTTTTCGGGCAGCTATTTTTTATTTGTAAAAGGAGTTATTTAAAATGAGTAACACAATTTTTAAGGGTGTAGCAACAGCTTTGGTTACACCAATGACTAAGGATGGAATCGACTACGAAAATTTCGGTAAAATTATTGACTGGCAAATTGAAGAGGGGGTAAATGCTCTTGTTATTGCAGGTACAACAGGCGAGGGCTCTACTCTTTCAGATGAGGAGCACAAGGATGCTTTAGCCTTTGCTGTTAAAAGAGCAAGTAAAAGGGTACCTATTATTGCAGGCACCGGTTCAAATGATACTGCTTATGCAATTCAACTGACACAGCACGCTTGTGAGGTTGGCTGCGATGCTATGCTTTTAGTTACACCTTATTATAACAAGGCAACACAAAGAGGCTTAATTGAATCATTTACTGCTATTGCTGACGCTTCTACAAAACCGTGTATTCTTTATAATGTGCCTTCAAGAACAGGCTGCAATCTTTTACCTAAATCTGTTGCTGTTTTGGCAAAACACCCAAAAATTGTTGCTATTAAAGAAGCAAGCGGTGATTTTTCTCAAATTGCAGAGTTAATTGCTCTTACAAAAGGTGAAATTGACGTTTACTCAGGTAACGATGACCAAATTGTACCGCTTCTTTCTTTAGGCGGTAAAGGTGTTATTTCCGTGCTTTCAAACGTATTACCAAAGAAAACAGTTGAAATGTGTGACAAGTTTTTTGCAGGTGATGTTGAAGGTAGTGCTAAAATTCAGCTTGAGCTTATTCCGCTTATTTCTGCTCTTTTCTGTGAGGTAAACCCGATTCCTGTAAAGGCTGCAACCTCAGCTTTAGGCTTTGGTGAAAACGTTTTAAGATTACCGCTTACCTCTATGGAAAAGGAAAATGAGGAAAAATTATTAGCTCTTATGAGAGAACAAGGACTTAACGTATGAGTAATTTGATTTGCGATAATCTTGAGATTAAAAATAACGAGCTCTATTTTGCTAAAAGAAGCACAAAGGAAATTGCCGAAAAATACAAAACCCCGCTTTATTTAATGGATGAAGCGACCATAAGAAAGAATTGCAGTATTTACGTTAATTCTTTAAACAAGTATTTCGGTAATGGTGCAAAGGCTTTGTTTGCAAGCAAGGCTTGTGCTTTTAAAAGAATGTACGAAATTGTAATTTCTGAAAATATGGGCGTGGACGTTGTTTCCGTTGGCGAACTGTACACAGCAATAAAAGCAGGTGTTAACCCGCAGGAGATTTATTTCCATTCCAACAGCAAAACAGATGCAGATATTGAATATGCTATTGAACAGAATATTGGCTATTTTGTTATAGATAATATTGAAGAACTTGATGCAATTGACCGCTTTGCAGGTGAGAAGGGCGTTAAGCAAAAAGCAATAATAAGAATCACCCCCGGTATTGATACTCATACCTACGAGGCTGTTAACACGGGCAAGGTGGATTCAAAATTCGGTTTTCCAATTGAGACCGGCGCAGGTGAATTCATAACAGGCGAAGCTATTAAACGCGCAAACGTTGAGCTTAAGGGCTTTCATTGTCACGTAGGCTCACAGCTTTTTGATTCAGACGTTTTTGTTCGTTCTGCTGACACAATGTTAGATTTTGTGAGTGATATGAATAAAAAATTCGGTTTTGAAACAGAGATTCTTGACCTTGGCGGCGGCTATGGTGTTCGCTATGTAGAAGGTGACCCTTGTCTTGATATTGAAGAAAATATTAAAGAGGTTGCTGCCTTCTATAAGAAAAAATGCAACGAGTTAGGTATTAAAGAGCCAAGTGTAAGAATGGAGCCGGGCAGAAGCATTGTGGCAGATGCAGGCTTAACGCTTTATACTGCGAATACTGTTAAGGTTATTGAAGGTTATAAGAACTACGTTGCCGTAGACGGCGGTATGGGTGATAACCCACGTTTCGCACTTTACGGCTCAGAGTACACCGTAATAGCTGCAGCAAAAGCAGAGGAAAAATGCGATTTTAATTGTAGTCTTGTGGGCCGTTTCTGCGAGAGTGGCGACGTAATACAGGAAAACGTTAACTTGCCGTCATCTGTTAAACGCGGTGATTTAATTGCCGTGCTTACAACGGGTGCTTATAACTATTCAATGGCATCTAATTACAACAGAATTCCAAGGTTGCCTGTTGTTATGTTAAACGGTAACGAGGACTACGTTGCGGTTAAAAGAGAAAGCTTAGACGATATTGTAAGAAATGATGTGTAAATGAAGGTAATTATTACTTGTCTTAATTCAAAGTTTGTGCATTCCTCACTTGCACCGTGGTGCTTGTTTTCAGGCGTTAAAGCTTTTGGTGAAGCTGAAGTCGAAGCAAAAGTTATGGAATGCACAATTAACAGCAATATAATAGATTTTGCGGAAAGTATCTTAGGTGAAAATCCCGAGGTGCTTTCTTTTTCGTGTTACATCTGGAATATTGAAAAAACGCTTGAAATTTGTGAATACGTTAAAGCGAGAAGCAATGCAGTAATTGTTTTGGGTGGACCCGAGGTAGCCTACAGAGCTGAAAATATATTAAAAAACTACATTTTTATTGATTACGTGCTTGCGGGTGAGGGTGAAGAAACTTATCCTCTATTGTTGAACACCTTGAGTAAGCGTGGGGATTTAAAAGAGGTTTGCGGCTTATCCTTCAGAGAAGGTGACGGTATTGTTTCAGTTCCGGAAAAAGAATACTCAGGTACACCTGTAAGTCCGTATACGGAAGAGTATTTTAATAATTTAGACGGTAAAATTACTTACATTGAAACAAGCCGTGGCTGTCCGTACAGATGCGCCTTTTGTCTTTCAGGGAATACGTCGCCTTTACGCTTTTTTGATTTAGAGAAGGTAAAAGCAGATATTGTAAGAGTTGCAAACAGTGGCACGCAGACAGTAAAGTTTATAGACAGAACCTTTAACGCAAATCCACAAAGAGCAAATGAGATTTTGAATTTTATTTTAGAAAACCGCGGTATAAAAATACCCGAGAACGTCTGCTTTCATTTTGAAATAGCAGGCGATATATTA
Organism: Acutalibacteraceae bacterium; assembly: GCA_045588735.1. Classification (GTDB taxonomy): domain Bacteria; phylum Bacillota; class Clostridia; order Oscillospirales; family Acutalibacteraceae; genus DTU089. The sequence goes on along the minus strand of JAZNET010000069.1, from coordinate 84,587 downwards.
AAGGAAGAAACCTTTAATATTTTAGAAAAAGCACCAAAGGGTGTTTTTCAGCTGGAAATTGGTATGCAAACCTTTAATGAGAATACGTTAAAGCTTATTAACCGAAGGACAGATATGAAAAAGCTTGTAAAAAATATTAAGCGCTTAATAGCTTTTTCAAATATGCATATCCACATAGATTTAATTGCAGGACTTACGGGCGAGGATATTAAAAGCTTTGAAAACAGCTTTAACATTGGTTATTCCTTAGGCGCAAATATGCTGCAAATGGGTTTTTTAAAGCTTCTTTACGGTGCAGATATGAGGAGCAACCCCGAAAAATATCCGTGCAAATATTCGCAAAAGCCACCATATGAGGTAACACAAACTCCGTGGCTTTCAAGTGAAGAAATAATTAAACTTAAAAAATGTGAGGATGCTTTAGAAAGGCTTTATAATAGCGGCAGATTTTTGTTTACTCTTGACTATTTAATTGGCAGTAAGCTTTTTACGCCGTTTGAGCTTTTTTATAAATTCGGTAACGAAATAGATGGCAGCAAAATGAATCTTTCAGATTACGCCGTTCATATTTACGGCTATTTTAAAGATTACGCTTCAGAGGAAATCTTAAGAGAAACAATTCTTTGCGATTTACTTTCTTGTTCCTCTGCGCTACAGATTCCAACAATTTTCAAGGTGGATGATCCGCTTTATAAAAAGCTAAAAAAGCATTTTGCAAGCATAAAGGGTGAGCACAATAAAATCGCTATTCTTTATAAAACAAACAGAGTCTTTGTTGTTAACCAAAATAGTGAAAAAGACTTTTTTGGAAGATTTAAAGGCAGATTTTATGATTTGAATGAATTAAAAAACTCGGATAACTGAGAAATCTCAATTATCCGAGTTTTTGTTTAAAAACAATTTAAAGCGAGAAAGAAATAATAAATTCATCACTTTTAAGAATTTCCTTCATTTCTTTAAAAGAGAAGCCCGTGTGTGTTTTTAAGTCGAACTTACAAACTATTATTTCATCTCTTTTTTCAACCTCTGCAGAAATAATATCTACACCTTTTTTAGCTAAAAGCTCTTCAACGTGGTCAAGCGCAAGCGGGTCGTTTTTTATTTTTAATTTAAGCTCAGTCGCAACCGTGTTTTCAATAGGAACAAATCTGTGAATGAAAATTTGAATAATTAAAATAACAATTGTAGCATAAACGCCTATGCCGTACATTCCCGAGCCTATTGCAAGACCTATGCCTGCTGTTGCCCAAATACCTGCTGCGGTTGTAAGGCCCTTAATTGAGCCCTTGTAAATAATAATACCGCTGCCTAAAAAGCTGACACCCGTAATAATGTTTGCAGCAAGTCTTGAGCCGTCAAACTTTACAACGTCACTAAATGCGAATAAATCGAAGAAGCCGTATTTACTGACAATCATCATAAGTGCAGAGCCAAGAGCAACAATAATATGTGTACGAAGACCTGCTTCCTTTTGGCGCAGTGTTCTTTCAAGACCAATACCTGCACCGCAAATTGCAGCAACAACTAACCTGCAAAGGTAAGGCAGAGCTTCCTTAAAATCCAACTCGAAGTCTAAAAGCATAGCTGAAAAAGAATCATACATAATATGCAACATAATCACCCTTTCACTAAATTTTGTATGCGTTTATTATAATTGAGTATTATACCACAATATATATGCTGTGTCAACTCTTCGTTATACTACAAATACAGGAAAAACTGTTGTCATATTGCTAATACCCCGGACATATTATTAAAGGAAGATATAGAAAGTACAAGGGGGAAGGACTATGACAGATACAACTATATATCAGGATATTGAAACACGAACAGGTGGTGATATTTACATAGGTGTGGTAGGGCCTGTACGAACAGGTAAGTCAACTTTTATTAAAAAATTTATGGAAACACTTGTTATTCCGAATATTGACAGCGCTCACAAAAAGGAAAGAGCGCAGGATGAATTACCGCAGTCTGCTGCAGGCAGAACAATTATGACAACTGAGCCCAAGTTCATACCTGAAGAGGCTGTGAAAATCACCTTACCTGAAAATGCAGAGTTAAATGTTAGGCTTATTGATTGCGTAGGCTACATTGTGCCAAGCTCTTTAGGTTACATTGAAAACGAGCAGCCAAGAATGGTTAAAACACCATGGTTTGATGATGAAGTGCCCTTTAATATGGCGGCAGAAATTGGTACGCAAAAGGTTATTACCGAGCATTCTACCATTGGGCTTGTTGTAACAACAGACGGTACTATAAGCGAAATACCGCGAAGCGAGTATGAAGAAGCCGAAGAACGAGTAGTAAAAGAGCTGAAGGAGATAAACAAGCCTTTTGTTATGGTGCTTAACTCTGTTTCTCCGTCTTCAGAGGAAGTTGTTTCGCTTTCTAACGAGCTTTCAAATAAATATTCGGTACCGGTTATTCCCATAAATTGCCTTGAGCTTACAGAAAAAGAAATAACGGAGATTTTAAGCTCTGTGTTATACCGCTTTCCTGTGTGTCAGATAAGTGTAGAAATACCTTCGTGGGTAATGTCGTTAGACAGAGAGCATTGGCTTCGTTCATCACTTTGCGCAGCTGTAAAAAGCTCCTCAAACACAATCAATTGTATTGCAGATATTGGGGCGTTGCTCGTTGGTATTGAAGCAAATGAATACGTAGTTTCCGCAAGCATTAGCTCAATAGATTTGGGTAACGGCACAGCAGTTATTACTACTTGCTTAAAATCTGAGTTGTTTTATAAAATTATTGAGGAGCAAACAGGCTTAGAGGTCGGAAACGAGCAGGGACTTGTTAATTGTCTTAACGAGCTTGCAAAGATTAAAAAGAAATACGACAGACTTGAAAATGCTTTAGAGGAGGTAGAGGCAACCGGCTACGGAATTGTAATGCCGGATATTGATGAGCTGACCTTGAAGGAGCCTGAAATTGTTAAGCAAGGCGGACGATACGGCGTAAGGCTTTCTGCTTCTGCACCGTCAATTCATTTATTAAAGGCTGATATTGAAACCGAGGTTGCACCTGTTGTGGGTACAGAAAGTCAGTCGGAAGAGCTTATTAAATATTTACTCAAGGAGTTTGAGGAGGATCCGCTTAAAATCTGGGAGTCAGATATTTTCGGCAAATCTCTTAACGAGCTTGTTAACGAAGGGCTTCGTAATAAGCTTTGCCATATGCCTGCAGATGCACGCGGAAAAATTCAGGAAACTCTTGAAAAGATTATTAACGAGGGCTGCAGTGGCTTAATTTGCATTATATTATAAATTTTTGCAGGGCTGTAAAAACTTTCAGTTTTCTACAGCTCTGTTAATTTTTTTGTGTTTTTTCCACATAATATCATTGGTGATAATATAATGGAATCTATCTGGCATAGAACGGCTGATTTGCCGCGTTTTGAAAAATTGAATACAAATCTTAAAACAGACGTTTTAATAATAGGCGGAGGTCTTACCGGTATTTTGTTAGCCAAAAAGCTTCAATCGGTCGGTGTCCAGTACACTTTGCTCGAGGCAAATAGCATTTGTAGCGGAGTAACGCTTAACACAACGGCAAAAATTACTTCACAGCATGCCCTGATTTACAGCAAAATTTTTAATGAATACGGTATTGAAAAGGCACAGCAATATTATACGGCAAATACACAAGCACTTAATTTATACAAAGAAATGTGCAGGGGTATTGACTGTGATTTTGAAATTAAAGATGCGGTGGTTTATTCGCTTAACAGAAGTGATAAAATCAATGCGGAAATGGAAGTTCTTAATAAAATTAAAGCTGATTTTGAATACGAAAAAGAGCTTGTCTTGCCGTTTAATGTTGCGGGCGCTATTAAATTTAAAAATCAAGCACAGTTTAATCCGCTTAAATTTGTAAAGGAAATCTGTAAGGACTTAAATATTTATGAAAATACAAAGGTGCTTGCCTTTGACGGTGAGGGCTACGTAACCGAAAACGGCAGAGTTACGGCAAACAAAACAGTAGTTGCAACACATTTTCCTATTTTCAATAAATTTGGTATGTATCCGTTAAAGCTTTATCAGGACCGCTCTTACGTTATAGCTCTTGAAAACGCCAAGGACGTTAACGGTATGTATATTGATGAAAATGAAACAGGTTTGTCATTCCGAAATTATAAAAACCTTTTGCTTTTAGGTGGTGGGTCACACAGAACAGGTAAGCAGGGTGGTAGCTTCAAGGAGCTTAGTATATTTAAAAATCACTATTACCCTTATTCAAAAGAAGTTACAAGGTGGGCAACGCAGGACTGTATTTCACTTGATAAAATTCCTTATATAGGTCAATATTCAAAAACTTCACCGCAAATATTTGTTGCAACCGGCTACAACAAATGGGGAATGACTTCCTCAATGCTTGCAAGTGAGCTTCTTTGCGATTTAATAATGGGTAATGATAACGAGTACCGTGAGCTTTTTTCTCCCTCAAGAAAAATTCTTCACCCGCAGCTTTTTACAAACATTGTTGAAAGCACAGTTAATCTTTTAACACCTGTTACACCAAGGTGTCCGCATTTAGGTTGTGCGCTTAAATGGAATTCACAAGAAAAAAGCTGGGACTGTCCTTGTCACGGTTCAAGATTTAGTGAGGATGGAAAGCTGCTGGATAACCCTGCAACAGGAAACCTAAAAATAAAGCATAGAAAACCGTAAAGGCTTCTATGCTTTGTTTTTTTATAATTATTGGTCTTCGCCAAAATCTTTAATGAATTCTGCAATAAGCTTCTCAGGCCAATCTGAAACAGGCTCAAGCTTACCCGTGAAGAAACGGAGTGTTTTTGGCTCGTGAACAAATCTTAAGCCGCCAACTAAGTGTCTGTGGTCGTAAAGCCATTTTACTCTGTCTATTACGTATTCCGTTTGTGAAAGTGTGAAAACTCTTCTTGGGAAGGCAAGTCTTACCATTTCAACAGAAGCAATGTGCTCAGAGCCGTCAGCGTTTCTTTCTTCTGAAAGCGTACCGCGTTCCATACCGCGAATACCGCCGCAAAGATAAAGTGCAACAGTTAAAGCACCTGCAGGGTATTGCTCAGCAGGAATGTGACTTACAACCTGACGGGCATCTATGTGTGCACCTAAGCCGCCGCCCGGTGTTACCATAGGTACACCTAAGGAATCAAGAATAGAAACACAGTGCTTAATAAACTGCGGTCCTTGAGAGATAATATCTAAATCCATAGTCTCTTCAAAGCCTATTATAAGTGCTTCCATTTCTTTAACAGACATACCGCCGTATGTAAGGAAGCCCTCAAACATGGTTACGTAGTCTTCCATTTCATGGAAGAGCTTTTCGTCTCTTATAAGAATTCCGCCGCCACGGCCAAAACCGAATTTTCTTCCGGAGAAGTAAATTAAGTCGAAGAGGTCTGCAACCATTCTTGTGATTTCAGGAATCGTTTTATCCTTCATAGACTCTTCTCTTGTTTTAATAAAGTAAAGGTTGTCTTGTAAAAGAGAAGCATCTAAAACAGTTGTAATGCCGTAAGATTTTGCAAGTGTTGTGGCTTCTTTCATATTTTCATATGAAATAGGCTGACCGCCAATAAGGTTTGTGCCTGCTTCAAGTCTTAAAAATGCAATGTTGTCAGCACCCTCTCGTTCAATGCAAGCCTTTACCTTGTCTAAGTCTATATTTCCCTTAAAAGGTAAGTTGCTTTTAACAACTAAGCCTTCGTCTTTAACAAGCTCTTCAACTCTGCCGCCAAGTCTTGTAACGTGTGCCTTTGAGGTTGTAAAGTGGTAGTTCATAATTACACAGCTGTCCGGCTTTACAAAATGCTGTGCAATAATGTGCTCGCAGGCTCTGCCCTGGTGGGTGGGAAGAAGGTGTTCAATGCCGAATATCTCTGTTAATTTTTCTTCCATTCTGTAAAAGGTTTCGCTACCTGCATAAGCATCATCTGCACGGAGCATAGCTGCTTGCTGATTATCACTCATAGCGTTAACGCCTGAGTCTGTAAGCATATCCATAAAAATGTCGCCGTTATGTAATAAAAAAGTGTTAAAATGAGCGTCCTGCATTTTCTTTAATCTTTCCTTCGCAGGCAAAAGGTTGAGCTTTTGAACAATTTTAACCTTGTGCATTTCAACAGGTACTTCAGGTCTTGCATAAAACTTAATTTCCGACATAATAAAAATCCTTTCGAGTTGTATTGATTTTCTATGTCACATAGTATATAATACAAAACGTGATAAGTAAAATAAATAGTTTTGATAATATCTATCGAAAAAATCGATTTGTGCTTTAAAGGGTGATTTTATGGAAATTCGTAATTTAATGTCTTTTATTCAGGTTGCTGAATTAAACAGCTTTACTCGTGCTGCAGAGGTTTTAGGATATTCGCAATCGACAGTATCGTTTCAAATAAAGCAGCTTGAAACAGAGCTTGACTGCTTGCTTTTTGAACGTATAAATCATACAATTACGCTTACTGAGCGTGGCAAAGAACTGCTGGTATATGCTCACGAGGTTTGCAGACTCACAAATGAATTTAAACAAGATTTCGAGGAAGAAAAATCCTTGAGCGGCGTAATTCATATAGTTGCGCCTGACTCTGTGTGTGAGGATATGCTGACGAACAATTACAACAAATTTCATAGCTTGTACCCCGATATTGCAATTAAATTTACTGCAGCTGATACCGGCGATATGTTTGATATGCTTGATAAAAATGCCGCAGATTTAATGGTTACCTTAGATAGCCAGGTTTACAAAAGTGATTACGTAATTGCAAAGGAAGAACATATTCCAATGCATTTTGTAGCAAATAAAAATTTGCCGGCCGCAAAAAAGAAAAATCTTTCCATAAACGATTTACTGGAGTATCAGTTTATACTTACTGAAAAAGAAATGGGCTACAGAAGAATTCTTGATAAAGCCTTAGCGAAAAAATCAATTGAACTTTTACCCGTTTTAGAGGTAGGGCGTACAGATATAATTACCGAGTTGCTTTGCTACAATGCCGACAAAATTTCTTACCTTCCTGACTTTGTAACGAAAAGTAAGGTGGAAAGCGGTGAGCTTGTTTATTTAGACGTAACGGATGTTGAAACTGATATATGGAAGCAGCTCATTTACCATAAAAATAAATGGATTTCAAACAGCCTTAAGGCTTTAATCGATTTTGTTAAAGTAGCTGAATTTAAAAATTGAGGGTGAATTGCTTGAGTTTTTCAATAAATTACGAAATTAAGGATTTTAATAAAAATGCAAAAACTGCGCTCACCGAAAGGGTCGAGGAAAACGTTCATTATTTGGATTTTTCTTTAAAGCTTCAAAATGAAATTCCCGAGAAAATAATTCTTTCATTCAGAATACCCGCAACAAACTGCTTGGGTGTGTGGAGCAGCTTTGACAGAACACATATTTTAAGACCTGACTGGGGCTTTACTGAGGTAAACTCAAGACTCGCTTCAGGTATGCCAATTCAACAGATTTTTGGCTTTGATGGCAACAACAGAGCGTGTGTTTCGGTTTCTGATGCAGATATCCCAATAAAGCTCAGAATGGGTTACTGTGAGGAGAGTGCAGAGGTTATTTGCGAGGTTGAGTTTTTTGCTCTTCAGACCAATAAAAGAAACGAATACAATGCAACTGTAAGAGTAGATTTCAGGGACGTTAAGTATTACGACAGTATTTATGATACGTGTCTTTGGTGGGAAAAAGAGTGCGGCTATAGCAGTGCTTTTGTACCGGAAAGTGCAAGACTTCCAATGAATTCCTTATGGTATAGCTTTCACCAGAATTTGAACTACGAAAAAATATTAGAAGAATGTAAACTTTCGAAAGAGATTGGTCTTGAAACCGTTATTATAGATGATGGCTGGCAAACGGACGATAATAACCGCGGCTACGCTTTTTGCGGTGACTGGGAGGCTTGTGAAAATAAGGTTCGGAATTTTAAAAGTCTTGTTGATGAGCTCCATAAAATAGGTATGAAGGTAATTCTTTGGTATTCCGTTCCGTTTATGGGTATAAACTGTAAAAAATACGAAGAGTTTAAAACAATGCTTTTAGCTGAAACAGGCGACAAAAAGACCTTTTTCTCACTTGACCCAAGGTACAAAATGGTCAGAGACTACCTTTCAGGGATTTACGAAAGAGCTGTAAAAGAATGGGGTTTAGATGGACTGAAGCTTGATTTTATAGATAGCTTTGTTTTAAAGGGTGAGTCACTAAAGGCAGACAAAAGGCGCGATTTTGAATCACTTGAGGAGGCTATTCACGCTCTTTTAACTGAAACAAAGGAAAAACTTACGGCGCTTAATAGTAATATTCTTATTGAATTCCGTCAGTCCTACATAGGGCCTGCTATCAGGAAATATGGCAATATGCTCAGGGTAGGCGATTGCCCGGGTGACGTGCTTACCAACAGAAGTCAGTCAATAAATTTAAGATTCACCTCAAACAAAACTGCCGTTCATTCAGATATGCTTATGTGGAATAAAACAGATACGGTTGAAAATGCTGCAGAGCAGTTTATCAATTCAATTTATACAGTACCACAAATTTCTGTGCTTTTGAGTGAAGTGCCGAATGAGCATATTAAAATGCTTAAGTTTTACATTGATTTTTGGAAGAATAACAGAGCAGTTTTATTAGACGGAAAATTAACTGCGGAAAATCCTGAAAGTGAGTATTCAATAGCACGCTCTGCTTATAATGGAAAGGAGATTGTAACGCCGTTTACAACTTCACTTGTAGAATTATCAGAGCCCAACTCAATTGTTATTAACGCAACTGCAAAAGAGTATTTGGTGTTAAAGGGTGCTAAAAACAGACAAGTAAAAACAGTTAATTGCTGCGGTGAGGTGCTCGGTGAATTTATTGTTAAAAGCGATTTAGAGGAAATTAAAATTCCGCGTGCGGGTATTGCCTTTTTTAAGCAATAAAAAAGGGGACTGAAACAAAAGTTTCAGTCCCCTTTGTGTTATTTATTATTCTGCTAAAAGTAAAGCGTCATCAGGATATTTCTGAAGCCATTTATCAAGCCAAATTTTATTACCGAGAGCATAGGAGGGCTCGCTTTCTCTTTTAGAAACAGCTAATTCTTTTAAGGCTAAGGCTCTTACGTCGTCACCGTAGGTCATAACCTCAAGAATGTGGTGAGCTACCCAAATTCTAATGGTTATGCTTTCTATAAAAAGTAACTCCTTAAACTTTTCTTTGAGTTCGGGGTGTTCATATTCAATTTCCTGCGCAATAAAGCGGATTCTTGCGGCTGCCTGGTTGAAAACAAGTACTAAATCCTCGTTTTCAAAATCTTCCTCTTCCATTTGTGCAAGTATATTTGCGGTTTCGAGATATTCGCGTATTAATTTCATAACAAAACTCTCCCATAAAAATAAATTGGAAAACGCTCTTGAATATATTATTCTACAAAATTTGCCATTTTAAAGTTTTTTACGAAAAAAATTGAAGAAAGAACTTTTTAACCGCTTATTTCACCTTGACATTATGAGTAACTTTTGTTAAAATTACAAGGCAATAACGAGTAGCACACTACGAATTTTTTGTATGCATATTTGGGACGCTTTTTGTTGCTCAACCGGGTGCCTTATAGATTAAATTTTATAGTTTTTTGCACTCACAGGAGTGTTTGTATATGGAGACGTATCGAAGTGGTCATAACGGACATGACTCGAAATCATGATGCCCCTTGAGGGACGTGGGTTCGAATCCCACCGTCTCCGCCAGAAAAGAACCCACATTTGTCTACGACAAGTGTGGGTTCTTTTCAATGAAATAAATCCCTTGCGGGATTTGTGAAATAACGCTTCGCGTTATGAAATAGCTGACGCTATGAAATACGCTACGGCGTATGAGGGATTTATTTTATTTCACATTTTGCCGCTAAGGCAAAATATTTTAATGGTTTTTATATTTTAGGACTCTAACCTTAATTATTGTTGATTATTAGGAGTGTTTTATGGAATTTTCAAATTTAGATGTAGAATTACAAGAGCAAATCATTACTGCTTTAAATAACCACCTTGAAATTTCTGCGGATATTATTAAAAAAGACCGGTATCTTTTACCAATGCTATTATTACCTGAAAGCAAGCAGCTTATAGGTTTACAGTCGAAGGATGGTAGCGTTGACGTCGAAAAAGCATATTTTCGTGCGTTAGAATTATTGAGAAAAGAAAACTTTAAATACGCTTTGTTTTCCTATAGTACGCGAATAGGTCTTGCTGACGGCGGGGAAACAGCTGCTCTTAAAACCTGTGTTTTTACAGCAGATGGGCTGGCGGTTTCTTTTTTTACACCTTATTCAATAAAAGGCTTTGTTAAAAAATCAATTGTTTTTGAAAAAACGATTTTTTCTGAAATCAAAGAGAATATTTTTAAGAATTAGGTGATTTATGAGCGTTGCTTTATAAAAGCTTCGCTCTTGTTTTATAAAAATTTTTAAAGAATTTCTAAATATTTTCTATTTTTTTGTTTTAGAAAATATGTTATCATTTATTCATAAAGATTTAAGGAGTTTTGTTATGAATATTGCTGTTGCACAATCCGGCGGACCAACCTGCGCTATAAACGCCTCTCTTTTAGGTGTTTTTAAGGGTGCAATCCGCTCAGATAAAATAGATATTGTTTTCGGTTCGTTAAACGGCATTGAAGGTATTATAAATGACGATTTAATTATTCTTAACGATTATATTAAAACATATCTTGATTTTGAAAAGCTGAGACAAACTCCATCTACAGTTTTGAATTCTTGCCGCTACAAGCTGCCGGAGTATACTGAGGATGCTTCCGTTTATGAAAAAATTGTGAAAAACCTAAAGGCTCACGGAATTGGTGCTTTCTTTTATATTGGCGGTAACGACTCTATGGATACCGTCAACAAGCTTTCAAAATATCTTGAAAAAATTGAATGCGATATTAAGGTTATTGGTATTCCTAAAACCATTGATAATGATTTAATGATTACAGATCATACCCCGGGCTTTGGCTCTGCTGCAAAATATGTTGCAACCACCGTGCAGGAGATTGTGCGCGATTGCTCGGTTTACAGCATAAACTCAATTACTATTATTGAAATTATGGGCAGAGATACCGGTTGGCTTACTGCAGCATCCGCAGTGCTTCGTGCTAACGGAGAAATTGCACCGCACTTAATCTATTTACCGGAGGCGCATTTTTCTGTCCAAAGCTTCATTAAGGATTTAAAGCGAGTACAGCAAAGCCGCAGGGCGGTGGTTGTTGCTGTTTCTGAGGGTGTAACCCTTAGCGAGGAGGATATAAATTCAGAGTTTTATAACGAAACAAGTGATGAATTTGGTCACCGTTATTTATCAGGTGTCGGTAAAACGCTCGAAAATATTGTTCGTAAGGAAATCGGATGTAAGGTGCGCTCCATTGAGCTTAACGTTATGCAGCGTTGTTCCTCGCATCTGAGCTCTAAAACAGATATTGAAGAAGCAGAGCAAATTGGTGTTGTTGCTGTTGAAAGAGCTCTTAAGGGTGAGTCCGGCAGAGTTATGTACTTTAAGCGTGTTTCGAATTCACCGTACACCGTAGTTATAGATTCGGTTGACGCTAACGAGATTGCAAATAAAGTTAAATATTTTCCGCTCGGTTGGATAAATTCAAGCGGAAATAACGTAACGGACGAGGCTGTTGATTATATTATGCCTCTGATACAAGGTGAACAGGATATACATTATATGAATGGTGTTCCTATCCATTTTAAATTAGGTAACTAAATAAGAGAAAGACGAGTGCAAAAGCATTCGTCTTTTTTATGCAAAAATATTAAAAAATGGTTACAATAGTGTCATTTAATTGACTTTTTTGTGTATAAATGCTATTATGTATAAGTTGAACTATGTGTTTTTTTAGATTCTATTCTTCTATTGTTTAGAGGTGATTTTTCGTGAAGTCTAATTCTGTTGTTTTCTTTACCGAGGATTCAGAAAAAAACTACAGCTTAATTAAAAATTTTGAAGGAATTTCAAATCTTTCTGTTTTTAATTACGATTCACAAACCTGGGATGACGTAGATTTATATTCCAAGGATATAGTAGCTTTTGTTTTTGACGGCTTAGAAGAAAATAAGCAATTACCGTGGATTATAGGAAAGCTTTCCGACGACGGCGTGTTTAACGACGTACCGGTTATTTTCACATCTGAGGAGGGTATGTATGCTTTCGAGGGTGCGGGTCACAGAGCTTGTGCGTTAGACTTAATAACCGATAATATTAAAAGTGATGTTTTTAGAAGACGCTTTGAAAATCTTGTGGAAATTTTCCATTTGAAAAAGCAAATGAGCAAGCTTTCTTCAATTCAGACAAAAAGAATATTAGACCAGGCAAATATGCTCAAGGAACAAAGTACAAAAATGGACACAATGAACTTTGAGCTTGTTGAGTTGCTTGTTGCAGCTATTGAAAGCCGTGATATGGAGTCCGGTCAGCACATTAAAAGAATTAAATACTTTACGAAAGCACTTACAGACATTGTTATTAAAAATTGCCCTGAGTACAACATTTCCGCTATTCAGGCGGAGTATATCTTTTTAGCTTCATCTGTTCACGATATCGGTAAAATTGCTATTCCTGATGCAATTATGTTAAAGCCGGGTCGCTTAACTAAAGAAGAGTTTGATATTATGAAAACTCACACCACACACGGCGCAAAGCTTTTGGATATGTTGGAGGAAATAGGTGATACTCAATATTCCAGATACTGTCGTGATATTTGTCTTTACCACCACGAAAGGTGGGATGGTAAGGGTTACCCTAAAGGCTTAAAGGGTGACGATATTCCAATTTCTGCACAAATCGTTTCTGTTGCAGACTGCTACGACGCCCTTACAAGTGACAGACCTTATAAAAAAGCTCTTCCTCATGAGGAAGCTGTTGAGCTTATTATGAATGGTGCTTGCGGTTCCTTCTCCGAGCAGCTTCTTGCTTGCTTTAGAGAAGCGTTGCCTGAGTTTGCAAAAATAGAGCGTAAGTTTAAAGAGACTTTAGACGCAGAGCCGTTATCAAAAATCAATATACCTGCTCTTGAGCAATATCAAACAGAATATCAGCTTTACTCAGATGACAGCAATTACAGTGACGTTGAAAGAGAGCTTAAAATTTCTATTTGTGAGGATAAGCTTCTTTCTGCTTATAACGTTATTTTCGAAGCAGATATTCTTAGGGATGATTTCCAGGTAATAAGAGGCTCATGGTCTCCGCTTTTCCCATTCCTACCTAAAAATGTTTACGAAGCACTTGCACAGTGCCATAAAATATGTCATCCTGCAGACTCTGCAAGATTTTTACAAAACGTTTCCATACCTGCCTTTAAGGACCTTGTTAAAGCAGGTATTATGAAAACTCGCGTTGAATTCAGAGCCGTAAAAAAGGATGTCGAATACGTAATCCTCGGCATTATTGCCTTTGAGGTGGATGAAAACAAAGAAATTACAAAAATCTTTGGTGCCTTTGACGCTTATTTTGAAGATGAAATAGAAAAAGAAATCCAAAGAAGCTTTATGGTTTCGGATGGCCTTACGGGCATTCCGCTCCAAAAGAAATTCTCAAAGGATGTTGACGATTTTATTGCAAAGAATCCCGACTCTAAAAACGCTTTAATTTTCATCGATATAGATGAAATGAGCAAAATCAACAGTATGTTCGGTTATGAGTACGGTAACTCCTTTATTAAAGAAATTGCTTCCAAGCTTCGCACCTTACAGGAAACAAACGATATTTATATAGGTAAGGCTTCGGCAGATAAATTCCTTCTTTTTGTTAAAAACGTTGGTAAGTTAAGAGAGTTAATTATGCTTATCGACGGTCTTCATAAGAATTTAAGAAGAACGTACCATACAAAAACTGAAATTGGTATTTTCACCGTTACAATGGGTGTTTCTAAGTACCCACAGGACGGTAACAGCTTTAACGAGCTCTTTAACAATGCAGAATTTGCATCGAAGAGCGCAAAGCTTAACAAGCGCAGCACGTATGCATTCTACAACCCGGTAATGAAGGATTTTTCACAAATTGCCGCAGAAATTGCAGAAATCGAGTCAGCAACCACAGCATCAAAAAATCAAAGCTTTTTCCCTGTTGTCAGTAAAAAGACGGGTGAGCTGGTTTGTTACGACTATAATCCGTTTGCAGGCTCTTTAAGCAAAATTGCATTTACCTCAGATTTATATCATGCAATTAACGATTCCGCTTCAAACGTTAAGGATTTCAGCCTTCTTGCAATTAAAAATCTTTTGCTTACGTTAATGAAAAAGCGTGATGAGGGTGAAAGTATACCGCCAATTTCTATTTACACGCTCTTAATTCCTTCGGATATTCCTTCGTTCATGCAAAATCTCAATGATTTTGTTTCGGAGAATGACTGCTCGGGTATCGATTTAATTATTAACATCCCGCAGGATTTCCTTGACAGAACGGATATCCGTCAAATCAACACACTTTCTAAATTCTTAAAGGGTGTAGGCTTCTCACTCGGCGTGTATCTTGTAGGTGAAAGATACATACACAATAATTGCTACTTACCTGACCTGTTCAGAAGAATTGTTGTTGTTCCTAATTTTATGGATACAGCCTTGATGTCTAAAAATGCTTCTAGCTACGCAGCAAGAACACTCAATAACTTTAAGGCATGCAGTGAGATTATTTCGATTCCTACAACTATTTCTGACGGTGATGCAAACGTTTTGTATAATTATGATTGCGCAGATTTTACTCATACGTTATCACCGATTGAAGGCTTCGACGTGCTTTTTGATGATTTTAAAGCGCGTCAGGTAAAGAAAACAGAAAAGGTTTCACTTAAGCCGTTTATTTCAAACCTTAATTCAGAAATGTTCATTCATGATTTTGTAAACACTTCAATTGTTATTGTTGTTTATGATGCACCGACAGATAAAATCGAGGTTTCCGAAAATGCAAGCAAGGTTTTCGGCTTTGACGTTGCCGCTAATTTTGGAAATTCATCTGTAGACTTCCTCAAAAAATTCGTTTCTCCTGAGGATATTGAAAAGTTTATGCTTGCAGTTTCTTCTGCAAAGGAAACCTTAAAGCCGGTGCTTTGCACAGTTAAGTGTGTTGCAAATGAAAAACTTTCTGAGTACAAGTCGTACAACATTTTAATCCAGGCACTTCTTAACAGTGTTGGTCAGCCAACCCGTTTTCAGTGCATTCTCATTCCTGTGTAAACTCACTTCTTATTGATTCAATTATTCTTTTTTCTATTCTTGAAACATAAGAACGAGATATTTTCAAGGCTGCAGCAACCTCACTTTGTGTTTTAGGCGCGTTACCGTCTAAGCCATAGCGCATTATTATAATTTGTTTATCGCGCTTATTTTTAATGTTATCTATGATTTCTATTGTTTTCTTCAGTTTATCACGGTAATCGAGGTCATCTATTATTGTATCATCAATTGAAATTATATCCATTAACGTTAAAGGGTTTCCTTCGCTGTCGGTGTCAATCGGCTCGCTGAAAGAAATTTCCTGCGTGGTTTTCTTGATGTTTCTGAAATACATTAATATTTCGTTTTCAATGCATCTTGAAGCGTAGGTTGCAAGCTTTGTACCTTTTTCGGGCTTGAAGCTGTTTATACCTTTAATTAAACCAATTGTGCCAATCGATATCAAATCATCCTGGTCACTGTATGAGGCATAGTATTTTTTGATTATATGTGCTACAAGTCTTAAATTGTGCTTTATAAGCTTTTCCCTTGCAGCTTCATCACCGTTCACCATTTTTTCAATTGCTTCGGCTTCTTCTTTTTTTGAAAGCGGGGCAGGAAAAGATTCTGCGTTTGTTACGTGGAGGAGAAAAATCAGCAAATTACTGAATAAAGTGAAAATATCCATAAAACACCTCTTAGTTTTAGTTAACAGGAATTCTGTTACGTTTTAGGTATATTCAATTTATTTTCGTAGCTTGCCAGTCCATTTAAAAAGAGTGATTATATGTCAAAAATTGAGCAGTTTAAGCTGACAATACGTTTTTCGACGACGTTTTTACTTTGCTCCGTTCTTTCCGCAGTTTATTTCTTTGTGTGGAACAACGTGTACAACCCTGAATTCGAAAACGAATTCAGAGGGCAAGGTAAAATGTTTCTTGTAACCGTATACTTTTTAATATTACTTGTAACAAGTATTGTTTTAGGCGCTTACAAGGTAGATAAATTAAGAAAAAGTGAGATTATTTTCTACCAGATTCTCGCCGTAATATTTGCGAACTGTATTGCTTATGCACAAATTTGCTTGCTTGAGGCAGTTTTAGCCAATGTGTTTGGTATGCTTTACATTCTTCTTATTCAAATAACGGTTATAGTCGCATGGACACTCATTGCAACTGAAATTGTAAGAAGATTAAGCCCGCCTGAAGAAATGCTTATTATTTACGGCAGCCACCTGGCAACAGAAATTGTTCGTAAAATGAGTCAGATGGAAGAACGCTATAAAATTAATGAATCAATAAGCGTTGACCGTGGCTTTGATGAAATTGCAGAAAAAATCGACAAGTATAAAAGCATAATTATTTGCGACGTGCCTGCAAGAATGCGTAACGATATTTTAAAGTATTGCTACCAGGAAAGTAAAAGTATTTACGTAGTGCCTAAAATATCAGATGTTATTGTAAGAAGCGCTGCAGAAATTACTTATTTTGATTCACCTATATTACACGCTCATTCACAGGGACTCACAATTGAGCAAAGGGCTGTAAAGCGCTTGATGGATATTTTATTATCCCTTTTTGCGTTAATTGTTTTTTCACCTGCTTTTTTAGTTATTTCTATAGCTATTAAGCTTTACGATGGTGGCCCTGTATTTTATAAACAAAGGCGTGCAACAAAGGATTTACGCGAATTTGATATTTTAAAATTCCGTAGTATGATTGTTGATGCTGAAAAAGACGGTCCTAAGCCTGCTACAGATAACGATTCAAGAATTACCCCTGTAGGTAAGGTTATAAGAGCTCTCAGGGTAGATGAATTACCTCAGCTTATAAACATTTTAAAGGGTGATATGTCTGTTGTAGGACCAAGACCTGAACGAATTGAACACGTTGAACAATATTCAAAGGAAATTCCTGAATTTCCTTGTAGGTATAAGGTTAGGGGAGGACTTACCGGTTATGCTCAGGTATTCGGTAAATATAACACTTCTGCCTACAACAAGCTTAAAATGGACTTAATGTACATTCAAAAATACTCTATTGGACTTGATATTAAGCTTATTATTATGACTGTAAAAATCTTGTTCCATAAAGAGAGTACCGAGGGTTTTAAAGAAAAAAAAGAGAAGAGTGCTGATAAATAATGCTTTATTATATGATTATGGCAGGCGGCATTGGTTCAAGAATGAATTCGCCCGAGCTGCCGAAGCAATATCTTAAGGTAAATGATGAGCCTATAATTGTTAAAACAATTAAAAATTTTGAGGATTTTGGCTCCTTTACGGCAGGTGTTGTATGCTGTCCTATGGATTGGATAGAATATACTAAAGCCATGCTGCTTGAGTACGGAATATCAACTGATTCTATTTCCGTTATTTCAGGCGGTAAAAATCGTAATTGCTCAGTTAAAAACGGTTGCAGATTTTTAAGTGAAAACTTTAATATTACTGATGATGACGTAATTTTAACTCACGATGCTGTTCGTCCGTTTATTAACTCAAGAATTATAAAGGAAAATATTTCAGCTGTAAAAGAATTCGGCGCAGCAAATACTGTTATGCCGGTTTATGATTCTATTATCCGTTCGGAAAACGGAGAGTTTTTAAATAACCCGGTTAAGCGTGATGATATTTACAGAGTACAAACACCTCAATCCTTTAAATTTAAGGAGTTAGAAGCAGTTATTAACACCTTAACAGATGAGGAATTGGCAAGCTATACTGACGTTGCCACTATTTTTTATGATAAAGGCTACAGAGTAAAGCTTGTCAGAGGCTCTGATAATAATATAAAAATCACAACTCCATTTGATTTAGCGGTTGCAAGTGCAATAATTGCTAACAGCAACTGATTGGATATTTAGAGGAGGGAATCCTAAATGGCAAATAACAAAAATAAAAAAGGAAAGGGTAAAAAGCCTGTAAACAATGGGTTAAGCGGTTTTAAAGCTTTTCAAAAAAAGCATAAAAAGGCTAAAAAAGCTAAAAAGCCTATGAATCCGACTCTTAAAAAGGTTTTAATTGCCTTCGGTATGCTTGGCGCGATTGGTGTTATTTGCGCAACCGTTGCTTGCGTTTACGTTATCAGCTATGCAAAGGACTACGTTTACGGTCCGAAGGTTATTGACCTTGAAGAGTACAAGGCAAACCAACAGCAAACCAGTATTATTTACGGTTACGATGAAAATAAAGAATTGGTTGAGCTTCTTCGTTTACATGGTGCGCAAAACCGTGTTTGGATGGATTACGAGGATATTCCGGAAGATATGGTTAATGCTTTCCGTGACCTTGAGGATAAACGTTTTGAAGAGCATAATGGCGTTGACTGGGTAAGAACCATAGGCGGTGTTATTAAAAGTAAGTTTGAGCAGGGCGGCTCTACTATTACTCAGCAGTTAATTAAAAACCTCACAGGTGAAAATAACAGAGACATTTCCCGTAAGTTTTACGAGATTCTTAATGCTTTGAACATGGAGCGCTTCTATTCTAAAGAGAGAATTATGGAAGCGTACCTTAACACTATTTACCTTGGTAATGGTTGTTACGGAATTAAGACTGCTGCTGAAGAGTATTTTGGTAAGGATGTAGAAGACCTTAACGTAGCGGAGTGCGCAAGTATTGCTGTTATTACTAAAGCACCTGCAGATTACGACCCGTTTACCGAGCTTGAAGCACACATCGAGCGTCAGCAGGACTGTCTTTATATTATGTATCAAAACGGTACTTTAACAGAAAAAGAATATAAAGAAGCAGAAAAATACGAGCTTATTTTTACAAACAGCGAAAAATATAAGGGTAGTCAGGTTACTAAGGATGAAGAGGAGCCGGAATACACCGAAGATGATATTAAAATCACTGACAAAACAGGTGATTCGGATAAATCCTCATATTATGTTGAATACGTTATAGATACTGTTATCAGAGACCTTCAGGAGGAATATGATTTAACCTATAACGAGGCGTGGAGAAAGGTTTTCTTTGGCGGTCTTCGTATTTATACAGCCATAGACCTTGATGCACAAAAGGCTGCAGAAAAGGTTTACGAGGAAAGAAAGACCTTCCCGTCGGAAAAGGATACAAAGGATAACCCTGCCGCACAGTCTGCAATTACGGTTATGGATTATAGCGGTAGAGTTGTTGCAATGGTTGGCGGTGCAGGTAAAAAGGACACCTTCCGCGGACTTAACCGTGCGTGGGATTCACCAAGACAGCCCGGCTCATCAATCAAGCCGATTTCCGTTTACGCACCTGCAATTGAGAATAATCTTTGTACGTGGTCTACAATGGTACAGAACTATGGTATCAGATTAGGCTCTTCACGTTACCCTGTAAACTACGGCGGCTCTTACGGTAGTGCTAACTCATTCGTAACAGTTCAATACGCCTTACAGGTTTCATACAACACTGTTCCCGTTCAGCTTTTAAGAAGAATGAGTATGTCTTCGTGTGTGGATTTTCTTGCAGATGACCTTCATATGCAATACGTTATTACAGATGCAGATGACCCGGATTATGATGGCAACTATTCATCACTCGGTACCGGTGGTATGACTAACGGTACAACAACGCTTGAGCTTTCTGCAGCTTATGCAATATTCGGTAATAACGGTTATTATTTTGAGCCTTATTGCTATTATAAGGTTACAAACAACGACGGCTCCGAGGTATTGCTCACAGATGGTGATTCTAAGGGTGAGCAGGTTATCAGCGAAAGCACGTCTGGCGTTATGAGGCAGCTCTTAAGAACCGTTTCATCTTCCGGTACCGGCGCAGGATACGGCGTAAACGGTTTTGACAACTTCTCAAAAACAGGTACAACATCAAACGACAAGGACCGTTGGTATGTAGGTGGTACACCATATTACGTAGCAGCTGTTTGGTACGGTTATGACCAACCAAAGGAAATTACAAATACCTCTGGTAACCCTGCCGGTAAGCTTTATAGAGAGGTTATGAGAGCAATTCATGCGGATTTAGATTACAAATCTTTCCCGTCCTCAAGCGGTGTTGTAGCGCGTAAATACTGTAAATTATCAGGTGATATAGCCTCAGCTACCTGTACACAGACTGCAACAGGCTATTACAGAACTTCTAAAGTGCCTTCAACCTGTAAGAATTGTGCAATGATTCATGCTATCGGTTCCGAAATTCCGGATGAGGCAACGACGGCTCAGCTTACAACAACAGAGCCTTCTACAGCCCCTGTTACAAAGCCTCCAAAAACAACTGCTCCGCAAACAACAGCACCGGTTCCTTCTACAGATGCAGGTACAACAACAGAAGAGGCCATGCCGGTTGAATCAACCGCAGCTTCAACAGAAACGCCGACAAGTCCGCCCGTTTCCGGTCAATAAAACAATATTTAAAGCCGAAAAGTGAATTTTCCTTTTCGGCTTTTTGGAGTAAATTATGGTAATTTTATCAGTAGATTATGGTGATAAACGTACAGGTATAGCCGTTTGCGATAAGCTCGAGCTGCTTGCTTCACCCGTTTGTGTTATAACCGAGTGGAACGCAGATGCTTTAGCTGAAAAAATTATTGAAATAGCTAAAGAGAAAAAAGCAGAGGAAATAGTAGTAGGCTTACCTAAGAATATGGATGGCAGCTCCGGATTCAGAGCAGATGCCTGCAAGGAACTGGGAGCGAAGCTTTCTTCTTTAACGGAAACACCTGTTAATTTTTGGGATGAGAGGCTTACCACGGTTTCTGCACATAAAATTTTAAGTGAAAACAACATTCGCTCTAAAAAAAGAAAATCTGTTGTTGATGCAGTTGCGGCAGATATTATTTTGCAGGATTATATTGATTATAGAAAGAATAAAAGATAGGTTGTGCATTTATGAAAATTATTAAAAATGGTGTTTACCCAACAATGCTTACACCTTTTACAGATGATAATAAGGTGGATTTCGACGGAATTTTACAGCTTTTAAAATGGTACGAAAATCGTGGTGTTGACGGTATTTTTGCAATTTGTCAAAGCAGCGAAATTTTCTTTTTATCCTTTGAGGAGCGCCTCGAGATTTTAAAGTTTATTATGGCAAACAAGCCGGAGGGTATGTCAATTGTTGCTTCCGGTCATGTTGCTGATGATTTGGAAACTCAAATTAAAGAAGCGAAAGCCTTTATTGAAACGGGTATAGATGCTTACGTTTTTATTTCCAACAGATTTGCAAAGCAGGATGAAAGTGACGACGTGTTGTTTAAAAATATGCAATACGTTGCAGATGCTTTACCGGGAATTTCTTTTGGTGTTTATGAATGCCCGTATCCTTACAAGCGTGTACTTACACCTGCACTTTTAAAGAAAATGGCAGAAGACGGACGTTTCCAATTTCTTAAGGATACCTGCTGCAGCACAGAAATGCTCAAGGAAAAGCACGAGGCTGTAAAAGGTAGTAATTTAAAAATTTTCAATGCTAATGCGGCAACCTTTTTAGAAAGCTTGAAAATGGGCTGTAGCGGTTATTCGGGCGTTATGGCGAATTTCCACCCGGAGCTTTACTCACAGTTAATTAAGGCTTATGCCGATGGCAATATGCAATTATGTGAAACACTTCAGAATATTGTTGGATTTTTCTCCGTTACAGAATGTCAGTGTTATCCGGTAAATGCCAAGTATTACTTAAGCCTTGACGGTTTGAATATTGGTATTCACACAAGAACAAGAAGTGCTGCGGAGCTTACTGAAACAAGAAAATTAGAAATAGCTCAGATGTATGAATTTACAAAAGATGTAAAAAATACTATTTTAAAACAATAAATTTATTTGTTTTTCGCCCTATTTTTTAACAAAAAATTATTGACAGTTAAAATGAGGGTGGTATAATAAGGTGTCAATTTATTTAATAAATTTTGAGTGGGTGTATTGAATCCTATGTTGTTTAATACAGTCACTTCCTTTGAATGAAAGGTGAAGAAAAATGGAAAGAAGAGTAGGTACTGTTTCAAGAGGTATTCGTTGTCCTATCATCAGAGAGGGTGACAATCTTGCAAAAATAGTAGCTGACAGCGTAATTGAGGCTGCTGAGTACGAGGGCTTCAGCCTTCGTGACAGAGATGTTGTTTCTGTTACAGAATCAATTGTTGCAAGAAGTCAGGGTAACTATGCATCTGTTGAAGCAATTGCAAAGGACGTTAAAGCAAAATTAGGCGGAGAAACAATTGGTGTTATCTTCCCGATTCTTTCAAGAAACCGTTTTGCGATTTGTCTTAAGGGTATTGCTATGGGTGTTAAAAAGATTGTTCTTATGCTCAGCTACCCAAGTGACGAGGTTGGTAACTGCCTTGTTTCTTTAGATAAAATTGATGAAGCCGGTGTTAACCCGTATAGCGACGTTTTAACACTTGAAAAATACCGTGAGCTTTTTGGTGAAAATAAGCACGAATTCACTGGTGTTGACTACGTTGATTATTACTCACAAATTATTCGTGAAGCAGGCGCAGAGGTTGAGGTTATTTTTGCAAATCAACCTACTACAATTCTCAAGTATACAGACTGCGTTCTTAACTGTGATATTCACACAAGAGAAAGAACAAAGAGAATTCTTCGTGCAAATGGTGCAAAGGTTGTTTGCGGTCTTGATGATATTCTTAACGCTCCTGTAGATGGCAGTGGTTGTAACGAAAAATACGGTCTTTTAGGCTCAAATAAATCTACTGAAGATACAATTAAGCTCTTCCCAAGAGAATGTAAGGATTTTGTTCTCGAAATTCAAAAGCTTCTTTTAGATGCAACCGGTAAGCACGTAGAGGTTATGGTTTACGGTGACGGTGCATTCAAGGACCCACAGGGTAAAATCTGGGAGCTTGCAGACCCTTGTGTTTCTCCTGCGTTTACAGATGGCTTAGTTGGTACTCCAAACGAATTAAAGCTTAAATATCTTGCAGATAACGACTTTAAGGACTTAAGCGGTGAAGAGCTTAAAAAGGCTATATCTGAAAGCATTAAAACCAAGGGTGATAACCTTGTTGGCAATATGGCTTCACAAGGTACAACTCCAAGACAGTTGACAGACCTTATTGGTTCTCTTTGCGATTTAACAAGTGGCTCAGGTGATAAAGGTACTCCTGTTGTTCTTGTTCAAGGTTATTTCGATAACTATACTAACTGAGTGTTCAACGGAGGCGTAAATTATGGAAATTATTAAAAGACCGGACGATATGCAAAGAATTACTACAAAAGAGCTTGCTAATGCTTTTATAGATGACCAGGTTAAAAAGGTACAAGCTCAGGTTGGTGACAAAAAGGTTTTACTTGCTCTTTCGGGCGGTGTAGACTCATCTGTTGTTGCTGCACTTCTCATAAAAGCAATTGGTAAGCAATTAGTTTGTGTTCACGTAAATCACGGACTTATGAGAAAAGGTGAAAGCGAGCAGGTTATTGAAGTTTTCGGTAAACAGCTTGATGCAAATTTAATTTACATTGATGCGACAGACCGTTTCTTAGGTAAATTAGAGGGTGTTAGTGAGCCTGAGAAAAAAAGAAAGATAATCGGTGGCGAATTCATTGAGGTATTTGATGAGGAAGCCAAAAAATTAGAGGGGATTTCATTCCTTGCACAAGGTACTATTTACCCGGATATTCTTGAAAGTGACGGCGTAAAGGCTCACCACAATGTTGGTGGACTTCCTGAGGATATGCAAATGGAGCTTGTTGAGCCCGTTGCACTTCTCTATAAGGATGAGGTTCGTGTTGTAGGCTCTGCACTTGGTCTTCCTGATGAAATGGTTTATCGTCAACCATTCCCGGGTCCAGGACTTGGTGTTCGTTGCCTTGGCGCAATTACAAGAGACAGATTAGAAGCACTTCGCGAAGCAGATGCAATTCTTCGTGAGGAGTTTGATAAAAACGGTCTTGCAGGTAAGGTTTGGCAGTACTTTATTGCTGTTCCTGACGTTAAAAGCGTTGGTGTTAAGGATTCAAAGCGCTATGAGGGCTGGCCTGCAATTATTCGCGCTGTTAACACAACAGATGCTATGAGCGCTACAATTGAGGAAATTCCTTATGCACTTCTTCACAAAATAACGGACAGAATCACTCACGAGGTTAACGGCATTAACCGTGTGCTTTACGACCTTACTCCAAAGCCGATAGGCACAATCGAGTGGGAATAATTTACTAAAAAAACTGATAATTCATCAGGTTTGATGGATTGTCAGTTTTTTTAAAAACAGGAGATAAAATATGTCGGCTTTAAACTTCAAACGCACTAAGCTTGCGTGCTATACAGCTTATTTTACAATGGCGTCTATTTTTAGTGTACCGCCTATATTATTTATGACGTTTCATAATTTGTATAATATTTCTTATACACTTTTAGGCACCCTTGTTTTAACTAACTTTTGCACACAGATGTTGGTTGATTTAATTTTTACAATGTTCTCAAAAAAATTTAACATTAAAAAGGTTGTAAGAATTATGCCGTGTATAACGGCACTGGGGTTATTTCTTTACGGCTTGATACCAAATCTTTTTCCGCAGTATGCATATTTGGGTTTAGTAATAGGAACAATTATTTTTTCAGTTTCTGCAGGTCTTTCGGAGGTGCTTTTAAGCCCTGTAATTGCAGCAATTCCGTCTGATAATCCGCAAAAGGATATGAGTATGCTTCACTCTCTTTATGCATTCGGATTTTTTACTATGGTTGTCGTAAGCACGCTTTTCTTAAAATTCTTCGGCAATGAAAGCTGGTTGTATTTGGTTTTATTTTTAGGCACTTTACCGCTTGCTGCTGCAATTTTATTTAAAATCTCTCCGTTTCCGGAGCTTAACAGTGAAGAAACTGCCGAAAAGAATAAAGTAAAAAACAAGAACAGAACAATTGGTTTGGCACTTTGTGTAGGCTCTATATTTTTGGGCAGCTGTGCAGAAAACACAATGTCAAACTGGGTTTCTACATATATGGAAAACGCTCTTAATATAGACAAGGCGTTGGGTGATATTTTAGGAGTGGCAATGTTTGCTATTCTTTTGGGCTTTACAAGAATTATGTATGCAAAATACGGTAAAAACATTTGTCGCTTTTTACTTGTAAGCTTTATTTGTGCGGCTGCTTGTTACCTTACAATTAGTGTATCTACAAACAAAATAATCGGTTTTATAGCTTGTGTATTGGTTGGTATTTTCACGGCTATGCTTTGGCCGGGTACACTTATTATGATGGAAGAAAAGGTAAAGGGTGTAGGCGTTGCCGCTTACGCTTTAATGGCTTCGGCAGGTGATTTTGGCGCTTCGTTGGCTCCACAGCTTATGGGTATTGTTATTGACAACGTATCCTCAAGTCAGTTCGCCCGTGATTTAGGAAGTTCTTTAAGCCTTGCCCCGGAGCAAATTGGCTTAAAGGTAGGTATGTTCATAACGTCTGTTTTCCCGCTTTTAGGTGCAATTTTGTTAGTATTCATTATTAAATTTTTCAAAAAAGAGAAAGCGCAGGAGATTTAAATGGAGAATATAAGCTTTAATGATTTTAACAGTCTTCAGTTCAAGCTGTATAAAGCTAACCCTATTATTAAAAACCCGTTTAACAGCTTTGTTGTTGCTGACCCGAGTGTTTTAACACCGGAGTTTTCTCACGATGGTAAATTTCATTTGTTCTGCCATACTTTTTTTGGCGTTTATATGTACGACAGTACGGATGGAATCCATTTTAAAAAAGTAAAAAAAGTAGCTAAAAACGCAATGCGCCCAAATATAAACTTTATTGACGGTAAATACTATTTGTTTTTTGAAAGAACAAGGTCTCCAATTGCAAACCTGCTTTCGCTTGTTGGCTTAAAATGGAAATCTGAGGTTTACTGTACAGAATCAGATGAATTGAAAAACTGGTCCTTTCCGTATCCGGTAATTTCAAAATCAAGAGATTACCACGAGGATAGCAGGGGAATAGCTATTTCAAACCCATTTCTTTTAAAAATAAGCGAAAAATACAGACTTTACTATTCCTGTGGGCAAACCTTTATAAAGGATTGCGGCTTTTGCGAGCCTACACACGTAAGCTTTGCGGAAAGTGACGTTGTGAATGATAATTACGTTTCACTTGAGAAGCCTATTATCAGTCCCGATAAAAATTCAAAATATCTAAACCTTTGCTCCGGATGCTTAAAGGTTTATAAGCTTAAGGATTGCTACATAGGGCTGCAAAACGGCTTGTTTGAAGAAAACGGAAAAAGCCATTCTGCAATTATGCTTTTAAAGTCGGAGGACGGCATCAGCTTTGAATTTGTTAAGCCGTTTTTGGTACCGCAAAAATGCGGAGACAATAATTGGATGGCTCAATACGTTTACGCTTGCTGTCTTACAAAGCAGGAAAATAAGTTAAGATTGTATTTCAATGCCCGTAACGTTTCCAACAATTTACTCGGCAGAGAAAGTATCGGTGTATTTGAGGCAGTAATATCTTGACATTTATTTTTTGCGGTAGTATAATGTAAAGGAATTAAACCGTTGATGCGGAGATAACGGCAATTATGCCTTCACAGAGAGCCTGTGTTGCTGAAAGTCAGGTAAGAAACAAATTGTCAAATGGACCGCGGAGGGTGCAGTCAAATGTGTTTTTCACAGAGTATTCTGCAACGTGTCGGCATACGTTAGTTGCTAAGGGTATGATAGTACCTTAAAGTGCATAGTTTTACTATGAATTCAAGGTGGCACCGCGGATTTTACAAATTCGTCCTTGACAGGTTACAAAATTCTGTCAAGGGCTTTTTTATTTCCTTGACTCGACTGTAGGAGTTTTTTATGTTGTACACAAAACGATGGCGTAATTTATAAATTTTAAAAAATTTATTTACTATTTCGGAGGTTTTATTATGATAGTTAACAATATTGATTTTGAGACTTATTTTAAACAATATCCAAGTAAGGATGGCTTTTTTGGTAAATACGGCGGTGCATACGTTTCTCCTGAGTTGAAAAAAGCCATGGAAGAAATTACAGAGGCTTACTTTACTATTTGTAAATCAAGCAAATTTATTAGCGAATTACGAAGAATCCGCCACGATTTCCAGGGCAGACCTACACCTATTTCTCATCTTGAAAGACTTTCTGAAAGCCTTGGTAATGTTCAGCTTTACGTTAAAAGAGAGGATTTAAACCATACAGGTGCACACAAATTAAACCACTGTATGGGTGAAGCTCTTTTAGCAAAATATATGGGTAAGAAAAAGGTTATTGCGGAAACAGGCGCAGGTCAGCACGGTGTTGCACTTGCAACTGCAGCTGCTTACTTTGGTCTTGAGTGCGATATTTATATGGGTGCGGTTGATATTAAAAAGCAAGCTCCAAACGTTGCAAGAATGAAGATTTTAGGCGCTAACGTTGTTGAGGTAACCGAAGGCTTGCAAACTCTTAAGGAGGCTGTAGATGCCGCATTTAACGCTTATATGAATGAATATAAGGATGCAATTTATTGCATTGGCTCTGTTTTGGGACCACATCCGTTCCCGTTAATGGTACGCGATTTTCAAAGCGTAATCGGTGTTGAAGCAAGAGAGCAATTTTTAAGTATGACGGGGGAGCTTCCTGATGCTGTTGTTGCCTGCGTTGGCGGCGGTTCTAATGCTATGGGTATTTTCTCGGGCTTTTTAAACGACCCTGTTGATATTTACGGCATTGAGCCGTTAGGCAGAGGTACAAAGCTTGGTGACCACGCAGCAAGTCTCAAGTATGGTACGGAGGGTATAATGCACGGCTTTAACAGTATTATGTTAAAGGATGAAAACGGTGAGCCTGCTCCTGTTTACTCAATTGCAAGTGGTCTTGATTATCCATCCTCCGGCCCTGAACATGCTTTCCTGCAGGAGATTGGCAGAATTAAGTACGACGTTGTTGATGATGAGGAAACTCTTGATGCTTTCTTTAAGCTTTCAAGGCTTGAGGGTATAATTCCCGCAATAGAAGGCGCCCATGCCGTTGCTTATGGTATGAAGCTTGCAAGGGAAATGGGCAGAGGCTCAATTCTTATTAACCTTTCCGGCAGAGGCGATAAGGATATGGACTATATAATAGAAAAATACGGTATAAGATAAATTTCTTGCAGCGTTTTATTCGGGGGTGATATTTTGCTTTACATTGGTATAGATTTGGGTACGTCTGCAACTAAATTTTTGTTATTAGATGAAGATGGTAAAATCCTTAATTCAATTTCAGAGGAATATCCTGTAATTTATCCTCAGTCGGGCTGGTCTGAGCAAAATCCTGATGAATGGTGGAATGCCGTTAAAAGAGGTCTTCCAAAGCTTTTAAGCGGTTTCAATGCTCAAGATATTAAAGGTATTGGTGTTGCAGGTCAAATGCACGGACTTGTAGTTCTTGATGAAAATGATGAGGTCATTCGTAACGTTATTCTTTGGAATGACGGCAGGACTTTTAAGGAAACTGAGTATTTAAATTCAGTTATCGGTAAAGAAAAGCTTTCTTCAGAAACTGCTAATATTGCATTTGCGGGTTTTACAGCACCAAAGCTTATGTGGTTAAAAAATAATGAGCCTGAAAGCTTTAATAGAATAAGCAAAATTATGCTTCCGAAGGATTACGTGAATTATAAGTTAACGGGAGTACACGCATGCGATTATTCTGATGCATCCGGTATGCTCTTGCTTGATGTAAAGTCGAAATGCTGGTCAGAAGAAATGCTTCAAATTTGTTCTGTTAAAAAGGAACAAATGCCAAGGCTCTTTGAAAGCTATGAGGTAATAGGCAGAGTTTTGCCTTCTGTTGCAAAAGAACTTGGTGTTTCTGAAGCAAGCGTTGTTGCCGGTGCAGGTGATAACGCCGCGGCTGCAGTAGGTACGGGTACCATGGGTGCGGGAAAATGCAATATTTCTCTTGGTACTTCCGGCACGGTCTTTATTTCTTCGAATACATTTGGCGTGGATAAAAATAACGCCCTGCATTCGTTTTGTCATGCGGACGGCGGATTTCATTTAATGGGCTGCATTCTTTCTGCCGCATCCTGCCATAAATGGATTTGTGATTCTGTTTTTTGTGAAAGAGATTATAATAAGCTTGAATCAGAAATCGACACATCATTGTTAGGTAAAAATGAATTATTCTTTCTTCCGTATTTAATGGGGGAAAGAAGCCCAATAAATGACACAAATGCAACGGGTATGTTTATTGGTTTAAGACCTAATACAACACGCTCACAAATGCTGCTTGCTGTTTTAGAAGGCGTCAGCTTTGCAATTCGTGATAATATAGAGGTTGCAAAGTCTATTGGAATTAACGTTGACACAAGCTACGTTTGCGGCGGTGGGGCAAAAAGTAAATTGTGGCGTAAAATTCTTGCAAACGTTTTAAACGTAGAGCTTCTGATTCCGAATGCAGAAGAGGGTCCCGGATTTGGCTCTGCAATGCTTGCGATGGTAGGTGCAAGTCAATTTTCAAGTGTCAATGAGTGTGCAAACGCTCTTCTTTCCGTTAAGGAACACGTTTTGCCGGAAAATAAGCTTGTGAAATTATATGAAGAGAGATACAATAAATTCAAACAAATTTATCCGGCTGTAAAAGAACTTTATAAAACAATAAAGGAGTAATTAAAATGGGTGAAATTTTTAAAAATATTCCTCAAATAAAATATGAAGGGAAAGAAAGCAAAAACCCTTTTGCTTTTAAGTTTTATGACCCTGACAGAGTTGTTTTAGGAAAGAAAATGAGTGAGCATTTACCATTTGCTATGGCTTGGTGGCACAACCTTTGTGCCGGCGGTACTGATATGTTCGGCAGAGACACTGCAGACAAATCCTTTGGTGCGGAAAAGGCTACAATGGAGCACGCAAAAGCTAAGGTAGATGCAGGCTTTGAATTTATGCAAAAGCTCGGAATTAAATATTTTTGCTTCCACGACGTTGATATTGTTCCCGAGGCAGATGATATTAAAGAAACAAATCGTTGTCTTGATGAAATTACAGACTATATTTTAGAAAAAATGAAGGGAACAGATATTAAATGTCTTTGGGGCACAGCTAATATGTTCTCTAACCCAAGATTTATGAATGGTGCAGGTAGCACAAGTTCTGCTGACGTTTACTGCTTTGCAGCAGCACAAATTAAAAAAGCACTTGAATTGACTGTAAAGCTTGGTGGTAAGGGTTACGTTTTCTGGGGCGGCAGAGAAGGGTACGAAACGCTTCTTAATACAGACGTTAAGTTTGAGCAGGAAAATATAGCAAGACTTATGAAAATGGCTGTTGAATACGGCAGAAGCATTGGCTTTACAGGTGATTTTTATATTGAGCCAAAGCCGAAGGAGCCTATGAAGCATCAGTACGATTTTGATGCTGCAACAGCTATTGGCTTCCTTCGCCAATATGGTCTTGATAAAGATTTTAAAATGAATATTGAGGCAAACCATGCAACTCTTGCAGGACATACCTTCCAGCACGAATTAAGAATTTCTGCTATCAACGGTATGCTGGGCAGTATAGATGCAAACCAGGGTGACTATTTACTTGGTTGGGATACAGACGAGTTTCCGTTTGACGTTTATGAAGCAACTCTTTGTATGTATGAGGTTATTAAAGCCGGAGGACTTACCGGTGGCTTTAACTTTGATGCAAAGAATCGTAGACCAAGTAACACCCCGGAGGATATGTTCCATGCATACATTTTAGGAATGGATACGTTTGCATTAGGTCTTTTGAAGGCTGCTGCAATTATTGAGGATGGCAGAATAGATGATTTTGTTAAGAATAAGTATTCATCCTTTAATAATACGGAAATAGGTAAGAAAATTTTAAGCGGCAGCACAACTCTTGCTGAGCTTGCAGCTCATGCTGAGGCCTTAGGCGACACAAAAAACGTTGAAAGCGGCAGACAAGAATACTTAGAAGGTGTTTTGAATTCAATACTTTTCTCATAAAGTAAAAAGAGTTAGTTCAGGTGAACTAACTCTTTTTATTTGTTATTTGTTAAGTTTTTCGCCGTTATATATAACGTCAATTTCAGAAATATCGCCATTAAGGGTGTAGTCTGAAAGCTTGCCATCCTTCCACTCAATATCTACAGTAACGTTACCAATCGCCTTAAGACCTGTAACCTTGCCGTTTTTCCAAGAGGTTGGAAGGGCAGGGAGTAAGAATATTTTTCCCTCTCTTGACTGAAGAAGCATTTCACAAATACCGCTTGTGCAACCGTAGTTACCGTCAATTTGGAATGGCGGGTGAGCATCAAAGAGGTTTGGATACGTTCCGCCGCCGTGGTATCTTACCTGCTTTGGTAAAACGGGTCTTAACTGTAAATCTATAAGCTTTAATGCGTGGTCACCGTCCCACAGTCTTGCCCACATATTAATTTTCCAGCCTAAGCTCCAGCCGGTGCCGTTATCACCGCGTAATTCAAGTGATTTTTTACAAGCTGCAGCAAGCTCAGGTGTTTCGTCAGGAGTAATAAGCGTAGCCGGGTGAAGACCATATAAATGTGATTTGTGTCTGTGGTGTGGGTCAACAGCCTCTTGCTCCTCATACCACTCTAAAAGTTCACCCTGAGAGCCGGTTTTAAACGGTAAAAGTTTGCCTAAAGCAGCTTCGACCTCTTTTGTGAAATCATCAGCTATATTAAGCACTTTTGCGCTTTTAAGAACGTTTTGGAATAGTTCTTTAATAATTGCAATTGTCATAGTGGAGGTTGCACTTACAGAAACGTGCTTTTTATTAAAATGGAAATCATTTTCAGGTGAGGTTGATGGTGCGCAAATTAAATAACCATCCTTGTCACTTACAAGCATATCAAGGAAGAAAAGGGCGGATTTTTTCATAAGTGGGTATCCGGTTTCTTTTAAGAATTCCTTATCGTTTGTGTAAAGGTAGTGGTTGTAGACGTGCTCGCAAAACCAACCGCCCGCCATAGGCCAAAATGCCCATTGAGCAGCACCTGCAACACAGTCTGCGTGACGCCATAAATCAACGTTATGGTGAACACAGAAGCCGCGTGCGTGGTAACGCTTTTGTGCAATTTTTTCACCTGAAACAGAAACCTCTTTAATAAGGTCTATAAGAGGTAAGTTGCATTCGGGGAGGTTGCACATCAAAACAGGCCAATAGTTCATTTCTGTGTTGATATTTACAGTGTAGTTTGAGTGCCATGGAGCTCTAAGCTTGTCATTCCAGATACCCTGAAGGTTTGTTGCTTGGGTACCTTTTCTTGAAGCAGTAATAATTAAGTATCTGCCAAAGTTAAAAATAAGTGTATAAAGAGCAATATCCTTGGCGCCCTTTTCATGCTTTATTAAACGCTTGTTTGTTGGGATGTCGCCCTTATTATCAGTACCAATATCAAGAGAAACTCTTGAGAAAAGAGGGGTAAAATCATCTAAGTGTGCTTTTTTTAGTTCGTTGTAATCCTTTGCCGAAACTGCTTCTAACATATTAATACAAGCATTTTTGAATTCCTTGCCCTCTAAGGCAGGGTGTTTGTCAAAACCGTTAAAGGAGTTTTCGGTTGTGAAGAATATGTAAGCGTTTGTTGCATTTTCAACCTTGATAAAGCTATCTGTGTAGCTAACGTCACCGTCAGAAATTACTTTAACGGCTGCTCTGAAGCTAATGCCTTGACGCTCCTTATCCTCAGGGTAAAATTCGCATCTGTTAAGTAATTCAGTGTTGTCGTACTCATCAGATGGGCAAATACCGTCTAAAATTAAAACGCCGTTTTTATTGAAGGTAGAACCTTTTAATTTTGTTGAGAGCGAAAGCTTGAAACTTAATGCTTTGCTTCTATCAACAGAATATTTTTGTATGAATGCATTATCTGGTGCAGAAACAAAAGCCTCTCTTGTGAATCTTGCACCGTTTTTCTCGTAGCTTACAGTGTGAAGAGCCGTGCTTAAATCAAGTATTCTTTTGTATGCCTTTGCACGGCAGCCTTTTGTTTCAAATTTTATATCAATGTCACAAAGGGGGAGGTATGCCTGGGTCCAGTTACCTAAGCACTCTGCTTCAATAAGCTCTTGCGCTTCATCATATTTTCCTTCAAGTGATAATTCTCTTGCTTTGAGAAAATTTTCATAAGTGTTTTCTTTTATAGCAGTATCTCTCGGGAAGCCGGTCCAAAGAGTGTCGCTGTTCATACAAATTTTTTCGGTATTGGTTTTACCGTAAATCATTGCACCCAGAGAGCCGTTACCTAAAGGTAAAGCTTCTACCCATTCCTTTGCTGCGGCTGAGTAATATAAATTTAATGAATCGTTCAACATAAACACACCTACTGTTAAAAATTATTTTAAAATATTATACAATACGCATAAATTAAAATCAATGTTTTTTCACAATATATATTGTAAAATTGCAAATTGTATGCTATATTTAGTTAGTATTCACTTTTGTATACTGGAGTGGTGTTTTTTGAAAACAATTCTTGAGAAAAGTAAAAAAGATTCCATTGATTTTTCTTCAACCGTTGACTATATGGTAGAAAGAATTACCACCATTGTGGAGGAAATCGGCCCAAGAGCTCCCGGCAGTAAGGAAGAGCTTAAAGCTCAGGAATTTATGGGTGAGGATTTAAAGCAATGGTCTGACGAAATTACTATTGAAGAGTTTACAGTACACAGACAGGCTTTTATGGGCTTTATTCCGTTTACGGTTGCTATGGCGTTAGCCGCTACAGTGCTTTATTGGCTTGAATTTCCGCTTGTTGGCTTTTTGTGTACGGTATTAGGTATTATACCTTTAGTGCTTGAATTCTTAATGTACAAACGCTTTCTTGACCCGTTATTTATAGGTCACCCGTCACACAACCTTATTGCCACAAAAAAGCCTAAGGGTGAAATTAAAAAAAGAATTATTTTTATTGGCCACGCCGATTCACAATATGAATGGATTTTAAACTACTTAATGGGCGGTACGGGTATGAAGCTGTTTCTTATACCTGCTGCAGTTGGTCTTTTTGTAGTTTGCTTTGCCAGTCTTATTAAATATTTTACATATCTTAAGTTAGGCAACCCTTCAGAAGGTGTTGAAACATTCTTCTTTATAGTTGGTATTGTTCTTTGTATTTTTATAGTGCCGTATTTTGGCTTTTTGTTCTTCCAAAGTTACACTAGAAGTGTGCCCGGTGCTAACGATAACCTTACAGGCTGCCTTACCGTTATGTCAATTTTAAAACTTATGAAGGAAAACAATATTGAGCTTGAAAATACTGAGGTTAGAATTTTACTTACCGGCTCCGAGGAGGCAGGTCTTCGCGGTGCGAAAAATTATGCCGAAACTCACGAGGATGAGTTGAGGTCAATTGAAACCGTTGTTATTGCTTGTGACACTATGCGCGATTTAAAGGATATGGCTGTTTATGACAGAGATTTAAGCGGAACCTTAAAGCACGACAAGCAAGCAAAGGAGCTTGTAAAACGAGCTGCAAAAAACTGCGGTTATGATTTACCTTACGCTTCAATTTATTTGGGTGCTTGTGATGCTGCAGCGTTTACACAAAAGAAAATTAAAGCAACAGGCTTTGCAGCTATGGACCCAACACCACCAAGATATTACCACACACGTTTAGATACACCTGATTTACTTGTACCTGAAGCACTTGAGGTTGGTGCAAAGGTTTTACTTGAAACAGCTTGTCTTTACGATAGTGAGGGCTTGATTTAACAAGGAGTAATTATTTAATGTATTATATAATTCTTGACCTTGAGTGGAATAACACTTACTGCAAAAAGAAAAAAGGTTTTTTAAACGAAATTATTGAGATTGGTGCAGTAAAGCTTGATGAAAATCTTAATCAGATTGATACCTTTTCACTCTTTATAAAGGCACAGTTAGGTAAAAAACTTCATACAAGAGTAAAAGAGTTAACTAATATTTCTAATGATGATATTAATGCAGGCACACCATTTTCACAGGCAATGGCTGAGTTCAGAAAATGGTCTGCAGGTGAAGATAACGTTGTTCTTACCTGGGGTGATACCGACGTAAGAGTATTGGTTGAAAATTTCCGCTATTTTAACGGCATTAACTTTGTTCCGTTTTTAAGTAATTACGTTAACCTTCAAAATTATACACAAGCATTTATGAATATTTCTAAGGCGGACCAAATAGGCCTTTCTGCCGCTGCGGAAAAGTTAGGTATTGACATTGAGCATTACTCTTTGCACAGAGCTATTGATGACAGCTTGTTAACTGCGGATATATTCAAAAAAATATATAACAGCCAGATGCTTTTATCGTACACTCATTCGTGCGATAATTCCTTCTATTTAAAGCTTTCGTTTAAGCCGAAGGTTATTACGGATATTAACAGTCCTTTAATTGACAGAAGCAAAATGAAATGTCTTTGTGACGTTTGCGGCGCAAGCTGCGAAAGAATTAGTGATTGGCGTGTTATGAATCAATCCTTCAGAGCAATTTTTCAGTGTACGAGCTGTAAAAGAAAAATTCGTTTTACTATAAGATTCAAGGAATATTACGACAGAGTGGATATTAAATCCTCCACAGTACCATTTATTGATAAAAAAGAGCTTGAGGCTCAGGCTTCAAAAAATGAAAATACAGAATCTAACGAAAATTTTGAAAATTTTCCAAATGAAGCAACAACTACTGAGGTGTAATTAAATGTATCCAATTAAATTAAATCCGATATTTAAAGAAATAGTTTGGGGTGGTGAGCGCCTTAAAAGTGGCTACGGCTACGAGAGTGACCTTAATAACATTGCCGAGGCCTGGGTGCTTACAGCTCGCAATGATGGTGATAATACCGTAAAAAACGGCGAATTTTCAGGACAGAGCTTTTCCGCTCTTATTGAAAAGCATCCCGAGTTTTTAGGCGAAAAAGGTAAAAAATATAACGAGTTTCCGCTTTTAATTAAATTTATAGATGCTAAGTCAGATTTATCTATTCAAGTGCATCCGGATGACGATTATGCACGAGTTCACGAAAATTCTTTAGGTAAAACAGAGGCTTGGTACGTTTTGGATTGTTCGGATGATGCGGAGCTTATTTATGGATTCAACAAGGAAATCAGCAAGGAAGAATTCAAAAACTCTATTGAGGACAATTCCTTTTTAAATCACGTAAACAAGGTTAAGGTTAAAAAGGGTGATATATTCTTTATAGAAGCAGGTACGTTGCATGCAATTGGCGGCGGTATTTTACTTGCTGAGGTTCAACAAAACTGTAATACAACCTACCGAGTGTATGATTACGGCAGATTAGTTGACGGCAAGCCTCGTGAGCTTCATATTGCAAAAGCACTTGACGTTACTAACACCTTTCCGCCTGTTCGCTCTGCAAAGGCAGAGGGAGAGGTAGTTAAATCAGGGGATGCAGAGCTTCAAAAACTGTGCTCTTGTCAGTTTTTTACTATGACGTCCTTAAAATTAGACGGAAAATATGAATGTAACTGTGATTCGGATTCTTTCCTTTCTGTTTTAATACTTGGTGGAGCAGGCAGCATAACAGTCGAAAATACTGCTGTAAGCGTAAAAAAAGGTGACAGCATATTTATTCCTGCAAATAGTGGTAAGGTAGTGTTATCCGGAAATTTTGATGCACTTTTAAGCACATTATAAGGTGATTTTATGTCTTTGTTAACAGCATTAAATTTAAAATTTGGTTTTTCTGACGGCGTCTTGTTTAAAGACGCCGCTTTTCAAGTGGAGGAAAATGACCGAATTGGTTTAATTGGTGCTAACGGTACAGGAAAAACCTCTCTTTTTAAGCTCATAACAGGTGAATATTCACCTGTGGAGGGGGGGATTGTACGCGGTAAAGACGTAAGAATCGGCTATATGGAGCAGTACCTTGAGTGTGATGATAATTTAACAGTTTATGAGGAAGCCTTAAAGGTATTTGCTGACGTTGTAAAAATGGAAGCTGAGCTTGAAGAAATTACTAAAAAGCTTGAGAATAACAGCGATTTAGCTTTAATTGAAATGCAACTTCGTTTAACTGATGAAATTGAGCGCAGAGACGGTCTTGTTTATAAAGCAAAAACACGCTCCGCGCTTATAGGGCTTGGTTTCAATGAATCAGAGCTTGACCGTCCCGTGAAAAATCTTAGTGGCGGACAGCGTTCAAAGGTTTCACTTTGTAAATTACTACTTTCAAATGCTAATTTAATTTTATTGGATGAGCCTACAAATAACCTTGATATTGATGCTATTTCCTGGCTTGAGGATTTTTTAGCAAAATACAAGGGTGCTGTTATTGTTGTTTCTCACGATAGATATTTTTTAGATAAAATAACTTTTTTAACAATGGAGATAGCTCACCAAAAAATAACAATGACTAAGGGTAATTATTCCGTTTTTCAAAAATTAAAAGCTGAACGGGAATTATTTATTGAGCGTGAATATGAAAAAAATATTGCAGAAATTAAGCGTATAGAGGGTATAATTGAGCAACAAAAACGCTTTAACCAGGAACGGAATTATATAACTATAGCAAGTAAAGAAAAACAAATTGAACGAATTAAATCAGAATTAGTTGTACCGGATAAGGCTTTGGGTTCTGTCAGATTTTCTTTTAATGCGGAAATTCGGTCGGGTGATAACGTGTTATCTGTTTACGATTTAGAAAAGGCATTTCCGCAAAAGCCGTTATTTAAAAATTTAAATATTTCAATAAACAGAGAAGATAAAATGTTCCTTTTAGGTCCTAACGGCTGTGGTAAATCTACCTTTTTAAAAATTCTAAACAGAGAGTTAAGTCAGGACAGCGGTATTATTAAATTTGGAACAAACGTAAAAATAGGATATTTTGACCAGAATATTGATAAATTAAATTCTGAAAAAACTGTTCTTGATGAGGTTTGGGATATGTATAAATTTATGGACCAAACCGAAATACGCAGTGCATTAGCCTTGTTTTTATTCCGTGGTGACGACGTATTTAAAAAGGTTTCTGTTTTAAGCGGTGGTGAACGAGCAAAAATTGCTTTGCTTAAAATAATGCTTGCAAAGCCCAATTTTTTAATATTGGACGAGCCTACAAACCATTTGGATATAAATTCAAGAGAGGTTTTGGAAGAAGCTCTTTTAAATTATAACGGTACACTTTTAGTAGTGTCGCACGACAGATATTTTATAAATAAATTATCTAATAAAATCATTCATCTGACACACGAGGGCGCTGTGAGCATTGACGGTAACTATGACACTTATCTGGAATTTAAAGAGAATAACCAAAAACCAATAGAAAAAGAAAAGAAAGATACAACAAAAGTAAACATCTACAAGCTGCAAAAGGAACAGCAGGCGCTTGAAAGAAAAAGAAATTCAAGAATTTCTAAAATCGAAAAAGAAATTGAAGAAAAAGAAGCAGACTTAGAAGAGATTCAACGTTTGCTTGAATTACCTGAAACTTCTGCTAATTATGAAAAATTACTTGAATTAACGGGAAAATTTGATTTATTGAAGAATGAATTAGATGAGCTCTATTTAGAATGGGAAGAAATTCAGTCATAATAAAAAAATCACTCGCATATATATTTGCGGGTGGTTTTTTTATGAATAAAAACAAAGAAGATTATTTAGTAAGAGTCTTAACGCTGCAATTTATAATTTCAGCAATTATTTTTGGATTTCTATTTTCTGTAAAATATTTTAATATATCTTTTTTAACAACCTTAACAGAAAGTCTGAAAACAGAAATAAATAAAAACATTTCAACAGATGAAATTAAGGAAGCTTTTAAGAAACTTGAAGAATTTGCTGCAGATGAGGTAATTGCAGTAGGTATTGAAGAGGAAAAATTTTCAGCAGAAATTTTAGGTGAGGGCGGAGCTGACGAAAAAATTAATGAAGATATTAAAAATAATATTTCATTTTCAAAATACAAATTAAATTATAAAATTTATAATCCTGTAATTAACGCTGAGGTTTCGTCAAGCTTCGGTGAAAGAGTTCACCCCATAACCGGTGGGTATGGTTTTCATAAAGGCATTGATTTAGCATTAAACTCCGGTGAAAATATTTATGCTATTTATGACGGGATTGTTATAGAGTCAAATTATGACCAATGGAATGGCAATTATATTAAAATAAAACACGATAATGATATTATTAGTGTTTACTGTCATTGCAGTAAGCGCTTTGTTGAAAAAGGTACTGTTGTAAGGGGCGGCGAGGTAATTGCTCTTGTTGGCTCAACGGGACAGTCAACGGGACCTCACCTTCATTTTGAAATAAGGATAGATGGTGTTTCTTATAACCCTGCATACGCTTTAAAGGATGCAAAAAATGCAGTTTAAAATTAAAAATACTGAAATTAAAATAAGTTTTACTTTTTTTGCTTTGATACTGCTGCTAATTATTTTTCAAAAAACTGAGTATTTAATTATTTCATTAGCTTCTGCGGTTTTTCACGAGGCAGGGCATTTAGCTGCATTAATGTGTTTCAAAATAGAAATTTTGGAATTTAAAATCTCTATTTTTGGTGCGAATATTAAAATAAACGTAAAAAAGCAAATCAATTATTTTAAAGATATTTTAATTTCTTTTTCAGGTCCGCTTGTTAATTTGATTATATCTGTTTTCAGTTATGCTTTTTATAATATTTATTTTAAAAAAGTTTTTTTTGATATTTCTATTGTTAATTTAGTTTTGGCGCTTTTTAACCTGATGCCTTTTAACACTTTTGATGGTGGTAAAATACTGCAGATAATTTTAAAGCAGAAATTTTCAGATTCAACCGCAGAAAAGGCTGTTACTATAATTTCACTTTTAATTTTAATTCCTTTCACCTGGTTTTCGTTCAGAGTTTTTTTGTTAAACAAAAATGATTTTTATTGTTTGGCGGTTACATTCTTTATGCTGCTTGCAATTATATTAAAAACTTAATTTATACTTGATAAATCTTCAATTTTATTGTAAAATTAACCTGTATAATTTTATTTTAAAATTGGAGTTTTTATATGTTGAAAAATCGTATTGAAAGCATTTTGCCATTGGTACAAAAGCCGGCTCGTTATACCGGTGGTGAATTAAACTCAGTTGTAAAAGATAAAAGCAAGGTTGACGTAAGATTTGCCTTTTGTTTTCCGGATACTTATGAAATAGGTATGTCTCACCTTGGACTTAAAATTCTTTATGGCTTGGTAAACTCAAAGGAAAATTATTGGTGTGAAAGAGTATTTGCACCCGATACAGATATGGAAGAGCAATTAAGAAAAAATAATATACCTCTTTTTGCGCTCGAAAGTCGTGACAGCTTAAAAGATTTTGATGTTGTTGGCTTTACGCTTCAGTACGAGCTTTCCTTTACAAACGTACTTAATATGTTAGATTTAGCGGGTATTCCTGTAAAAAGCAAGGAGCGCGGCAACTCCTTAAAAGACAACCCTATAATTATTGCCGGTGGCCCTTGTGTTGTAAATCCGGAGCCGTTAGCCGATTTTATTGATTGTTTTCAAATAGGTGAGGGCGAGGAATTGATGATAGATTTCCTCGATTTATTAAATAAATATAAAAAGAAAGGCGCTACGAGAGAAGAATTTTTAATTGCCGCCTCTCACATTGAAGGTATTTACGTACCGTCACTTTACACTGTTGACTATAACGAGGATGGCACCATAAAAAAGATTAATGCTACAAATGGTGCTCCTGAGGTTGTAAATAAAAGAGTTGTTTCAGACTTGGATAACGTTTATTACCCGGAAAACTTTGTTGTACCATTTGTAGAGGTTGTTCACGACAGAGTTGTACACGAAATTTTTCGCGGATGTATTCGCGGTTGCCGATTTTGCCAGGCTGGTTTTTGGTACAGACCAATCAGAGAAAAGTCGGTTGAAACCATTAGTAATCAAAGTAGAAAAATAGCTTGTGAAACAGGCTACGATGAACTCTCTCTTTGCTCACTCTCAAGCAGCGATTACACAAAAATAACGGAATTATTAGAATCACTTTTAAGCTGGGCGACACCGCAAAAAATTAATGTTGCGTTACCATCTTTGAGAATCGATAATTTTTCAGATGAATTAAGGGAAAAGCTTGCATTAGTAAGACGCTCGGGGTTAACCTTTGCTGCAGAAGCAGGCACACAACGACTTCGTGACGTTATAAATAAAAATATTACCGAAGAAGAAATTTTAGGCACGTGCAGAAAAGCCTTTCAGGGCGGCTGGACTGCAGTTAAGCTTTATTTTATGATTGGTTTACCTACTGAAACCGAGGAGGATGTTAAGGGTATTAACGTGCTTTGCCAAAAGGTTGTTGAGGAGTTTTATAATAATCCTGATAAGCCAAAAGGTAAAACCGTAAGCGTGAGTGCGGGTATTTCTTCGTTTGTACCAAAGCCTTGCACACCGTTTCAGTGGGAGCCTCAGGCAACCCGTGAAGAAATAACGGCAAAACAGCAATTGCTTAAGGATACCGTTACTTCTAAAAAAATTACCTTTAGATTCCACACCACAGACCAAATTTTCTTAGAAGCGATTTTGGCTCGTGGTGACAGAAAGCTTTGCAGTGTAATTGAATATGCTTGGAAAAATGGCTGCACGTTTGACAGTTGGGACGATAAATTTAAGTACGACGTATGGATGGAAGCATTTGAAAAATGCGGCATCAATACAGAATTTTACGCAAACCGCAGGCGCTCTTATGAAGAGATTTTACCATGGGACCACATCAATTCCGGAATTAAGAAAAGCTTTTTAATTGAAGAAAATGAAAAAGCAAAGAAAGCTCAGACCTCAAAGCATTGCCGTGAGCAATGCAATGCTTGTGGCTCAAATAAATTAAACGGAGGTAAGTGTGATGCGCTCAGTAAGAATATGGTTCACTAAAAAAGATACTGCAAAATACATTTCACACCTCGATTTAACCCGTTGTTTAATAAGAGCCTTCAGAAGAACAGATATACCCTTGTGGTACACAGAAGGCTTTAACCCTCATCCGCACCTTGTTTTTGGACTTTCACTGCCTTTAGGTGTTGAGGGTGAGCAGGAGGTATTGGATATTCGTCTTGATGATGAAAGCTACCCAAATGAACGCGTAATATCTGAATTGAATCGTGTTACTGTACCGGGGATTCAGTTTTTGAAAATTGATGCACCTGAATATAAGCCTTTGTTTATTAACTCGGGACTTTATGAAATGAAAATTTACTCTAATAACGGTGAAAATATTAAAAACTCGATTTTGGAAAAAATAGAAGGTAAAAATATAATAATACAAAAGAAAACAAAAAAGGGAGAAATAAAAGAAATTAACGTATCAGCGCATCTTTCATCTTTGAATTTTGAAAAAGTAACGGATACTGAATTGGATTTTAATTTTGTTTTGCCCGCCGGAAATGATTTTACAATTAACCCTATATTGTTCAAGGATGCTCTTTTGAGTGATTTTTTGCCTGAAAATATCACTTGGTCAATTGTAAGGAAAAATCTTTTACTTAAAGATGGCACAGAATTCAGATAACTTTTAAAACTTTTACATATTATTTTATGGGTGATAATTTTGAAAAAGCTCATAATTTTATTTGTTTTAGTTTTTATTTCATTTTTAATTTCTTTAAGCATTTTTAACGTCAAACCTAAAAACGTTTCCGACGGCGTTTTTGAAAACGAGCTTCC
The DNA here is from genome assembly GCA_045588735.1 of Acutalibacteraceae bacterium. Classification (GTDB taxonomy): domain Bacteria; phylum Bacillota; class Clostridia; order Oscillospirales; family Acutalibacteraceae; genus DTU089. Next base: position 41,901 of record JAZNET010000069.1, on the reverse strand, counting down.
CGTTATCATTGTAGATGCGGGGCACGGCGGTTTTGATGGTGGTGCAAGCACTCAGGATGGTGTAAGTGAAAAGGGGATTAATTTAAATATCGCCTTGCATTTAAAGGAATATTTGAGTTTTTTCGGCTTTAAAGTTGTTATGACACGAGAAACGGATACCTCTACTGAGGATGAAGGTTTAACAACAATAAGGAGTAAAAAATCCTCAGATTTACACAACAGAATGGACTTAATGCAAAATACAGAAAATGCAATTTTTGTTAGTATTCATCAAAACCATTTTTCTTCACCAAAATATTATGGTGCTCAAGTTTTTTATTCTAAAAATTTCAGTGAAAAAAGCTCTTTTTTAGCAGAAAGTATACAGGAAAGCATTGTTTATTTTTTACAGCCGAATAACACAAGACAGATTAAGCCCTGCGGTACGTCGGTTTATTTAATAAATAATGCAGTTAAGCCTGCCGTTTTAGTTGAATGTGGGTTTCTTTCTAATTACGAAGAGGCAGAAAAGTTAAAAACAGAAGAATACCAAAAACAAATGGCTTTTTCTATTGCTGTTGGAATTTTAAATTATTGTGAAGGTCAGTGAATATTATGGCTTCAAAACAAAAATCAGTTTATATTTGTAGTAATTGCGGCTACGAGTCTGCAAAATGGTATGGTAAATGCCCGTCATGTAATGAATGGGGTACCCTAGATGAGGAGTTTATTAAAACAGAGGCTAAAAGCTCTAAAAAAACTACCTCTGTAATTAATAAAGGCTTAAACGTACTAAAGCTCGATTCAATTGATTCATCAACAGAATTCAGGTATAACACAGGAATATCCGAATTGAACCGTGTTTTAGGCGGAGGACTTGTAAGAGGCTCTTTAGTGCTTTTATCCGGTGACCCCGGTATAGGTAAATCTACGCTTTTGCTTCAAATTTGTAATTTTCTTTCCAAGGATTTAACTGTGCTTTACGTTTCCGGTGAGGAATCTGCCTATCAGTTAAAAATGAGAGCTAAAAGGCTTGGTGTTAAATCAGATAACCTTTCTGTAATGTGTGAAACAGATGCTGAAATTGTTTGTGAGTATTTACGAACGGAAAAGCCGAACATTGTAATGGTTGACTCTATTCAGACTATGAATATACCCGAGCTTTCTTCAAGCACCGGTAGCATAACACAAGTCAGAGAATGCACGAATTTATTTATGCAGACCTCAAAAAATAACGATATTTCCACCATACTTGTCGGTCACGTAAACAAAGACGGCAACATTGCAGGTCCTAAGGTTTTAGAGCATATTGTAGATACCGTTCTTTATTTTGAGGGGGAAAGGAATTATTCTTACAGAATTTTAAGAGCTGTCAAAAACAGATTTGGCTCAACAAACGAAATAGGTGTTTTTGAAATGACAGATGCGGGACTTTCTCAAATAGAAAGCCCCTCAATGGCACTTTTAGCAGGCAGACCAACAAACGTTTCGGGTACCTGCGTTACTTGTCTTATGGAAGGCTCAAGACCTATTTTGGCAGAGATTCAGGGCCTTGCAACAACTACCGGTTTTGGAAATCCAAGAAGAATGTCAACGGGCTTCGATTATAACAGAATGGCTATGCTTATTGCCATTTTAGAAAAGCGTGCAGGTTACTTTTTCTCAAATATGGACTGTTATTTGAACATTGTTGGCGGCTTAAGAGCGGACGAGCCTGCTTCAGACTTAGCTGTTGCCGTTGCACTTATTTCCAGCCTTAAAGACACTGTTATTGACAGTGAAACCATTGTTTTCGGTGAAATTGGTCTTGCGGGGGAAATTAGAACCGTTAATAACTGTGAGCAACGTATTAAGGAATCTGAAAGACTCGGCTTTAAGCGCTGCATTATACCAAGACAAAATATGAAGGGCTTAAGTAAAGCTTCCTTTAAAGATATAGAGGTTATTGGTGTAAGAAACGTACGAGAAGCTTTTGAGGTTGCTGCAGAAAATGCATAAGGATTTTAAATTTATTGAAAACGCCAACTTACCCAAGAACAAAGTGAAGCATTGCATTTTGGGCGAAAACGCAACAGAAGCAATAGAATTTTTAAATAATTACGGTATTTATACTTTAACTATAAAAGAATCTGCTAAATTAGATGAAGAAATTACTTTTCATGCAGATTTGCAGGTTGCATATTGCGGAAGCAATACGGCTGTTATTTCACCAAATCAGACGACTTTAATTAAAGCAATATCTGAGTTAGGCTGTAGGGTAGAGGTGGCTGAAAATGAGCCGTTTTCACCGTATCCTAACGACGTTTTGCTTAACCAAACTATTTTAAATGGTGCTTTAATAGGAAATATTGCTTTTGCCTCTGAAAAAATTATAGATTTTGCGAACGCTTATAATTTAAAACGATTGCAAACCAAACAAGGATATTCCAAATGCTCAATATGTATTGTCAGTGAAAATGCAATTATTACTGAAGATAATGGTATAGCTAATTTGTTAAAAAATTCACAAATTAATGTTTTAAAGATTCAACCGGGATTTGTGTATTTATCTGATAGACATTCCGGCTTTATTGGTGGCGCATCGGGAAAAATATCTGAGAACGAAATCTTCTTTAACGGTAATATAGAAGAGCACCCAAACTATGCAGAGATTTTGGCGTTCTTAAATGCTTATAACGTTAAACCTGTTTATAGTAAATCTTATAAGCTTACTGATATTGGCTCAATTTTACCAATTACTGAGCTCATTTAACTAAATTTAATATAAAACTAAAAAATTAAATTGAATAGAAATTTTCCGAATGAATAACACCTAGTGCCAAAAATTTCTATTCGATGAGAAAGGTTGATAATTTTGAAGAATTCTAAGAATCCTGAAAAAAATGCAACGGCTAAGCTTGGTTATACAGCTACAATGGTTATAGTATCAGTTGCAATTATAATTTGTATGAAAAAATATAAGGATAAGAATTAAGAGTTTTAAAAATCTGTATTTTTACTATTTGTATGTTTCTGATTATTTTATGGTAAAATTAAGGTCTGTACTCATAATTGCATCTATAATAAGTGTGATAACCTTAGAAATATCCGAATTCTAAGAAAACGCCTTATTTACATATTATTTATCTAAACCCCTTACCCGACTTATACAAAACATTTCTTTTGTATAAGTCGTTGTGTAAAAAATATCCACTACTCTTTTAGGCTTGGTTTTCTAAAAAAACTTGTAAATTACAATTACAATACGAAGGATTTGTTTATTTGAGTTATGAAACGAGAGAATTTTGACTTATTACCACCCATTGCAATTGAATTCTTAAACTATTACAGCGTTATTAAAAACTGCTCTGAGTTGACTGTTAATGAATACGCTAACGATTTATCTACTTTTTTTAAATACTTAAAAATAATTCGCGGGCTTGTTGCTAAAGAAGTTCCTTTTGAAGAGATTGTTATTTCTGACATATCTTTAGATTTAATTTTTTCTGTAACACTCAATGATGCTTATATGTATCTTACATATTGTAAAATAAACAGAAACAATAATGAGTTCACTCGTTCAAGAAAGGTTTCTACGTTAAGAGCTTTTTATAAGTATCTATCTGTACAAAAAAAGCTTATTAAGGACAATCCCCTTCAGGAGCTTGAATCTCCAAGAATTAAAAAAGCTTTGCCTAAGTATCTCACGTTAGATGAAAGCCTTACGCTTTTAAATTCTGTAGACGGTAAGTTTAAAGAACGAGACTATTGCATTATAACGTTATTTTTAAACTGCGGTCTTCGTCTTTCTGAGCTTGTTTCACTTAATTTAAGTGATATTCGTACCAATAACACTCTAACTGTTACAGGTAAAGGTAATAAAGAGCGTACAATTTACTTAAATGATGCTTGTATAGACGCTATAAACGCCTATTTACCGGTACGCCCTGTTGATGGTGTAAAGGATAAGGATGCACTGTTTATAAGCCGCCAAAAAGGCAGGATAAGCCCAAAAACCGTGCAATACGTTGTTAAGAACACGTTAGAAAAGGCAGGTCTTGCCGACAGAGCTTTATCAACCCATAAACTAAGGCACACTGCAGCAACGCTTATGTACCAGCACGGCAATGTAGACGTTCTTTCAATTAAGGAAATTTTAGGTCACGAAAACCTTAACACTACACAAATATACACACATATTGTTGATGAGCAATTAAAAAATGCAGCCGAGTCCAATCCGTTAAGCAACGTTAAGGCTCCCCGACCGCAAAAAATTGAAAGCATAAATAAAGATGAGTCTTCAGATGAATGAAAATAAATTATTAAAAACCTTGAAGCTTGCTGCATTTAATACCGCAGAAAGTATTAGTGGAATAAGAAAAACCAGAAATCTTAAAAAATATTCTTTAAATTCATTCCTTTTTGATTGATTTTTATACCCGCTCATATTAGCAATAATTTCAATTGACATATTAACGGCTTCGTTACAGCACCTTGTGAGTGTAGCAACAAGAATTGATACGCTCGGTATAAGAATTAAGGCAGCGTAGCCCAACCCCTGTAATGAATAACAGGAATATAAAAAACCAATTGCCATACCTACCAAAGCACCAATTATTGTAGGTATGGCAATTATTATTGGAATACCTACAGCGCAAAGCCCAAAAATAAACGTAATAAAAGGAAATAAACAAATTAAAAAGAAAGAATTTAAAAATGCAGAAAATAATCCTTCGTTAGATTTATTTAAAATATAATCCCCAAAAAATTCTACCGCAATGGTTTTAACTTGGTTATCTTCCCCTTTCATAGATAAAATTCCAACTATAAAACCACAAAAAAATAATGTTAAGAATAATAGATTTTTATAATTAAAATGAGGAATATCCATTCTTTTTCTTTTTATTACAACACTTTTTTTCAACATAATATTTCCCCTTTTTTAATATCTTTTCTTTGAGTTAGAGCTTACAATTCCGCCAATGGCGCCAAATAAAACGGTAAACGGAATTACCAATAAAACAAAGGCATTTACACTTTTAAAGCTAAATATGAGAATAAATATTAAATTAAAAACAAGCAAAGGGACAGCGCCGAGTGCACCTGAAACAATTCCCCTGTTTTTAAATCTTTTATAGGTTGAATAACCTGTTAAAAAAGCACCGACAGAAATAAAAAAATATGTAAAATAATAACTTAATTCGGAATCAAGAGACAGTTTATAATATGCTAATGCCAGGACAAGTATTCCGAATAAGGTAGAAATTACACCAAGAAAAAAACATGGCAAATATTTAATTATTAGGCTTAAATCTTTTTTAGATTTTTTATTTTTTTGCATAAAAAAACCTCCGCATAATCTTACTTAAAAGATATGCAGAGGTTTTCTGTTTTATGAAAATTATTCTTCTTCGTTCTTTTGAGCTTCTTCTTCAGCTTTGAGCTCATCAGCAGCGCCTTTGTTTTCAACAGATTTTGTCTTTTTCTTTTTACCGTTAACAGCCTGGTCAATTGCATTTTTTTCGCTCTGAGCTTTTTTGGCATCTTCAGCAGCCTTCTTTTCAGCAGCTAAACGCTCATTAGCTGTTTGGTTGGTCTGAATAGCAGATCTTAAAAACTTGATTTTTGTACGGTCTGTGCCTGTTTCAATAACAATGCTGTCATCCTTAACAGTAACAACTCTACCCATAATACCGCCGATTGTAACAATTTCATCGCCAATCTGAATAGAATCGCGCATTTCCTGCTCTTCTTTTTGTCTTTTCTTTTGCGGACGAAGTACCATGAAATACATGAGTACAAACATACCGATAATCATAAATAATGGCATTGAACTGCCACCTGAAGCGCCGCCCTCAGCAGGAGCACCGCCGCCAAATAATGAACCTAAAAAATCCATAATTTTTTCCTCCAAATTTTAATACCAGCATATTATAACTGTTTATTGTAAAATATACAAGTCTTTTTTTATAATTTAATTTAAAAATCAGATTCTTGAATCAAGTAAATCTGTATATTTTTCTTTGAATTCAGTAAAGGTGCCGTTTTCAAGCTCTTCACGAATTCTTGACATTAAATTATTATAAAAATACAAATTGTGAATTACACAAAGGCGCATTGCAAGCATCTCTTTTGCTTTTATAAGGTGGTGAATGTAAGCTCTTGAGTGCTTTTGGCAGGTAGGACAATTACAATTAACGTCAATCGGAGTATCATCCTTAGCATATTTTGCATTGTTTAAATTCATAACACCATTCCAGGTGAATAAATGACCGTGCCTTGCATTTCTGCTTGGCATAACACAGTCAAATAAATCCACACCCCGCGAAACGCCCTCTAATATATTGCCCGGTGTACCAACGCCCATAAGGTAACGGATTTTATTTTTTGGTGCAAAAGGCTCAACAGCAGAAATAATTCTGTACATATCCTCCTTAGGCTCACCAACCGCAAGACCACCAATAGCGTAACCATCAAGGTCTAATTTTGCAATTTGCTGCATATGCTCAATTCGTAAATCGTCAAAAGTACAGCCTTGATTTATGCCAAAAAGTAATTGTTTTTTATTCAAGGTATCGTGAAGAGAATTGAGGCGCTCCATTTCCTCTTTACAACGAATAAGCCAGCGTGTAGTTCTTTCCGCAGAAGCTTTTGCATATTCATAGGTTGCAGGATTTTCAACGCATTCATCAAACGCCATAGCAATTGTGGAGGCCAAGTTAGATTGAATGCGCATACTCTCCTCCGGTCCCATAAAAATCTTGCGACCGTCCACGTGAGAGTTAAAGGTAACGCCCTCTTCTTTAATTTTCCTTAATTTTGCTAATGAAAACACCTGAAATCCGCCGCTATCTGTAAGAATAGGACCGTCCCAACCGGTAAACTCATTAAGTCCGCCCAATTCTTTAATGAGCTCGTCTCCCGGTCTTACATGTAAATGATAAGTATTGCAAAGCTGTACCTGGCAATTAATATCCTTTAAATCGTAGGCAGAAAGTCCGCCCTTTATAGCACCGCAAGTTGCAACGTTTTGAAACGCAGGAGTTTTAACTGTACCTTTTACAGTTGTAAACTCACCTAAGCGTGCTTTTCCTTCAGTTTTAATAACCTTAAACATAGTAAATTAATTCCTTTATAAAATCATCATACAGTCGCCGAATGAAAAAAATCTGTACTTCTCTTCGACTGCCGTTTTGTAGGCACTTAGTGTTTTTTCGTAGCCATAAAATGCAGAAACAAGCATAATAAGTGTGCTTTCAGGAAGATGAAAATTAGTTATTAAACCATCTATACACTTAAATTTATATCCCGGATAAATGAAAATATCGGTATTTCCATCATCCTCTTTTATTTCACCGTAAAAGCTTGCAACAGATTCAAGCGTGCGACAGCTTGTTGTGCCAACAGCTATTACCCTGCCTCCTGCTTTTTTTGTATCATTTATAAGCTGTGCAGTTTCTTTTGGTAAATAGTAATGCTCGGTATGCATTTTGTGGTCTTCAATTTTATCTGCCTTAACAGGTCTGAAGGTGCCTAAACCAACGTGAAGCGTAACGTAGCCAATATTCACACCTTTATCTTTTAATTCTTGCAGAATTTCATTTGTAAAATGCAGACCTGCAGTTGGTGCAGCAGCAGAACCCAATTCCTTAGAATAAACAGTTTGGTAACGTTCCTTATCCTTCAGCTCCTCTGTAATATAGTGCGGTAACGGCATTTGACCAACCTTATCAAGAATATTGAAAAAATTATCATCTTTAGCATAATTGAATCTAATGATTCTGTTTCCGTTCTCTAAAACCTCGGTTACCTCGCACTTTAAAATACCTTCGCCAAAGGTAAAATGGGTACCTACCTTAGCTCTTTTTCCGGGACCTGCAAGTGCTTCCCACATGTCATTTTCAAGCTGGTTTAATAAAAGAAACTCAACAACTGCCCCGGTCCCCTCCTTAACGCCGTAAATCCTTGCAGGAAGAACACGTGTATTGTTTAAAATAAGAGTATCACCGGCATTAAAATAATCACAAATATCAAAAAAACGTTTATGTGAAATGCTGTCGTTTTCCTTTGAAAGAACCATCATTCTTGAGAAATCTCGAGGCTCTACCGGATACTGAGCAATAAGCTCTTCCGGTAAATCATAGAAAAAATCTGATTTATTCATTAAAATACCTTCTAAATATTAAAAAATAATTGACTTACAAGCGTTTTTTGTGTTATTATAGTTCGGTATGTAAGCGAGGTATATTATAATCTATTTATTTCGTATTTACAAGTATTTTTTAAAAATCCGGAGGTGTACTTATGAAAAAGTACAAAGTTGGTATTATTGGAGCAACAGGAATGGTTGGTCAACGTTTTGCGCTCCTTCTTAATGAACATCCTTGGTTTGATGTTACAGTTCTTGCAGCAAGCTCAAGATCTGCAGGTGTTACATATAAAGAGGCTCTCGGCGACCGTTGGTGCATGCCTGAAGCAACACCTGAAAAATATCTTGATATGATTGTTCTTGATGCTGAGAAGGATATTGAAAAAATTGCTTCTTCAGTAGATTTTGTTTTCTGCGCTGTTAACATGAGCAAGGAAGAAACAAAAGCACTCGAGGAAAAGTATGCTAAGGCTGAATGCCCGGTTGTTTCAAATAACAGTGCTTTCAGAATGGCTGATGACGTTCCTATGGTTGTGCCGGAATTAAATGCTGACCACATTAAAATTATTGAATCTCAAAGAAAGCGCCTTGGTACAAAACGCGGCTTTATTGCAGTTAAATCTAACTGCTCTCTTCAATCTTACGTACCTGCACTCTTCCCTCTTCACGAGGAATACGGTGTTAAGGACGTACTTGTATGTACTTATCAGGCAATTTCAGGTGCAGGTAAAACCTTCGAAAGATGGCCTGAAATGGTAGATAACGTTATTCCTTTCATTGGCGGCGAGGAAGAAAAAAGCGAAAAAGAACCACTTAAGCTTTGGGGTAAAATTGAAGACGGTAAAATTGTACCTGCAACCTCACCAAGCTTTACAGCACAGTGTATAAGAGTTCCTGTTTCAGACGGTCATATGGGTGCTGTATTTGTACGCTTCAATAAAAAGCCGACAAAAGAGGCTATGATTAAAGCTTGGGCAGATTTTAAAGGCAGAGCTCAGGAATTAGAGCTGCCAAGCGCACCAAAGCAATTCCTTCACTATTTTGAAGAGGATAATTGCCCACAGACAAAGCTTCACAGAAACCTGGAGAACGGTATGGCTGTTTCTATTGGCCGTCTCAGAGAAGATACACAATATGATTATAAGTTTGTATGCCTTGCACATAATACCTTAAGAGGTGCTGCAGGCGGTGCAGTTCTTCTTGCAGAACTTCTTTGTGCAGAAGGTTATATGGACTGATGATATAGTAATTTATTTACTAAATAATTATTGGGAGGTCATACTGTGAAAAAACCTATTTTCGCAGGAGCGGGTGTTGCTATTGTAACGCCGTTCAAGGACGAAACTCTTAAAATCAACTTTCCACTTTTTGAAGAGTTAATTAACGAACAAATCGAAAACGGAACAGATGCAATTATTGTATGCGGTACAACCGGTGAAAAATCTACCCTTGTGTATGATGAGCACCTTGAGGCAATAAAGGTTGCTGTTAACGTTACAGCAGGTCGTGTACCTGTTATTGCCGGTACCGGAAGTAATGATACAATGCACTCTGTTATACTTTCAAATGATGCTGAAAAATGTGGTGTTGATGGTCTTTTAACAGTTACCCCTTATTACAACAAAGCATCTCAGGATGGTTTAATTGAATCATACTCTTATTTAGAAAAAAGAGTTTCTACACCAATGATTCTTTACAACGTACCCTCCAGAACAGGTGTAAACATTTTACCCGAAACGTATCTTGAGCTTTCTAAATTACCGCTTGTTAACGGTGTTAAAGAGGCTAACGGCGATATTTCTGCATTTGCAAAAACCGTTTCACTTTGTAAGGATAACCTTAACTACTACTCGGGTAACGATGACCAGATTACAGCCTTCATGGCTTTAGGTGCAATTGGTGTAATATCCGTACTTTCAAACGTTGCACCAAAGGTTACTCACGACATTGCAAAATTAGCGCTTGACGGTAATTTTAAAGCAAGCAGAGAACTTCAATTAGAGTATTTAGACCTTTGCAATGCTCTGTTTTGTGATGTTAACCCTATTCCCGTTAAGGAGGCTTTATGCTTAATGGGCAAAGATGTTGGCAGATGCAGAATGCCTCTTTCCCCTATTAACGAAAAAAATAAGGCTACCTTAATAAAAGCGTTGAAGAATCATAACTTAATCTAAAATATTTCGGAGGAAGTTTAAAATGACAAAGATAATTTTAAGTGGTTGCTGCGGCAAAATGGGAAGGACTGTTACAAGTATTGTTAATTCTCGTGATGATTGCCAGATTGTAGCAGGCGTTGATATTGTAGAGGATTCTACTTTAGGCTACCCTGTTTTTACAACTTTTTCCGAGGTTCAGGTAAACGCAGACGTAATTGTAGATTTTTCAAACCCTGCTCTGCTTTCAGCTATGCTTGAATTTGCAAAGGCAACAAAAACAGCGGTTGTTATTTCTACCACCGGTCTTTCAGATGAACAAATTAAGTCTGTTGAGGCTTATTCAAAGGAAATACCTGTTTTCTTCTCTTATAATATGTCAATGGGCGTAAGCCTCCTTTGTGAGCTTGCAAAAACTGCTGCAAAGGTTTTAGGCAATGATTTTGACATAGAAATTGTTGAAGCACATCATAACCAAAAATTAGACGCGCCAAGCGGAACTGCTTTAATGTTAGCAGACGCAATAAAAGAAGAAATGCCTGACGTATATTACGAGTACGACAGACATTCAAAAAGACAAAAAAGAAATGAAAAAGAGATTGGTATTCACTCCATTCGCGGCGGCAACATTGTTGGTGAGCACGAAGTAATTTTCGCTGGTAACGACGAAATTGTTAAACTTAGCCACTCTGCTCGTTCAAAAGCAATTTTTGCACAAGGTGCAGTTAATGCTGCAATCTTCTTAAACGGTAAATCACCAAGAATTTATAATATGAAAGACCTTGTTAATTCTTAAAACAAAAAAAGCACTCGATACGTTGAATATCGGGTGCTTTTTTAATTCAAAAATTAAAGGCTATTGGAAACAATAGCCTTAGTTTTTTAATATGCTTTACCCCAGTAAACCATTTGTGTAGCAGGCTTGCCACAGCAAACGCATTTATCTGAAAGTGTTTCTTGTTCGAATGGAATGCAACGAGAACCAACGCCTGTGAGCTCTTTAACCTTGTCTTCACATTCTTCTTCGCCACACCACATAGCTTTAATAAAACCGTCACCGTTTTCTGTGAGTGCCTTATTGATTTCATCTATCGTAGTACAAGCGAATGTGTGTTTATTTAAATTATCAAGAGCCTTATTGTAAATAGCTTTTGCAAAATCGTCGAGTGCTTTTTGAATTTCTGCCTCAAGATTATCAAGGGAAACAAAGATTTTTTCTCTGTTATCACGACGAACTAAAACACATTGATTCTTCTCAATATCCTTAGGACCGATTTCAAGACGAAGCGGAACGCCCTTCATCTCATATTCAGCGAACTTCCAGCCTGCAGAGTTGTCACTGTCATCCACCTTAACTCTAAAGGTCTTTGAAAGCCTTTCTTTTAATTCATATGCTTTATCAAGCACACCTTCCTTGTGTTGTGCAATAGGAAGAACAACCACCTGAATCGGAGCAACGTCAGGCGGAAGAACAAGACCGTTATCATCACCGTGTGACATAATAAGCGCACCAATAAGTCTTGTTGTAACACCCCAAGAGGTCTGGTGTACGTAAGAAAGTTTATTTTCTTTATCTTGATAAGTCATATTGAAGGCTTTTGCAAAGCCGTCACCAAAGTAGTGGGACGTACCTGCCTGAAGCGCTTTACCGTCGTGCATGAGTGCCTCAATAGCATAAGTAGAAACTGCACCGGCAAATTTATCGCTCTCAGTCTTTTTACCTTTAACAACAGGCATACAAAGAGATTTTTCACAGAAATCTGCATAAATATTAAGCATACGCTCTGTTTCTTCAATTGCATCTTCTGCTGTAGCGTGTACTGTGTGACCCTCCTGCCACAAGAATTCTCTTGTTCTTAAGAAAGGCCTTGTTGTTTTTTCCCAACGAACAACGCTGCACCATTGGTTGTAAAGCTTTGGTAAATCTCTGTGTGATTGAACAACCTTTGCATAGTGTTCACAGAAAAGTGTTTCAGATGTAGGTCTTACGCAAAGTCTTTCCTCAAGCTCTTCACTACCGCCGTATGTAACCCAGGCAACCTCAGGTGCAAAACCCTCAACATGGTCTTTTTCCTTTTGTAAAAGGCTTTCCGGAATAAACAAAGGCATATAAACGTTTTCGTGACCTGTTCTTTTAAAATGACCGTCAAGAATGCTTTGGATGTTTTCCCATATAGCATAACCATAAGGACGAATAATCATACAGCCCTTAACGCTTGAATAATCAACAAGGTCTGCCTTTTTTACAACGTCTGTGTACCACTGAGCAAAATCAACCTCCATAGAGGTGATTGCTTCAACCATTTTTTTCTGCTCTGCCATTATAAAATTTCCTTTTCTAAATTAGTTCTCTTCAATATATTTAACTAAATCGCCAATAGTTTTCATACCCTCTAATGCTTCGTCAGGAAGCTCAATAGAAAACTCATCTTCAACTGTCATAACAAGGTCAACAACGTCAAGTGAGTCAATGTCAAGCTCGTCAGTAAGTGAAGTGTTCATTGTAATAAGCTCTTCTTCAATTTCAAACTCGTCAATAATAATTGTTTTAAGTTTTTCAAAAACCATAAGAATAACTCCTAAAAATATTTTTTCATGAATACAGAATAAAATTTCTGTGTATTGATTTTATAAATTTTATAAGCTTTTGTCAATAGTTTTCAATGAAAAAGCGTAATATATTATTATTCTAAATTAAAAATAAGAAGATACAGCTAAAAATAGCTGCATCTCCTTTTGAATCTGATGTTTACTGTTTGTTAAAGAGCTTTTTAAATTCTTTAACGACAATTGGTGAGAGCACGCTGTAAATTGTTATATTTACAGTTGATTTAATTAGGTTAAAACCAACGCAAACCGCTAAAAACCCATCTACAAAGCCCTTAACGTTAATTCCCATAAACTCTGAAACCATCCACATATTCATAGGAATCATAATAAGGGTCATAACAATAACGCCTAAAACGCCCGAAACAATAACACCCTTTAAGCCCGGAAGTTTTTTTCTGACAAACCATACAACTAAAATTGTAAGACTTGAGGAAACAAAGTGCATTACAAAACCAATAAAACCACTGCCGGAGCTTACTGTGACCGCCTGAATGATGCAAACAACTAAAAGTGAGAGAATTGAGTAAACAGGTCCTAAAAGAGTTGATGACAAAAGAAGTGGTACATCTGAAAATTCCATTTCATAGAACGCTGCATTCGGGAAAATAGGAAAACGAATGGTTGCCATCAGCACCAAGGAAAGCGCCGCTAATACAGCTGCCGTTGTGAGCCTTTGGAGATTTTGTTTGTTCGTGTAGTTGTTTTTCATTTTCTACAACACCTTTCAAAAAAATAATCGCCCCGAAAGACTCAGGGCGAAAATAAAGTTTCATAAAAAATGAATGAAAATTCAAATTATAGAAAGCTTCTTTCATCCGGACTATACCGTCGGTTTGGGAATTGCACCCAATCAACCCATAAAGGCTCGCAGACTTTACTGCCGGTGGGGAATTACACCCCGCCCTGAAGTTTCGTACTAATATATAATAGCATATTTTTTCATTTTGTCAAGACCATAAATATGTTGACATTCCCCTATATTTATAATATAATTTCAATGTATGTAATAAATTAAAATTTAGGTGGTATTCTAATGGGAATTTACGAAGAATTAGTTGCTCGTGGGCTCATTGCTCAGGTAACGAATGAAGAAGAAATTAAGGAAATGGTTAACTCCGGTAAGGCTAAGTTTTATATCGGCTTTGACTGCACTGCGGACAGCCTTACAGCCGGTCACTTTATGGCTCTCACCTTAATGAAGCGACTTCAAATGGCAGGTAACCAGCCAATAGCTCTTATTGGTGGCGGTAGTACTATGATTGGTGACCCTTCCGGCAGAACAGATATGAGAAAAATGCTCACAAAAGAAGATATTCAGCACAATGCAGATTGCTTTAAGCGCCAAATGGAGAGATTTATTGAATTTGGTGAAGGCAAGGCACAAATGGTTAATAATGCTGAATGGCTCTTAAATCTTAACTACGTTGAGTTATTAAGAGAGGTTGGCGCTTGTTTCTCTGTTAACAATATGTTAAGAGCAGAATGCTACAAGCAGAGAATGGAAAAAGGTCTTAGCTTTCTTGAGTTTAACTATATGATTATGCAAAGCTACGACTTTTACTACCTCTTTAAAAATTACGGCTGTAATATGCAATTTGGCGGCGACGACCAATGGAGCAATATGTTGGGCGGTACAGAGCTTATCAGAAAGAAATTGGGTAAGGATGCTCACGCTATGACTATTACCCTTCTTACCGATTCACAGGGTAATAAAATGGGTAAAACTGCGGGTAATGCAGTTTGGCTTGATGCTAATAAAACTTCTCCTTACGATTTCTACCAATATTGGCGTAACGTTGCAGACAGTGACGTTTTAAAATGTATAAGAATGCTTACTTTCTTACCGTTAGAAGAAATTGATAAAATGGATTCATGGGAAGGTAGTGAGCTTAACAAAGCAAAAGAAATTTTAGCATATGAGCTTACAGCACTTGTGCACGGTAAAGAAGAGGCGGAAAAAGCACAAGCAGCTGCTAAATCTGTTTTTGGCGCAGGCGGAAACTCTGAAAACATGCCGTCCACTACCCTTTCAACTGAAGATTTTACAGATGAAGGTATAAACATTATTGATGCACTTATAAAAGCAGGTCTTGTTACCTCTCGCGGTGAAGCAAGACGTCTTATTGAACAAGGTGGCGTTAGTGTTGATAACGAAAAGGTTACGGCAGTTTCATATGTTATCCCTGCTTCAGATTTTGAAAAAGGCTATGTAATCATAAAAAAAGGAAAAAAGGTTTTCCACAAAATTATTAAATAAAATATGGGAAAGTTATTTAATGCTTACGTATCCTCTTATAAAATGGATACAAAAGAATGGAATGAGTTTTTGGAGGTTGCGGGTGATATTTATAATTCACCGCAGCTGCAAAAGCTTGGCGAGTTTGAGCAGCATTTTAAAATTAATCGTTTGCAGCATATAAGAAGCGTTGCGTTTTTAAGCTTTTTGGTTTCGAGAAAGCTTAAGCTTAATTACAAGGACACTGCACGGGCTGCTACTATGCACGATTTATTTTATTATGACTGGCGTGAAGATGATTTAAGTCACAAGCTGCACGGCTTAAGGCACCCTAAATTTGCCTTAAAAAATGCATATTACTTATGCGGCACTTTAACAAAAAAAGAATGCGATATTATTAAACGTCACATGTGGCCGTTAACCTTAACGCCACCAAGATATTTAGAATCCTACGTTGTTACAATGATGGACAAATATTGTGCCGCTATTGAAATGGCTTATTCCAGCTCAGAAACTTGCCGGAATAAATTAAATAAGATATTAGGGTTAGGTGAATAAAGTGGCAATCTACGATTTTTTTATTTACTTTTATCTTTATAGCTTTGTAGGTTGGTTTTTTGAATCCTGCTACTGTTCCTTAAGGCCTAAAAAATGGATTAACAGAGGCTTTTTGAGAGGTCCCTTCTGCCCTATTTACGGTGTTGGCGCTTTAACAATTTTAATTTGTCTGCTTCCGTTTAGGTCCTTAACAGATAATCACTATATAAATGAGGCTTTAATTTTTGTTGTTGGTATGGTAGTTTGCGACGTTGTGGAGTACCTTACAAGCTTAGTTATGGAAAAAGCGTTTAATGCGCGCTGGTGGGATTATTCTGAGAAAAAGTTTAATTTGCATGGCAGAATTTGTCTTACTCATACGCTTTATTGGGGCACGTGCTCGTGTTTATTCCTTTACGTGCTTCACCCGTTAGTAGATATTTACTTTGTAAGCCAAATAAATGCTGACTCGAGAATAACACTTGTTTATATAATTTCTACCGTTTTTGTGCTTGACGTTTTAAATACAGTTATAAATGCACTCGGAATTACAGAGTACTTTGTAAAATTCAAAGAGCTTTCTGATGATATTGTCGAGTTTGCAAGCATTGTGCTTGGCACCACCTCCGGAAGTCTTCAAGATTTTTCTGCTGAAAAAAGAAAAGAATTCGCAGTAAAATTAAACGAGCTCAAGGAAAGAAAGAACGATTTACTGGTTATTAAGAAAAAGAAACACATTAAAATGCTTGATAAATTTTCAAGGCAAGCCCCCTACCTTTTCAAGCACATAAAAAAGCGAAATGAAATTATAGATAATTTATTAAATAATTTGATTACCCTTATAGAAGATAAAAAATAGACGTAGGAGTTGTATTACTATGAATTTAAAACATACTTTTTACAGAGTTTACCAAGGTGTTTATAAGGTTGCTATGGGCGCACTCGACTGGACACCACCCGAGCTTTTACAGGGTGCAGGTGCTATAAAGCAGTTACCTGCGCTTGTTAAAAAGCAAGGCGTTAGCAACGTGCTTGTTGTTACAGATAAGGGTCTTATGGGGCTTCATTTGCTCGATTCTTTATTTGAGGGTCTTCAGCAAGAAGGTATTAAATATACTGTATTTGACGGTGTACAGCCTAACCCAACTATTTATAACGTTGAGGATGCTTTAAAGCTCTACCACGACAATGGTTGTGAAGCTTTTATTGCCTTTGGCGGCGGCTCACCTATGGACTGTGCAAAGGTTACGGCTGCAAAGGTTGCAAGACCGAACAAATCTATTCCTTCAATGCGCGGTCAATTAAAGGTTTTAAAGAAAACACCTCTTATTTTTGCAGTTCCTACAACTGCCGGTACCGGTTCGGAAACAACTCTTGCAGCAGTTATTTCTAACCCTGATACTCACGAAAAAAATGCAATTAACGACCCTGTTCTTCGCCCGAAGTTTGCAGTACTTGACCCTGAGCTCACCGTTGGACTTCCGCCACACATTACTTCTACAACAGGTATGGATGCTCTTACACACGCTGTAGAGGCATTTATCGGAAGAAGCAACGTTAAGTCTACTGAAGACGCAGCATTAAAGGCAACAAAGCTCATTTTCGAAAACATTGAAAAGGTTTACGAGGATGGTAAAAATATTGAAGCAAGAGAAAATATGCTTGTTGCTTCTTTCTATGCGGGTGTAGCATTTACAAGAGCATATGTTGGCTATGTTCACGCTATTGCACATAACTTAGGCGGTATGTACGGAATTCCTCACGGACTTGCAAATGCTGTTATACTCCCATACATACTTGAATTTTTTGGTGAAGCAGCACATAAAAGACTTGCTGTTCTGGCTGACACAGCAGGCATTACTGATGGCTTGACAACAGATAAAGAAAAAGCAGAAAAATTCATTGAAGCAATTAAAGAGCTTAATAAAAAGATGAATATACCTGATAAATTTGATGGTATTAAGGATGAAGATATTGAGCTTATTGCAACAAGAGCCTTAAAGGAAGGCAACCCGCTCTACCCTGTTCCTAAAATTATGGAGCTTGACGAGTGTAAGGCAATTATTAAATCACTTCAAAAGTAAAATAAAAGGTAACACACTTTGAGTAAACTCAATTGTGTTACCTTTTATTTTATTGTTTTATTTGTTTTTTTAGCTTTGTTATAAAATATCTTATTATAGATACTGCAATAATACCGCCGCCTATTGCAATAGCAACCTTTCCGGTTATAAGCAACTGAGCAGCAAATTCATCGTAATCCTTTAAAAGCAAGCCTCTCATTGCATTGTAAAGCGAGCCACCCGGTACCAAAGCTATACAACCGGGTAAAAGAAAAATTGTTGACGGTGCTTTGCCTATTCTTGCGCAGATTTCGGCAAAACCGGCTGTTGCAAAGGCTGCAAGCATATTTGCAATAAATAAATCTTCACTTATGAATTCAAGACAGCAAAAATAAACAACGCAGGCAACAAGACCGTCGAGAGCAGCAAGCGGTATATGCTTTACTCTTAAACGAAATATAATTGCAAAACCAACCGTACTGACAACACCTGCAATAATTTTTATAATAATTTCCGGACTCATGCAAATACACCTCCGAAAATCATCATAGAAACAGTAAAGCCAAACGCTACCATTACAGCAATTAAAACTGCCTGCACTAATTGTATAATACCTGAAACAGTATCACCGAAAAGCAAATCTCTTACAGCGTTACCAAAGGCCAGCCCCGGTATCAAGAGCATTATTACGCCAATAAGAATCATATCTGTATTTTTTCCGACACCAAAATAGATGAGTGTAAGCGAAAGCATTGCACCGACAAATGAGGAAATAACAGAGTGAATCATTTGGTTTACAAAAGCAGTTTTATGTAAGTTGAAAAACGTTACAACAACACCTGCAATTGCTGCTACAATAGCATCGTAAATATTACCGCCAAAAAATACAGCAAAACCACCTGCACCTAAAATGCCCCCGAGATAGCAGAGTGCATTGGGGAATGGCTTACCTTTTTTAGCTTTTTCAATTTCGTACGGTACGTCATCTAAAGATATTTTTTTGTTGCAAACCTCTCTTGAAAGCATATTCATCTTTTCTAAAAGATACATATTATTATTTGTCTGATATACTCTGCGCACCTGAGAAGAAAAGGTGCCGTCCTGCATTCTGATGTTTGCAATAATTAAAGATGGCAACGCAAAAATATCTGCAAACTCCGCACCGTAGGAAAGACAAATTCTTGTAATTGTATCTTCAATTCTGTACGGTTCACCACCGCAGCGAAGAATATTCTCACCAATATCAAGAGCCTTTGCGAGAATAAAGTCTGCAGAATAGGTGTTTGTAGAAGCTTCTGTCATAAATCTACTCCAAAAATTATTCGGTCATTTTCTCTTGCTTTATTTTGTGGTCAATAACGTGACGGGAAGCAAGCTCTGCCGTAACCTCATCAAGAGAAATACCCATTTCTATCATAAGCACCATAACGTGATATGTCAAGTCTGCAATTTCGTAAATTGTTTCCTTTTTATCGTTAGCTTTACCGGCAATAATAACCTCTGTTGACTCTTCTCCGACCTTCTTTAAGATTTTATCTATACCCTTTTCAAAAAGGTAGGTTGTGTAAGAGCCTTCTTTTTTCTCTATTTTTCTGCCGACAAGCATTTTCATAAGATTTTCTAAAGAAAACTCATTATTGAGTTCTTCATTTTCGTAAACTAAATCGTTGAAGCAAGAGTCTGTACCTGTGTGACAGGCAGGACCGTCTTTTTTTACAACAACTGTAAGTGCATCCTTGTCACAATCAGCCGTAATACTTACTATATGCTGATAGTTACCGCTTGTTTCACCTTTTAACCATAACTCTTGTCTTGAGCGGCTGTAAAAGCAGGTTAAACCCTTTTCTAAGGATATTTTAAGACTTTCCTTGTTCATGTAAGCAAGTGTTAAAACCTTTTTTGTGGCGTAATCTACAACAATTGCAGGAATGAGTCCTTTTTCATCAAATTTAAGTTCTTCAATATTTAACATAATTTTCTCCTTATGACTTTAAAATAAATGATTGTTTATTGTTTTCACTACCCCAAATTATTTCTAATTCAACAGGGATATTTGATTTAAACGTAATATCAGGTTTTTCGTCCTCAGATTTTCTTTCGTTGCAAATAAGGGTTAATTCACCATCTGTTTTAAACGGATACTGCTCTATACCGTGTTTTTCAAGGAGTGTAATGTCCCACACGATTTTATTGCTACCTGCATCCGGTTTAATTCCGAAAACAAATTCAAAAAGAATAGAGATAGGCGAAACACCTGCCCAACCTACAAAATCCTTCATTGCAGGATTACCCTGAGATGGCTTTCCGTTGTTAACGTATTCTGGTGCATAGTTTTCAAAAACCGTATTTGTAGCTTTAAAAACCTCAACAACTGCATAAAGATGCTCGCAAGCAATCTCGTGAGAAAGTGAATATTTATTGTATTTGTCAAGACCTTTAAGAATCATGTAATTTGTTGGCGCCCATACACCGCCGCACCAATAAGCGCCCGTGCTCTCGTATTCGGAGTTATTCCTTGCAAGACAAGGAACTCTGTTAGGTGTTTTAAAGAGTTTTTCGTCATTTAAAGCACTTATAAATCTTTCTAACCTCTCCTCGGGAACTGTTTCTGCAAGTAAATTCCAGAAGGCGCCTGCATGGTAAACAAAATTAAATTCGCCGTTTTTCCAAAGGTCATAATAAAACCCTGTTTTTTCATCCCACAATTTTTCATTTATAACCCTGAAGAGTATTTCGGCTTCCTCTTCAAGTTCTTTTATGTATTCGGGTTTATTTAACTCCTCTGCCATTTTAATTAATATACGGCAGTCGTAGAGTGCTTGTGCACAAGCATCAACCCAAATCATATGCCCGTGGCTAAATGGCTCGGAGTATCCTTTTTGCTGTCTTGGAAGGTTATCCATACCACAGCCCCAGCCACTTGAAAAATACGTACCATCCGGCCAAGTGTGTGTTTGCTTTAAAAACCTATGGTATGAAAGCAACACAGGAAAAACCCTTTTTAGTCTTTCAATATCACCAAAATTTAAAAAGTATTCCCATTCACACCACGCCATAATTTCAGGACCGGTTGCAGACGGGTCCCAACGGGTAAACAAATCCATACCTGTTACAGTATTAATTTGTCTGCAAATAAAACCGTCGTCATGCTGATGCGAATAAAAATTATCGAGCGTCCCCTGGAATTTAAAAATTCTGTCTGCGTACTTACCAAACATAAGCATAAAAACAGAATCCCACATAAAAGTGCAACCATCAAAGGCGGTATCAATAAAATTTGACACGAATCCTGTGTTTTCACGAGGCTTTCTCAAATTTTTAAATGCAAGCTCCCAGGCTTTCCAATAACAGTCAATATAATCCTTATGATTATCCCATACAGGCTGAGGAAGCTTATGCTTTGAAGCAGTAAAGGTCGGAAGCTCCTCAGTGCTCATTGGTTGGTCAATGAAAGTATTCTCAATAACAGGAATAAATTCATCTAATATAGTCATTTCGCTTTCTCTGTCAAACTCCATAAAACCTTCTCCAATTATAATCTAACGTTAATATTATTTTCTTTCAAAAGAGTTTTCAGTTCTTTAATTTTTACTTCTCCAAAATGGAAGATAGAAGCTGCAAGCCCCGCATCTATTGTAGGAATTTCATTAAACAGCTTTATAAAATCCTCGCTGCAGCCTGCCCCACCTGATGCAATAACAGGCACATTAACAACAGAGCATACAGCCTTGAGCATTTCAATATCAAAACCCTTTTTAACGCCATCTGTATCAATAGAATTAACAACTATTTCACCTGCGCCGTTGCTTACACCACGCTTTATCCATTCAATTGCATTTATGCCTGTATCCTCTCTGCCGCCCTTGGCAAAAAGACGAAATTCGTTATTTACACGCTTAATGTCGCAAGAAAGTACAACGCATTGGTCACCGTATTTTAAAGCAGCCTCTTTTATTAAAGCAGGATTTTTAATTGCTCCCGAATTAACGCTCACCTTATCTGCACCGCATTTTAACACGCGGTCAAAATCGTCCACTGTATTTATACCGCCGCCAACTGTTAACGGTATAAAAATCTTAGAAGCAACCTCTGTAAGAATGTCCGTAAAAAGTTCTCTGCCCTCAAAGGATGCTGTAATATCATAAAAAACAAGCTCATCTGCACCACAATTGCTGTAATATTCTGCAAGCTCAACCGGTGAGGATACGTCTGAAAGCCCTAAAAAGTTAACACCCTTTACAACTCTACCATTTTTAACATCAAGGCACGGAATAATTCTTTTAGTAATCATTTTGCCACCTCAATTGCTTCTTGTAAATTTATGGCGCCGGTATAGTAGGCCTTTCCAATAATTGCTCCGTACAAATTCATTGTTCTTAAAGCTTTAATATCATCAATATTTGTAACCCCGCCCGAAGCAGTAATATCTATTGAGTATTTTTCGGAAAGCTCCTTATAAAGCTCACGGTTTACACCCTTCATTGCGCCATCCTTAGAAATATCTGTACAAATTACGGTTGTCACTCCTAAGGAAGTCATTTTATTAAAGAATTCCTCTGCTTTATATTGAGATTTTTCAACCCAGCCTTTAATTGCAACGTAGCCGTCAAGTAAGTCTATCCCTACTGCAATTTTACCGGGCTGTGGATATTTTTTTAACGCCTCTTTCAAAAAATCTTCGTTTGTAACGGCTGCAGTTCCTATTATAACTCGGTCAAGTCCTGCATTAAGATATGCATCAACCGTTTCCATAGAGCGTATCCCTCCGCCGATTTCTGTGAAAAGGTTTGTGTTATCGACAATATTTTTAATAACGTTAATGTTCGGTGTTGTACCGAGCTTTGCGCCCTCTAAATCTACAAGGTGAATATATTTAGCGCCTGCTTTTTCAAAATCCTTCGCTACCTCGAGTGGATTTTCGTTATAAACAGTCATTTGATTATAATCACCCTTGAAAAGACGGACTGCCTTACCGTCATAAAGGTCAATAGCAGGAAAAATATTCATTTAGCAGTCCCCCATTTCACAAAATGCCTTTAAAATATTCAAACCAACACCACCGCTTTTTTCGGGGTGAAACTGACAACCAAAAACGTTTTCGTTTTGCACAGCCGCTGTTACGTCAATTCCGTACTCGGCAGTTGCAATCACGCTTTCCTTACAGTCTGCGGCAAAATAAGAATGAACAAAGTAAACAAAATCGCCGTTATTTATGTATTTAAAAAGCTCTGAGCCGCCATTTTTAAAATCAAGCGAATTCCAGCCGATATGAGGAATTTTAAGCTTAGGCGAGATTTTACCCTCAAGAGGCACAATATTGCCTTTAATGAGCCCTAAACCGTCGTATTCGCCATATTCAAAGCTTTTTTCAAAAAGCATTTGCATACCAAGACAAATACCGAGTAATTGCTTGCCCTTTTTCGCCTCGTTTATTATTAACTCAAACAAACCGGATTGCTGCAATTTTTCCTGTGCATCAGAAAAAGCGCCAACACCCGGAAGAATTATTTTAGAGGAATCTAATATTTTTTGCTTATCGCTTGTTACAACGGTATCGGCTCCTATGCTTTTTAAGGACGAGCTTAAGGAAAACAAATTGCCTACACCGTAATCAACAATACTTATCATTATAAAACACCCTTTGTTGATGGTAATTGGTCTTTAAAATTTTCGTCGAAGGCTACAGCCGCTCTTAACGTTCTTGCAAAGGATTTAAAAGCACCCTCTGCAACGTGGTGCGAATTTTCACCTGCAAGCTTTTTAACGTGTAAGGTGATTTCTGCGCTTCTTGAAAGCGCCATAAAGAATTCTTCAACAAGCTCTGTATCAAAATCACCTATTTTTTCACTTGGGAAATCTACGTCAAAATTCAAATAGCTTCTGCCTGAGACGTCTATTGCAGTTAAAATTAGGGCTTCATCCATTGGTAAAATTGAATCAGCATAACGGTTTATCCCCTTTTTGTCACCTAAAGCCTCAAGAATTGCTTTACCTAACACAATGCCTACATCCTCAACCGTGTGGTGGTAATCAACGTTAATGTCACCATTGCAGGTAACCTCTAAATCAATTTTGGAGTGCTTGCTGAAAAGTGTGAGCATATGGTCTAAAAAACCACATTTTGTATCGATTTTTGACTCACCCTTACCGTCAAGGTTAAGCGCAAGGCTAATTCTTGTTTCTTCAGTATTGCGAGTTATAGTTGAAGTTCTCATTTTGCTTCTCCTTTAATTATAGAAATAGCTTCAATAAGCTTTTGCATTTGCTCTATTGTACCTATAGTAATTCGGTTAAATTCTTTTATTTTTTCGTCGGTAAAATGCCGCACAAGGATTCCTTTGCTTTTAAGCGCAAGATAGAGCTCCTCACCGCCAATAAAATCTGCCTTTGCAAATACAAAGTTCGCTTTAGAAGGTAAAACGGAAAAACCGAGTTTTTTTAATTCTTTTTCCGTATATTCTCTTGCACTTATAATTTTTTGGGCATTATCTTTATAATAGCTGTCGCTTTCCAAAGCAGCTACGCCCGCCAAAAGAGTTAAACGATTTATACTGTACGGGTTAGTTGAAAATTTAATTTTTTCAAGGTCGCTAATAAGGTCCTTATTACCAATAGCAAAGCCGAGTCTTGCGCCTGCCAAGCTTCTTGATTTTGAATAAGTCATAACAACTAAAAGATTGTCGTACTTTTTTGTTAATTCGTAAACAGATTCACCGCCAAAATCTACGTAAGCCTCATCAATTAAAACTACGTTATTGGGGTTGGTTTTTACAATTTTTTCAATCCGGTCAGGAGTTAGTGCAATTCCTGTAGGCGCATTAGGATTTGCAATTACTATAAACTTATTTTGATTGCAATAATCATCTACGTTTATGGTAAAATCAGCCTGCAACGGAATTCTTTTGTATTTTACACCGTATAAATCGGCATAAACCTTGTAAAACCCGTAAGAGATTTCCGGAAACAAAGCTTCTACCTCATCACCGCAAAAAGCCATAAAGCTAAAATTCAAAATGTCGTCCGAACCGTTAGAAACGTAAATATTTTCTTTGTTTACTCCGTAAATTTCAGCAAGCTTATTTTTTAAAAGCTTGCATTCGGGGTCAGAATATAAATTCAGCTTGTTTACCTCTTCAGCGTTTACTGCATCTAAAACAGACTGTGATGGCGGAAACGGTGATTCATTTGTATTCAATTTAATATACTGCTGGTCCTGCGGCTGCTCTCCCGGTGTATATTCCTTTAAGGACAAATATTTTTTATTTAAAAATCTACTCATTCTTTTTCAAACCTTATAGTTGTACTTTTTGCGTGTGCAGTAAGTCCTTCACTTTCTGCAAAATAAGCTACGTCATCTTTAATTTTTTCAAGTGCCTCAGCAGTGTAATACGTGTACTGTGACTTTTTAACAAAATCATCCACCGAAAGTGGGCTTGAAAATTTAGCAGTACCGCTCGTTGGCAACGTGTGGTTGGGGCCTGCGTAGTAGTCACCTAATGCCTCAGGGCAGTTTTTACCCATAAATATTGAACCTGCATTATCAATTAAGTCAAGATAATCAAACGGATTATCAACACAAATTTCAAGATGTTCAGGTGCAATTTCATTGGCAATTTTAACTGCCTCTTCAATAGACTCGGAAACAATAATTTTACCGTTATTATCAATAGATGCTCTTGCAATTTCTGCACGCGGTAACAATGGGATTTGTCTTTCTAATTCTTCAATTACTTTGTTTGCAAGCTCGTCACTGTCAGTAACCAAAACAGCGCTTGCCATTTTATCGTGCTCTGCTTGAGAAAGTAAATCTGCAGCAACGTTTTTAGCTTCACAAGTCCCGTCAGCAATAACAAGTATTTCAGAAGGACCTGCAATCATATCGATTGAAACCATACCAAAAACTTGCTTTTTCGCTTCAGCAACAAAAGCATTGCCTGGGCCAACTATTTTGTAAACGTTAGGAACACTTTCCGTACCGTAAGCTAAGGCTGCAACAGCTTGAGCCCCGCCTAATTTAAAAATTCTGTCAACACCTGCAATTTTTGCAGCGGCAAGTATAACAGGGTTAATTTTACCGTCACTGCCGGGTGGTGTTACCATAACAATCTCTTTACAGCCTGCAAGCTTTGCAGGAATTGTATCCATTAAAACCGTTGACGGATAAGCTGCCGTACCACCGGGAACGTAAACGCCAACCTTTTCTATAGGGGTAACCTTTTGTCCTGTTACAATCCCCTTTTTATTGTTAATAATAAAGCTGGTACGAATTTGATTCTTGTGAAAATCCTTTATATTTTCTGCAGCCGTTTTAATTATTTCAATAAAGCGCGGCTCAACCAAATTAAAGGCTTCTTCGATTTCAGCCTCGGTAACCTCCAAGGAGTTAAGCTTTGCTTTATCAAATTTTTCACAGTATTCAAACAGCGCTTTGTCACCGTTTGTTTTTACATTCTTAAGAATATCAGCTACAATATCCTCAACAGATGAGGTAGGTTCAAAACGAGCAAAAATCTCTTCGTTTGAAACCTCACCAAATTTATATTTCTTGATCATTTTACGTCATTCCTTAAGTTTTCTGTTTTCCACCTGAATTGCCAGGGCGTTTTTAATATTATTTATTTCTTCATTTTTGAATTTATGGCTTGCCTTGTTAGAAATAAGTCTTGCGCTTATCGGTACAATTGTTTCAATAGGCTCTAAATTATTCTCAATAAGTGTTTTTCCTGTTTCAACAATATCCACAATAACGTCTGAAAGACCTAAAATTGGAGCTAATTCAATTGAGCCGTTGAGCTTAATAATGTCAATATCTCTGCATTTTTCACCATAAAACGCTTTTGCTATATTTACAAACTTTGTTGCTACTCTCAGAGTTTTATCCGTATTATCTCTAAAATCCTTATGTGCGGCAACAGCCATTCTGCATTTTCCTAAATCTAAATCCAGCATTTCGTAAACGTCGGGACTGTACTCTAATAAAATATCCTTACCTGCAACGCCTATATCTGCCGCGCCACGCTCAACGTAAATTGCAACGTCTGAGGGTTTAACCCAGAAAAAACGAACACCGGTTTCTTCATTTTCAAAAATAAGCTTACGTGTGTTTTCTTTTATTGAGGGGCAAGAGTAACCTGCAGTTTCAAACATTTCGTAAACCTTTTCACCTAACCTGCCTTTAGGAAGAGCTACGTTAACTATTTGTTTCATATTTCTGTTACTCCTTCCCCGCAAATTCTGAATGCTTTACGATATTTTATATTTTCAGGAATTTCATTTTGTACTAAAACAGATTCATAATTTTCTTTAAGCTTTTCAAAAGCATTTGAAACCGCAAAAACGTCATCTGCTTCAGTTTTCAATAAAACACAATCGACATCAAAGCTTTTTTCGGTGTCATTGTAGCGCTGTAATAAATCAAGATAAACAGCAAAGCCGATTGCTTTATCTTTTCTTCCCATCTTAAGCATTAAATTATCGTACTGACCGCCTGAAAGAATGCTTGACGGAATTTTATTTACATAGCCCTGGAATACAACGCCGTTGTAATAATTCATATTGTTTACTATTGAAAAATCTACGTTTACCTTATCCTCATAGCCCAAGCTGCAAATAAAGCTTAAAATCTTTTTAAAGGAATTTAAATGAGCTTTTTCATTATAAGTAACACAAAGCTTTTCTAATTTTTCAATAACAGAACTGTATTTTCCGTTTATTGTAACAAGAGAAACTATTCTGTCACTATCAATAGAAGCCTCTGAGCAAATCTTTTTAATTTCATCTGTATTCTTTTCGCCAATTGCTTTTAAGATTTTTTGGTTTTGCGCATTATCAAGCCCTGCATCCGAAAGGACTGAAAGAATAATATCCATATAGGAAACGTCTAAAACAAAATCACTTGTAATGCTCTCAAGGCTTTTTAAAGCAAGTAACAGCACCTCGGAAACCTCGTAAACACCAATGTTACCAATGCACTCGAGACCCGTTTGCATTATTTCGCGGAATTCTTTGTTCCCTTTAGTGGTTCTATAGACGTTTTCGTCATAATAAACCTTTTGAATTTTATTGCCGCAGTCCTTTGAATTTTTTATTATAGATAACGTAACGTCAGGCTTTAATGCAAGTAACTTACCCGAGCCGTCCGTAAACGTAATAACCTCGTTAGAAACGAGAAAATCCTTGTTTTTTACATATAAATCATATTCTTCAAATTTGCTCATTCTGAATTGCTTAAAGCCGTATGAGCTGTAGAGAGAACGGAATGAAAAGACAGCCTTTTCATCTCCTCTTATAACATCAGAAACAAAATCCATATTATTTAACCTCGTCCTTAAGTCTGTCTATAATTGTTTTATAGCCGTTGTTACCGTACATTAAGCATTTATTTACACGGCTGATGGTAGCAGAGCTTGCGCCCGTTTCTTGAGAAACCTGATTATAATTAAAACCATCTGAAAGCTTTAATGCAACGTCAAAGCGCTGCGCCATATCCTGAAGCTCTTTTATTGTGCAAACATCCTCTAAAAAAGCGTAGCACTCTTCTTCAGTTTCAAGCTTTAATAAGCCTTTAACCAACGTATCTACTGACTCTGAATGAAATCTGTTCATTGCTGTACCCATTACCTTTCTTATAGTATTTCTTTTACCGTTTAACAGTTTATCACTTTAATTCGCTAAAGTCAATAGAAAAATCAAAGATTTTTAATATTTTTTCATCTTAAAAAAAGAAGAAAATCCAACCCGTTTAATTACGAGTTGGATTTTTGTTAACGCTTATTTTTTACGGCCGCTAAAAAATAAAAACAGTAACATAAAAAGTGATGAAACACCTACCGAAACAGACACAATCAATATTAAAATATACAGCTTATTGCCTGCGTACATCAGCTTTTCACCTAACATAAACCAAAAATTTATTGCAGAAAAAATTGTAATACCGCACAAATATTTAACATATTTAGTATTTTTAAAAAACTCCACTTAATTATACTCCCCTAACTCCTTGATTTTTTCCCCTAAGAGATTAAGAAAATCCGAAAGCATTTTTTCGTCATTCTCGTTACCGACTGAGCAGATTGAGAGCTGCAGCTTTCCGTTTATTGTTAAAGCAGTCATCATACCGCACGGTTTTTTCTTTGCTGCACCTGCAACTGCGGCACCTATAGGCTTGTTTCCGTTTAAGGAAAGTGCTTCTAAATCCATTTCACCCACGTTGCTTATAGCAAGATTTGCGTTGTTGTAAAAAAGACCAACTACAAGCTCTGCCTGTGCGTAAACCATTGTGGAGTAGCCTATATTAAGTAACGGTAAGCCGTGAAGCCCCATAAATCTATCTTCTTTATTTTTCTTGTTACAAGCCACTACCTGCTTCAGCACATCAAAAACCTTCTCACCCTTTCCGTCAACAACACACGGCATAAAGGTGGTGTGGTTTGTATAGCCTGTTTTTTCTATATTTTTAATATATCTTCTTAAATCTACCGCACAAGAAATTCCTACCTTTTCGTTTTGCGGCAGATTACAAATATCATACACAGCGCTTATATAAGCAGTTGCAATTAAATCGTTTACAGTACCCTCATATTTTTTTACTGTTTCTCTGGCTCTGTTAAAAATAGCACTCGGAATACTTTTTCTCGCAATAAATTTACGGTCGTTTGCTGTTTTTTCAGTAAACGGAAGAGTATGCTTGTCGTGTGCTGAAACACCTGCAAATTGCGATTTCGCTTTTTTCTTATCACTCTCACTGAATTCCTCGTAAACACAAGTATATGAGCGTGAGCCGCGTCTGAAATCAAGCGGCATAGATTTGTTTTCTACATAGCTGTTGTAATTCGCAAATAAATCACTTACGAAGTGCTTATAGTCACCGCCATCAATAAGCATATGATTCCACCTAAAGCAAAGCTTTGACTCTTTTTTGTTAATTAAAAGTGCAACCTTAAATTGTACGTTATCCGTAGCAGAAATATCCTTTAACAAAAATTCGTCAGCACTTTTCAAAAAATCGTCTGTATAAATAACGGTAAAAATCTCATCTATATTATAATCACACACACGCCAATAAGGGTTTATATGGTTATCAATAAATTGAGAATGAAAAACAGGCGCAGCCTCAAAAATACAAATTAAAGCGAATTTTAACGCTTCGATATCAGGCACGAAATCATAATCAAGCTCAAAACGAGCAATTCTGTCCATATATCTTCTGCACATGTAATTCACTTTATCATACATTTCTGCTTTTAATTTTTTAGGCACTTGAAAATCCAGATTAATTTCCTTTTCAATTAAAGAAGCAATTAAGCCTTCATCAAGCAATCCTCTGCTTTTTAGCTCCGTTATTCTTTTTTCAATTATTTCTTTTTTATTTGGAAATTTATTTAATAATTTTGTCATAACAAATCCTTTACACCAAATTAGAGAAAAAGAATTCTTTTTTCTTTTCTGTATCAATTAATTTAATAGGTTTAATTTGATTTAAGTTAGCACCGTTTTGTCTTAAAACCTCTCTGTAAGCATCGTAAGTGCCCTTTTGCAATAATTTAACCTCACTTTTACCGAGCGCACCGCTACGCATTAACGGCTCAACGGAAACGTTGCCCTTGCAAAGCTCTTCGTCAAAAATTTTAGAAAGCTCTGCTTCTCTTGATTTGTCAAAAATATTTTCTGTTTCAACAAGCAAGCAATAATGACCCGGTGAGGATTCTCTATCAGGGTAAATTGAGTAACCGATAAACAATTCATTTATTCGTGTGGAAAAATTATCAATTATTTCATCAAACGCAAGCTGATTGATTTTTTCACCACTTATATTTGCTATTTGATTCTTTCTGTAACAGAAGGTTACCTTGGGTGATTCATGGTAAAATCCCGTTACTTTTATCACATCTTCAATTCTGTAACGATAAAATCCGCTTAAATTAGTAAGAATTAACTCGTACTCCTTACCTACCTCAACCTCTTTAATTGTAAGAGGCTTTGTGTTTTCATCGGCATCAAGCGGTAAAAACTCGTAAAAACCATTTTGCGGAAGCATAACATACTCAAAAGAATCTAATTCAATTGGTACAGCCATCATAGCTTCTGTTGCTACGTAGCCCAAGTAATGAATAGGCATAGCTTCACCTATGTACCTTTTAAGCTTTTTGGCATAAAGCGATAAGGAGCCTGTACCCATGCCGTACATCCACTCGCACCTTTTCCAGATTCGCGGAACAATTGGGGATGAATCAAAGCCTTTTTTAAATTCCTCGCGCAGTTCATTTGCTCTTTTGGGCTTTGGCTTAACTTTTTTAGAAAGCTTTTTTCTTAATTCCTCGGGCATTTTAATATTTTCGTTTATTATCCCCTTTTCAATATCATCACAAAGCATTTCCCAATTATTTTCCATATAAAAAAACATTGATTCAAGCGTTGTAATGAAAATGGTACCAACGTAGCTTACGTTTGCATCCTGCAAAGCAAAGCGTAGCTTTAAATAATGCATATCTGCGTCTAAATTGTCATTATGAAACATTACCTCAGGCGGAGTAGTGTTAAAAAATTTAACAAGCGGCTTTAAATTTAAAAGCGGAATAGACGACAGACAGCTGACTGTGCCACCCTTTAATTTTTTCGCGCCAACCTCTGCAGTTAGCAAACCTCTTTGCGGTGGAATTACTCTGCCTTTATTTTTAAAATATTTAACAGCACAGCCAACCGGTGCACTAAAGCTGAAACATTGGCAGGTCCACTCTGCAAATGCAGAAAGCGGTACAAGCTTTGAACGACCCGTGCTGCCGGAACTTTCGGTAAAACGTCTTACAAACCTATTAGTAATTAAGCCTTTTTCACCCTTGTGAGCCATTCGCATTACGTAATCCTCGTAGTCAAGGTAATCTGAAAAAGGAACTATGGCTTGATAATCCTCAACAGACTTAACGTTTTTAAAATTATTTTTAATACCGTATTCCGTGGTTTTATTACCACGCATAAGCTTTAACAAAACCTTTTCTTGTTTTTTTATGGCATTTTTTGAATATAAAAATAATTTAACGTGCTCGCACACACCCAAAAAACCACCAACAAAGGCAAGAAGCTGTCTGAAAATATTACCCATTAAAACACACTCCACAAAATTTATCAACTTATTATAAATTAAATATAATAAAAACGCAATAATTTTGCAAAAAATAAAACCGACCCTGCGGTCGGTTTAGTTTTAATTAAACGTCTTCTTCATTCGGCAAAATGAATGCAAAAAGGAAATATGCCACAATGCCTGTTCCGAATAAGCAAACAAATAAAGCCCAAAGCAATCTGATATAAGTCGGGTCTGTATTCAAATACTGCGCAATACCGCTACAAACGCCGCAAATTTTTTTGCCTTTTTGTACTTTGCATAAACGTTTTTTCTCTTCCATATTAACACTCCCTTGTAATTAAAATATATAATTTATTTCGGGACTTGTCAATATAGAATTAAAATATTTTATTTTAAAACATATTTTTCATTTTTAAAATCGCAAATATATTCGCCTTTATTAAGCTCACCTGAAAGGAATTTTTCCGAAAGCATATCTTCTATTTCTGTAGTTATCAGTCTTCGCAAAGGTCTGGCGCCGTAATCGTTACTAAAGCCTTTTTCCGATAATTTTTCAACAACGTTTTCCGTAAATTTTATTTCTATATTTTTTTCCTTTAACCGTAGCACTACGTCGTTTAAAATATTGCCTGTAATTTTTTTAATTTCATTTTTACTCAGTAAATTAAAAACAATCAGCTCATCAATTCTGTTAACAAGCTCCGGCTTAAAGGTTTTCTTAACTTGCTCAATTACTAACTCTCTATTTCTCTTGTTTCTCGCATTTTCATCATTTTCACCGGAAAACCCTAAGGAGTGCTTACTGTTTGAAATTAAGGAGGCTCCAATATTCGAGGTCATAATAATAACCGTATTTTTAAAGTTAATTTTTCTGCCGTTGGAATCTGTTAAAACGCCATCCTCCAAAATTTGCAATAATAAATTAAAAATATCGGCATCCGCTTTTTCAATTTCATCAAATAAAACAATAGAATACGGTTTTCTTCGCACTTTTTCTGTTAATTGACCACCCTCCTCAAAGCCGACGTAGCCCGGAGGTGAGCCAATTAACCTTGAAACAGAATGCTTTTCCATATATTCAGACATATCTATTTTGATTATTTCGTTTTCAGAGCCAAAAAGACACTCGGAAAGAGCTTTTGTAAGCTCTGTTTTACCGACTCCTGAGGGACCTAAAAACAAAAAAGAACCTATAGGTCTTTTGGGGTCCTTTAAGCCTGCTCTGCCTCGTCTTACAGCCCTTGCAACAGCTTTTACAGCTTCATCCTGCCCGACTATTCTTTCGTGAAGAGCTTCTTCTAAATTTAAAAGCCTGTCGCCCTCCTCCTGCGAGATTTGTGTAACAGGAATTTTTGACCACGTAGAAACAATTGCTTTTACGTCATCCTCACCAACTACTAATTTTTTGCTTAAATTATTTTCTTCCCATTTTAATTTTTTGATTCTGAACCTTGTATTCAGTTTTTTTTCTTCATCCCTTAAATTTGCAGCAGCTTCAAAATCCTGATTTAAAATAGCAGTATTTTTTTCCTTTATTTTTTCTTTAATTTTTTCTTGTAAGTCTTTTAGCTCATCAGGTAATGCAAGGCTTTTAATTTTAACCTTAGCACACGCTTCATCAATTAAATCTATTGCTTTATCCGGTAAAAAACGGTCTGTGATATATCTTACACTTAAATTTAAAGCGGCTGAAATTGCTTCATCTGTAATAACTACACCGTGATGCTTTTCGTAATGTGATTTTAAGCCGTAAATCATCTTTTGGGCGCCTTCTACTGTAGGCTCTGCAACAGTTATTGGTTGAAAGCGCCTTTCAAGAGCGGCATCCTTTTCTATATATTTTCTGTATTCTTCAATTGTGGTAGCCCCTATCACCTGAATATCACCGCGCGCTAAAGATGGCTTTAATATATTTGCGGCATCTACCGCACCCTCGGCAGAGCCCGCACCAACAATGTTGTGAAGTTCATCTATAAAAAGAATAATATTTTTATCTTCAATTACTTCATCAATAATATTTTTAATTCGTTCTTCAAAATCACCGCGATATTTTGTGCCTGCTACCATACAGGTTAAATCTAAAGAAATCACTCTTTTAGAAACAAGGCTTTGCGGGACCGATTCATTTGCAATTTTAAGAGCAAGACCTTCGGCAATTGCAGTTTTACCGACACCCGGCTCACCAATTAAGCACGGATTATTTTTTGTTCTTCTTGAAAGAATTTCTATAACTCTTTCTATTTCACTATCTCTTGCAATAACCGGGTCTATTTCACCGATTTTTGCGCTTTCTGTTAAATCCTTTCCGTACTTATTTATTAAGCTTTGTTTTACATCTTTGTTGCTTGTCGTTTTTTTATAATCATTATTATTTATTTCGTCTGTTACCTCTGTGGTTATTTCATACGGGCTTACGCCTAACGCAGAAAGTATTCTGCACGCTGCACTTTGTTGCTCCTTTAAAAGTGCGAATAATAACTGCTCTGTGCCTGCCCCGGATTTTTTTGTTGCGCAATTTAAAGCGTTTTCAATTATTTTTCTGCATTTAGGTGTTACATCCTCGGGTGAAAGCGAGGTTGGAATACCAACACCCACGCTCTTTTTTATTTGTTCC
Source organism: Acutalibacteraceae bacterium (assembly GCA_045588735.1). Lineage (GTDB taxonomy): Bacteria > Bacillota > Clostridia > Oscillospirales > Acutalibacteraceae > DTU089. The sequence continues at coordinate 7,498 of JAZNET010000069.1, read as the reverse complement.
TCTACTTTTTTAAAATTTATTTTTTTAGACAATAAAATTGATGCTGCAACAGTTTTTGTATCAGTTAACAAGCCTAACAAAACATGCTCGCTGCCAATGTAGGTATGTCCTAAATTCTCAGCAGACTCCACAGCAGAATTCAATGCATTATTTGCACTTTCCGTAAACCCGGTAAATTTATACACTAAAACAACTCCTATTCATTTTTTTGAAGCAATAACGTAACAATAGTTAAGTCATCATTTCCCTCAGCTTGAATTTCTCTGATTTTTTCGCCTAAACCTTCTGTAAATGCTCTTACGTTTTCATTATTGAAGCGTTTAACCTCTCTTTCTATTATGTAAAAATCTTCTTCTCTTACTCCGTCGGTAGACATAATAATTACATCACCCTCAGACAAGCTGCCGTTGCCTTGAGAAATATCTGCATCCTTAATAATTCCAAGAGGTAATGACGGCGAATTTATATAATGAATTCTTTTATTTTTTCTTACTATGCAATCCTGCGCTCCGCATTTGTAAAACTCAACGTAACCTGTAAATAAATCTACTGCAGCTAAATCAAGTGTAACTGAACACTCCTCACCTGATTTTGATATTAAAGAGGTATTTACAGTATTTATTGCCGCTTCTACACCAAATCCCGCCTTAATTAGTTTTTCAAGCAAGGAAACCGCGAGGTTTGAGCCTATTGCTGCTTTTGTACCCGTACCCATTCCATCACAAATAACGCAATAAAAAATACCGTTGTTGTCTTTAAAGGTTGAAAAGGTGTCTCCTGAATATTTTTGACCCTCGGCGCAATATTGAACACCGGAGGAAATAACAGAAAAATCTGATTTTTCTTTAAAAATTAAGGTTGTAACGCTTTCAGTGTTTATTATTTCGGGATATTCAAGCTTTTTATTTGAAATAATTTCTAACTGTCTTAAAAGTGCTTTTATACCTTGATTATTTTTTATTTTTTTAGTTTTTAATTCAACAATTATTTTTTCTAACGAATTAACAACGCAACAGCTTTCAATCGGCTCAAAGCCTAATGCTACAGCAGCCGTTCTGCTTTTCGCAGCAATATCCATATCAAACCTGACCTCGTCAGTTAAATTTTCGCATAACGAGTCTAAAAGTGCTGCAACGTTTACAAACTGTTCAGATGCAAGCAGCTGTATTTCATTTATTCTTGACTCTAAACGCTCCTTTATTATATATTCGGAAAATAATTTATTTAATGAGCTTGATACCATTTCACTTCTTATACACTTAGAAGCAAACTGTTGAGGAATTGTTTTATACTCTAAATAAACGCCTTCTTTTTTCATAGAAATTAAAGTATTAAAACAATCCTGGGTATCATTCAGACTTTCCTTCCAGCAAGCATCATACAACCCGCAAGAGCCGCAAACACGCTCTTTTGTTTTTTGACAGATGTTATTAATATCTGTTTTTTCAGTTTTCGAGAGTGCATCTGAAACTAAATTCAAGGAATCGCAAATCTCGTTAGAAATTTCTGAAGCGTTTTTTAATTTTCTCAATATATTTGTTTTAACGTTATCTATTATTGGTGAGCTTACTTTGGGCGATAATACATCCTCCAATTTATTATTTATTTTTTTCGGTAATAAAATAAAAATAAGACCTGCTATTACAGTTTCTATCAGCACACCAAGATTACTCGGTCTTTCATAAGCAATTATTGAAACTAATACTCCCGAAAGCGAAAAGGCTAAAAAAGATGCTATTTTGCCAAAGGTTGAAACAACACCACTGACAAGTCCGCCCAAGGAATAAAAAGCCAGCAAAAACACGTTTTGTGTGCCAAGGCACATTGTTATTCCCGTACAAACACCAACAATTGTGCCGCCTGCCTCCTTTGAATATCTGCCACAAATTAAAATTATTACCGTAGCAATTATATGTGCAGGATAAACGTTAAAAAAACTAACGTTTTTAAGCGATAATAACAAAAGTGAGAAGCTTATTATAAGTGAAATAGCTTCTTTAGAGGTTAATGAAAAAATACTTCCCTTTAAATTTAAAACCGTTCTTGATTCTGTAAACAAAAAGGTTGCACACGCGCCAAACAAACTTTCAGAGAAACAGATTAAAAGAGATATAAAATTAAAATTACCCGCCAAAGCAACGGCAAGGCCTGTTACAAAAAGACAAATAAAGGTAGAGATTAACGGTGTAGCCAATGAATCTCTTAAATCCTTGAACGGCTTTAAGGCACCGAAAATTACAACCAAAGCGAGAATTGATGCTATGTAGCGCAAGGATGAGATTGAATCTCCGCTTAAAATATAGCCCAAGGATGCACCCAAAGCAGAAATTGTTATAAACCTTTTTCCGCCTGAGGAAGCAAATGCTACACCGAATGGTGAAAAAGCCGTGCTAAAACCTGAAAAGCTGAAAGCAACACCAAAAATAAAATTTAAAAAAACTAAAAAAACTTCTTTTTTATTTATTTTAATACTTCCCTTTTCTTTTACGTAACTCAAAGTCTTTGTAACACTCATTATTTTAACCGTCCTTGTAATTATTTATTGTAATAATATTTACTCTATAATATTAAAGACAAGCCGTTAAATTTTTAGTCGTATTGTGTTGTAAGAAATCAGTGATTTATGTTATAATTACAATTAACTTGTAAAAAAAGAAAGAAATATTCAAATAATTTTTAAATTGTAAGATTTTCTTAATAATTTTGGTGTCTTTTTTGTAATTATTGGGGTTTATAGTGTAAACCAAGGAGGAATTTTTATGAATACAGTTCTTGTTTGCGATGATGACGTTGCAATATTAAAGTCAATTGAAATTTACTTAAAAATGGAAGGCTATAACGTTATTTTAACCGAAAACGGCAAAGAGGCTTTGAAAGCTTTAGAGGATAATGAGGTACACTGCATTATTCTTGATATTATGATGCCCGAGCTTGACGGCTTAAATGCAACGTTAAAAATAAGAGAAAATTTGAATATCCCAATTATTCTTCTTTCCGCAAAAAGTGAAGATACCGACAAAATTACAGGTCTTGGCTTTGGTGCAGACGACTACGTAACAAAGCCTTTTAATCCACTTGAGCTTTGTGCAAGAGTTAAAAGCCAGATAAGACGCTACTGCTCTCTTGGCAGCCTTGAGAAAAAAGACGGTGTAATTACAACCGGTGGACTTTCAATTGACTTTATTGCACACGAGGTTACGTTAGACGGCGAAACGGTAAAGCTTACCGCAACAGAATACGGCATAGTTGAGCACCTTATGAAAAATTTAGGCAGAATTCTTTCTATAGACCAAATTTATGAGGCGGTTTGGGGTGAGCCCCCTATTTCCGGTGACAAAACCGTAACTGTTCACATCAGACGAATAAGAGAAAAAATAGAAATTAATCCTAAAGAACCAAAATACTTAAAGGTGGTGTGGGGAATTGGATACAAAATTGAAAAATTTTAAATTCAACTCAATTATTAAAGCAGTAATAATTTTATTAACTCTTGTTTTTGCATTTTTAGCAGGAACAAACGCACTCGACTTAGCAAGAAAAACAATTTACTACAGTAACGAATCTGAAACAATTCAAAATACGCCTGTTTTCTTTGAAAATGTTGAAAGAGTACTTTTACCTATTTCCTGGAACAGCGTTAATTTAGATTCCTACGGTCAAAACCTTTCTTTTGAAGAATACTGTGAAAACAGTCCGGATGCAAAAGGAACTAAAGAATATTATGACAAGCAATTAAAAGATGCTTTGTATTATTTCAACGAAATACAAACACTAAAAGCAAACGAGCCAAAGCAAGACGGTACCTCCTACAATCCGCAATACGGCCTTTTTTACGATAAAAACGGCAATGAATACGGTGATTTAGCTAGTTTTTTATATGAAATGCAAAGCAAAAATTCACAAGAAAACGTTACTACAGTTGTTTCTGTTTACCCAACAGATGAAGGTGCACCTGAAAATAAAAATACAGCCCCGGTTGTTCAATTTAGTACACATGCCGAATGGGAATACGAATACCAGAATTTACGAGATGAATTATTCAGTATTGTAAATGATGCAAGAAGTGAAGCTACAATAAAAAAAGAGTTGGAAGAAAAATGCAACTATGAATTAGAAGAAAAATACAGCTTTATTCTTGAGGATTTTTCGTATATAACCGAAAAATATAAAAACGTTGATTTCTACGTAGAAAATCCTGAGACCGGATATTATATTTCTAATCTAAATAGTGCCAAAGAAATTCAAACTTTAAAAAATAATTACAAAAACAATGCTATTTTTTATTTTCACAGTGACGGCAGAAGAGCCGATTTTACACCAATGAAAATTGACCTTGAAGGCAATTTTATTTATAATAACTTAAGATTTTTACAGGCTGATACAGAATTAACGGAAATAATTTCAAATTTTGATGACTGCATAGTCTATGTAAAAATCAACACACCCGTTGGAATTGAAGATAATTTTTTTGTAGTTAATGAAATTTTTGAAGAAATAAACAATTCGGAAAAATACAACACCGAATCACTAAAGACTAAAACTTGTATTTTCAGCGTTTTAACGCTTATAGGAATTATTGCTGCAGCTATTTTTTCAAGACCAAAATACAAGAACAACGTGCCAAACCTAACTTTTTTACAAAGAACACCTTTTATTTTAAGCTTATTTCTTTTCTGTTCAATTATTTTTGCTATTTTTATGGGAATTGTAGGAGTTGTTTATGCAGATTTTATGCCCGAACGTCTTATGAGCTACGAAGAAATGATTTTACTTGATTATTTTGAGCTTTTCCCACAAATGGTAGGTATTCTTGCTGCGGCACTCGTTTTATTTATAAGCATTTTCATAAATTATATTGCGGTTAATAAAAAAGCCGATGCTTTAAAAGAACGCTTTATCTTATTTAAAATCTTCAAGAGTCTTAAAAGACTCCATGAAAAAAACAAGGGCTTAGGTAATTCCATTAAACGAATTGAAACCAAATTATTAATTTTAGTTTCCTGTTGGTTCGTTGTTGAAGTATTAGTTTTCTGCCTGATGGCTTCATTATTTATAAACGATCTTGAATTGGGCGGTATTTTCTTTTTAATAATTTTTATTGCCTTAATTGTTTTGGCTGTAATATTTGTTTTAAAATTCTTAGGTCAGACAAACTCACTTTCGTTCGCAGCAGAAGAAATAAAAAATGGTAATTTTGATATAAATTTAGACCCTGCAAGCTTTGTTTTCCCTCTTAAGGACTTTGCAAAAAATCTTAATGAATGTCGTAATTCCGTTGAAATTGCCGTAAATGAAGCAATAAAGGGCGAAAAGCTTAAAACAGAGCTTATTACTAACGTTTCACACGATTTAAAAACTCCCCTCACCTCAATTATAAATTACGTTTCACTTTTAAAGCTATGTGATATTCAAGGTGAGGATGAAAATAAATATTTAGAAATTCTTGACGAAAAATCAAAAAAATTACAAAGATTAATCGAAGATTTAACAGAAGCAAGCAAGGCATCAAGCGGTAATATTAAAATGAATTTCGCTACTGTTAATTTAAATGAGTTAGCTTTGCAAGCGGTTGGTGAAAACAACGATATTTTAGAAAGTGTCGGTCTGGAAATAATTATTTCTGAAAAAGATAACGAGGTATTTGTTAAAGCCGACAGTCAGCACACTTTCAGAATTTTTGATAATTTATTTTCAAACGTTAAAAAATATGCTCTCACCGGTACCAGAGTTTACATTGATGTTTACAAAGAAAACTGCTTTGGTGTATTTTCTGTGAAGAATATCAGCAAGGATAAGCTTAATATAGACCCTGATGATATTACTGAGCGCTTTGTCCGCGGAGATAACTCGAGAACAACCGAAGGCAGCGGACTTGGTCTTTCAATTGCAAGAAGCTTTACAGAGCTTCAGAATGGTGTTTTTGATGTACAGATTGACGGTGATTTATTTAAAGTAATTATTAAATTACCTCTCACTAACAGACCTACTCCAACACCCGAAGCAAACGTTTCTTCTGCAAATGAATTTGGTACTGCAAAAGAAAATAAAATAAATTAAATAAAAAGCCAACACAGAAAATCTGTGTTGGCTTTTCTTATAGGCTTTCATACAAGGAAACGTACTCCTTGAATTTTTCAAACATATTAAATTGCTTTGCTCTTTCAAGGCAATCTTTTTCATTAAATGGCATTTGAGTGCTTATTCTGTTTATTTCCGCTTTTAAGGCTTCGTAATTATCGCACTCAACGGCAACACCGCAAGTTTCGTCAATAATTTCAGGACTGCCGCCTGTTTTAAAGGTTAAAACAGGTGTGCCGCAAGCAAGTGCTTCAATATTAACAGTTGGGAAGGTTTCTTCACGTGTTGGATTAACAAATAAATCTGCCGCAGAATAAATCGAGGCTAATTCTTCTTTATTTTCAGTTCTTCTGATAGCTAAAATATTCTTCGGTAAATCATTTTCTATTTCTTCAGTTGTGCCGATTAAAGCAATTTTAAGATTCTCGGGTAAATCATTTGCGAGTTTTTTAAAGATGTCTATCCCCTTTTTGATTGTCCATTCAAAAGCAATTCCTAAAATTAAAAATTGGTCGTCGGAAATATTATTTAATTCTCTGAAATTACTTTTTGTTGGTTTAAAAACCTCTAAATCTATTCCGTTGTTTATAACTTTCACGCTTTTTTTTGAAAAATAAGAGTTTTTAATTAAACCCGCTAACCATTCTGACGGTGTGACAACAGTTAAATTATTTATTTTAGTGAAATATTTTTTCTTGTATTTATAAAGGATTTTTGATGTGTCTACCCTTGAAAAAGGATAATCCTTATACTGCGGACAGTTAAAGCACCCGCTTTGCCATTTATTGCAATTAACGTACTCAAAGTGCGGACAATGTCCTGTAAACGCCCAACAGTCGTGCATTGTCCAAACTACGGGTACGTTCAGTTTTTTTAAGCAATTAAATAAAATAGGAAAATTAACGTACCAACCGTGTAAAATATGTAAATGAACAACGTCAGGGTTAAAAGCTTTGATTTTTTTTACTAATTTCAGCGTAGAAATAATAGAGCCAAAACCTTCAAGTCCTAAATACTCCCCAATAACCCTATGAGTATACCCGAAAAAACTGTTACCGATTAAAACCTCGTTGCTTTTGCCGGTAGGCGTAACGCTCCTGCTTTTTCTGAAAGCTACTAAAACCTCGTGACCCGCATTTTGTGCTGTTTCGGAAACGTTCAGCATTATATTACCGGTACTGCCGTAATTACCGGAGTTAATTTCAAAAATTCTCATAAAAACACCATCAAAAAATATTATAAAAAAATTATAATATTTTACTTATTAAATGTCAAGAAACGTTGTAATAAAAAACAAACGCGACTTTCTTTCGAAAGCCGCTTTAGGGTGAATTGAATTATCCGAACCGTGTTTTTTACAGACGGATTTTCATTCACTTTTCGTTAAAATACTCGTGAATCCATAAAGGATTCACTGTGT
>JAZNET010000068.1:0-35602 GCA_045588735.1 Acutalibacteraceae bacterium | reverse complement strand
TGATACAACGGAATGACGGTTATTTTATGTTAAAAATCGGAGTTTTACCAACTTTTGACCGAAGAATTCACGAAAAGCTTGTTTATATCTGTTTCAAATCGTTGAAAGATTGGTAAACGTTAATTTGTGGACACAATCGTTGATTTATTGGTGTAATCGTTGAAATATAGCCATTAACCGTTAAAACATTGAAAATCAAACTTATTTATGATATACTATAAAAAATGATAGGAGGTAAGAATATGAAAAAGCTTGGATTGCTTCTATTGACACTAACTCTGCTTCTTAGCTTATGTGGATGCTCTTATCAAGACCCGGTTCAAGACCCGGTACTTGCCGCGCTGCCCGATTATAAAACTAAGGTATTTTACACTTCTGGCGGTTTTCAGGATTTTACTGATTATGCAAAGTATACTTATGAATCCGTTACGGCTCAAGATTTAAAGGAGTCAAAATTCTTTGCAGAAACGACTGCTGATGATGTTGAGGAAATTCTACTACATATCGATAACTTTGAAGATTGGGTTGAAACGATCGGTGAAGAACTAAAAGATAATTACGACTTTGACAAAAACATTGTGTCCGAGGGAGATTTCTTCTACATCGAAACAAAAGATGGGGAACCGATTGTACAAGGAACATACGGTAAGTTTGATAATTATTCTGTTTACTATTTTGATATTGATACACAGACTTTATACTATTTCCATAATAACATTTAACATGCACCCCCTAAAATGACTTTGCACCCCCTTGGCTCAAAAGGGGGGTGCATTTGTATTAAAATTAGGGTTAGTCTTCAAATAAATCCTATACAACTATAACGTTGTGTAGGGTTTATTTTTTTGTACAAACAGAGAGACTCGAACAACAATTGATTTTATCGGAATATCTGCTATAATGTAAAACAAATAAAACTTTCAGGATGGTGCATTATGGGCGTTGTCAGAATGATATTCAGCTTAATACTTACATTTTTCCAGCTTGCAGGCGCACTCATTATACCGGGTGACAGCTTTGAATACGCGCAGACTTCCTTTACCTCTACAAGCAAGGCTTGTTTTTCCGAAAGGTATTATAAGCTTTCGGAAACCGGCGAAAACAACACAGACACGTGGCGCAACGGTATGGTTTCAGGTAACGGTCTGCAGGGCGTAATTACAAGCGGCGCCCCCTACAGCGACTCCCTTATTTACCAAAACGTTCACTTTATTATGCCGAATGAAAAGGTTCGCTACTGCCCCGACACCTCTCACGAGCTTGAGGGCGTTAAACAAAGCATTGCAAACAGCAAGGATATTGTTGACAACGCAAGCTATGATGACGTTTACGCCTTTCATCCGGGCGGTGCATTGAGAATAAAGCAAAAATGGCAGCCTACAATTAAATATTACAGATACACCGACTACGAAACAGCACAGGTAGGCGTAAAGTACACAAATTTTGGCGGTGAATGGGAAAGAGTAAGCTTCACCTCGCAAACAGACAATGCAACCATTACAAAAATAACAAAATCCTCTAAGGACAAGCTTGTAAACTTAACTCTTTCGTTTGATGATATTTCTTCCTTTGCAAATTTTGAAAACGGCAACGAGGTCGACTTAAAATACAAAAAGCTTGTATCCGAAAATGCGGACACCATTTCTTTTATTGCACACTACCCTAATTACAAGGAAAGCGAGCTAAAAAACGGCAGCTATGCAACTGTTGTTTACGTTATTTGCGAGGGTGGCACAAAAGAAAAAATTACGCTGAGGGATGTAAAGGATACTCAATATTGCGGCGAGGATAACCCTGCAATTAAAATCACAGATGCCCAAAGCGTCTACCTTATAGCAATTTCCGAAAGAGCTCACGAATCAGGCTCAATTGAAGAATTTGTAAAATCGACACAATACAAGCTGATTAACGATATTACCGATAAGGCTGTTGAAATAAAAAACAAATACACCAAGGAAAGCAAATTCAGCTACGAGAAGGCAATAGAAATGCATGCACAGATTTTCGCAAGCGAATACAATAAGGTAACACTCACCCTTGGCAAAGATGAAAAAACAGTTTCAAACGAAAAGCTTATTTTCAGCCAGATAACAAAGAACGAAATAAACGAGGCTTTAGCAGAAAGAGCGTACTATTCGGGCAGATACGCTTACCTTTGCTGCTCGGGCTACTCCACCTCACGACTTGGCGGCTTGTGGACGGGCGAATGGGCTCCCGGCTGGGGAAGTAAATACACAATGGATGCTAACGTGAATTTGCAAACAGCTTCACTTAACACAAGCAATATGACCTCCTCCTACGTGGGCTACGCTACATTCCTTTTAAGACAAATGCCCGACTGGGAAGAAAACGCAAAAGCAACTCACGGCTTTACTGATGCAATTCAAGCACCCGTAAATACCGACGGCGATAAAGCGGTAATAACTGAAACCTGCTACCCATACCCTTTCCGTTACTGGAATGCAGGTGCCTCCTGGATGCTTAACCCGCTTTACGAAACGTTGCTTTGCTACGGCGATGTGAAAATTCCTATTACGGATGAATTTGATTTACATAAATTAAAATCTGTGCTTTCCGTAACCGAGGAGGATTTAACAGAGGAAGAAATAAAAGCACTTTATGAGAAGGGTTACCTTGATTTGCGAAAAGATATGCTTTTACCGTTGCTTATAAAATCTGCAAATTACTGGGACCAGATAATGACGCCCGAATATTACACCGACAGTAACGGCGAGGTGCATTATAAAAAGGGTAAGACAGAATTACTCGCAAACGAGACCTACGCAATTTTACCGAGCTATTCACCCGAAAACAATCCTGAAAACTACCCAAGCCCATCCGTTGCAAATGCAGCAATAGATATTTCTGCCTGCAAAAGCAACCTCTTAATGCTTATTGATATATGGAAGAGTGTTGATGAAAACGCAGACACCTCGTATTGGGAGGAGCTTTTAAGCAAGCTGCCGCCATACCTTTACGATGACAGCGGTGCACTAAAGGAATGGGCTGCAACGGAGTTCACGGAAAATAATTTACACAGACACTTAAGCCATCTTTACTGTGCATGGCCTATGTTTGAAACGCAGGACAATGCTTCGCTAAAAAAAGCGTGCGACCAGGCAATTGTAAACAGAGCAAGCGAAAACCAAGCAAGCCACGCTTTAGTACACAGAGCGTTAATTGGCGCGCGCCTAAAGGATGCAAGGGCCGTTGAGGAATCGCTTGTAAATCTTATGAATCACGGAATCTATTATGATTCTATGATGACAAACCACGACTACGACAGAAACAGCTGCTACTGTACAGACTTTGCAATAGGCTATTTAGGAATTATTAACGAAAGCCTTGTTTTTTCATATAACAATGAAATTGAGCTTTTGCCCGCTATACCCGAAAGCTTTACAAGCGGCGAAATATGCGGTATAAGAACGCGAAACAGATGTGTGGTAAATTCACTTAAATGGAGTGCGGAAGGTGTGCAGGTGACAATTACCTCTGAAACAGCACAAACCTTAAAAATTACTTGTGCTAAAACAAACGAAACACAAAAAATCACCTTTAAGGCAAACGAAACAAAGCAAATAAGCTTTTAACAAAAAACAACCGACAGCAAAACACTTTGTAAAAAAAGTTATCTTGCTGTCGGTTATTTTTATTACTCAATTTCCTCAATATCATAAGGTGTTGTTTGGTAAACAAAGTAGTTAAGCCAGTTAGCATAAAGCAGCGTCGCGTGAGAGCGCCATTTTGCCTGCGGCTCTTTTTCGGGGTCATCATCCGGAAAATAATTTTCGGGAATGCTTGGATTTATGCCTGCATTTAAATCTCTTATATATTCATTTTTAAGAGTGTCGGCATCATATTCCGAATGACCTGTAACAAAAATTTGCTTACCGTTGTCGGTTGTAACAATGTACACGCCTGCATCCTTTGAAGAGGCAAGAATTTTCAGCTCAGGCACCTTTTCAATATCTTCCCTTTTAATTGTGGTGTTTCTTGAATGCGGTACCCAGAATTCGTCGTCAAAGCCTCTTAAAAGAATTGACTTTTTATAGTCTGCAGTGTGCTTATAAACACCGGAAAGCTTTGTTTTAAGCGGATACTTATTTATTCCGTAATGGTAGTAAAGACCTGCCTGTGCACCCCAGCAAATGTGAAAGGTGCTTGTAACGTGCTTTTTACTCCACTCCATTATTTCGCAAAGCTCTTCCCAATACTCAACCTCTTCAAACGCAAGTTTTTCAACCGGCGCACCCGTTATTATAAGACCGTCAAACTTTCTGTGCTTAACGTCGTCGAAGGTCTTGTAAAAAGCAAGCAAATGCTCCTGAGAGGTGTTTTTAGAAATATGAGATTTTGTGTGAATCAATTCAAATTCAACCTGCAGGGGTGAATTACCTAAAAGTCTTGAAAGCTGTGTTTCCGTTTCAATTTTTTTAGGCATAAGATTCAACAGTAAAATTTTAAGCGGACGAATATCCTGCGTAATAGCACGAGTATCCGTCATAACAAATATGTTTTCCTCTGCTAATATATCCACAGCAGGAAGTCCGTTTGGAATTTTAATAGGCAAGATATTCAACCCCTTTCATTTATCATAGTAATGGCGTAGCCATTTAATTCTGCATTTTATTCCCCTAACGCTTGCTTTAAGTCTGCAATAAGGTCCTCTGCATTTTCAAGACCGCAGGAAAGACGAACTAAATCAGGTGAAACGCCTGCTGCACGAAGCTCATCATCATTCATTTGACGGTGAGTAGCACTTGCAGGGTGTAAGCAGCAGCTTCTTGCATCTGCAACGTGAGTTTCAATAGCTATAATTTTAAGCTTTTTCATAAACTCCTCAGCCGCTTTTCTTCCGCCCTTAACACCAAAGCTTACAACGCCGCAGGTGCCGTTGGGAAGATATTTTTGTGCTAAGCTGTAATATTTATCATTTTCAAGTCCTGCATAAGTAACCCATTCAATTTTATCACTTGCTTCAAGAAATTTTGCAACTGCAAGACCGTTTTCGCAATGTCTTTTAATGCGCACGTGAAGGCTTTCCAAGCCTAAGTTGATATAGAAAGCACTTTGCGGTGATTGTACAGAGCCTAAATCTCGCATAAGCTGTGCGGTTGCCTTTGTTATGAAAGCACCCTCCTTACCAAAGCGCTCGGCATAGGTTACACCGTGGTAGCTTTCGTCCGGTGTGCAAAGACCCGGGAACTTGTCAGCGTGTGCCATCCAGTCGAATTTACCTGAATCTACAATACAACCGCCAACAGAAGCGCCGTGTCCGTCAATATATTTTGTTGTTGAATGAGTAACAATATCTGCACCCCACTCAATAGGACGGCAATTTACAGGTGTTGCAAAGGTGTTATCTATAATAAGCGGCACTCCATGTGCGTGTGCTGCCTTTGCGAATTTTTCAATATCAAGAACAGCCAAAGCAGGGTTTGCAATTGTTTCACCGAAAACAGCCTTTGTATTCGGCTTAAACGCAGCGTTTAACTCCTCCTCAGTGCAGTCGGGTGAAACAAAGGTAAACTCAATACCCATTCTTTTCATAGTAACGGCAAAAAGGTTGTATGTACCACCGTAAATTGCAGATGATGAAACAACGTGGTCGCCGTTTGACGCTAAGTTAAATACAGAATAAAAGGATGCTGCCTGACCTGAGCCTGTAAGCATAGCTGCCGTGCCGCCTTCAAGCTCTGCAATTTTTGCTGCAACTAAATCGCAGGTTGGGTTTTGAAGTCTTGAATAAAAATATCCCGTTGCTTCAAGGTCAAAAAGCTTACCCATATCCTCACTTGTATCATATTTAAAGGTTGTGCTCTGGTAAATAGGAATTTGTCTTGGCTCACCATTACCCGGTGTGTAACCACCCTGAACACATTTTGTTTCAATTTTATAATTGCTCATACATATATCTCCTAACCTATAAGAATTATACACCAATAAACTGTTCTGCCGTCTCTTGAAAAGGCGCCAATGCCGATTTCAGTGAAATTACCGCTTAAAAATGCCTTTCGGGCTTGCTGCTCACTCATCATTTTATCGAAGCATTGACCGTAGCTTGTTGTAGTAACGCACATAACCTTGTCAGCAAAATTATATTTTACGCCTTTTTCTTCAAGCAGCGTATTAAAATACGTACCGTTACCGCGCCTTAAGGCTGTACCCGTTTGTAAAGCGAACTCCATTGCTGCCTGGTCTGCCACCGTGCAAAGCTCCTGAGAAACGGTTAAATCTCTTAAAGCACCGTCGCTTTTCAATTTTCTGTAATCGTTTATCAAGCCCGTAAACTCTTCTGCATGCGGGTCAAACTCGTAAGCAGTCATATACCTTTTAGGCTCAAGCTGTGCCGCCATTCTCAAAGTAAGCCTTGCATCCACTAAATTTATCTCGCCGTTATCGTCAACATCGGCAGCGGCTGCGTCCTGCTCACTTAACGAGCCCTCGAAAAGGCCTATAGCCATAATAAGAATGGTTCTTGCATCTGTTACGGTGACCTTACCGTCGTTGTCAATATCACCGTAATAACGCTTAACCTCAAAGGCAAACATAGGTAAACAAGATACAGCTATTAATAAAACAGAAAGAAAAACTAATGCAATTCGTTTAACTGTACGCTTCATTTTCAACATCTCCTTACCTATGTTACTGTTTTTTTATAAATAGTCCAAATCATTATACTATAAATAATTGTAAAATGCAATAAATTCAATTGAAATAGAAAGAAAAGAGCAAAACTTTTTAAAAAAAGCGGCAAGTAAACAAATTACCTGCCGCAATACGCAATATAAAAAATGACCTTAATTTGCTTTTTACGTTTTTCTTCAGCCTACGCCTCTAAAAAATAAGTCCAATTTTCTTTAAGCTCTTCAGGCATCATTTCCCCTAAAGTTCTGCCGTCAGCCTTAAGATTTTTATTATGCAAATAAAAGAAGAAAAACTCTCCCTTGCCGTCATTATAGCCCAATTGAAATTCCAGCTCCCGATTAAAACAAGGAAATACCGGCCTTAGCTTTTCATCAATTATTTCAACAAGACCCATGCCGTCTGTTTTATATTTTTCAATTATGAATTGCTCGTTCTCGGAAAACCAATTCCAAAAAGCCTTAGCAGCGCAAGTATCCATTTCCTTTTTTGAAAAAATACCCATTTCTTCTCCTTTATTTACAAAGCCGATTTAATAAAGAGTTATTTCCTGCATTTCAAGCTCGCCCCTGTAAGAGGTTATTTTAATTTTAACCCTCTTAACCTCAATTGGTGCTATTTTATGAATACGCTTGTAGCCGATTACGCCGCCCTTTTCAATTCTTTTGAATTTACCGTCACCGTTATCAACGTAAAGCTCGTACTCTTCAACGTGCTGACCGTTTTCAATGTGCTCCATCATAAGCACTCTGTCGAACATATCCTTTTCCTTAAAGGTTATAACGATTTCGGGCTGCAGGTCGTCCTTTGCAGGCTTCCAGGTCTTACACTCGTCTGAATTTTTAAGATTATTTACGCTGAACTCTTCCGAAAGAGAACTGCTCGCCGAAAACTCTGCCGTACCCGAAACCTTGTAATTATAGGTTTGTCTCTGACTTTTACCAAATGCCATTAAAATCTGGTAATCCATTTCAGAAAAGCTACCGTCCTTCATAGGAGGCACGCCTAACATTAAAGCACAGTTACCGCCAACCGCCTCTAAATAAAGCTTTTGGAGTCTATCCTTTGTTTTTGCAGAATACTCATCCTCTTTATGGTAGTACCACCTGTCACGCATTGAAACACTAACCTCGCAGGGGTACCATATAAACTCACTTTCTTTTTTAATTGACTTTCGTGAGCCTAAATCCATATCGTGCTTTTTTTCGCGTTTTTTATTTTTTCTTGACGGCGGTTCCTTGCTCCTTTTAATAGCCTCTTCAATGCTGTAATACTTAGGAACAACGCTCCACTCGTTTTTACGAATTACGCCCCACTCGTTACCGTACCAACGCACATCGGGACCCACAAGAGCAATTACTGCATCAGGCTGACATTCTCTTACTACCTCATAGTAGCCCTCCCAGTCGTATTCCTGGGTGTAGCCGTCTTTATTTGCCTCCGCAGCACCGTCAAAGCGCACGTAAAAAATATCGCCGTATTTTGTAAGCACCTCACGTAAAAGCTTTTTGAAATATTCGTTGTATTCCTCGCCCTTACCGTAGCTTGCTGCGCGTCTGTCGAGCGGTGAAATAGCAATGCCGAATTTAAGACCCTGCCTTTCACACTCCTCAGAAAGCAATTGAACCATATCTCTGTTTTCCGCTTCCCAGTTAAAGGCATTTTCCACAGAATAATCTGTATATGCGGAATACCAAAGGCAGAAGCCATCGTGATGCTTTACATTAAGCACCATACCCTTGAAGCCCGCCTCTTTAAAAAACGCAACCCATTCCTCAGCATTGAATTTTTCAGGAACAAAGTTTTCTGCTTTTATATTTCCGTCAGTCCACTCTCTGTTAACAACCGTAGGAAGCCCAATGTTTATAAAGCCGTAAAACTCTGTTTTCTGCCATTCAAGCTGCCTTTTAGAGGGCTTTATTTCTGCCGCTATTTCATAAGGTTTCATATATGTAAAATAACCCTTTCAACAAGATATAAGGCGACGAAGCACGTCGCCTTGTTTTTTATTTTCCGCTGTCGTTATTAGTAACAACAATATCTGCCCCTGAGCCTAAAATATCCTTAATTACAACGTCACCGATTTTAACCGGCGCCTTTACGGATGCTGCATTTATAAGCTTCATGCACTCAAACATTTTATCCTTTGGAACCGGCTTTGAAGATTTTACCGGCACAACCGGCAAAACTCCGCCTTCAAGCTTTACTGTAGTTGTAAGGCTTCTCACCGGATTTGTAAGCTCATCTCTTGCATAGGCATCACCGCGCTTACAGGTGTTACCGGTAACAGAAAGAATTTCTCCGTTTTCAATTTCCACCTCAATAGGGCAGCCTAACGGACAGGATACGCAAATTAAACTTTTTTTCATTTTCAGTACCCCCTTATTCTTCTATTCTTACAGTTATTTCACTGTTTTCGTTCATATTTTTAAGCATTTCAGGTGTAATTAAAACGTTTTCCATTTCACCCGGTGCTAATTTAACCTTTTTCTTAGATGAAAGTACGTTGCCGTCACATTCAACAACAACCTTGGCACCCTTGTAAACTTGTCCTACTCTGAAATAAAGCTTCACGCCGTCTTCGTTTTTAATGTTAACTCTTTGCGGAACAATGTAGCGCACTCCGTTAACACCCTTTGTATTGATAAAGGTGCCATCCTGCTTTTTGCCGAAAATATAATTTGCTGCACCCTTACCTGCAATTTTACTTTCCTCTGTTACGTAGTCAACAAGGTCGTGTACCTGAAGCACGTTACCGCAGGCAAAAATGCCTTTATGGAGTGTTTCTCTGTACTCATCAACAACAGGACCGCCCGTAACGTTGTCAAGGCTTATACCTACGCCCTTTGAAAGCTCGTTTTCGGGGATAAGACCAACAGATAAAAGAAGTGTGTCGCACTCAATGTATTGCTCTGTGCCCGGAATAGGCTTAAGGTGCTCATCTACATTTGCTATTGTTACACCCTCAAGTCTGTCCTTACCGTGTGTAGAAATAACCGTACAGCTGAGTCTTAACGGAATACCGAAATCATCAAGACACTGAACAATATTTCTTGTAAGACCGCCTGAATACGGCATAAGCTCACAAACAACCTTAACCTCTGCGCCCTCAAGAGTCATTCTTCTTGCCATAATAAGGCCAATATCACCCGAGCCTAAAATAACAACCTTTTTACCCGGCATATAGCCGTCTATATTTACGTATTTTTGCGCTGTACCCGCAGTCATAACACCTGCAGGACGAGAGCCCGCAATAGACAACGCACCGCGAGGTCTTTCACGGCAGCCCATAGCAAGCACTACTGCTACTGCCTGAATCTGCATTAAGCCCTCTTTATTATTAACAGCTGTAACAACGTTATTCTTTGAAACGTCAAGCACCATTGTATCGGTATAAACGTCAATATCTGTTTTTTCTACCTCTGCAATGAATCTGCCTGCATACTCGGGACCAGAAAGCTCTTCGCCGAAATAATGAAGACCGAAGCCTGTGTGAATACACTGCTCAAGAATACCGCCGAGTGTTTCAGCTCTTTCTAATATGACGATTTTTTCTACGCCCTCTTCTTTTGCCTGGAGAGCTGCCGCCATACCGGCAGGACCACCGCCAACTACAACTAAATCATAATTTAACATTTTCCTGCCTCCTTATTTTGTTTTTTCATACATAATATTCGAGTCGCCACCGAATTTTGTTACTGTGTTGACAGGAACATTAAGCTCTCTTGCTAAAATTTCTACTAGCTTGCTGCCGCAGAAGCCACCCTGACATCTGCCCATACCGGCTCTTGTTCTTCTCTTAACGCCGTCAACGTCTCTTGCACCTGCAGGAGCGTGAATAGCATCAATAATTTCGCCCTCTGTAATTGTTTCGCAGCGGCAAACTATTCTGCCGTAAGCCTTGTTTTTCTCAACGAGCTTTGCTCTTTGTGTAGAGGTCATCTCTCTGAAACGAACAGGTGCAGGTCTTTCCGGATTAAAGCTCGGATTTATTGATACACCACGAATAAGGTCTGTAACGATTCCGCTTACCATCTCTGCAATTGCAGGAGCAGAAGAAAGTCCCGGTGACTCAATACCTGCAACGTTTATAAAATACTCGTTAACTTCGGATGAGCCTATAATAAAGTCATCCTTAGTGCAGTGTGCACGGTTACCGCTGAAGGAGGTAATTGCATTTCTTAAAGAAACCGCAGGAATACTCTTGATTGCAGCGTTGTAAACTGACTCAAGTCCCTCTGCTGTTGTCGCAACGTCATCACCGTCATCATGCTCAATTGCAGATGGACCGACAATTAAGTTACCGTCTACCGTAGGTGAAACAAGAACGCCCTTACCCATTTTTGTAGGACATTGGAAAATTGTACTGAATGCCAATGCACCCTGCGATTTATCAAGAAGATAATAATCGCCTCGGCGTGGCTTTATTTCAACAGAGTTGTCACCAATCATTTGTGCAACCTTGCCTGAATGCACGCCTGCAGCATTTATAACAACACTTGCTTCAAGCTCGCCAATTGTTGTATCAAGCGCAAATCCGTTTTCGAGCTGCTTAATTGCACGCACCTCGCAATTTCTTAAAAATTCTGCTCCGTTTGAAACAGCGTTTTCAAGACCTGCTATTGTTAATTCATAAGGACAAACTATTGAAGAGGTCGGAGCATATAATGCCGCTATAGCCTTTTCACCAATGTTAGGCTCTCTTTTTACAAGCTCGTCTCTGTAAATAATTTCAAGACCGGGAACACCGTTTATTTTGCCTCTTTCAAGAAGCTCCTCGAGGTGGGGAATTTCCTCCTCGGAAAAAGCTACAACAAACGCTCCTACGTTTTTGAGCGGAACGTTAAGCTCCTTGCAGAAGGTTTTCATAAGCTCAACACCGCGAACGTTAAGCTTTGCCTTTAATGAGCCCGGCTTTGCGTCAAAGCCTGCATGAACAATTGCACTGTTTGCTTTTGTTGCACCCATAGCACAATCATTCGCCCTTTCTAACAATGCAACCTTCAGGTTGTATTTGGAAAGCTCTCTTGTAATAAGTGAGCCAACAACACCTGCACCAATAACGGCTACGTCGTATTTCATCAAAACAACTCCTATCAGTATCACACGTCTTTTTAAGACAATATTTTCACTAATATATTATACCAACGCTACTTATAAAAATCAAGTATAGATTACAAGGTAATATATGTATTAAACAGTAAAAGCAGGTTGATTTGTTAAAAAAATCTTAAGATTTTTTAAGTTTCTAAACATTTTGAGGTTTTTTACTTGAATATACAACAAATTTATGCTAAAATGATTAAAAACTATATGTGGAGGTGTAATATGTCTAACAATGATGAGCGTTTATCTAAAATAAATGCAAATGACAGACGTGTAAAAAGAACTAAAAAGCTCTTAAGAGACTCGCTCTTTTCTCTTTTACAGAAAAAGTCAATAAATGAAATTACCGTTACAGAATTAACAGAAGTTGCAGACATTAACCGAGCAACCTTCTATTTTTACTATACAGATATTTTTGATATGCTTGACCAGATTCAAAACGAAGCTTACGAAATGTTTGAAGAGGTTCTGCAGGGCACGGAGGATTCTGTGAATTCACCTGAAGCGTTTGCAAAATACATAGAAAATATACTTATTTTTTGCAAAAAAAACCCGGCAATTGCAAGATTTGTTATTACAAGAGAATATAATAACAACAAGGTTTTAAAAAGAATCGCAAAGCTTCTTGCTAAAAACGTACCTGTAGCAAAGGAATCCTTTTCGCAGGATGACCCACGAAGATTCATTCTTAACTTTGCACTTAACGCACTTACCGGCACCGTTGTTGACTGGATGGATGACGGTATGATTATTCCTCCCACTACTATGGCAGAATTTATTGCGGATATGTACATCAGCGGCTCACTTTTCGCAAAATCAAAATTTGCCACCTACTCAAGAGATTCTGAATAAAAAACAAAAATAAAATGACCGATACCTTTTGGGGTATCGGTCGTTTTATTTTACTCAACTGATTTGAGCGATTCAACCATGCTGATTTTTTTGAGCTTTCTGTGCATCATAAGATTTACAATAATTGCAAACACTACAGTGCAAAGGGCTGCAGCCACAAAGCTCCACCATTTAAGGTCTGTACTGAAGGTAACCGTATCAATATCTATAACACCAACAACGGCAAGATTAAGGAATATGCCTGCAAAAAGACCTGCTATTATACCAAAGAAGGTAAGAATAACGTTTTCTCTGTAAATATATGCAGAAACCTCGTCATCATAGAAGCCTAAAACCTTAAGGGTAGCAAGCTCCTTAATTCTTTCGTTTATGTTTATGTTATTAAGGTTATACAGAACAACGAATGCAAGTGTTACTGCTGCAAAAATAAGAATCAGAGTAACTATTGTAAGAACGTCAATAATGTTATTGAAGTTATCTATAACAACCGTTGTATAAACTGTACCGTTTACACCCGTAACATCACCTATTTGTGACTCAAGTGCAGCCTTTTGGTCAACAGTCATGCCATCTGTAATCGAGCAGAAAAGGTAGTTGTAATCGGGAACCGTATTTGTCATTCTGTAGTACGTGCCCGGTGTTACGTAAACGTAGTGGAAGGTGTAGTTATCTGATATGCCTGTAACAACAACCTCATACTCTACCTTTTTAGAGCCCTCTGTCCAGGAAAGCTTAATTGTATCACCAATTTTTGTTTTTGTTTTATCAGCAAACTTACTTGTTATAACAGCACCGTCATCCGTAAACGGAACGTCTTTGTTGCCATCCTTCATATTTATGAATTCTTTAAGCATTCCCGGTGCCTGCGGAACAAGTACGTCTACCTCCATTACCTTGTCGCTTCTGTCAGAGTAACCCTCACACACCTTTAAGTAACCAAGCAACGAGTTTTCAATACCCTGAAGCTCTGTAATGCTTTTTACAACCTCACTGCTAGGTGTGTATGCCTCGTTAGTATCCTTAAGAACAACCTGTAAATCGTATTGTGCAACACCGTTTTCGCCGTATTGATTTGTAATAACGGTGCCAATAGCATTCTGAAGACCGAAAGCAGCAAGCATAAGCGCTGTACAGCCTGCAATACCTATAATTGTAACAGAAAAACGCTTTTTGTTTCTGAAAAGGTTTCTTACCGTAACCTTTGAGGTAAAGCTAAGCTTTGCCCACAAGCCTGTAAAGCGTTCAAGGTAAACACGCTTACCATCCTTTGGCGGCTTTGGCCGCATAAGAATAGATGCCTGGGTCTTAAGCTCCTTACGGCAAGAAATATAAGCCGCAAGAGTTGTAAGACCTATTGAAATTATTGCGCCTAAAATAATGTAACCCGGAAGAAGCTGTATTTTAAGCTCCGGAATTTCGTACATAATACCCCATGCGGTGAAAATTGCATAAGGCAAGCCCGAGAAGCCTGCAGCAATACCGATTATGCTACCAACCGTACTTGCAGAAGCAGCATAAACAAGATATTTGCTCATAATAGTTTTGTCCTCGTAGCCTAAAGCCTTCATAGTACCTAACTGAGTGCGTTGCTCTTCAACTAATCTTGACATTGTAGTAAGGCAAACAAGGGTAGAAACTATAAAGAAGAAGGTCGGGAAAATATATGAAAGCCTTTGCATATTTTCCGCTGCTTCACCGTAGCCTGTATAACCCGGTGAATCGTCACGGTCGTAAACCGACCACGTAGCACCGTTATTTACTGTTTCAAGTAATGCAATACCCTTTTTGTATTCCGTTTTAACTATACCAAGCTGTGCGTACGCTTCTTCTTCTGCCTTTTCGAGCTGCTTTTCAGCATTTTTAAGATTCTCTTGAATATTCTGAAGCAGCATTGTCTGGTAGGTTAATTGGGTTTGTGCATTGTTGTATTCTGTTTGCGCCTTTAAGGAGCCGAACTGAAGGTCAAAGCCGCTTGACTGAATCTGGTCCTTGAATTGTGCTAATTGCTTTTCAGCTAATTCAAGCTGTGCATCTGCATTATCGAGCTGTGTTTTTGCCGCCTTCAAGCGTTGATCAGCATCATACCACTCAGCGTATTTTTCGTCGTATTCCTTTTTGCTTTTCTCGTATGTTGACTGCGCTACAACAAGCTCTGAGTTATATTGCTCAAGCAATGCCTCTGTTTCCACAACAACGTCCGCAGCCATACCTTGAGCCGTAAGGTTTGAAGCAGAGAAAAGAATCTTTGCAAGCTCCGGATTTGTTTGCTCAAGACGCTCTGCCATCTTGTCTAAATCGAGGTCCTCCTGAGAAACGTTCTGATTATTCTTGATTGTATCAAGAGTAGATTGTGTGCTTCCTATTAAAGCCTCGGTAGTTTCAATTTTAAGCTTTGCGCTTAAAAGCTCGCTGTTTGCTGTATCCAGCTTATCCTTTGCTGTATCCGCTACAGCCTTGTTATTGTTGTACTCTGTAGTTTTCGCGGTATGCTCTGCACGTTTGTCGGCAACAACTTTTATTTTTGCATTATATTCATTAACGGCAGCCATATACTGATCACTGCCTGAATTCAACTGTGCCTGTGCTTCTGCATATTTCTTTTCAAGCTCTGCCTGCGCTTTTCTGAGCTCTACTTCACCTGATTTTTCAAGTTCCTTCAGCTTTGCAATATTTTCTCTTGCACCCTTAAGCTGAAGCTCAATGCTTGCCTCTGCCTGAGCAATCTGGCTTTTTGCGCTTAAAAGCCTCTGTGGGAGTCCGTTAACTAAGAGTGCCGCTCTTTCACCTACAATAGCCTCAGAGGTCAAAAGAATTGTATTTTGCATTTCTGCCACAAATTCATTGTATTCGTCAGTATAAGCTATTAAATCTTCTGTGCCCGTGAGCGTAACGTACGCTTCGCTGTAGTAATTGATGCGAGGCTGAAAGGCGTCGTTTGAAACGTAAATAAAATCGCCTAACTTACCGCTACCTGCGGTAGTTGCACCACGCTCATAGGAAACCCAATAAGGCGTAAGAACAACACCAACTATTTCGAATTCATTTCCTTTTAAGTAGTAGGTAATTTCCTCATCGTCACCCACAACCTTAATTTTGTTACCGATTTTAAACTGGTCCGGAGTTGTAAGTGCACTCGAGGTAACAACACATTCGTTTGCATTCTGAGGGAAACGACCCTCTACCAGCTTTAATCTGTTTATGTAGGCTTCATCATCTTCGCCGCCGTTTGAAAATGCATTCGCACGGTTAACGTCCAAGCCGTACACACGAACGGTAAGCTCTGAGCCGTCAATATCAACTATACCCTCGTAATCCTCATTATCAGCCGTTGGGGTTTGCACAAAGCCGTCAACAAACTTTACACCCTGAACTGACTTTATACCCTCTATAAGTCGAACCTTGTCAAGGTCCTCCTCGTAAAGTCCTATGAATGATTGCAGCCTTAAATCCATAAGATTATGCTCTTTATAATAATCATTCGCAGACTCTGTCATATCAGTAGATACGGAGTTGAGTCCCACAAAGAGACCGCTGCCCAATGCCACAATAACAACAATAGAAATAAATCGGCTTATTGTCTTTTTTATGGAACGGACCGTATCAATAGCATACGCTCTTGTCATCTTGCATAAATCCTTTCTGAACTAAAACAAACTTACCAATCTATATCCTGAACTGAAACCGGATTTTCGTTAACCTCATTTTTAACTACTCGTCCGCTTTTTACTGTTATAATTCTGTCTGCCATAGGCGCAAGTGCTGAGTTATGGGTAATAACAACAATGGTCATACCTGACTCTCTGCTTGTATCCTGTAAAAGCTTTAAAATTTGCTTACCTGTGTTATAGTCAAGCGCACCCGTAGGCTCGTCACAAAGAAGAATTTTAGGATTCTTGGCAAGCGCTCTCGCAATAGAAACACGTTGCTGCTCACCACCTGAAAGCTGTGCAGGGAAGTTGTCAAGTCTTTCGCCAAGACCTACTCTTTCAAGCACCTTTACAGGGTTTAATGCCTTGTCGCCGATTTGTGTTGCAAGCTCAACATTTTCAAGCGCCGTAAGGTTTGGCACAAGGTTGTAGAACTGGAACACAAAGCCTACGTCAAAGCGTCTGTATTCAATAAGACTTTTGCTGTCGTATTCGTTAATTAACTCACCGCCGACACGCACCTTACCGTCATCACAATCATCCATACCGCCAAGGATGTTAAGAATTGTTGTTTTACCGGCACCGGAAGCACCTAAAATAATGCAAAATTCACCTTGCTCAATATTAAAGGTAACACCGTCTGCGGCATTTATTGTAACCTCACCCATTTTATAGGTTTTGTAAACAGACTCAAACTCAATAAAACTCATTTAATTCAGCCTTTCAAAATATTTTTAATGAACCAAATACATCTCAGTATTCTACAATAAATAACAATTTTAGTCAATGAAAAAAGAGAAGAAAAAATAAATTTACAATTAGTCAACAATTTTGCTTGCTGCTTTCATAACATCAGCCGCTACGGGTATAGCCGTGGCAGAGCCCCAACCGCCGTTTTCGACCACAACCACAATAGCCAAAGGACAGGTCTTATCCTGAGAAAAGCCTAAAAACCAGGAATGAGGCTTTTCGCTTTCGGAAACCTCTGCCGTGCCGGTTTTCCCGCACATGGTAACACCTGAAAAATTCCAGTCACCGTAGTTGTTTTCAACAGCACTGCGCATCAGCCTTTTTAATTCAGCAGATATTTCCGGAGTGGTATAAGTAACCTCCTCTGCCTTTGTTTCCTGAATAACTCTGCCCGAGGGTGACGATATACTTTTAACAACGTACGGTAATTTAACAAGACCGTCGTTTGCAACAGCACCCGCTATTGTGAGCGCGTGGTACGGGTTAACAAGCGTTGTGTACTGACCGACGGATGCCCATGCTACGTCTGAAGCACTTGCCTCATTAAGGTTAAGTATACTCGCCTGCGTAGTGGTATTACCAAACGCAAACTCCCTGCCGAAGCCAAAGCTTTTTGCCGTTTGTGTAATTTGCGCAGGTGAAAGCCTTTTTGAAAGCTCGGCAAATGCACAGTTGCAGGATTCCGCAAAGGCTTTCTCCAGATTAAGCACACCGTGCTTGTGAGGACAGCTTACTCTGACACCGTTAATAAATGTTTCGCCCTCGCATTCATATTCCCACGACTTAATATCAGGAATATTTTCAAGAGCGCTTGCCGCTGTAATAATTTTAAATACGGAGCCCGGTGTATACAGACCGTCTATAAGTCTGTTAAGATAAAGCCCCTCATATTTTCCGTTTTTATTTTCTTCTATTTCCTCTGCAGAGGGCTTGTAGCGTATATCAAAATTAGGGCTTGAAACCGAGCAAATGATTTCACCCGTTTCATAATTGAAAACAGCAACAGTACCTTTTTTTGAGCCCAAAGCCTCAAGCGCTGTTGCCGAAACCATAGCATCAATAGTCAGCGTAACATCATTGCCACGCTCGTACTTTTTCAATGAATAAATTCCCGTTACAAGGTTGTAGCCTATGAGCTCACGCTTATACGCGGTTTGCACACCGGAGGCAATATAGCCCTCACTGTCACCTACTATGTGAAGCGTTGAGCGTCTGACTCTTTCGGAATTATTGTAAACTCGTTCACCGTTTTTTGTTTCTGCAAGCACTACTCCCGTTCTGTCAAGAACGTTACCTGCACCTATAAAGCTGCCGTCGCTCACAAGGTGAGTATTTGCACGAAGAGTTGCCCATTTTTCGGCATTAAGACCTAAATTCATTGCAAGATATACAAGTCCGAGAGTGAACACCAAAACAAGCAAAAGCACAACAAAGCTGCGTTTAACCGTCGATTTCATCTGTCACCCTCCTTTGCAAATCCGGCTTAAAATTAGAAAATGCTCTGACGTCAACAGATTTTATAAATGCCAGCAGGCAGAAGCAGCAAATAACACTTGAGCCGCCCTTGCTTATAAACGGCAAGGTTACACCCGTAAGAGGGAGTAAATCCGTTACACCGAAAATGTTAAGCATAGACTGGAACAAAAGCATTGCAGTAGCCGCAACACCGCTTATTGCATAAAACGTAGATTTTGTTTTTTGAGCATTTATTATGGTTGCTACCGTTATAAATGCAAAGGTCAGCGGAATTAAAAAGCCCATAATAATTCCGAATTCCTCACATACCACACCAAAAACAAGGTCCTCTGCCGCGGCAAAAACGTTTCTCAGCTTACCGTTACCAAGACCCAATCCGAAAAGACCGCCACTCGCAGAATAAATAAGCGTTCTTGTTTGCTGGTAGCCTGTAGTATCCATATTTTCCCAAATATGCAAATACCCTGAAAATCTTGCGGCAACGTAAGGCTTAAAGAGAATTATAAGCACTGCGCCTAACGCTGCGGCAATGCAAATAAGCATAATTGTTCTTACGTCACCCGAGCGCATAAATGCTATCACTATAAACGTAAAAAAGAATATAAGTGCCGCACCGAAATCGTACATAAGAAAAAGCTCTACGATGCAAACCGCCGCAAAAATAACGTAGAGAGTCAGGTGTCTTACAGACTGCAGTCTTTCAAGTGTAACGGCACCGACAAAAATGAACGCAACCTTTACTAACTCTGACGGCTGCAGGGAAATCCCACCGATATTCACCCAGCTTAAGGCACCGTTTGTAGGCTCTGCCAGCACAAGGGTTGCAGCAAGCAGACCTATTGCTCCGACACCGACTATATACCTGAAAATTTTTATAGCGTCAAGAAAGCGCAAAAGAGTAAGCAAGGCACAAAAGCCCGCTACACCCAAAGCAATTGCAAAAAACTGCTTTAAGGCACCGTCGGGGTAAATGCTTGCAACAATAGAAAGACCAATTGAAGCAAATAAAAACGCAAGTGTTTCAAGCTCAAAATTTGTAATGCGCATAACGAAGGAGGCAAAGAAAAAATACCCCCACGTTAAAGCAATCATACCAAGGAATGCAGCTGCAACTAAAGCGTTGAATTCACCTGTAGAAAACGACGTAAGAAGCATTGCTACAAGGTTAAAAACAGAAACGAGAATAAGCATTATAAAATAATTCGGCCTTCCGAGTACGTTGCTTTTGTCCTTTATATACTTGAACTTATTAACTGAGAGTGTATACTCAAGACCGCCGAAGCCTATTCTGTCGCCGTCATAAAGCTGGGCCTTGCTTTTGATTTTTTCACCATTTACGGTAACGCCCGATTTTGAGTGTGTATCAAATATGACAAACCCCTTGTTTCTGAAGGCAATTACGGCGTGCAAGCGCGAAATGGTATCAAAGCTCAGTACAACGTCGCAAGCCTTATTTCTGCCTATTGATGCTTCGTTGTCCCTTAAGGTTATAACCTCACCCGTAATATCGTTTACAAGTCTGCCCCTTATAGGATTTGTTGTCTTTTTAAAGAACATGGCAAGTAATGCTCTTACAACTATGTACAGAGCAATAAGCAAAAGAGCATACCTCGAAACGGTAGTAAGTCCAAGAATAAAACCGCTCATATTTCCACGTCCTTTCTTTTGATTTCTCTATTATACTATAATATTCAAAAATAATCAATCTTTCTTGACAACGCGCGGCACTATATTGTAAAATTATTATATATTTTAATTTTTGGAGGCAGCTATGGCAATTACAAAATCTTTATACGGCAACTTAAACGGTGTGGAGGTTTTTAAGTTCACACTTGAAAATAAAAACGGCATGAGGGCTGAAATCATAGAAAAAGGTGCAACACTCGAAAAGCTTTTTGTTAAAGAAAAAAACGGTGAATTTGTTGACGTTTTATCCGGTCACGATACCCTTGAGGGTCATGTTGAAAGAAGCGATTACCAGGGCGTTGTTGTAGGTCAATATGCAAACAGAATCAAGGGCGGAAAATTCACAATTGATTCCGTGGAATACAACCTTACTAAAAACGATAACGGTATTACCTGCCTTCACGGCGGCGGTGAATACTCCTCTGCTGTATGGAAGGGCGAAGAGACTTCCGACAAGGTGTTAACCTTTACACATTTCAGTAAGGATGGCACAGACGGCTTCCCGGGCAACGTAAAGGCAAGCGTTACCTATGAACTTACAGACAGCAACGAACTAGTACTCACCTACAACGCTGTTTCGGACAAGAAAACGGTAATTAACCTCACAAACCACGCTTATTTTAATCTCAACGGCTTTGATGAAGGTGATATTCTCGACCACAAATTGCAAATAAACGCTGATTTCTTTACACCTATTGATGAAACAAGCATTCCGTTAAAAATGGCAGAGGCGGTAGAAAACACTCCGTTCGATTTCAGAATCCCTAAAAAAATCGGCAAGGACATTGCTTGCACAGATTATATTCAAATTAAAAACGGCAACGGCTACGACCACAACTTTATAATAAATTCCTTTGACGGCAGCTTAAAGACCTGCGCTGTTGCAACGGGCGACAAATCAGGAATTACAATGGAGGTTAAAACAACCCTCCCCGGTGTGCAGTTCTACACCGGCAACTTCCTTGACGGCACCGTTATAGGCAAGGAAGAAAAGCCACTCACCAAAAGATGCTCCTTCTGCTTGGAAACACAGGTATTTCCCGATTCACCCAACCACCAGGACTGGTGCAAATGTGTTTACGACAAGGACGAGGTTTATTCCTCAAAAACAGTTTTTGCCTTTTCGCTTTAATTTTAACTTTTTGTTAAATAATTTCTGTTTCATTGACTATATTGCAATTATTTGGTATAATCTAATATCGTTCATAACATTTTAGAAATGAGGATAATAATGAAATTAACACACCGCGTAACAGCGGCGGTTTTGGCCATAATTTGCGGCTTTTCTGTTTTTACAGTCTCTGCTTCGGCTAAAAAATTCGCAAAACAAATTAACACCAATTTAGGTGTTTCTACGCAATATGCTTACGAAGAAAACGACCCGTCGTGGCTGCGAGAGCTCATTGTAAAAGAAAACATGCTTTCTGTTGACGGCATCATTACAGAAAAGGCTCTGTACCCCGTAACAGATTACCCTTATATTACCGATGCCCCTTGCTTTGCAGAGGAGGTTAACGAGTATGCCGAGGTGTACACTCTCGATGAAGAATCACAGAAAGCTGCTTACATTTACGTTTTCCAGCAAATAGGTGCTTTGTCAATATTAGGCGACCCTGATGCCACAGACAAATCAAAGGCTGACTGGCTGCGCGAGCAAGGCATTATTATTACACCTGAGCAGGAAAAAGACCCTGACTCAATTTTTATGATAAGCGCACTTTATGCTTTATGGAAAAACGACTTTTACTATGTTTTTTCAGGTAAAAGGCTCGACATTCCGCCGGGAACAACCTTAGAGGCTGCGCTTATGATGTACCTTGTAGCGCTTGACGGCGATGACCGTTCACTCATTGCATTTTTAGACAAGCACTTCAACATAACTACCATTGTAAGTCTTGAGGATTACGTTTACTACACCTGCCTTTTTGCGCTTTACACAAACGGCTACGTTTCCTCGCGTGAGATTGTCACAATTTCAAGAAGCGAAGTTTTCAGACGTCTTGCAATTATGACAATTTCTAACGCAGGCATCTCCGTAGATGCCTCCTCCGCTTCAACAGAGGAAATTCAGATTAAATATATGGCTGCAATGCTCGGCACACAGTACAACGTAACACTTGACCCCGACTCTCTTTTCAGAGCAAACAGGTCAAAAACCATTCCTTACTACATAATTCAAAGAATGGCTTATGAGGATAAAAAGATTGCTATTTCCTCTTCAAAATACACCTACGAGCAGGCATTTGACATTGTTCTCAAAAAGACAAACCGTTTTGATTTAGAAAAAGAATTCTACTCCGATATATACGAGTACAATTTGTACTTAGACTACTTAAGAGACTTAATTTACATTAACCCCACACCTATTGATAACCGTTTGTTAAGCATAACGATTAACGACAAACCCGCTTCACTTTCAACTTACGCGAAGGTCCCTCTCACTACAGATGAAAAGCAGGTGCTTAAAATAGTCGTTACCTATTTAGGCGAATCAAAGAAAACAACCACTTACAAAATCAACGTTTTTCAAGGAATCGGTGAACCGCAGGATGACAACGTAACAGGCGTTATTTCTAACGTTGGTACAAATATTGTTCCGAATTTAAATAATACTGTTACCCCAAGCTACGATTACCTTGACCCTTCACTTAATGCAGGTGTTGTACAACCTAACCCCAACCCACAGCTTTTGCACGTAAATGAGTTTGGTCAGCTTGTAGACAGCCAGGGTAATGTTATTAGCGATTCCGTTAAGGAAACCCTGCCCGAAGGCTACGGCTACATTTTAAATGCAAACGGCGTTATAACCATAGGCAAAATAGATTCCTTCACAACTGAGCCGACAGCTGCTCAGACTAATGCCTTAAGCAACGAGGAAATTAAAACAATAGTTATTTATTTTTCAGCTTTCCTTGTTTTAGTTGCGGTAGTAGGCTTCTTTATTTATTACAGATTAACTGTTAAGAGAAGAAGAACAAAATCTGCAAAAAGAACTACCAAAAAGAAAAAAGATAAAAAGAAAAAATAATTCTAATCAGAATACTTATACTAAAATATAGCGTTTTTATTCAAAAACGCACAAAGGGGTGTTTTTATGGCAACAGAAAAAATTCTTATTGTTGATGATGACGTTAATATTTGCGAGCTTTTAAGATTATATCTTGAAAAGGAAGGCTTTGTAACGTCAGTTGTAAACAATGGCTCAGAGGCAATTGACGCCTTTAACACAGCAAGCCCTGACCTTGTTCTGCTTGACATTATGCTGCCCGGACTCGACGGCTGGCAAATCTGCCGCGAAATACGAAAAACCTCTGCTACACCTATTATTATGCTTACTGCAAAGGGTGAGATTTTCGACAAGGTGTTAGGTCTTGAATTGGGTGCAGACGACTATATAGTAAAACCGTTTGAACCTAAAGAGGTTATTGCAAGAATAAAAGCTGTTTTAAGGCGCAGCGCCCCTGCACAGACCTCTCAGCAGGAAACAAATAAAATTGTTACCTACGACAAGCTTTCAATTAACCTTACAAACTACGAATTAAAAATCAACGGTGAATACGTAGATGCTCCTCCGAAGGAGTTAGAGCTCATTTACCACCTTGCAAGCAATCCAAACAGAGTTTACACGCGTGACCAGCTTTTAGATGAGGTGTGGGGCTTTGAATACTACGGCAACTCAAGAACGGTAGACGTTCACGTTAAGCGCCTCAGAGAAAAGCTTGAGGGTGTTTCAGACCAATGGGAATTAAGAACTATTTGGGGTGTCGGTTACAAGTTTGACACAAAAGCGTAATTTATGGAAAAATTAAAAGCTAAATTTCATCACCAAAAACGCGGAGCTTTTTTTCTTAAATACTTTCTTATTTTATCCTTAACAATCGTTATAGGCTTTATAATAACCGGCTTAACGCTTATGGCTTTTGTTTTAAACTACTCCAAGCAGGAAACACTTTCAGATTTAAGTAAAAACTCCATTGCAATATCAAACTACACAGAGGAGATTCTCTGCTCGGATTTATCACTGCAAAACCCGGAGGCTGTTGCGCTGCTTTTTTACAATAATCTTCAAATTACTGCAGATGCAAGCAACACCATGGTGTTTATGTGCAACGACAAGGGTGACATTATTGCGTGTGACGATGCTTTAAAAAAGCCCTATGAAACCGTGCGGAACGCCATTTGTGAGGAGCATAAAGCAATACACATTCCAAAAGCCTTCATAAACAAGGCAGAGGTAATTGGCTATGCAGACTATACAACTCTCGGCTCTGTTTTCAATGACACGCACGCCGTGGCAATATCCCCAATAAAAATAGACCAGCAAATTATGGGCTTCTCCGTTTGCGTAAAACCTATTTCGGGTGAAATTACAGAATACTTTATTAAGCTTTTAACCTCATTTTTACTTGCAGCTGTTTTTGCTTTGGTAATTCTCACCTTAGCACTTTTCTTCCTTGCAGATAAAATGACAAAGCCTATAAGAGAGCTGGCAGATGCCGCAAGAAGCTACTCTATCGGTGATTTTTCTTACAAGGTTACCGTACCTGCCGACCAAAACGAGCTCACTGAGTTTATAATAGAATTCAACTCCATGGCGGAATCACTTGAAACTCTTGAAAAATCAAGAAGAAGCTTTATTTCAAGTGTTTCTCACGAATTCAAAACACCTATGACAACCATAGGCGGCTTTATTAACGGTATTTTAGACGGCACAATACCGCCGGAAAAACAGAATTACTATTTAGAAATTGTTTCCTCCGAGGTAAAAAGACTTTCTAAAATGGTTAATGCAATGCTCAATATTTCGAGAATTGAAACCGGACATCTGGAGCTTAAGCTGGAACGCTTTGACATATCACAAAAGCTTTTAGGCACCTTTTTGACGTTTGAGCAGCTTATTACCGATAAAAATATTTCTATAGAGGGCCTTGAGGAATTAGAAAGACTTTTAGTGTTAGGCGACCAGTCTATGCTTGACCAGGTAACCTACAACCTTATTGACAATGCAGTTAAGTTTACAAACGAAAACGGAAAAATCTCCGTAACTGCAAGAACAGAAAACAGATATTCTTATTTCACTATTACAAACACAGGCAAGGGAATTCCCCCTGCCCACGTAAAAAACGTATTTGACCGATTCTACAAGGTAGATGAATCAAGAAGTGCCGACGTGAAAAGCACGGGACTCGGTCTTCACCTTGTTAAAAAAATCGTTGAATTACATGGTGGTAAAATCACCGTAAAAAGTGTACCGGAGGAATTCACGGAATTCACGGTTAAGCTACCAAATCAATAAATATATGGAGGCTTCCAAATGGACGAATTTTTAGAAAAAAACGAACAGGAAAGCACGGCTTCTGAAAACGCTGAAGCTGCTGAAAAAGCACCTGCACAGGAGCCACAGAACAACGGCTCACAAGCTTCTTCGGCAAACGGCACCTCACCAAGCCGGAACGCGCCTTCGTTCCAGTCACAGTTTACTCAACCAACAAACAATTATTATCCGCAAAACAGTTCCAATCCATACTACCCGTACCCAAATTCTTTTTACGGGTACAATACAAACCAAAACCCGCAATTCAACCAAAATATGCAGTTCAACCAGAGCCCGCAATACAGCACAAGCCCGTTCCCACAATACGGCACTGCACCTGCTACACAGCAGCCTACAGCTACTTATAATGCTCCTGTGTTTGAAAACCCGGTTAAGAAAAAGCAATCTAAAAAGGGTAAAAGAATTTTCATTATCCTTATTGCTCTTTGTGTTGCCGTTGCTTCTATTTCAATAGGCATTTCAGTTTCCGACGGCAGCCCTATTCTAAACGACGGCTCAGGCGCACAAACAGAAAAAATCGACGGTGCCGTACCAAGCGTGGAAAAATCACCTTATGAGGAAAAGGAATATTCCGGCTCAGGTGCTATGACTGCTACACAAATTTATGACTCAATAAAAGAAACCAACGTAGGCATTATTGTATACGTTCAAAACCAACAAGCCGGCGAAGGCTCAGGCATTATTGTCGGTGAAAAATCAGGCTACACCTACATTATTACCTGCGCACACGTTATTTCCGGCTCAGGTGTAAACGTTCAGGTTCAATTTTATGACCAAAAGGAATATTCTGCAGATATTGTCGGTATTGACGCCAAAACAGATATAGCTGTTATAAGAGTAAAGAAAACAGGCTTTAAGGCTGCGACCTTCGGGGAATCTGATTCACTTAAGGTTGGTGCAACCGTTTATGCTATTGGTAACCCGGGCGGAACAGAATTCTTCGGCTCGTTAACAAACGGAATGGTTTCTGCGCTTGACAGACCAATTGCAACCTCTGAAAACGGCTACTACGACTTACCGTGCATTCAGCACACAGCAGCAATTAACCCCGGCAACTCCGGCGGTGCTCTTGTTAATGAATTCGGTCAGGTTGTAGGTGTTAACTCCTCAAAAATTTCTGCTACAGATTACGAGGGTATGGGCTTTGCCGTACCTGCAGAAAAGGTTCTCGAAATTTATAACTCAATTATAAAATACGGCTACGTTACAAACAGACCTATGCTCGGCATTAGATATTACGCTGTTTCAGCAGATTCAACCTATTCTGCACTTGCATGGAAAAACAGCCTTCCTTACGGCTCAATAGTTATTGCAAGCATTGCGACAAACAGCAGCGTTAATGAAACAAACATTAAGGTTGGTGATATTGTAACAGCCGTAAACGGTAAAAAGCTTGACGACACCCAAATTCTTTTAGAGATAATTGAAAAAGCAAAGGTTGGCGACAAATTAACGCTTACCATAGTTCGTCTTAACAGTGAGGGTAGCATTGCTACAACCTTTGATGCAGAGGTAACCTTAGTTGAGGATAAGGGCAATACCGTTTATAACGAAGAGCCTACTCAATCAAGTCAACAAACACCAAACAGTCCGTTTAATCCGTTTGGAGAATAAAAAAACACCCGAAGAAGTAAAGTTCTTCGGGTATATTTTTTATTCGACACCTAAGCGGCTCATTATACTTTTCAGCTCATTCCACTCATCAATAAGCTCTTTCAACTCCTCTTCACCTGAAGCAGTAATTGAAAAATACTTTCTCGGTGGTCCCTCTGTACTTTTTTCAACAATTGAATTTATCGTATCTCTTTGCTCCAGTCTTCTTAAAATCGCATAAAACGTACTTTCGTTTACCTCGGGAAAAAACTCAATCATTTTCTTAATAAGGTCATAGCCGTAAAGAGATTTTTCTGTCTTTACTATCCACAAAATACACGTTTCAAGTATACCTTTTTTTATCTGCGCATTCATTTTCTTATTCCTCCAAGCTTCTTATTTAAAATAAGTGTTGCTATAAGGAATACAATAAATCCTGTCAAAACCAAGGAAACTGACAACGCAAATTTCCATTCAACTAACGCCACCGAGCATAAAATATGCTCTATTTCTATAAAGCAGGCATAAGCAATATAATTTATTATTAGGGGCAAAAAATATTTTGAGCCCTTATCGAAAAAAAGAACAACGTCCGCTATGCCGCAAATCAGCATTACTAAGAACGAAACGTCAATTATATTTGCAGCAAGCATCTGTGTTGAATACGGGATGCCTCCATAAAGTGAAAAAATTACAAAGAACGGAAATGCAATAATTAAAACAGTGGGAATTAAAGATAAAATTGCTGCACCAAAGCTATCTGCTCGTTTTAAATCACAATATTTTGAAACAAGACTTGCTTTTTTACCCCACAACAAATATGTTCCCACCAAAAATGCCAAACTAAATAATAATAAAATTCCACCAAAAATAATCGGCATTCCATAACGGCATCTTATAGAATCAAAAATAAAGAAGGATGCTACCAAAAAGATTATATACGATGCCACTGAAATGCAGCCTTTGATTTTATTAACTCCTAAAGAATCAATAATCTCCTTCGGTGATTCCTTACTTTCGCTCTCACTCATAAAACCGGAGTAATCCTCCAACACACTTTCCATTTCTTCGAATGAAGCAAACATCAGAAGCCTGTGTACCAATCCCGCCATAAATTTCTTTTTCATAAAATCAACTCCTTTTTATTTTGCAGGGTACTGTGCAATAATCAGTACCTCGCATCTACAGAATAACACACTACTGTTCATTAGTCAATAGTAAATTAAAAAATTTTTTTACTGTGTGAGTCTTAGTAGTTAATATCCAACTATCTCTTGACAAACGCCCCCATAAATCCTAATATATTAAGGTATAAAAATTTAAGCGTGGTGAAAAAAGTGCAAAGAATCCTTGGCTGTGTAAGAAACGCCGCAGACACCTACAATATGATTGAAGAGGGCGACAGAATTGCTGTTGGAGTTTCCGGCGGCAAGGACTCAGTTTTGCTTTTAAAGGCACTTTGCGACCTAAAAAAATTCTACCCCAAAAGCTTTGATATTGTTGCCATTACCATTGATATGCGCTTTAACAATACAGATGGTGATTTTTCTGAAATTCAAAAAATATGTAACGAATATAACATTCAGTACGAAATAAAAAGAACTGAGATTTACGACATAATTTTCAACGTAAGAAAAGAAAGCAATCCCTGCAGCCTGTGTGCGAGAATGCGCCGCGGAATCCTGCACGACACCGCAAAGGAATTTGGTTGCAATAAAATTGCCTTGGGTCACCACCTTGATGATGCGGCAGAAACGTTTTTAATGAATCTTTTAAGCGAAGCAAGAATCGGCTGCTTTCAGCCCGTTACGTATCTTTCAAGAAAAGATATTACTATGATACGCCCGCTTATACACTTAACCGAAAGGGACGTTGAGCTTGCAATAAAAAGGCTTAATTTGCCCGTAGTTAAAAGCAAATGCCCTGCTGACGAAAACACAAGGCGTGAAGATGTGAAAAATCTAATAAAGGCTTTAAATGAAAAATACGAGGACGTGCCGCAAAAAATTATCGGTGCAATAAAACGTAGCCATATTGATAATTGGTGATTGACATAATTCACAAAAAATGATATATTTTATTGTATATAAATTTTAAAAACGGAGTGTGTGAAATGACAAATATTCAAGAAATATTCGGCTGTCAGGTTTTTAATGAAACAGTTATGCAAAACCGCTTGCCGAAAGATACTTATCGTTCACTTATTAAGACAATTAAAGACGGTAAAACTCTTGATATTGACACGGCCAACGTTATAGCTAACGCTATGAAGGATTGGGCAATAGAAAAGGGTGCTACACATTTTACACACTGGTTCCAGCCTATGACAGACGTTACCGCAGAAAAGCACGACAGCTTTATCACCCCTGTTTCAGGCGGCAAGGTAATGCTTGAGTTTTCAGGTAAAACCTTAGTACGCGGTGAGCCTGATGCTTCCTCGCTCCCTAACGGCGGACTCCGCTCCACCTTTGAGGCAAGAGGCTACACAGCGTGGGACCCTACTTCATTTGCATTTATTAAGGATGATACCTTGTGTATCCCTACCGCCTTCTGCTCCTACGGCGGTGAATCTCTTGACAAAAAAACACCTCTTCTGCGCTCTATGGAGGCTGTGGACAAGCAGGCCTTAAGAGTATTAAGACTTTTTGGTGAAACTCAGGTTACAAGAGTTACAACAACCGTTGGTGCCGAGCAGGAATACTTTTTAATAGATAAAGAGGTTTACAACAAGCGTCCCGATTTGAAGCTTTGCAACCGTACACTTTTCGGTTGCCGTGCAGCAAAAGGCCAGGAGCTTGACGACCACTACTTTGGTAAAATCAAGCCTCGCGTTTCAGCTTATATGAAGGAGCTTGACGAGGAGCTTTGGAAGTTAGGCATTCTTTCAAAAACAAAGCATAACGAAACGGCTCCCGCACAGCACGAATTAGCTCCGATTTTCACTTCTGCAAACGTTGCAACAGACCATAACCAGCTTATTATGGAAATGATGAAAACTGTTGCCGACAGACACGATATGGTCTGCATTCTTCACGAAAAGCCGTTTGAAGGAATTAACGGTAGCGGTAAGCACAACAACTGGGCAATTTGTGAGGATAATAAAATAAATCTTTTAAACCCGGGCGATTCGCCTTCACAGAACACAAGATTCCTTCTTTTCATTACTGCTGTTATTAAAGCGGTGGATGACTACCAGGAATTATTGCGTGCATCTGTTGCTACCGCAGGTAACGACAGACGTCTCGGCGCAGGCGAAGCACCTCCTGCTGTTATTTCTATTTTCTTAGGTGATGAGTTAACCGCTATTTTCGAGGCACTTGAAAAGGGCGAGCTTTACAAGGAAAGAAAGCCCTCCGACCTTGAAATCGGCGCAAGAGTATTACCAAAATTACCGCAGGATACAACTGATAGAAACCGCACCTCACCTTTTGCATTTACAGGTAATAAATTTGAATTCCGTATGCTTGGCTCTTCTGCTTCTATTGCAGATACAAATACTATTCTTAATACAGCTATTGCAGAATCCTTAAGAACTTTTGCAGATGAGCTTGAAAACTCAAAGGATTTTGACACAGACGTTCTTGAGCTCATTAAGAAAACAATTAAAAAGCATGAAAGAATTATTTTCAATGGTAACAACTACGCAGAAGAATGGCACAAAGAAGCAAAAAAACGCGGTTTACCTGCTCTTAACACAACTGCCGAGGCACTTTCTTACGTTGCCGATGAGAAAACGGTTAATCTTTTCACACAGCACAAGGTATTCACCGAAAGTGAGCTTATTTCAAGACGTGATGTTAAACTCAATACATACTCAAAAACACTTAAAATTGAAGCCCTCACAATGCTTGAAATGACAAAACGTGACATTCTCCCTGCAGTTATAAAATTCAAGGGCAAGGTTGCAAACGAAATAAATGCGCTCACTGCTATCGGTACAGAAATGGATTGTTCAGTTGAAAAATCACTTTTACTCAGGATTTCCAAGTTATCTATGAAATTAGGCAGAGCACTTAAAACACTTGAGCAATTAACAGATAAAAGTGATGATTTCTCAACAAGCCAGGCAGAAGCAAATTATTATAAAGATAAAATGATTCCTGCTATGGATACGTTAAGAAGTATCGTTGACGAATTAGAAACCATCGTTGCACGTGAAGACTGGCCTTACCCAAGCTACACCGAAATGCTTTACAGTGTAAGATAAAAAAATGATTGAAAACAGAATTCAAAATTCTGTTTTCAATCTGCAAAATATATGCGGGTATGGTGGAATTGGAAGACACGCAAGATTTCGCTCTCACCACCTCGGTGTAACCCTTAAAATCACAATAAAATATATCCAAAAACTACGGTTTTGCGAAGCATTTATAATCGGCTTCGCCCCTCAATTTTGCATTATGCATTTTGCATTCATACGCGGGTGTGGTGGAACTGGCAAACACGATGGGTTTAGGTCCCATTGGAGCGATCCTTGCAGGTTCGAGTCCTGTCACCCGTACCAAAAACTCTCAAGTCACAGAACTTGAGATTTTTGTTTTTATATATCATTTAAAACCACTTACAAGGAATGTTCAAAAACACATCACTACTTTTTTCAAAACCAATACATTCATAAAAACTTGCTCTCTCATTTGTAGTTCCTACAAGCCATTCGGAGTTTGGAAATTGTTCTCTACATTTTTTAACAAGTTCTTTGCCAATACCTTTACCCTGATATTCTGGCAACACTGTCAAGTCATAAATAACAGACCTGAACATTTTATCACTTAAAACTCTTACACAACCTACCAACAAATCATTATCCCAAGCAGAAATAACGATTGTTGAATTGATAAAGGGTTTATTAAAATTATCAATCATTGCTTGTGTTGTTGTAGATTCATCTGCCCAACCAACAGAAACAAATAATTTATATAACTGTTCATTTGGTAAATCTTTTATTGCTTTATATGTTGTGTTCATAATTACCACCCATCGTAATTATTATCGTTCTGACTTTAACAATGCATAATAGCAAGCATCGCAGATGCCCTGATTATTCCAATCTGAACTGCGTAAAGTTCCTTCGTATTTCATACCACATTTTTGCATAACTTTGCCTGAATTAGGATTTTTTGGGTCGTGTCTTGATTCAATACGATTTACATCTACTACATCAAATAAAAAGTCCATAACTGCTTTAAGTGCTTCTGATGTAATTCCCTGATGCCACCAAGCTCTTCCGATACAATATCCGATATGCATCATAGAAACATCTTCGTTCATATGTACCACGGCAATATCACCAATAGGCTCATCAGCATTATCTTTCAGTACAATAGCCCAGTGATAATACTTATCATTAGAATATTCTTTTACCCATTCGTCAGTTATATTTTTGCTTACATCTTCACTTGAATGAGTTTGCCACATTAAAAACTTAGTTACCTCTGAATCCGATGCCCAATTCTTATACATTGCAGGAGCATCTTCTCTCACATATCTTCTTAAAACTAATCTTTCTGTTTCTATCCTTTGCGTTCCGCAATGTTTCATAAACCCATCCCTTTTTAAGTCTTTTTATAATTATAATGTCCTTGCTTTAAACACGATAGACAACGGAAAATGTTTTGCTTTGAAATCGGCATAATAACCTGATGAGAATTCTGCAGATTTTTCTAAAACCTTTGAACTAGTTTCTTCTACTACTTTTTCTACTGCAAAACCAGATTCTGAAAGAGCATTTATGTATGTTGATAATTTTCGATTTTGCAATGTCAGACGATTACCATTTTTGTCAAAAGTGTAATAATCTTCTTCAAGATAATTGCCACTAAAAATAATTCGTTCCTCTGTGGCAGTTGTTCTGTTGCCACCTGAAATTGCAATACTTTCTAAATCAACACAATGTAAAAGAGGATGGTCCCAAGAAAAAATATAAGTTCCACCTTGTTTTAAATACGAAGCTGCATTTTTTATTGTTTTTTCAAGATCTGTAGTCCAACCGATTGCATATATAGAATAAACAACATCAAAGTAATTCTTTGGAATGTTTGAATCATCTTCCATTGGTTGATGAAAAAGTGTGCAAGAATATCCATTTTCATTAAGAAAATTCTTTGCATTATTGAGTTGCTGTTCAGAAATATCAAGACCATAAAGCTCTTTTGCTCCGTGTTCTGCACACCATTTTAAAGAGTGACCACTACCACAACCCATTTCAAAAACTGCCTTACCATTAAGGTCGGGGAAAAGATGTAATTCGTCTTCTGTCGGAATTGAGCAACCAAGCACAGGCAAAGCTGTTACTCCAAAGAAATCATCTGCTAATGCATTCCAACTGTTTTCGTTTTGTTTTAATATATCTGTTTTCATATTATCTCACCCTAAATTTAAACCAATTTATAGTTTCCTAAATCCATTTCCAACTCCAAACATTTCCATTCTTCATCAAGTACGGTATAAGTTTCAGTCTTTTCCAAAACAATATCTTTAAAACCAACTGCTTTGTAGCAATGATAAGCAGATTCATTGTTTTCAAAAACGCCTAAAGAAACTTTTTTTGCACAATAAATTTCAAATGCAAACTTTAGTCCCAATTTAAGCATTGCTTTTCCATAGCCTTTACCACGCTTTTCTGGGTCAAGAATAATAAAACCGAATCTCAACTCATCAAAATTTTCTGATGGTCTTCTCATCGTAAAAAATCCTACTATCTCATTATCGTCAATAGCAGTGAAAGCCATAAGATTATTAACAAAACCAAATTGCTCTTTGGTTATGGGATACTCACCCAAAACACCTGCTGACCATTTATAAAAACTTCTTTCGTCTATACTCCAAGAAAGAATTATTTCTGCATCATTTGTATCGTAAGGTCTTAATCTTAGTGCCACTTGAGTAACTCCTTTAAACTCGTATTTGTTAAAACAATTATATCACACTCTCACTGAACAAATCAACTAGGATACAAATCCTCGTACCTGTAACTTCAAGTACGAGGATTCATTATTTTTGTTGTTATTTTCAACAATTACTAACACACCCATTTAGTAAAAACAGAGAAACTTCAAAAAACTTTCAATTTTTTATGTAGCTTTTGTCGTTTTTTGTCATATATATATGGAATTAAAATTGTTCATTTATATTTATAAAAAGACTCGATTTTTTAAAATAATTTCAGGAGGGAAAATTTTGATTACTGATAAACCATTAAATAAATACTTATATGAATTTGATGAATACATATTAGAATATATAAAAAATTACAACATAGAAAATCAACAACACAAAATCTATGACTATCAATCGGTGTCAGTTTGTACTACAAATAATACTTATTCGGTATTGCAAATACAACCTCAAGCGGAACTGATTGTAGATCCCGATAACGGGCTATATTCAAAAGAAAAAACTTATGAAGAAAAAATATGGAAATTCATCGAA
Organism: Acutalibacteraceae bacterium; assembly: GCA_045588735.1. Lineage (GTDB taxonomy): Bacteria > Bacillota > Clostridia > Oscillospirales > Acutalibacteraceae > DTU089. The sequence goes on along the minus strand of JAZNET010000068.1, from coordinate 1,081 downwards.
AAATCTTTTGAAACAAACTATGATCTTGTAACGACCCCAGAATACTCAGTTCCACTAGAAACAGTATCTAAACTTTTGATGAGAAGCAATGACATCGAATCAGGCACTCTTTATTGTTTATGTTGTAATGGTACTACTTATAAAAATTTTGAGAGTTTTTTAAAAGAATGTGAAAAACAAGGAATCGTTTGCTGGGCCCCTTGGCAAAACATTACCAATAAAAATCGATTAATTTGTTGCATGTTATATGTAACAAAAACAAAGTTCTTTACGAAAACAACTTCTTTCGATCAAATTTTTATAATACCTCAAATAAAAACAAACCCAATGAAAGATTTTTACATGGATTTTGAAGCATCCTCTCTTTCATGCGGGAAAAAAGTTGTTGTATTTGGAAAACCCGATGAGGTAAAATTCCTCTCTATAATTTGTGCGGATGTTTTTAAATTCGATTTGATATCAGAAATAAAAATATATCTAGAAAGTAACAAAGCATTTATTTTTCATCCTCAATTAAATGGAAAACCCCAAAACGATTATTTTAATTTAATGAGGATAACTCTAATCAGTTATTCAACAAGAGATTCTATAAGAATTTTAACTTTGAATTGGGCCGAAGGCACAAAATTTGTAATTGGCAACCAAAAAATTCCCGCTATAAAGTATTCTTGGTCCGCTTTATATGAAAAATATAACAATTATTATTTAAATGATTATCTAACAGTATTTAACGTCGGAGCCAAGCACGGTTTAAATATCGCTCATGATTATCACTTGGTTTCTTTTTATCTTTCATCTAAGGAACATATGATTGAATTGAATATTTCAAGAATTAATAATCCTCTAATTCCAGAAGAAATACAAAAAACATTGCCTATCACTATAAAAAAGAGTTATATTTACGATTACAACACCCACGATTATAAAGAACACATTAAATTTTGTAATGATATGATTAATTCGTTCATTAAAGAAAAAAAACAATTTAACAAACTACTAATATGTGACAAATGTTGCACTGAAAATAATTTAAAATGTAATCTTAGTAAATTAAATAAATTTTCTTCATCTATTTTCAATA
>JAZNET010000067.1:0-7615 GCA_045588735.1 Acutalibacteraceae bacterium | reverse complement strand
CACGGTTCGGATAATTCAATTCACCCTAAGTAAATCTCCACAAAAAAACCTATCATTTAAATCTGTACTAAGACTTGAATGATAGGTCGCTTTTATTTAATTAAGGTGAGAAGAATAATCCGAATCCTAATCTTCTGTTTTAAGAACTCGCTCTGCACCGAGCATTACACCGATTTTGGCACTGTGGAAATTAAGTCCGCCCTGAAGCCAAACGGCAAAAGGCTCTCGCAGCGGTGCATCTGCTGAAAGCTCTATGGATGAGCCGTTTGTAAATGCACCTGCAGCCATAATAACCTCACTGTCGTAGCCCGGCATTGCCCAAGGCTCGGGAACAACAAAGCTGTCTATTGCAGAGCCGCTTTGCAAGCCCTGACAAAACGCAATAAGCTTTTCGCTTTTTTCAAGCTTTATGCTTTGAATAATATCCGCTCTTACCTCATTGTACTCCGGTGAAACCTCGTAGCCCATCAATTCAAATAACGCGGCAGTAAACACCGCTGTTTTAAGAGCCTCACCGGTTACGTGCGGAGCAACGAAAAGTCCCATAAAAATGTCACGGGTATTGCCTAAGGTAGCGCCTACCTCACGGCCTATTCCGGGGGTTGTCATTCTGTAAGAGCAAAGTTCAATTAAATCTCTTCTGCCTGCAATATAGCCGCCGCTTTTTGCAACACCGCCGCCGGGATTTTTAATTAAAGAGCCCGCAAATAAATCTACACCTATTTCACCCGGCATTACCTTTTCGGTAAATTCACCGTAGCAATTATCAAGAATGGTAATTGCTTTACTGTTTTGCTTTGTTATATCTACAATTTTTTTAATCTCCGTTGATGTTAACGTAGGTCTTAAGGAATAGCCTCTTGAGCGTTGAATATAAACAGCCTTATAGCTTTCCTTTTTAAGCTTTTCCTGCAGAGAGACAAAATCCACCGTGCCATCTTCCAATAAATCGAGTACCTCGAAGGAAACGCCGAAATCCTTTAACGAGCCCATGCCCTCACCCGTAATACCAATTACGGAATGAATTGTATCGTAAGGCATACCCGTAGCACAAAGCACCTTGTCACCGGGTCTTAACACACCAAAGAGCATTACGGCAAGAGTATGTGTACCGCTTGCAAAACTATGTCTTATTAAAGCATCCTCTGCACCGAAAATTTCTGCCGTAACCTCATCTAATACCTCGCGGCCTCTGTCACCGTAGCCGTAGCCCGTTGAAGCCCCAAAATGAGCTTCACAAACGCCGTGATTTATAAATGCCTTTAAAACTCTTTGTTGGTTATATTCTGTTATTTCATCTATAATTTCAAACTGCTCTTTTACTAAAGAAATTGCTTTAGCAGAAAGCTCCTTTGTTTTTTCACTAAAATTAAAAAAACTCATTTTAAAGCTCCGTTTCTTTATATATATATCCTATTTTTTCAAAGCCTATTTTTTGGTAAAAGCCCTCTAAGGTCTTTTCGCACCACAAGTAGCATTGTGCTATGCCCGCCCTTTTAAGCTCCTCAATAAGCTTGTAAATTACTACTCTTGAATAGCCCTTATTTCTATGCTCGGTTAAGGTAAACACACCTGAAATTATTGCCGAGGAATTGAAAATCATTGGTGCCGACGCCATTGCCAAAGCCTCGCCGTTTTGCCTCAAGGCAACTGCCTTTGCATCATTTTTTGTAATTCTTTTTGAAAAATCGTAGTACCAATTCTCAAAATTTACAGCTTTATCAAAATAAAGCAGGGAATAGATTTTCTTGTAATCGTTTACCGTGGCTTCGTTATTAAGCACTAAAAAATCCGCCGTACTCTCAAGCACTTTACTTTCCTTGAATTCAAAAAGAGAATATTCCTTTGCTGCAGCTTCATTTAAGGGAACATTTGAAACAATTGAGCTACATCCCACAAAGCGTATAAACCCCTTTATTTCCTCACGGTCTGCCTCCGGCTTTAAAATAATTGTAAAATTATTATCTACCGAAGACAGCAGCGCTGTCATACTGCCGTTTTCAGCGAGCTGAAGCCAGGCATTATCGCTACCGCTTTTATACTTAAAGGCTATAAAAATGCGAGCTAAAAGCGGCGAATTATCGCCGCTTATTTCGCATTCATTTTGAATTTCTTTTATCATATTATATTTCGCAGCCGCCGTGGCTTCTTACTGAAAGAATATAGCAGGAATTTTCACCAAACACCTTTTTAATTGCTGCGGTATAGCTTGCAATTTCTGATTTTGGCAAGAACACCTGAATCGTACCTGCGAAGCCACCGCCGTGCACTCTGTATGCAGCCTTGCCCTTAAGAAGTTCCTCTGTAAGACAAAGTGCAAGTGCAACCGGTTGACTTTCCGGATTTTTAAGTGTAAAGCAGTTTTGGTTGTACATATAAGATGATTTACCACTTTCAATAATTATTGACTTGAACTCGTCAAAATCCTTTTTTGCCAGGGCTGAAGCAAGACGCTCAACACGGCTGTTTTCATTGTAAAAATGAATCGCTCTTTCAAGAGCTCTGTCGCCTGTTTTCTTTCTTATTTCGCCCATATTATCGAACACCTGCTGTGGCTCAACCTCTCTTAAAACAGACTTGCCGAAAAATTCTGCAACAGAATTCATTTCTACTCTTATAGCAGCATAATCATCTGTTAAATCTGCGTGGTTTCCGCCTGTATCTACAATGCAAAGAGCGTGGTCAAATTCATCAAGGTTAAAGTCGACCTTGTTAATAACAGGATTCTTTGTATCCTTAAAATCAATTTGTACAAAGCCGCCGACTGAGCACGCTGTCTGGTCCATAAGACCGCAAGGCTTTTTAAAGTAAACATTTTCAGCATATTGAGAAATACAAGCAATTTCTACAGCGCTGATTTTACCGTCGTTATATAAGTAATTGAGAATTGTGCCTATGAGCACCTCGTATGCTGCGGAGGATGAAAGACCCGAGCCTGAAAGCACCTCTGAGGTTACGCTTGCATTAAAGCCGCCGTAGCTGTAGCCGAGCTCTTTAAATCTTGCGCAAATACCACGGATAAGTGCGCTTGACTTTCCTGCTTCCTCTTCCTTTATTTGCAAATCTCCTGCATCTACCGTAAGCGGAGAATATCCTTGAGAATTAACGTTGATTATTAAATCGTCCCTTTTTTCAACCATTGCAACGGCATCAAGATTTATTGCAGCTGCTAAAACCTTACCGTTGTTGTGGTCAGTATGGTTACCGCCGACCTCTGTTCTGCCCGGTGCAGAAAAGAAACGAACGTCTTTATTTTCGCCAAAATCCTTTTTGAAGCTTTCTGCAAGAGCTGAATACCTCTCCTGCTGTCTCTTGGCGTCCGCGCCATAAACTGCCTCTAACCTTACTAAAAAGTCTTGAGTGTTAATTTGATGAATTTGCATTTTTAAGACTCCTTCTTTTTATTTTTATCTATATGATTCAATAACGTTCTTAAAACCAGAACTGAAATTCCGCTTACAAGCAGCAACACAATAATCGGCGCCATAAAGCTGACGGAGAACGGGTCTGTAATGTTAACACCTATTATACTCCATATAAGTATTCTCGGCAAAAAGCCTAAAACAGAAAACATACAAAAACGCCAGTAATTCATTGAGGTTGCACCGTAAATTCTGCTTACCGTATTTATGGGGATAAACGGCACAAACCGAAGAATCACAAGCATCCACCAATTACCCTTGCCGCCTAAGTCCATAAAGTCGTAAACGACCTCTGACTTTACTAAAATTTTGTGCGCTCCGCCGCCTCCTAATTTTTTACCCCAGGCGTATTTAACGGACACAAGTATAGCAAAGCCGAGTACGTTTATAAGCGCAGCTAAGGGTGCGGGAAAAACAAGACCCGAGCTTATGAACAAAACTGAAAGCGGAACAAACGGAATAAAGCCCTTTACTAAAAAAAGTGATATAACCGTTAAAAACGCCAACAATTTATTGAGGCTGCCAATGAAGGCTTCAAGCTTATTAAACCAATCCTCAATTTCAGTTATTTGAGATTGTATTTGCGGTAAAGTTACTATATAAGTTAAAAGCACGAGAAACAAAGCAACGGAAAAACAAGCAATGCTTACAATTTTTAAAACAAGCGAGCGTTTTTCCTCCTTCGTTCTTTTTTTGAATTTCTTCAAGCAATTACCTACCTATCTGACACTAATCTATTCTATTTTATAATATTTTAGCAATTAGGTCAAGTACAATAACAAGAAATAACCACTATTGAAAATTATGTATTGTTTTGATATTATATTAAAGATAAATTTAATTTAAGGGCTGACGTTATGGAAAACAAAATGAACGCCGTTATTCTTGACGGCTACACAGAAAACCCCGGCGATTTGAACTGGGATTATTTAGAGAGCGTTTTCAACCTGACGGTTTACGAAAGAACACCGCAGGAATTAGTTGTTGAACGGGCAAAGGATGCTGAGGTAGTTATTGTAAACAAGGTTGCAATAACAAGAGAAATTTTAAAAGCCTTACCTAAGCTTAAATTTGTGGCGACCCTTGCAACAGGCTTTAACCAGCTTGATACCGTTGCCTTAAAAGAGCGAGGTATTCCCGTGTCGAACATTCCCGCTTACTCAACTAACGCTGTTGCGCAAACGGTCTTCTCGTTTTTGCTTGAATTCACAAACAGAATAGGACATTACACCGAATCTGTAAAAAAGGGTGAATGGTCTGAATGCAAGGACTTTTGCTACTGGAACACTCCCCTTAACGAGCTAAGCGAAAAAACACTGGGCATAATAGGTTTTGGTAAAATAGGCAGAAGAGTTGCGGAAATTGCCTTAAGCTTTGATATGAACGTTTTGGTTTACACACCATCCGGTAAAAAAGAGGCAGATGAAAGAGTTAAATTCGTTTCACTTGCCGAGGTACAAAAAAATGCAGATTATATATCCTTGCACTGCCCGTTAACCGAAAGCACAAATCAGTTGGTAAACGCTGAATTTATTGATAATATGAAGGACGGCGCCGCGCTCATTAACACGTCTCGCGGTGCTGTTATAGATGAAGCAGCCGTAAGTAAGGCACTTGACTGCGGAAAGCTTTCTTACTTTGGTGCAGACGTACTTTCCTGTGAGCCGCCTGAAAAGGACAACCCATTATTAAGCGCAAAAAATACGTTTTTAACTCCGCACATTGCCTGGGCGGCTTACGAAACAAGACTGAGACTTTTAGAAATTCTTAACGGCAACGTTAAAGCATTTTTAGAGGGGAATCCTACTAACGTAGTTAATATGTAAATTTACACAAAAAAGCAGTTTAAAATTTGGATTTTTTCGCATTTTGCTAAAACTTAACGAAAATAAGTTAAATTTATGTCAAAGTCCTTGCATTTATTCTGTTTTGTGGTAAAATATTTACTGTTGAAAAAATATTTTAATATATTTGGAGGTAATTCAAATGTCAGTTAAAGTTGCAATTAACGGTTTCGGTCGTATCGGCCGTCTCGCATTCCGTCAAATGTTTGGTGCTGAGGGCTATGATGTAGTAGCTATCAACGACCTTACAAAGCCATCAATGCTTGCTCATCTTCTCAAGTATGACACAGCACAGGGTGGTTACTGTGGCAAAATGGGTGAAAACCTTCACACTGTTTCTGCTGATGATGAAGCAGGTACAATCACAGTAGACGGCAAAACACTCAAGATTTATGCTAAAGCAAACGCTGCTGAGCTTCCTTGGGGTGAAATCGGTGTTGACGTAGTTCTCGAATGCACAGGTTTCTACTGCTCAAAGGATAAGAGCCAGGCTCACATTGATGCCGGTGCTAAGAAGGTTGTTATTTCTGCTCCTGCAGGCAACGACCTCAAAACAATTGTTTACAGCGTTAACGAAAATACTCTTACAGCTGATGATACAATCATCTCAGCTGCATCTTGCACAACAAACTGCCTTGCACCTATGGCAAAGGCTCTTAACGATTACGCTCCTATTCAGAGCGGTATTATGAGCACAATTCACGCTTACACAGGTGACCAAATGATTCTTGACGGCCCACACAGAAAGGGTGACTTAAGAAGAGCCAGAGCAGGTGCTGCTAACATCGTTCCTAACTCAACAGGTGCTGCTAAGGCTATTGGTCTTGTTATTCCTGAGCTCAACGGTAAGCTTATCGGTTCAGCACAGAGAGTTCCTGTTCCAACAGGCTCAACAACAATTCTTACAGCTGTTGTTAAGGGCACAGACGTAACTAAGGAAGGCATTAACGCTGCTATGAAGGCTGCTGCTTCTGAGAGCTACGGCTACAACGAAGACCAAATCGTTTCTTCAGACGTTATCGGTATGAAATACGGTTCACTCTTCGATGCTACACAAACAATGGTTTCTAAGATTTCTGACGACCTTTATGAGGTTCAGGTTGTTTCTTGGTACGACAATGAAAACAGCTACACAAGCCAGATGGTTAGAACAATTAAGTACTTCGCAGAACTTTAATTTTTAAGAAAAAGCCTTGCAGTGAAAACTGCAAGGCTTTTTTATTTTCAGCCGTATGCTAACGCTGTAACATTCCCATGCCGCCTTCATATAATGTTAATGAAGTTTTGGGTGTAATGCACTCTGCTTCAAACATATTAAGGAGGAAAATTTATGGCTGACAACAAAAATTGTTGCGAAACTAACCTTAATCACATTAAAGAAGCAATTTGCATAGACACTAACCGTGTTTATGACTCTTGCGCAGACAAGGAATGTCTTAAAGATTTAAGAGTTTACTTAACAGACCGCGGACAGTGCACGCTCGACAATGCAAGCTCAGTAAAATGCAGAGGTGCTGAAATTCTTAATTGCCTTGTAGAGGTGGAAAAAGTACCCTTCAACAAAGGCTTTTACTCGGTAGACTTAACCTTCTTTGTTAAGGTTGCTGTTGACGCTTACACCTGCCCTACCGCTCAACCGAATTTAATTGAAGGTCTTGTCACCTTCTCCAAAAAATGTATTCTTTACGGCAGTGACGGCAACGTAAAAATTTTTTCTTCTAACTACGTTGAAAACGGATTTGACGAACAAAACGCAATTTGCAATGCTAACCCAAGAGCAAAGGTACAAACAGTTGAGCCGATTTGTCTTGATGCAGAAATTTGCAGAGTTTGCGACTGTTGCAACACGATTGGTGATTGCTGTGAGGGTAATATACCAAAGCATATTTGCTGTTGCTTTGACGGAAGCTTTTACGACAACAGAGATTGTGAAAAGGCTCTTAAGGTTACCTTGGGTGTATTCACAATTATTCAGCTTGAACGAGACGTTCAAATGCTTATTCCTGCATATGACTTTTGTGTTCCGACAAAGGAATGCCAATGCCAGACTGAGGACCCCTGCGATATTTTCAGAAAAATCTCCTTCCCGGTTGATGAGTTTTTCCCACCAAACCAAAGAGATTGCAGCAGCAACGATGCAATGCCTTACGTTAAAGGCTCCTGCGGCTGCGGAAAATAATAAATGTAAAACGCTCTGTGTTTCAAAGGTGAAGCACAGAGCGTTTTTTGGTTAGAGTGAGCGTGTTCGAACCAGATATGGTTTAATACAGTCACTTTTCCCGGTAACATCGTTAAAACTCTTGAAATACGGCAGTATTCCTGCGAGTTTTGCCTTGTTACAGAAAAAAT
>JAZNET010000066.1:0-18322 GCA_045588735.1 Acutalibacteraceae bacterium | reverse complement strand
TTTTGCTCACTCTTCGTTAAAATACTCGTTAATCCGAAAGGATTAACTGCGTTTTGTGCCTTGATTGACCAAAAATTCGCACTTTTTAAAATCTCCGACCTCAAGGCGAGGAGATTTCGAGGGATTTTTGCTCAATTTAGGCGCAACAAGGCTGTCGCCTTGCAAGAATAAATTGGGTGAAAAGCACCGAAATATGCCGGTTTGAGGCAAGTTCGGATTATTCTTCTCACCTTAAATTTTTAAAGTATGCTTGCTCTGAGTTCTTCGTTAGATTTAACGGAAAGATACTTAGGCGCAACGTCAAACACTGTTTTGCAGCCACTTTCGCCTTCCTTGTTAAGACGGTACGCAGCCCTTACGTAAGCAACAATAACGCTTGAAGTAAATTCCGGGTTTGAATCTAATTTAAGGCTATACTCAATAACGTGATTATTCTCCTTGAGTTTACCCGTTTTACCTGTGCGGATTACAAAGCCGCCGTGCGGAATACCGCTGTGATTTTTTTGCAGCTCCTCCATAGAAATGAAATGAACGGTTGTATCGTATTCATCAAAATAGTTTTTCATTGTAACTATTTCCTTTTCAATGCGAGCCTTGTCTGCACCGTCCTCTGCTACTACAAAGCACTCTCTTGTGTGCTTTTCACGTGTTGTAAGCTTTGGCTCTGAGCCGCTTCTTACAGCTGCAAGAGCGCTCTCTACAGGAATAGTGTATTGCCTTGCATCTAACACGCCCTCTATGCGTCTTATGGCATCTGAATGGCCCTGGCTTACGCCCTTACCCCAAAAGGTGTAGTCTGCACCCTCAGGTAAAATAGCACTGCCGTAAAGCCTTAAAAGCGAAAACATACCGGGATCCCAACCAACGGAAATAATAGCAACCTTGTTGCCTTTTTTTGCTTTTTCATCTACGTTAGCAAAATGCTCGGGAATTCTTTTATGTGTGTCAAAGCTATCTACAACGTTAAAGTATTCTGCCATTTTCGGTGTTTGCTCCGGCAAATCTGTTGCGCTGCCTCCGCACATAACAAGAACGTCAATTTCGTCCTTATGATTTAAAATATCATCTGTATGATAAACAGAAACACCCTCTGTCATAACCTTAACAGAAGCAGGGTCACGGCGTGTGAATACAGAGGTAAGGCACATATCCTCATTCTGCATTATTGCGCACTCTACACCCTTTGCAATGTTGCCGTAGCCAAAAAGACCAACCTTTATCATTTTATCATCTCCAATTATTAAACAACAAAAGTATTTTAAAACTAAAGTCGCTATTAGTCAAGCGTTTTATTTTATAAAATTCACTATTTCTTCAGTTGTTATTTTAATCTGCTCTTCTTTTGTTATTGTTGCAGGACGGTCTCCCTCCTGCTCACCGTAGGCACCAAAATAAGCGTGACACCCACCCTCAATGACTACCTCTTTAAAATCATTTGGTAAATTCGGCTTGTATTCAGAATACTTTTCCATATTAAGAACACCGTCGTTACTGCCGTAAACAGAAATAGCCTTTAGTCCTGAGGTGCTTATATCTGCAGTTGAGTATGAGGCTAAAAGAATTAAGCCCTCAAAATCACCGCTGTTTTCTGCAATATAGCTTGCAGCCATTGAGCCGCCTAAGGAGTGGCCTGCCATATACCAGCTTTCAATTTGCGGGAATTTTTCACAAAGCCCTTCTGCGGCATTCATATCTAATACCGCTAAATTACCCGGCATTGTAACAAGCACACAAAGAATTCCGTTTTCTGCCAACGACTGCATTAACGGTGCATACGCCTTTGACTCTACCTTGCCCCCCGGGTAAAAAATTATACCCGTTGTTGCCTTCTGAGGAGAGAAAACAAAAACGCCGTTTTCTTCTGTTACGTTTACACTCGTTTTAGGTGCGGTAATTAACGAAACCGCTACCTCGTCTGCACGGTAGTAATCGTTTATGTAATAAACCGTACCGCCTGCTAATGCTAATATTAAAACAATTATTATTGCTGCTATTATTTTCTTTTTCATTAAAAAACACCACCGTTATACTTGTTCTGTGCTCTTATAATAGGTATAAAACCAATTACCATACCTAAAATTAAAACAATCGTCGGTATAACCGATTCTGTGAAAAATGCAATTATGCCCGAAGCTATTAAGGGCAAGCTGAGAATAATTAAAGCTTTACCCATAGCTTTGCCATAGCCGACCTTATCAGTCACTTTTTCCCGATGGTATGAGTGTATAAGCTCTATATTACCTTTATAAATGCTTACACCTATTACAATAAGTAAAACAGAGGTAAGGAATAAGATTATTGAAAATGTGAACATAGTACTCCTTATAATATTGCTTTCAGCTTATCAAGAAAAGCTTCTTCGCCAAGTGTATTGAACTTAAAAAAAGCGCCCTGACTACCGCCCGAAGTAATTGCAGAAACCATAATTTCGTTATTGTTCTGAAAAAACGTTACATTAAGACTCACCCTATTTGAACCGGAATAGCTATAACGTTCAAAAACACGGACACTGCAACGAGCATCACCGCTACTGAAATCACTTGAGTCCTCAAGCGATGCAGTAAAAGAACCATTAAGTATTTCGGTCTCGACTCTTTTAATAACTGCATCAAAATTATCGCTTACTGTAGTTTCATACTTTGCCATAACAATTCCTCTCCTTTAACATGCTGCAAGGCATGTATCGCACTGCTACATAATAGTATGCGTATGTATATAGCGCAAAATCAAAACAACTTTATATTGTTGTTATGCTTTGTATAACAATACCACCGTCTCCACGTGGGTGGCAGCAATGGAATTGCTAACATACGTTGACGGATACATATCTACTCTGCCTGATGTAGGAAACTTATATACATTCATAAGTCAATTCATAGTGTGAACTCAAATTTAATTACTGTTTCTTCGATTTTATATATCTGTAAATCCATACTATGGCAGATATATTCCAAATTACTGTAGTAATAGAAAATAATACGAAATGGGAAGATATAGTGTATCCTTGCTTTAAAAAGTAACTTAAATAAAAAAACAATAAAATATCATGTACAATCGCAGAAATAGAGTAGATTACACATCCAACTTTATCTGCTTTATACTCTTTTTTATTACTCATTATACATTCCTCTCCTTAAAACTCAAATTTATCTCTTAGACAGCAGACAAACTGTCTCAACATGGGTGGTAGCAATGGAATCGCTAACATAGGTTGACGGAAACATATCCCACCCCGACCGTTGTAGGGAACATATCGACCTTTTATAACTCCATTTTTGCAGCATACTCTTCCAATATGCGATTGATTTCTTCTTCATTTTCATAGAACACATCATCGCACAGTTCCAAAACTTCTTCGGCTTTTTCATCTTCCTCTTTTTCTTCTAAAACCAAATAAGCCTCATATGCCTTTTGTAAATTATTTTTTAATTTTGGTGACAGCATCTTCTCTAGAACAGACATCTCTTTTTGTAAATCGCCTGTATTTTCAACATTCGTAAAATACTGATCATGACCGCCATTATTTATTTCACCTTGATAAGTCATTAATTCAGCATATGGAGAAATTGCTTCTCCTTCCGCCCATAAGTCCCACATTTTATTCCATTTCTGTTGTTCTTCAGTTAATTCCACTTTTTTCTTCTTAAAGACATCAAATAATCCCATAAAATCAACTCCTCTATTAAATACACCTTTACTTTCTTGACAGCAGACAAACTGTCTCAACATGGCTTGTGTACGGGAACATATCTACAGGCTGAATTTTTTTAACCCTATAGCCATTCTTTGTTAAGTAAAACAAATCACGCTGCTGTGTTTCGGGGTTACAGCTTATATATACTATTTTTTCCGGAGACAATGCTAAAACTGACGACAGGAATTTTCTGTCGCTGCCTGCTCTTGGCGGGTCCATAAACACTACGTCTGCCTTTTCCTTGTGCTCCTTCATATTGAGCATAAACTCGCCTGCATCTGCACAAATAAATTTTGCATTATTTATATTATTGATTTTAGCGTTTATTTTTGCATCCCTTATGGCGTCTGCATTTACCTCGCAGCCAATTACCTCTTTCGCTTTTTTTGAGGCAATAAGACCGATTGTACCAATGCCGCAATAAGCATCAATTATTTTTTCTGTGCCTGTAAGCTCGGCAAAATCTATTGCCTTGCCATAAAGAATTTCTGTTTGCACAGGGTTAATCTGGTAGAAGGATTTTGGTGAAATTCTGAAGCGACTGCCGCATAAAACATCCTCTATGTAGCCGTTGCCGAAAAGCACCTCTTCCCTGTCACCCAAAATCATACTTGTGAATTTGTTGTTTACGTTTTGCACTATTGTGGTAATTTCAGGGTGAAGCCTTAAAAGCTCCTTTACAAATGCATTTTTAGACGGAAAGTTAATAACTCCCGTAACTAAAACAACCATTATTTCATTAGTCTTAAAGCCGCGTTTAACAAGCACGTGACGAAGAAAGCCCTTCATTGTTTTTTCATCAAAAACAGTCAGCTTAAAGCTTTTTATGAGCTTTCGTACAGTTACAATAATTTCATCTGCCTTTTTGTCCTCAATTAAGCAGCTGTCTATTTTAACTATATTATGAGTGCTTGACTGATACACACCGGAAATTATTTCACCGCCACGGGTGCGTCCGAATGCTGCCTGCACCTTGTTTCTGTAATGAAACGGATGCTCCATACCAATTATAGTTGAAACCTTATGAAAGCTGCCTAAAAGCTTGTTTACCTTGGCTTGCTTAAATTTAAGCTGCTCCTCGTAGCTCAAATTCCAAAGCTGACACCCACCGCATTTTTTAGAAACAGGGCATTTATTACTTTGTGGTGATTTTTTTACGACAGCTTTATTTACGGCATCCTTTTTATTTTGTTGCTTGTTCATTTATTTTCTCTTTACCCTTATTTTCACTTTTCTCGTTGTAGACAACGTATTTGCAATATAAAAATTCTGTTACCATATTAGTTGCCATAGTAACGGCTAAAATTATGTATTCAACAAAATCGGCAGTAAATCTTTGTGCTGCCATTTCACCTAAAATAACCGAAACAGGCGTAAACACACAATAAAAGCCGAAAACCTTAAGCATTGCAATAGGAATATTGTTTGCAGATTTAAAGGTGAATTTACGGTTAAAGGTAAAATTCCAAAGCACAGAAAGAATAAGTGCCACAAGATATTTTGCACCGTATTCAGAATTAAAAAGCCAGTTTGTTATAGCGTTGCTGCCCTCCATATCAGGAAAAAACTCGTTAAGCAGTGTAAAAGACACAACCTGAATAATTCCTGCAGATGCAGAAAACAATGCAAATTTCACTGCCTGTATAACGTTTGAATTTTTCTTTTTATTATCGCTCATAGGAAACACACTCCATAAGAAGATTATTTGTTTTTATTTTACCACAGCGATTACCATTTTTCAATACGGAGTAAAAAAAGGGTTAATGCTGCAAAGGTACGTCGAGTGGGTGAAAAAAAGACTAAAAAACCCGAAGCTCGAAAGGGCGGGGTTGCTAAGGACATAAAAAACTATCGGGAGACACTTTGTAAAGAAGTGCCCCCGATTTTCTTTTTATAAAAAAGTGACACTTTCGGATTGAAAGTGTCATAGTGGGTTATATACTTTGAAAGCAATTATACCAATCTAAAAACATTTTCTTCGGAGAGTATTAAGTGATATTGCAAATTAAAATTTGCAGTGATATTTTTGATAAATCAAAAGTTATATTGAAGCCTTGCAGCTTCAGTGTTATTTTATTCGCCGTAAAACTGTCCGAAGGACAATACCACTGTGCAAAGCACAATAAAACTGCAAAGCAATATCACTCGCCGCAAGGCGAATAAAACTGCCGAGTGTCCTTACGAACACTCGGCTAAAGCCTTGGGTTTTTGTTCTACGCTAAATATAGTAATTTATCAATAGAGCTCGTCGGTTGAAATACCTACAACCCAGCAAAGAATATATCTTGCATCGTCTGTTGAGATTTCACCGTCTTCGTTTGCATCTATGATGATTTGCTTATCCTCATCCTCCGGGATATCCATAAGTCCTGCTGCCATTCTAAGAGCTAACAATGCGTCGGTAGTTGTGAGTAAATAGTCGTGGTTTACGTCACCAAGATAAGTATCCATATTTATACCCTTTGTGAATCTCTTGTAGGTATTGTAGAGACTGAATTGCGGGTAATTTTCCTTATCTGTAAATACGTCGTATTGCTCATCCATTGAAAGGAGCCACATAACTATATCACAAGTGCCGTCACCCTCATAAGTGCCGTAAGCAACGTGCTGAAGGTTTTTAATGAACCACGTCTGCTCGGGGAACATACAGGTTGAAGCATCTATTTTATAGTCCCAAGAAATGTGGTGGTGACCATCCTTAACTTTTTGTTCGTAAGAACCCTTTCCGCCGTAATCCCAATCTGAGAAGGCAGTAAGGTAATCTGCACAGGTAGCGCCGCCACTTGCATATTTGGTATCTACTACCATATCACTTGTGTTAAGATTGTCGTTAATAGGAGCAATTTGTCTGTTGTAGCCGCATACAATAGCAAATTTCATACCGGCATCTTCTGCATTTTCAATAACTTGTTTTGCATTTTGCTGAATTAAATTGTATTCATCAATTTTTGCTTCGAGGTCTGCATCAACACCCTCAGGGAAGAGGAATGCTTTTGCATCTAAGTAATAATCGTTTGGAACTAAGCACCAAAGACCCGGCATACCGGCTAACATTGGAACAATAACCTCTGAGTAAATTCTTGGCTCCATACCCTCAATTGCCTTGGATAAAATAAGGAACCATTCCTCTGTAAATTCCTCGCTTGTAGCAAGTGAAGAAAGGAGAACTGCAATAATATGAGTTGTAGCACTGCCGTCAGACATGCCAACCATAAAGTTTTCAAAGGCATAAACGTCAATATCTATATTACCGGTGAAGGCATCACCTGCAAGAGAAGTACCTTGCCATGCAGGAGAAGCAAATACAAGGTTATTTACGTTTGAGCCACCATAAATTGAAAGGTAAGCAAGTGTAACAGCTGAGCCCTGGCTCAATGCTACAATGTTAACTCTTGCTGAGCCTGTGTTTGCTTTTACGTAAGCAATAAAATCGTTAAGCTCGTGAGCACAATCTATTGGACTCTGACGCCAGTCGTAGCCGAAAGCGTAAACTAAATCCGGATTATATTGCTCTGCATATTTTAAACCGAACTCTGTAAAGATAGCCTTTCTTTCCTCTTCTGTGTAGGATGACATAGGCTCGTCATAGGTTTCGTGAGTAACGTTGTCGTTTACCGGTGTACCGTCTGTATTATAAGCAATATCCTTGAGCATATCTTTAACAACGGGAAGAACTCTTCTACCGAATGCGTCCCAGTCAGCGCCGTTTGCGCCATACTCAATAAAGCCTGTAATTAATGCTGTGGTAAGGTCGGCAACGAAGCCTGTGGTACCAACGTTCTCCGGTGGGAAAACGGTAACCTCCTGGTCAGTACCTGCATTTTTTACAAGCGGAACTGCTGCAAAGCCTTGAACTACTACAAGCGGTACCTCTGTAGCAGCTGCAGCCGGTGCCACAAGCACAAGACCTGCTAACATAAGTGCGAGTGTTATGCATAACACTTTTTTTAATGCCTTCATATATATCCTCCTAATAACGACTTAGGGATTTGCCTTTTGACATTCTACCCCATATATACACATTGCATTGTACCACACTCTTTTGTCAATTGCAATAGAAACTGCAAAATTTTAGTAATTATTATAATGTTTTTTATGGATTTTTGTTACATTTTAATACTGATTTCTCCGCTGCTTATAAATTCTTCGCAATCTTCGGAAAATTTAACCTGCAACCGAGCATTTTCATCAATTGAAATTGCCGTGCCATGCCTTACCGTATCGCCTGAAATCACGGAAATCTCCCTGCCCAGGCAAAAGCATTTTTCTTTATATTCCTTCATAAATTCCGCTTCGCCGAGCTTTACGTAAATTTTGTGAAATTCATTAAGAAACCCGGCAACAAACCGTTCCTTTAAAAAAGGCGTTTGCTCTGTAAACGCCGCACCTGCAATGGAGCTTATTTCCTCGGGAAAGCCGTTTTCGGGCTCTAAAAGATTTATGCCCACACCCAAAACGGCAAATTCTAACGCCTTAGCCTCCAAATTTATAACACTTTCGGTTAAAATTCCACAAACCTTTTTGTTATTCACAAAAACGTCATTCACCCATTTAATTTGTGCATTTTCTTGCCCGAGAAGCTCTAACGTTCTTGTTACCGCCACAGCCGCCGCGGTTGTAATTAATATAGCCTTTTCTATTGCAATTGACGGCTTTAAAAGCACGCTGAAATAAACACCGCTTCCCTGCGGTGAGTAAAAACTTCTGCCAAGTCTGCCCTTACCTGCCGTTTGCCTTGAAGCCACTGCAACGGACATCTCCTCGCACTCTGCGCCCTTTCCTTTTAAATAGGCATTGGTAGAAGATATTTCCTCAAACAGCTCTATTTTAGCCGTCTTAAGCGCGGGGCATAAAAATTCATTCAATTTCTCTGAAGAAAGCATTTTATCACATCCAATAAAAAACAGCACCTGATAACCAGATGCTGTCTTATGCAATTTTAAAATTAGTAGGTCATTGCGAATTCAGAAATAACCTGAATACCAACCTTTGCATTATCAATACTTGCAACAAGTAATTTTGCACTGAGCTGAAGCACACAAGGAGCATTGATTTTAATGTTCTCAATGTTGCCTGTTGCTTTATCTATTGTAGCAACTACTGTTACGTTTTCGTAAGCAATGCTGATGTTGTTAAGTGAAAGACCCGGAACAGAGCTGATTGAGCCTGTGATTTGTGATTCTTCAATAACATCAATAACAGAACCGATACCGTCGGCACCTGCTTTAGGGTTTACAGCATCCTTCGCAACGATTGTTACTATGTATTTGCCACCCTTTTCCTCGTAGGTAGCACTTTTTACACCAGCAGGTGTAAGGTTACATGTTTTAGGCGGAACGTTTGCTTTGTCCCATTCCTCGTTTTTCACTTCAATAGAAGCCTCGTCAGGAACCATGAACATACCCATAAGTGTAGAAGCTGCACTTGAAAGAGCACCTGCCTCAACAATACCGTTGTAGTTGATAGCACCGTCTTTAACACGAACTGCAGTCTTTGCATTTGTGTGAACGTTGTTCATACCCTTTTTATAAAGGTCAATTATTTGCTGTGTTGACAATTTGCCGGATTGCGGTGCATCTGTTTTGTTGTCGGTATTTCCGCTGTTTCCGGTGTTGCTTGGTTGATTTGCATCAGCAGAAGGCTGTGTTGTCTCAGGTACAACTGTTTGCTGCTGGTTTGAGTTATCAACGTAGCTGCCTTGGTTGCTATTGTCAACGCTTTGGTTATTGTTGCCTGCGCTTGGTGCAGCAGCTGTTGGTGTTGAGCCAAGTCCGTGAAGCACCATAACTGTTGCAATGTTGTTTGTTGTAATAAGTGTAATTGCAAGACAAATTGCTGCAACTGCAATAATAATTTTCATTGCGGGTGTTAATTTCATAATATCCCACTCCAATCTTCAAAATCTGTTTTATTATAGAATGATTTTTTAAAAAAGTCAATAGAATAAAAGAAACAAAACGATTTAATTGCTATATTTTCGAAAAAACTATTGTTATAAATAAAAATTTAATGTAAAATGATTTCAACAATACATTAAGGAAACGGATTTAATGCTACAAAAAAACGATATTTTTAAAAAGACAGGCTACGGAATAACGGCTTATCTGCTTGTTTTCTCCTATGCTGTTTGCTTCGCAGTTTCTTTACAGCTTAATATATGGTACGCAATTACTACGGCGGTAATTTCTATAATTATTTCGGTAAGCGTGAAAAACAAGGTTTTTGCACCGGATACTTTTTTTACAGTTCCGTTGCTTTTGGTGCTTTCCTCCGGTACAAATGCACTTTTACCTTTTGTTGTAATAGGCGGAGGCCTTATCTTTGCAGCCTTTAAACGTTTTAGTGAAAGGGTTGCTCTTCAGCCTGCTGTAATCGGGGCACTCTCTTTAAGCCTTGCCTTTGCGGTAACGGCACTTTTAACCACCCATTATTTTGGTATTGGTGCAAAGGGCTTTACTGTTATTGAAATTTTAAAAACCTACCGTTCATTGGGCTTCCACCCTAACTGGCGCGGTGTATTTTTTGGTACGGTAACACTTTTTTCTATGATTACCTATCCCTTTAAATTCAGAAAAGCGAACAAATACTTCCCTGCGGAAGCATTTTCTTTGGTATTACCTTTAATTTTAAATCTGCTGCTTAACCCAAATGCAGAATACACTCCCATAAATGAAGCTGTTAATTTCACAGATTATTTAACTAGTAAGCCAATTGGTTTCTTTTTACCATCCTTCAACAGTGAATTTTTGTTTTCACGCTCCGCTTATATTAACGCCTTTATGGGTGCACTTTCTTGCGGATTTTTGCTTTTGTTTTTCTCTAAGATAAAAACTCGCACCGATTCACAGGCAACCGCCGCCTTATTAAACGGATTTTCGGGTGGTTTCCCTGTCAGAGCCTTTGAAATAAGAGGATTTTCTGTGTTTTCGGCTGTTGTTGCCGTTATTCTTGTAACAGCTACAGCCTTTTTCGGAGTCGACACTTTAGCAAGAATTCCCGTTCATTCTTTAGCAGTTGTTTTAATTGTAAACGCATGGAAGCAGGTGCCGTTTGGCACTATAGGACGTGCATTTAAAAGCGGGATTTTTTCTGCTGCTTGTGTAATTATAATTTTTGCCGTTTCTGTTTTCACAAATATTTTTATTACTATTTTAGCTGCAATGCTTCTAAACGTAATTCTTTCAATCAAAGCAAAAAAAGGCGGTGCAGAAAATGGATAAGAAAAAGTTAGCCCGCGTAATTGCTACCATTATAATTTCATTTGTAATGTTTTCTGTTTTCGGGTTAGATATTTTAACCCTTGTGCTATGCAACAAATACGAAAAAAACTACACCTTAACGGCGGAGGATTTTACAAAAAATGCCGGTGATGACAGAATTCACTTTTTAAACACGGGCAACTCCGACTGCATATTGCTTGAAAGCAACGGTCACTTTGCATTAATAGATTCCGGTGAGGGTGACTACAACCCAAGAAAAACAACGGAATACGAGGGCTACAAGGACGAGGTGCTGGCATATTTAAAAAAGGCTGCCGCAGACACGGACGGAAAGGTTTACCTTGACTTTATTTTAGGTACACATAACCATTACGACCATATTGGTAATTTTTACGAAATAATTGCAGATGATGAAATCGAAATAGGCAGAGCCTACTTTAAAAAATACAACAAAGAGGTTGCAACGGAATTAGAGCAGGATGGTTGGGACAACGTTGCTACCTACGAGTCAATAATTGAAATAATTAAGGAAAAGAATATTCCCTTAACAGAAAACCTGCCCGACCGAGAATTTGCTTTTGGTGATTTTAAGCTACACTTTATAAACACCGTTACCCCTGAAGAATTAAACGGTAACGGTGAAAATGCAAACAGCGTTGGCGTAATTGTAGCAAAGGGTGAAAAAAGAGCCTTTCTTGCCGCAGATTTCACAAAAAGCTCAGGACTTGAACAGCTTTACGGAAAAGAAATTGGTGACGTTGATTTACTGAAAATAGGTCACCACGGCTATTACGGCTCTTCCTCACAAGACTTTTTAAGGCAAACAAAGCCTGAAATTGCTATTTGCACAAATTATCTCGGCAAAATTTATCCGAACGTAAAATGGAATCTGACAATGGTTGCAAAAGCTCCTATATACGCAACGGTAGAAAGAAACGGTATTATTGCAACGTTTTCAGACGATAACCAAATTATCCTTACAGAAAAAATAATGTAAAAAAACGACACAGAGAAATTCCTCCGTGTCGTTTTTTCGTTTAAAGTTTAAACCATATCCGGTTTCTAGTTCAAAATTTGATTTATAAGCGGGAACGTAAACCCGAAAAGCATCGGGAAAACCCATGCAAATAAAATTGCTAAAATAAGTGTTACAGAATATCTTTCTAAAAACGAGCACGCAAAGGAAACTGCAAAGAAAGGCGAAAGCACTATTTTTACAATAAGCTTTGTGTTTTGGCCGTAAAGATAATCCTTAAACGAAAGAGCATCCTCAAAGGAGGGCGCACAGTTTGCTAAAAGTGAAATTCCTACCCAAGCAAAAAGAATGCTTGAAAACGTATAGTCACCAATATAGAACACTCTGTATGCACCTGTAAGCAGAACGCTGACTCCTAAAATAAAGTTAAAAGTAAACGGAAGAAAGCAAAGGAGGAAAGCCTGTTTTAAGCCTGTTGCAAGCTCGTGCTCTACGTGGCCGCACATTTCAGAAACCTTAAAGCTTCTTGTATCCTCCTGCGGAATGCCTAATATTCTGCAAATAAGCTGCTCAAAGAAAACTCTTGTTTCTGTACCAAAATAAGTAATTATTCTCGTAGTTACATAAATATACGTCATTCTATATCACCTGTACCTTCCGTAAATAATTTCTTATAGCTTAATTCCCCTGCAAGATATTTCTGCACCTTTTCGGGTAACTCAATATTATATTCGTCAAGCTTAGCCTTCATTTCCTCAACCTTTTTGGTGTCACCGTTTTCATTTGCAATTATAATGCATACGCATTGCATAATCGGATAATCGCCCTGAGCAATACCTTCCTCTATAACAGTCAAGGCTTCCCTTTTATCACCCTTAAGCAACAGAGCAATGGCCTTTTGTCTGTATAAATCCGTATTGCTTGGCTCCATCTCAATACCTAAATCTGCAAATGCAACAGACTTGTCGTAATCACCCTTCATACGGTAGCTGTAGGCGTAAATATCGTAAGTTGAGGAATCCTCCTTATTAAGTGTTATAAGGCGCTTTGCCAACGAATTAGCATCCTTAAAATTACCGCTCTGAATTTCTAAAACCGCAAGCTCGTAGCCGTACATGGAAATAAGCTCGGGGTAGTTTTCATCAAGCGCCTTTAAGCACTCGTAAGCCTTTTCGTGCTGACCGAAGGAATATGCAAACATAAACTTAGAAAACAGTATAGCTGCTTCGTCGTGGGTAACGGTAATCTCGTCACCGTTAACATCTTCAATAGTAAGCTCCTTACCGTTGAGAGCATCTATTTCATTGTACAGCTTAAGCACCTTTTCCTCATCCTCCGGCGTTAAGCCTGTATACTCCATATTGTTATAAATAGCATAAAACGCATTAAACGTGGCGTACATTGTAGCCGCTCTGTTTCTTAAATCCATATAGCCTTTAAAAATCGGCAGCTTAGCTTCAACAGGATTCATTGAAGAGTCTATAATTTCTGTAACATGGTAAAAGGATTTAACACCCTCAGGCAGTGTAGAAAAAATATTCTCAGCACTTTCTCTGTAAAGCAGTTTTGGGACAACAGCCTTTTCTTCAAAAACTGTGCAAGCCGCTACGTAATTTTCAACTGCTGTGTTTTTTTCATCATTACGGTTAGCGTCCTTGGCATTTTTTGCAAGGAAGTATCCCTCAAAATCTGTAACGAAGCCCAGAATGCCGAACACTGCCACAATAACAACTGCAATTGCCGTTACAATGCTTGACATATTAAAAGGATATTTTTTCATAGCCTCACGGCATTCAGCGCAATATGCGTAATCCTCTGAAACAGAGGTATCCCTCGCTCTTTTTCCGCAGCACTCGCAAAGCTCTTCCTTCGGAATGCCGTTATCGTCCTCGTCCTCATCGAAAAACTTTTCGCCTTCGTCCCTTGCTTTTTGCATTTCTGTTCTGAAGGTTTCTGCGAGCTTTTCTAATTCTTCGTTAAGTCGCTGTTGCTCGTAATCTACACTCTTATTGAGCTCAGCTTCTATTATTTCCTCAGCCTCAGCAGCTGAAGATTTTAATTCTTTTTCATCCTTCAAGAAAAAACCCCCTTTGAGATTTTCAGATATGCTATCATTCTACCACTAACGGCAGTAAATTTCAAACATTTTCTAAAATTTCAAGGAGGTTTTACAATTTATTTATTTTTTCTTAAAGTTTGTTTTTATTTCCAACGAATTTAAATCAAAAATACCTGCTATAACAATTACACCTACGAGCGTAATTATAAGCTCGGGAAGCATATAGCCACCGTTGTATTTTAAAGAGTATTCAACCACGGGCGCACCCTCTGCGTACTCCTTCCACACGGTCACACCGCTTATAAAGTGGCAAATAAATCTTATGAGCGTGGCAAGCGCACTACCGAGAGAAATTGCGAGCACGTTATTTTTAATTTTATTTTTAAACAAACCACCTAAGCCCAAGGCAGAAAAGGCTACCAGATAATCTGCCAGCGCTACTGTTAAAAGGCTTACGATTCCGCTTACGTAAGAGAAGTTATCTAAGCCTAAAATAAGCTGAAGCACACTCATTGCAAGTCCTGCCTTAAGTCCCCATTTTACACCGTATCTGTAAGATATAAGTATAATGGGCACCTGACTGAAAAGCGTTACGCTGCCGCCAAAGGGCAACGAAAAAACTGCAAGCTTTGAGAGTATTGTTGCAAGCGCAAGCATTAAAGCGCTTTCTGCAAGTCTTCTGTTTTTTTCTTTTTTTGTTAATGCTGTCATAGTAAAAAATCCTTCCAATAAAAAATCTCCCTACGGCGGAAACACTGCCATAGGGAAACAACTAAGACTTTTACTATTTTCCTACGTCGGCATTATCCGCATCAGGTTTGAAGGGTCAGAAAAGGAATGTTTTCTTTCTCAGCCGACGTCCGCCAGCTCCCCTGTTTTTAATTGTGTACGTACAAGTGATATTATACTCTTTTTGAAAAATTTGTCAACTATATTTTATTTATTCTGAACGGCACATTTTCACCAAGCAATCTTCTTGCTATTCTCAAATACGCCATATTACCCTTTGAATCGTAGGGCAGCTCCTCACCTATTGCCGTAAGTGCAATATCCTTTGATTCAGGTATAATACCTAAAAATCTTGCTGTAACGGAATCCACTATATCATCAACACAAATGCCTTTGTGCTGTTTCTTGTTAAATCTGTTCAGCACAAGCCTTATTTCCTTTAAACCCTCTTTTCTTACAAGCGCGGCAGCATTCGAAGCGGCTCTTATGCTTACGGGGTCGGGCGTTGAAACAATAATACATTTTTCACTTACGGAAAGCGCAAGTGAAAAGCCCGCCTCAATACCTGCAGGAGCATCAAGAATAATAAATTCAAATTTATTTTCATAATTTTCCACAAGCTTTTTCATTGAAGCTGCGGTATACTCCTCACTTGCCTGTATGGGTGCAGGAAGGAGCGAAAGATTAGGTGCAACGCCAATCAAAGCCATTTTCGGCTCGCAATTGCCTACCATAACGTCACCCCAGTTGTAAACTGTTCTTTCTGCTACGTTAAGTAATAAATCGAGACTTCTTACACCTATATCCATATCTACAAGAAGTGTTTTATGACCTTGCTCTGCAAGAATTCTGCCAAGACCTGTGCACAAGGTAGACTTACCTACGCCACCCTTTGCAGAGGCTACCATTATTGTTGACATTTAATCACGTCCCATTATAAATAAATTCATGGAATCAATACGTTGTTTTTGTTTTCTGCTTCGTATTTATTTTTTTGACCGAAATAATAATTGTAAATATCTACCGCAACAGTCGACATAACACCGCCTGCCTCAACGTTTTCACCGACAATTGCTATTGCAACCTCAGGCTTGTCGTAAGGTGCGTAGCAAATAAAGAAACCGTTGTTACAGTCGACAATGGTGCCGTCCTCCGTTGTTCTTTTAAGCTGAGAGGTACCTGTTTTACCTGCCGCCTCAACAACACAATTCTGAAACGCACGGTAAACTGCTGTATTTTCGCTTGTTAACACCTGGCGCATACCCGACTTAACTATGTTAAGGTCCGATTTACTTATAGGAATTGTATTTAATACCTCTGGTGTTGTTTCGTAAACAACCTCGGAAAGGTCTGCCGATAAAACAGATTTAATCATATAAGGCTTATACCTTGTACCGCCGTTTGCAATGGTGGAGCAATAGTTTACAAGCTGAATAGGTGTGAAAAGGTTATCTGACTGACCGATAGCAGCCTGAACGGTATCACCGGGATTCCAGGTTTCACCGTTTGCCTCTTTATTGGCAACACTTGCCAAAACGCCGGAAACCTCCGGAAGCTCTACGCCTGTTTTTTGTCCGAGTCCTAAAAGCGCACTGTATTTATTAAGCTTATCTATACCAAGCTCGCGTCCCAATTCGAAGAAATAAATATTACACGATTTTTCAAGCGCCGTTGTAACGTTAAGGTGACCGTGCCTGCTGAGGCATTGGAAGGTCTGGTCCTCACAAACGTAGAGGTTTGTGCAGTTAAACGTAGTATTAAGCTGAATTTTGTTTTCAATAAGTCCTGCAATTGCAACCGCAGGCTTCATTGTTGAGCCCGGCGCGTAGGCACTTAAAAGTGCTCTGTTCCAAAGCGGGCTGTCACCGTCTGTTGAAAGCTTGTCGTAGTCGGAAAAATACTTTGTAATATCGTAGGTAGGGTAAGAAACACAGGCTAAAATTTCACCCGTATTTACATTTTGCACTACAACTGCACCTGCTTCGCCGAAGTAGGGCAGCTTTTTATTTTCCTTAAGAGCCTTAGCAAGTGAGTTTTGTGCTACCACCTGCAGACCTGAATCTATTGTTGTAACAACAGTAGCACCCTGCTCCGGTGCCAGAAGAAATGCCTCTGTTACAGAACCGTCTGAAGACTGTGTGGTAGTTTTTATACCGTTTTTACCTCTTAAGTAATATTCCATTACACTTTCTATACCACTTTTACCGTACTTGTCGTTTATAGTGTAAGCGTTATTTACAAGTGAGTCCTTTTCAGCCTTTGTTATTTCGTCATCATTAAGCGCCTGCTGAAGCTTTAATTTTTCATACTCGTATTCCTCTGCATTTATGGAGCCCACAACACCTAAAATGTGTGAAAATGCAGTTGTATCGGAATACTCTCTGTAGGTTACGCTTTCCTCGGCAACACCTTTAAAAATGTTGCTGTTTTCAAGCACAACGGGCACCAAGCTGCTTGGCACGTCCTCCGCAAAAACGTAAGGTGAGGGAACTGAAAAACCGTTATATTTCATACCGAAGCAAACGGACGCAATTTTTCTTGCCTCTGCCCTGCCGTAGCCCTGAAGGCTGTACCTTTCAATAAGCTTGTCAAGGCATTCCTCAGGAGTGGAGTTGACACCGTTCGGAAGCTCAAGCATACTTTCGGAAACCAAATACTTCCACTCGGCCTCCTTTTCCTTATCTACTACAAGCTTACCTTTTTTGTTATACACAATAGGTAATCTGTCAAGCCACTCGGCATTATTTTCCTCAAACAATTTAATGAGCTCGCAAATAACCTTGTTTCTTGCCTCCTGGTCCTTGTAAGACGGAAAATCGGCATATTTGAACACGATGCAATACCCCTGACGATTTGTAACAAGCGGATTACCGCTTGCATCTAAAATCTCGCCACGGGAAGCCTTCATTGTTGTTTGTGTAACCGCAAGATTTGCACTTGCTGCCTTGTATTCAGCACCGTCTATAATCTGAATTTTCACAAGATAAAATACAAGCATTACAAAAACCGAAACAATGATACTTATACCTACCTTTGTTCTTTTTCGTCTTTGTTCCTTTGTCATTATATTTTCACTCTTCTACTGTTTTATTATCCTGAAAGATTACCTTTACTACCCCATAAAATGCAGGAATGAATACGGAAGTAAATATAAAGGACGGTAAGTAGAATCTTACCGCTTGACTTAACGGGTAGCCGCCGCCGTCAAGCACAATGCAAATCATAATATACAAAAACATATAAACAGCAATTGACGAAACGCTCAGCACAAGTGCCGTTACAATGTTGTTTTGCATAAGTCTGTTAATTAAAATACTGCACACGGCGCATATAAGCATAATTACCAGTGTGTTAAAGCCGTCAACACCTGCCGACAGGTCCCACAAAAGACCTGCAAATGCACCGAATAACGCAGAAGCAATTTCTCTTTCAAACATAGAAATTGAAACCACTAAAGGCAAAAGCAGAAATGCGTGAGCCTCAAAAACGCCGTTTGCTACCTTTCCTGTGTTTTGTATGATTGCACAAATGATTATTGCTGCTGCAAAAATCACTCTTCTTTTTATTCTCGGTCTGTTATCATCATAATTCACGCATTCCACCTCCTTTAGGGTGAATTGAATTA
This sequence comes from Acutalibacteraceae bacterium, assembly GCA_045588735.1. GTDB lineage: Bacteria > Bacillota > Clostridia > Oscillospirales > Acutalibacteraceae > DTU089. The sequence continues at coordinate 19 of JAZNET010000066.1, read as the reverse complement.
TCCGAACCGTGTTTTTTAC
>JAZNET010000065.1:0-2683 GCA_045588735.1 Acutalibacteraceae bacterium | reverse complement strand
CAATCAAGGCACAAAACGCAGTTAATCCTTTCGGATTAACGAGTATTTTAACGAAGAGTGAGCAAAATATCCGCCTTTTTAAAACAGGTTCGGATTATTCTTGTCACCTTAAGGAGATAGCGGATTATGAAAAAATTAAGTAAGATTTTATGCTTGTTGATTACATTTGCGGTTGCTTTCGGTAGTGTAAGTGTTTCCGCATTTGCACTGGAAAATTCTAAGAATTATTACTATATTGATGGAATAAACGGCGATGACAGAAATAGCGGTACAGATATAAATAATCCTGTCAAAACTATTGCCGGACTTAAAAATCTTGATATTAAACCGGGTACACACTTTTTATTTAAAAATGGCGGTGAATACGAGTGCGAGGTAACGCTTACCTGTAATGGTACGAAAGAAAATCCTATCGTTATTTCCTCTTACGGTGAGGGCGAAAGAGCAATTTTAAAAACAAATAAAAAAACAGAGGTTTTGCGTCTTTTTGACTGTTCTTACGTAAGCCTTTCAAATTTACATATTAAAGCACCTAACGGCGGTGGTATCTGGATAGATACTTTAAATCAGACCTCTGAGGGTATTGTTATTGAAAACGTTTATTTTACTGATATGCAAAATTACAAGGTGCATAGCCGTGACGATAACACAAACGGTGCAGCAGTCGGCAGAGCTGCAATTATGGTTAAAGGTCTTCCTGCAAGGTCAAGATACGCCGTTAATAATCTTACAATAAGGAACTGCGAGGTTTATAATTGTGCTAACGGTTTTATGATATGGGGCTCGTGGAATGATGCGCAATTACCGTGGTGCGAAACTGAAGCGGAAATTGACCCGATTTACAACGAAGGCTTGCTTATTGAGGGCTGTTATTTTCACGAGATGGATGCAGAAGCAGTCATAGTTGGTATGTGTGACGGTGCCTTGGTTACAAATTGCCGTGCAATAAACTGTTGCCTGGGTGAGGGCGTTGACGAGTATGGCGAAATTGAATATTTTACCGCGGCAATGTGGTTCTGGGGTAGTGAAAACAGTACTATTCAGTATTGCGAAATAGCAGGTCAGAAAAACGTTGGCGACGGTATGGCGGTTGACTTTGATTCTCATACAAACAACTGCACGTATCAATACATTTATTCTCACGATAACGTGCGTTTTATGTGTAATAATCCGAATTACAGCGGTCACCACGGGAATACGGTTCGTTACTGCCTTTCTGTAAATGATAACGGCGGTCGCTCAACAACTGCAGTAGGTAGCTGCGGTGAGCACAACTTTAGCTTTTATAACAACACAATAATAAATTGTGCTGATTTTCAAATGAAAAACATGTATAATTCATACGTTGCAAACAACATAATTGTTCCTGCGGACGGTCACCACTTTTCCTACGATTTTGACCCGCTTGATTCAAGAGGTAACGTTTATGACAATAACTGTTACTACAATGCAATGTCACCACTTGTTGACCCTGATTCATTAAATATTGACCCGGGCTTCACAGGAAAAAAGCTTTCAGATAAAAACAGCTTCATGCTTTCGTCAGATTCACCGCTTATTGGCGCAGGTGTTAAAATCGATGATGGTCTGACAACTGACTTTTTTGGGAATGAAATTATAAGCTCAAATATCGGCTGCTACGGAGGTGTGGGTATAGAACAGGATACACCTTACAGGTACGAGGTGTTTGAAATGAAATTGCTGCGTCATTTGCTGGACGCTATTTCGACCATTATACAGGAGATTATGGGTGCGTTTGATTAATACTTAAAAAGGAGTGCTGCAAAAATGAACGGCTTAACAAGAAGAGAAAGACTTGTAACGGATATTGATAAGGTGCTTGATATTTTAAACAAATCAAAGGTGATTCACTTAGGGTTAGTAGATGGTGACGAGCCCTACGTTGTACCCATGAATTACGGCTATACATACGAAAACGAAAAGCTTACAATATGGCTTCACGGAGCAACAACCGGCAGAAAGCTTGACGTTATAAGAAAAAATCCGAAGGTCTTTTTTGAAATGGAATGTGATTTAATTCCATTTGAGGGTGATGTCGCCTGTAAATACGGCTTAAGCTATTCCTCGCTTATGGGCAAGGGAATTGCAACAATTATTGAGGATTCTGCCGAGAAGCAACGGGCGTTGTCGATTCTTATGAAAACTCAGGTGGATATGGATTTTGAATTCAACGAAAAATTGGCATCCGTTGTAGGAATTGTGAAAATAGAGGTTTCTGAATTCACCGCAAAGCACCGCCCTTTACCAAGTAAATAAAAACAAAGCCCTGCTGCATAATTTGCAGCAGGGTATTTTATTCTAAATCTTTACAATTGTATATAAAAAGTGATATAATGACTGTAATTAATCGAAACGCAGTAGCGTTTCGCAAAGCCGATTTTATCGGCTTTTAGCAAAATTGTTTTACGAAAACACAATTTTGCATTACAGTCATTGAAAGGATTATAGTCGAATTTTCAAAGAAAATTCGATACCAAATATATAATTTGGTATCGAAACAGTGTGTTTTACACTGTTTCGACTAACTATAATCGTTATAATAATTGTAATTAATCGAAACGCAGTAGCGTTTCGCAAAGCCGATTTTATCGGCTTTTAGCAAAATTGTTTTACGAAAACACAATTTTGCATTACAGTCATTGAAAGGATTATAGTCGAATTT
>JAZNET010000064.1:0-18146 GCA_045588735.1 Acutalibacteraceae bacterium | reverse complement strand
TTGATAAATCAAAAGTGTTATTGAAGCCTTACGGCTTCAGTGTTATTTTATTCGCACAAAACTGTCCGAAGGACAATAACACTCGGCGTCAGCCGAATATAACTGTAAAGCAATAAAACTCGCCGTAAGGCGAATAAAACTCCGGAGAGTCCTTACGAACACTCCGCTAATTGAACACGAGGTTTTATTTTATTTTTTATTAAAGTGCGTCAATCATATCAAAATTCTTTTCTAATAAATCCTGGACAGAAATGCTTTTAAAGTAGTTGTTAAGCAAATTATCTACGTTAGTCCACATTTCCTTTGTTTGACAAACGCCCTCTCTGTTACAAAAGTTTTGACCGCAGTTGATACATGCAACAGGTGAAAGACTGCCCTCTGTTAAATTAAAAATCTGATAAATAGATATATCCTTAGCATCCCTTGAAAGCCTGTAGCCGCCTGACATACCGCGCTGACTTCTTAAAAGACCGCCGCGAACAAGCGTTGCAACTATTGTTTCAAGATATTTTAAAGATACGTCCTGGCGTTTAGAAACCTCCGAAAGAGCAACGTAGCCGTCGCCCTGATTCTGGGCTAAATCTAAAAACACTCTGAGAGCATATCTTCCCTTTGCAGATACCATTTAAAACTCAAACCTTTCATTGCAGGTGTTAATTACATATCACTAAAGCCTGCGCCATCAAAGAAATAGTAAAGTAAATCGCTTATAATTTTGAAAATTGTAGCAAGGTAGTCGTTAAACACAAGGCCGCCTGTGTATTCCTTTTCTTCACCGTAAATTATTTCATCACGTGTGTCGTAGAAATATGCCTTTGCAGCCTCAAACTCTGCTAAATTAACGTTTGTTTGCTCTAACGCAGCCTCACCGCGGGAAATTGCTTCCTCAAATCTTACACGCTCATCTACCGTAAGACCGCTTAAATCCATTTGCTTTGCTTCGTTAAGGTCATTCATAAAGCCCTTGGAGTTACGGCCCACATTAAATTGCGGGAAGCGGTCAGGATAGCTGTAAACGTCCACAAAGTTTTCATCTACAAGAAGCTCTGAAACAAGCTTCATAATAACGTCGTTAGAGCCTGTTCTTTCGTGGTTCTGATTATAGAAGTAGAAGGTAGTACAAGGAAGAAGTCCTGTGGAAGCATCTACTATATTTCTTGGGTCGGAGTGGTCGTGATTCGGATTTGTACAGTTGTTAACCGCAGAAACGTAGCCCTCAGGGAGAGTTTTGTTTACACCCACGCTGTATGCGCCCATAGACGTTGAATCGAGGTGAATAACACCGTCTGCATTTACATCGTCCCAGGAATCAATAATTTCGTAAAGCGGCACGTTGTAATCTACAATATCGAACACCTTAACGCCTTGTGAAACTGCTTCTTTAATATTAGCGTCTGAATTCTTCTGAGCGTTGTAGTACCAGTCTGTTTGCTCACGGATTACTGCCATTGAATCGTCTGCAAGATACATTTCTCTGCAAGGCTCGTAGTTACCCGACGGCACAAGACCCCAAAGAAGCGTTGAATACCTCATATAATCATTAACAAGGTCAAACGCAACAACGTCAAGAATTGTATTCAAATCGGCATTTGGCATAATGCGAAGAACAACGTTTACAAGGTAGCCTGCCATTTCATCTGTGCCCATAAGAGCAGGCATCATTTTGCTGTAAAGCTCTACGTTGTCATCAAGAAGACCGTACTGATAAATTTCGCCAACCAAAAGAGAGCCGTCAAGTGCAGGAATAACGTAAACTATTCTGTTAATATCCTCACTGAATGCTCTGCCGTTATCCTTGTAAAGCTGCATAACAGCATTCATTACGGAGCCGCCCTGGCTTACAGGTGCTAAGTTAACCTTGTCGGAGCCGGAATCCTCTTTAACGAACTGAATAAAGTCGTAAAGCTCCTGAGCGGTATCCTTCATATTGCCTAATGAAGCGTAAGAGAAAACGTAAAGATTTTCCTCGCCTGCTAAATCTATATATTTATTGAGCGGAAGCTGGTCAAGTATGTAGTCCTTGTCGTACTTGCTTAAGTCTGCAAAGGAATCGTAATACTTGGTTGCTCTTACGTCATTTATAAAATGACCGTTCTCGTCACACTTTAATTTGCCCATAAGCACGTCACCAAGAACGCCTGAAAGTGCCTTTGCAGCCTTTTGGTCCTTATCCTGCTGAGAAATAAGCATTTTGCTTATTGGCACAAGTGCTTCTGTAAGAGCTAAACCAACAATTTCCATAGTGTCATCCATAAAAAACGGAGCCTCGAGCTTTGTTGGCTTGCCATCCTCATAGTATTTTGTTTCGCTTTGGAAAAGTCCCGGAACAACAATGCTTGGTATTACCGGGTCATTGTTAACAGCGCTTGCAGCAACCGAAAAAACGGTCGTGAGCATAGCAACTACTAAAATGACAGAAACAATTTTTCTTGAAAGTTTCATTTTTTACCCACCTCTTGTAAAAATTAAACAGTTAAACGTAGTTATTTTACCATATTTTTTTGCATTTTGCAAGAGCAATATTAAATTCCGAACAATAAAAAACAGTAAAATAAATACACCCCGTCACCTTGCTTAAAAACAAAATGACAGGATGCTTTTTGTTGCCTTATTAAATTATTTTACAAACTCGTTGTAAATTGCCTCAAGAGTTGCAACGTAATCCTCTTCTGCAACACCTACAATAATGTTAAGCTCGCTTGAGCCCTGGTCAATCATTCTTATGTTGATGCCGCTGTTACCTATTGCGCTGAAGAGTCTGCCTGCAGTACCCTTTGAGCCTGCCATACCTCTGCCCACAACTGCAACAAGTGCAATACCGCTGTTAACGGAAATGGTATCCGGCTTGGTTTTTCTTTGAATATCTGCAATAATTGCATCCTTAACAGGTAAAAAGTCGTTATCATTTACAACAACAGACATTGTATCTATACCTGAAGGGAGATGTTCAAAGCAAATTTTGTGGTTTTCGAGTGCCTCAAGCACCTTTCTGCCAAAGCCAATTTCTGCGTTCATCATACTTTTTTCAATAGAGATAACAGAAAAACCCTTTTTTCCTGCTATACCTGTAATAACTGTATCCACCTTGTTGGAGTCAACTGAGGAAACAATCATTGTACCTGCATCCTCAGGCTTATTTGTGTTACGGATGTTAATCGGAATACCCTTTTCTCTTACAGGGAAAATTGCATCCTCGTGCATAACGGTTGCACCCATATAAGCAAGCTCGCGAAGCTCTGCGTAAGTAATGGTGCTTATAACTCTTGGATTTTTAACGCATCTCGGGTCTGCCATGAGCATACCTGAAACGTCAGTCCAGTTTTCGTAAATATCAGCAGAAATTGCTCTTGCAACTATTGAGCCGGTAATATCTGAGCCACCGCGTGAGAAGGTTTTAATTGTACCGTTTGGCATAACGCCATAAAAGCCGGGAACAACTGCGTGGGTGTGCTCCTTAAGGATTTTTGAAAGCTCTTCATTTGTTTTTTCTGTATCAAGCTCACCGTTTTCCGTAAAGAAAATACCATCCTCAGCATCAATAAAATCGTAGCCTAAATATTTTGCTAAAATCATTGAATTAAGGTATTCACCGCGAGAAGCAATATAGTCACGGCCTGCGTGGTGAACAATAGCATTTTTAATTCTGTCGAATTCAGGCTGTAACCAAAAATCGAGCTGCAAATCCTTAATAATGCCGTTGTATCTGTCCTCAATTAACTTGAAAGCATCATCAATAGGCTTGTTCTCCTTAACTAACTTGTAGCAGGAATAAAGCATATCGGTAACCTTGATATCGTCATCAAATCTTTTACCCGGTGCAGAAGCAACAACAAAGCGTCTTGCAGCATCTGACTTAATTATAGCAGCAACCTTTTTAAATTGCTCTGCATCAGCAAGTGAGCTGCCGCCGAACTTTACTACTTTTACCATTTTAAAGTACCCCTTACTTAAAATATAATCATATCTACTTGGTTATACTACCACTATTTATATTCATTCGCAACAAAAAATTTCTTCCATAAAAAAAGTTCTAAACTTACGATAGTTTTCACAAACGCAAAATGAATAACTTGTGCAAAATCACAATATTTTTTGTATTTTTTTACTTTTCATCTTTGAAAACCTGAAAATGTATGGTATATTCTTACATATTACAAAAACAGGCGGTGAAAATATGGAAAAGGACGAGGCTATTTTAATTAAGCGCTTGCAGGAATTATCCTCACGCTCCTACAACAGAGGAATTTTTGTTTTTTCAGATTTTCTTAATATGTACGAGCAGGACCTGCTTTTTTCTCATATTCACACACCGTTTTCTCTATTCGGCGGCTACGAGGGTGCCGAAAGACAGCTTGCGGTATTCGGTAGTGAGGAGGAGTTCGGCTTTTGGGAAGCGCCTCCCGTAAAATGTATTCTGGTTTCACCCGTAATGCAAAAATTTGCCGATAATTTGTCACACCGTGATTTTTTAGGCTCTGTTATGGGACTTGGAATCAAGCGCGAAGCCATTGGCGATATTATAATAAAAAACAACGCCGGCTACGTTTTCTGCCTTGACCCTGTTGCTGAATACATTATAGAAAACCTTAAAAAGGTTTGCCACACAACGGTAAAATGCGAAATAACAAAGGAAGTGCCGAGTGAGGTAACCCCCGAGCTTGAGGAAAAAATAATTATAGCAGCATCTGAGCGCTTGGACGTTATTATTGCAGAAATCTACAACCTTTCAAGAAACGAAAGCAACGCACTTTTTACTGCAAAAAAGGTTTTTGTAAACGGTAAGCTTACTGAAAACAACTCGCAAAAAATCAAGGTGGAGGATACTGTCTCCGTAAGAGGCTACGGCAGATTTACCCGTTGCGAGATTTTAGGTGAAACTAAAAAGGGGCGGCTTAAGCTGCGTGTTCTTGTTTTCATTTCTTAAAGCATCAAATAAAAACCGCTGTCATCTTTGATTTTCAAAAATGGCAGCGGTTTTGCTGTGCTTTATTTTTATGAATTATACTCAAATTCCGTTGTGTACGTTCCGCTTACGAACTCGTACTCCTCGTTATCAAGGTAAAGCGTTGCGTAGGAACCGTCAGGAATTGTAAATGAGAATTCGCAAAGGTTACCCTCGCCTTTAAACTCCCAAGAAGAAATAATTTCGCCATTAGGTGTTAAAAGCCTTGCTTTTGCGTAACCCAATTCTTTATTCGGAACAGGCTCAAAAATTATATGCTTATAGCCGGGCTCGTTTTCATCCGGTCGAATACCTGCAACGGTGCTGAACATCCAATCACCTACAGCACCGTAAGCATAGTGGTTAAAGGAGTTCATTTCAGGCGTTGCAAAGCTTCTGTCTGGCTTCATGCCGTCCCAACGTTCCCACATTGTAGTTGCGCCCATTTTTACAGAATAAAGCCATGACGGGAAAGTGTCCTTGAGCAAGAGCTTGTACGCCAGGTCTACTCTGCCTATATCAGTTAACACGTGAAGAAGGTAAGGTGTCCCTACAAAGCCTGTTTTTAAGTGACCGCACTCCTCTATATCCTTTACTAATTTTTTGGCTTCTCTTTCTCTGTCATCCGTAAGGTTAAAGTAGAGAGCCAAAACGTTTGAGGTTTGTGTTTCGTGCTCTATTTTACCGGTATTAAGAAAATTCTTTCTGTACTGCTCTACAATTACAGGGTAAAGCTCCTCATAATAAGAAACGTCCTTGCCTATAACCTTACCCATTTTTATTAAAAGACCGGTGGAATAAGCATACATTGCGGTAGCTATTAAGTTTTTATCTGTAAAGCCACCCGTTGCTTCGTTGCCTGCATCAAGCGAAAGCCAGTCGCCAAAGTGACCGCCCTCATCCCAAAGGCCCTTTTCAGAGCATTCCGTTTCAATGTATTTAAGCCAATTTGTCATTGACTTCCATTGCTCTTCAATAATTCTTGTGTCGTTATATGCTAAATACATCTGGTAAGGCACAATAATTGCCGCATCTCCCCAGGCAGCAGAGCCGCCGCCATCCCAGCCGGCAGGTACAACGTTGCCTACAGCACCACATTCCTCCTGGTCGGCTGCAAGGTCATGAAGCCATTTTCTGAAGAACTTTTGGGTGTTGTAGTTAATGGATGCAGTTCTTGCAAAAACCTGAGCGTCACCTGTCCAGCCCATTCTTTCGTCACGCTGAGGGCAGTCTGTAGGAATGTCTAAAAAGTTACCTCTTTGTCCCCACACAATATTTTCATAAAGCTGCTGCACGTCCTCGTGACCGCAAGCAAAGAAACCTGTGCGCTTCATATTTGAAAATACTACAACCGCTGTAAAATTCTCTAATTTAATTTCATCATCATTAAAGCCTATGAGCTTTATGTAGCGGAAGCCCTGGAAAGAAAAATGAGGCTTGTAAACGTGCTCAACGCCGTCGGAAACAACCTCTATTTCGCACTTTGCGCTTCTTAAGTTTTCAGTATAGAAATTATCTTCCTTATCAAGGAACTCTGCGTGCTGAATTTTAAAGGTATTTCCCTTTCTTGCAGGCACTACCCACTCAACGTAGCCGGTAACCTCCTGCTTAAAATCTATTACCTTTTCACCCTTTGGGGTTGTTATCAATTCAACGGCATCAAGACGAGCCATTTCTCGGGTTTCCTCACCCTCGGTTTCAATGAGAATATTTTTATCAAGCGGAATTTCCTTTACGGTGAATTTCTCCTCGCATTCAGCGGTAAAGTCAACCTTTTCACCGTCATAAATATCTGAAAAGAGTACGTTGCTCTTCATACATTCCCAAGATTTATCTGTTGTAATAACCTCTACCGTATCGTCCTCATACTCAACGGTTAAAGCAGCAATTACAGCAATTTCATTTGCCTTTAAGAACGGAAGCTCCTCGTCCTTTCTGTTATGACGGCGTCTGCCCGTGCCTACGGCAATATCTATTGTATTGCACTCCTCAAGGTACTTTGTAACGTTGTAGGTCTGGTATTGCAAGCGTGTTCTGTAGCTTGTCCAGCCGGGAGCAAAAATAAATTTGCCTACTCTGCTATTGTTAATATGCACCTCGTAAAAGCCCAATGCACTTACTGAAAGCGTAGCTTTTCTTACAGGCTTGTCTGCCCAATAAATTTTTCTGAAAACAGGACAAACAGTACCCAAATCTTCATTTTGTCTTATAAATTGAGCGTTAAAAACATTATCCATTTTACCGTACTCCTTTATTGACATTACATATATTAAAATATATAATTATCTTATTATATTTCTCAAGAAAAGACAATAGCAATTGAGGTATTTTATGAAAAATCTTTCAGATATTAACGTGATTCGTTCCGTAATGTCAAAGCACGGTGTAACCTTTAACAAAGGCCTTGGTCAAAACTTTCTTGTTGACCCTGAGGTTTGCCCTGCCATGGCAGAAAGTGCCTTTTTAGATGAAAACACCTGTGTTATTGAGGTCGGTCCCGGTGTAGGCGTGCTTACGGCAGAGCTTGCAAAAAAAGCAGGCAAGGTTTTAAGCTTTGAGCTTGACGAAAGACTTTTACCCGTATTGGCTGAAACTCTTTCCGAATTCAATAACGTCGAGATTATAAATCAAGACATTATGAAGGCAGATTTAAAAAGCATAATAGAGGAAAAATGCAAGGGTATGAAAATTGCAGTTTGCGCTAATTTGCCCTACTACATTACCTCCCCTATAATTATGATGTTCCTTGAAAGCCGACTGCCTATTGATTCAATCACGGTTATGGTGCAAAAGGAGGCTGCAGACCGCCTTTGTGCCGAGGTCGGCTCGCGTGACGGCGGTGCAGTAACGGTTGCTGTAAGCTACTATGCAGAAAGCGAGATTCTCTTTTTCGTTCCGAAGGACTCCTTTTTACCGCCGCCAAAGGTGGACAGCAGCGTTATAAAATTAACTCTGCGTGAAAAGCCGCCTGTTGAGGTTGAAAACGAGGAATTTTTCTTTAAGGTTGTTAAAGCCGCTTTTTCACAAAGAAGAAAAACGGCAGAAAACTCTATAAGCGCAGGTCTTTCTATGCCTAAGGCAATTGTTAAGGAGGCGCTTGAAAAAGCAGGCCTCGAGCAAACTGTACGTGCAGAAAAAATGACTATGGAGGACTTTGCCGTTCTCGCAAAAATTTTAGAAGAGGCAAAAACAATATGAACGTACTTTCATTTGGTGAAATAATATGGGACGTTTATGAAAACGAAAAATTCATAGGCGGCGCCCCGTTTAACCTTGCGGCACACTGCAGCAAGCAAGGCGCAAATGCTTTTATGCTTTCTGCAGTAGGCAACGACGCTTTAGGCAAGGCTGCCATAAAAGAGGTTAAAAAGCAAAACGTTAAAACAGCATTTATTAACACGCTTGATGAAAAGCAAACGGGTCAATGCATTGTCACCTTAGACAAAAGCGGCGTTCCGTCCTACAACGTTTTAACAGACACGGCTTACGATTACATAAAATTCCCCGAAACGGCAAGAGACCTTTGCTTTGACGTATTTTGCTTTGGCACACTCGCCTTAAGAAGCGAAGCAAACAGAGCAACCGTACAAAAGACATTACGGTCACTCAAAATAAAAAAGGTTTACTGCGACGTAAATATCCGCCCGCCCTTCTTTTCAGACGAGGTAATTTTATTTGCACTTGAAAATGCAAATATTTTAAAAATAAGTGATGAGGAATTACACTACGTTTATGAAGCCTGCGGCTTAAATGAGGAAACAGCAAAGCTCTCCGATATTTACGAGCGCTTTCAGAATTTAGATTTTATTTTACTTACTAGGGGTGAAAAGGGCGCCGTGGTTTACGAGTGTAAAGCTGCCAAGCTTTTTTCACAAGCTGCACCCAAGGTAACGGTGGGCTCCTCTGTAGGTGCGGGTGACAGCTTTGGCGCAACCTTCCTTTGTGAATACGAAAAAACAAAGGACGTAAAAAAATCACTCAGCAAAGCAATTGAAATAAGCGCCTTTGTTGTTTCAAAAAAAGAGGCAATTCCCGAATATTAATTTTTGTGAGGTAATACTATGAAATTCGGTATTTATTATGCTTATTGGGAGCACGAATGGGGCGGTAATTTTGTCCCTTACATTGAAAAAACAAAAAAATTAGGCTTCGACGTGCTTGAGGTTGCCTGCGGTGCCTTCCACTTAGAAAACGACGATTATTTTAAGGAGCTTAAAAACGTTGCAGAAGCAAACGGCATGCTCCTTTCAGGCGGCTACGGTCCGAGACCCGAGCACAACCTTGCTTCACCCGACTCGGCAGTAGTTGAGGGCGCATTAAAATTCTACTCTGACGTTTTCAGAAAAATGGAAATTGCAGGAATAGACAGAATAGGCGGTGCGCTTTACTCTTACTGGCCCGTAGATTTTAAGGGCGGCTTTGACAAAAAGGCAGACACCGAAAGAAGCATTAAAAATATGCGCAGACTTGCCGATATTGCCGCAAACCACGGCATTACGCTTTGCATGGAATCACTCAACCGCTTTGAGGGCTATATGATTAACGAAGCGCGTGAGGACGTTGACTACGTTAAGGCAGTTGACAAGCCAAACGTAAAATCAATGCTTGACACCTTCCATATGAATATTGAAGAGGACTCCATAATAGATGCAATTCATCTTACAAAGGGCACTCTCGGCAGCTTCCACGTGGGTGAGCCTAACAGACGCTGTCCGCACAAGGACAGCAGGCTTGACTGGTATGCAATAGGTAAAGCCTTAAATGAAATTGACTACGACGGCTACGTTGTTATGGAGCCGTTTGTGCTTATGGGCGGTCAGGTCGGCAAGGATATTTCCATTTGGCGAGATATGTCTATGGGAAAAACACCCGAGCAGCTTGACCTTGATGCAAAAAATTCTGTAGCATTTTTAAGAGAAGCTTTCGCGGTGAAATAAATAATTTTTGGGGTGTTTTATGAAAACTTTTGCAATTAAAGCAATAGCTCTTTCCCTTCTTTTAGCTTTATCTATAACTGTGCTTTGCTCTTGTAGCGGCAATAGTGCCGATGAAAAAACCGAAGCTGCGCCATTTGTAATAAATGTTGATGGCAAGGTTATTACAGTTGAAAATCCCGGCAACAAAACTTTAAAAGAGCTTTTAAAAAAATCAAATATAAAATTAAATGATGGCGATTTCATTTCTGTTGATACCGACAGTATTATTTCCGAGGGTATTACAGTCAGCATTTTAAGAAAATGCACCGTTACTATAAAAAACGAGCTTGCAGACACTGAGGATACTCTTATTGTATTAGGTGCAACCGTTAAGGATGCTATTACCGATGCAGGCATAGAATTACCTGATAGCTATTCTATGAATTATAAGCTTTCCGACCCTCTTGAAAATGATATGGAAATTATCATTTCTGAAAAAATAGAGGAAGAAACAACAACAGAGGCTACAACTGAAGAAGCTGCTGAGCATAATAATGCAAACAGCAACGCACAATCTGACAGACCTGCTACAACTAAGCCTTCTGCTACAAGTCCGGCAACAACTAAGCCTGCCGCTACTACTCCTGCAACGACAGCACCGGCAACAACTAAGCCGGCGCCTACTACAAGCGGCAGAACAATAGTAAACATTGAAATTTACGAGGACTGTGACGGCTCAGGTCATGGCGTTAAGGTAATTACCTACTCCGACGGAACACAAGAGGAGGTGCCTTTCTAAATGCGGCACAAAAAAGAGACCTCTTTTCCACGCTTATTTTTAACGTTTATAATTTTAATTCTTTCTGTTTTTGCATTAGCTGTATCCTCCTACGCTACTTATGAGGAAACAACTCCTACACCTGATACAGAAGAAACAACCACTACTGATTCCGAAGCAGATGACAATAGCGCAAGCTCACCTACCATAACACAAGGAATCAACGAAATTGATGGCAAAATATATTTTTACAATGAAGATGTTACACCCTTCACCGATGGCTACAAAGAGGTAGCTGATGAAAACAATAACGTAAAATATTATTATTTTCAGGAGGATGGCACTGCCTTCACAGGTGGCTACAAGGCATTCACTAAGGATGGCAAAAGAGTCTACTATTACTTTACAGAGGACGGCACTGCTTTTACTGATGGTTACTTAAGCTTTGAGGTAGCGGGTAAACAATATTATTTCTTCTTTCAAGCAGATGGCTCTGCCTTTACTGATGGCTACAAGGAAATAACTCTTGATGGTGAAACACGATATTTTTATTTCCTTGCTAACGGTCAAGGCTTTAACACCGGCTATAAAACTGTAATGATAGATGGTAAAAAGCATTACTTTTATTTTAACGAAAACGGTTATGCTATTACCGATGAATTAAAATCTATTTCTCTCGGTAACAGAGTTGCTTATATGCTCTTCGGTGAAAATGGTCGTGCCTTTACTCAGGGCTATAAGGAAATAAAAAATGCCGATAAAACTAATTATTACTATTTCTTAATGAATGGTCAGGCATTCACAACCGGCTATAAAACGGTAAAATTAAACGGTGCTACTGAGTACTTTTTCTTCCAGGATGATGGCACTGCTTTTACAAAGGGTTTTAAAAAGGTACCCTTTGGAGATGAAACCTATTACTATTATTTCCAGTCAAATGGTACTGCTTTTAAATCTGACTGGAAAATACACAACAACAAAAGCTACTATTTCCAAAGCAACGGTAGAGCTGCAAAAAACACGTTTTTGACTATTGACAAAAGCCTCTATTATTTCAATAGTGCTTCAACCATGAAAACAGGTGGCTGGTTTAAGCTTGGAAACGGATATTATTACGCCGAAAACAATGGTAAGCTTGCAACAAACAAGGTTATAGAGGGCTACCAGCTCGATGCCGCAGGAAAAAGCGAAACAAAGCATCGCATAATTCAAATAGTTAAAAAGCACACAAACGACTCTATGACTAACCAAGAAAAAATCGAAGCCTTGTATAATTGGGTATTAACAAATAATATGACGTATATCAGGACCTATGAGCACACCAAATCCACTTGGGTCTGGAAGGATAGCTGGGTTGATGATATGGCAAAAAGCCAGATGGACAACAACGGAGGTAACTGCTTCAGATATGCAGCCTTCCTCGGTATGCTTATAAGAGAAGCTACTGGGTTACCTGTTATGGTTTATCACGGTCAGACTGTTGGCGCTACAACTCCGCTCACACCTCACGGTTGGGTTGCTGTTTATCAGGATAACGTGTGGTACGTGTACGACGTTGAGCTTGATAAATATTCTAATCACGACTCTTCATTTTTGTACAAGGTTCCCGCTTCTAAAAGCAACCTGCATCTTCAGGGTGTAGGCACAAAACTTTATTGATTAGGTTGAAATAAATCATGGTATTTAGTTCCTTATTATTTTTATGCTTATTTATGCCGACTGTATTTATTTTGCATTCGGTTATTCCAAATTTAAAGGTAAGAAATTATCTGCTCCTTTTAGCAAGCTTATTTTTCTATGCCTACGGAGAGCCAAGCTATATTTTCTTAATGCTTATAAGCTCTTTAATAAACTATCTTTTAGCACTACTCATTAACGAACACAAAAAAAGCATTTTTCTTATTTTAGCTGTAATTGTAAATCTTGGATTTTTAGGTTTATTTAAGTACACCGGCTTTTTACTTGCTACAGTAAACAGTGTATTAAACGTCTCTTTACCTATACCGGATATATCATTACCTATTGGTATTTCATTTTTCACCTTCCAGATACTTTCTTACGTTATAGACGTATATCGTAACCAGGTACCTGTGCAGAAAAATTTCTGTAAATTGCTTCTTTACATATCCTTCTTCCCTCAGCTTATTGCAGGTCCAATCGTTCGCTACAAGGATATTGCACGTGAAATAGATGAGCGCCATACAGATATGAAAAGCATTGCTTTTGGGTTAAGAAGATTTATTGTAGGTCTTGGCAAAAAAGTGCTTATTTCAAACACTATGGCAGTTGCCGTAGATTTCATATTTAATCTCAATAACGAAGATTTAAATATTTTAAGTGCCTGGATTGGTGCTTTGGCGTACATAATGCAAATTTACTTTGATTTCAGTGGTTACAGTGATATGGCTATTGGATTAGGAAGACTTTTCGGCTTCCACTTCAAAGAAAACTTTATGTATCCTTATATTGCTTCATCAATTCAGGATTTCTGGCGCAGATGGCACATATCTCTTTCTACCTTCTTCAGAGATTACGTTTACATACCATTAGGCGGAAACAGAAAAGGCAAAGGTCGTACGGTTTTAAATAAAATTTTCGTTTTCTTCCTTACGGGTCTTTGGCATGGTGCCAACTGGACATTTATTGTATGGGGCTTGTTCCACGGCTTCTTCTTGCTTTTAGAGGAATTTATTCCACAAATTAAAAAGCTTCCTAAGGTGCTTTCACATTTCTATACAATTATAGCTGTAACAGTTGGTTTCGTTATTTTCCGTGCAGACACGTTGTCTTACGCTCTTTCATTTATTGCAAAAATGTTCAGCGACTTTGACTTTTCTGCAGAAAAAATGTCAATTGTCCTTCATCCGCTCTCACCATTTTTCATTATTATGTTTGTTGTTGCGATAATTTGCTGTGGTCCACTTAATAAGCTTTCTGTAAGGGTAAGTCAGCTTCAGAATTCAACTAAGGCTCTTACTAAGACTGAAAGCCTTTTACAAGCATTTACGTTTTTAGGCGCATTCATTATTTTTGCGTGGTGCATTATACGTTTAGCCGGTGGCACTTATAATCCTTTCATTTACTTTAGATTTTAGGAGGAGTTTACTATGAATAAAATTTTTATTCCCTTTATTGTGATTTGTATTATAGTAAGCTTAATTCCTTCTATTGGGATGATATTTTATCCCACTACTACCAGCACAGAAAACACAGCTATGGCAGAAGCACCAAAGCTGGTTGATTCAAACGGCAAGCTTAATCAATTCTTTTTTCAGGATGCAGGTGAATATTTTAACGACCACATTGCTTTGAGAAATCAAATGATTTTTATTGATGCAAAGATACAGACAAAGCTTTTTGGTGAATCAAATATAAGTGGTGTTATCTACGGCAAAAACAACTGGTTATATTACTCCTCTACTCTTGATGATTATTCCGGTCGAAATCAATTATCTGACAGAGAGCTTTTCAATTTAGCCAGTAATTTATCAATTGTGCAGGAATATTTATTAAAGCAAGAAATAGACTTTGTTTTTACAGTACCTGCTAACAAAAACACCCTCTATGGTGAAAATATGCCTTACTACTATTTAGCTTGCGACTTAGATGAGCATAACGCGAAGCGACTTGAAAATCTTCTTGAAGAGCAAGACGTAAATTATATAAGTATGTTCGATCTGTTCGAAGCTCAAAACGAGGTTTTATATCAGCTTCGTGACTCGCACTGGAATAATAAAGGTGCTTGCTTAGCATATAATTCAATTATGGACTTTTTCGAAATTCCTCATAACGATTATTCAGATGCTAAGCCTGTTGTGAAAAAGAATGATAATGGCGACCTTAATAAAATGTTATATAGCTTTTATGGTAGCCTTGAAAATAATTATATTTATAATTTACCTGAAAATTATAATTTTACCGACTCGGAAGCAACCGTTCAGGATGGATGGTTAACAACCAAAAACAATTCAGGCACAGGCACACTTTTAATGTTTCGTGATTCATTTGCAGACACATTAATACCATTTATGTCTGAGGAATTTGAAACTGCTTATTACACTAAAGCACAACCAAATGCTTTAGAAAGATATATTGAAGCTGACAAGCCTGATTATATTGTAATTGAAAAGGTTGAGCGTAATATAACTGATTATTTACTACAGCCACCTATTATTTCTCCACTTTCAGCAGAGCTTCCAAAAAACATTTTAATTAAAGACACCGCTTCACATATTACTGTTGAAAATTGTTTGTTTGATGCTAACTATTTCACAATAAGTGGTGAAATTGATAAGGATGCAATCTCAGAAAAATCAGAAATACATTTATGTATAAACGACACCGTTTATCGTGCATATCAAACCGGTGAAAATGGCTTTACTTTATATTTCAAAAAAGCAGACTTGAACGAAAAGAACGTTGAGTTACGCGTTTACACCGTAAATGATGACAGCTGTATTCAGGTTTTATATGAAGATGTAAAATTACCAAAATAAAAAATATCGGAATGCTTATGCATTCCGATATTTTTTATTCTTCTATTTCTAAAGGCAAGCTTAACAATTCATCTGCCTCACTGCCGTCAATCATTTCTACACCCTTAAGCTTTTTCTGAATAATATCATTCCTTTTTTGTGCTTCATCAAGGGTTTTTCCTGCCTCATCTATTTTGCGCTTTGCCTTTTCCAAAACAGTGCCAAAGGTGTTGTATTGCGATTTTGCAACTGAAAGGAGCGTTCTTACCTCGTCCGCCTTTTCGTTTATTGCAATAGCCTTAAAGCCCATTGCAAGGGAATTTAAAAGTGCGGTAATTGTTGCAGGACCTGCAATCATAATATTTTCTGCCTGCATTTTTTCAACAATGCCGTTTTTCGAAGATATTATTTCTGCATAGAGCCCCTCGGTTGCAAGGTAAAGAATTGCAAAAGGTGTTGTTTTTGGCGGAGCTATGTATTTTTTAACGTCCTTTGCTTCCGCTAAAACTCTGTCCTCAAGAGCCTTTCTTGCAGCCTTTAAAAGCTCGGGGTCGCAGGATTCTGCTGCATTGCAAAGCCTTACGTAATCTTCCATAGGGAATTTTGAGTCAATAGGCAGGTAAACCGCCTCCTCCTTATTTTCACCGCTCGGAATTTTAACAGCAAATTCTACACGCTCGCCATTTGTTTTTGGCGAGTAATTTTTTACGTACATTCCGGGTATAGTCTGGTCTAAAAGCGACTCAAGCTGTACCTCTGCCCACGTGCCACGCGCCTTTACGTTTGTAAGCACTCTGTTTAAGGAGGTAACGTTGCTTGTAACACCCTTAGAAAGCTCCTTCATTTCGCCTAAGGATTTGTAAACGTTTTCAAGCTGCTCCGAAACGGTTTTGAATGAAGAATTAAGCCTTGTTGTAAGGGTAGAGGTCAGCTTTTCATCAACAGTAGCTCTCATTTCCTCAAGCTTTTTTTCGTTGCTTTCCTGCAGCTTTGCAACAGAGTCAACTATAAAGCGCGCCTGTCTTTCGTTTTGCTCTATATTATTTTTTCTTATAGCGTTAAGAGATTCGTTGATTTTTTCCGTCATATCTATACGGCTTTTGTAGTTTTCTTCCCTTAAAGCGTTAAGGCGCAAATCTACCCTTTCGAGCCCCTCGGTAACGTCCTGCCGTGAAAGCCTGCTTGCCGCAGCCATTTCCTCACGGTTGTAGCGAAGCTCATTTACAATTTCGCCCTTTGAATTACCGCGTTTAAGAGAAACAAGCAGTACAACGCACACTCCGAGCAAGACAATTATTACACCAAAAAGAATAAATAAAATTGTAGTCTCCATAACAAACCCCTTTTTAATTTTTTATTTCTTTGCTCATTATAGCATATTAAAAGTCCTATTTGTAGTACTCCGTTCCAATTAGTGTTTTTTGTTTTAAAAAAAATAACTCGCACACATAAAAGCAAAACAGCCGGCATTCGAGCGTGGTTGCTAATGACAGATAAAACAGAACGGTGGGAGACACTTTGTATAGGAGTGTTCTCCCTCTTTTTTTTATAAAAAATTGACACTTTCGGATTGAAAGTGTCATAGCGGGTTATATACTTTGAAAGTAATTATATCGGTCTGAAAACAAGCTGTTTTCGGCATATATAAGTGATATTGCAAATTAAAATTTGCAGTGATATTTTTGATAAATCAAAAGTGATATTGAAGCCTTCGGCTTCAGTGATATTTTATTCGCCGGATAACTTGGCGAAGCCAAATAACACTGTGCGAAGCACAATAAAACTGCACAGCAATACAACTCGCCGCAGGCGAATAAAACTGGCGTTGTGTCCTTACGAACACAACGCCTTCGCCGACTGTTTTATTTTTTTATCTTTTCACGTTAGCACTTGCTTTATAAGCACTCTTGTAATTACCGTTTACAGCTCTTACTGTGTATTTGTAATATACACCCTTCTTTGCAGACTTATCTGTCCAGGATTTTTTATCTTTACTTAAAGAGCCCATGGTTTTCCAGCCTGACCACATTTTAGTTTTTGCATTGTACTCTGCACGATAAACTGTGTAGGTTTTTGCACCTGCACTTTGTGTCCAGTTAACGTTTACACCGTTTGAAGCAGCCTTAACTGTTACACTTGGTTGTGCAAGATACCAGATTTTATCACTTGCTTTATATGAGCTTTTAAACGTACCATAGCAAGCTCTTACCGTGTATTTATAGTAAGTGCCGCTCTTTGTTTTTTTATCTGTCCAGCTTGTTGTACCGCTCTTTACAGTACCTCTGTTAGTCCAACCGCTCCACTTTTTAGTTTTTGCGTTATAGCTTGCACTATAAACTGTGTAGCCGGTTGCATTTGGTACAGCATTCCACGTTACCTTTACACCACTACTTGCGTTTGCAACCTTTACTGTAGGTGTTACGTTTACCCTTGTGCCTGTTGCCGCTTTAAAGCTACTTCTCACGTCACCATTTACAGCACGTACTGTGTAGCTATAAATAATACCAAATTTTACGTTTGTATCTGTAAAACTTGTTTCTGTGTAATCTTTTTTAATAGCAGTCCAACCTGAATATTTCTTTGTGCTTTCGTTATACACTCTTCTGTAAACTGTGTAGTTTTCAGCATTTTCTATTGCGTTCCAGGTTACCTGAATACCTTTTGCAGTATTTTTACTTGTTGTTACAGGGGTTGATAATGTAATTTCCCAATCAGTTACGAATGTGAAACCATTTTCATTTGCATACCTCTCTGCTTCTGTACCTTTTCTTCCATAAATTATTAAGTTTTCATTTTTATAAAAATAATCATAATATCCAATAGCCTCGTATTCAATAGTTTTCACACTTTCTGGTATTATAATTGATTTAAGAGATTTACAATCATAAAATGCTTTCCATTCAATACCCTCAACGCTATTAGGGATGGTAATTGCTTTTAGAGTAGTACAATTATTAAATGCTTGGCTTCCTATCCTTTTCACACCATAACCAAATACAACCTTTGAAAGTGAACTGCAATTTTCAAATGAGTAA
>JAZNET010000063.1:0-56284 GCA_045588735.1 Acutalibacteraceae bacterium | reverse complement strand
TGGCCTAATGCAGCCGGTTTTTCCTCCTTATATTGTCCGCAGGTCTTACAAGTACCTCTTTTAAGACCCGGCTCTGTACAGGTAGGATTTTTTATTACGTTAGAAGCATCAAACGTATGTCCTAATGCAGGAATTGTTTCTGTCTTTTTATCATTACAGTTTGCACAGGTAGAAGTTTTTGTACCTGCTTCCTCGCAGGTTGCAGCCTTTGTTACTACTGCTGCACCGTAGCTGTGACCCAAAGCAGGGAGTGTCTCTGTTTTAGTATTCCAGCAGGTTGAGCAGGTGAAGGTTTTTGTACCTGCCTCCTCGCAAGTAGCTTTTTTTGTAACTGTACCATTGTTATAGCTATGACCTAAAGCAGGAATTGTTTCTGTTTTTGTAATACCGCATTTTGAGCAGGTATAAGTTCTGACACCTGCGGTTTCACACTTTGCCTTTGTAGTTTCTTTACCGCTATCCCAGCTATGCTGACATGGAAGTGATGCAGTAATTTCTGCTGATTCTGCTGACTGGTCACTTTCTGTACCACTCATTGTTACGGAAACCTTGTATTTATATTTCTTGCCGTTTTCAACTGAAGAATCTGTATAGCTGTTTGTTGTAGCTGTACCAACTGAAGAATATGAGCCAAAGCCTGCACCGAAACCAAAGACACCTTCAGAATATGTGCTTCTGTAAATTGTGTATTGTGAAGCACCTGAAATTTTATCCCAGGTAACTTTAATACCATTATCAGTATTCTCTACTTTAACATTCTTTGGAACTGCTGCTGTAACTAAAGATTCTTTACTTTCAAGCTTGCCGCCGTAAGTAAAACGACCGCGAACTACAAGGCGTATGTATTTACCCATATCGGAAGCGGCAATTGTATAAGTGTTGCTTGTTGCACCGCTTATTTTTTCATATGTAATATTGCCTTCGCTATCTTTTGTACCAGCTTCCCATTGATACTTAACAAATTTCACATTACCATTGTGTGCTTTTTCCGGTGTAACCTTACTCATATCTGCAGTAAGCTTTTCACCTACCTGGAAGTTACCTAAAATGCTTACGCTACCTGTAATTATTTCGTTTACTGTGTAGTGTGTAGGAAGAGTAAGTGGTTTTCCCTCCCACACATCTTCAAAATTAAAGCCAGAGAGTTTATCGTTGTACATATCACTCTTGCTTTTGCTTGTTGCAGTAGGAGTTGAGCTGTTACTGCTGCCGCCAAAGCCACTTGAAGCACTGCCACTTAAATAGTAACAGTTTTTAGATGAGCCTGTTGTATAGCCTGCAATACCGCCTGCGTAAGTACCTGCGGTAATTGTACCTGTATTGTAGGAGGTTTCTGTTGCAGCACATTGACCTGCAAGACCGCCTGCATAAGATGAGCCCTTGCTTGTTGTTGAGGTAATATCTGCTTTATTGTAGCAGTCTACAAGACCTGCGCTTGTTTTACCTGCAATACCGCCTGCATAAGCATTACCGCTTACATTACTACCTG
Organism: Acutalibacteraceae bacterium; assembly: GCA_045588735.1. Lineage (GTDB taxonomy): Bacteria > Bacillota > Clostridia > Oscillospirales > Acutalibacteraceae > DTU089. The sequence continues at coordinate 54,795 of JAZNET010000063.1, read as the reverse complement.
TATAAGTAGCTTTGACTGCGCCTGTCTTATGAGAAAGCACCTCCATACCAACCCATGAGCTGCTGTTACCAAATACACCGCCTGCATACACATTTGCAGAGCCAAGACCCCAAGTAGCTGTGCAGTTTAAGGTTGCAGAAACCTCACCTGAGGTTGAGCAGCTGTCAATAGTGGCAAACCAACCACTTACGTTACCTGCTAAGATACCTGCATAAACGCTTGTTGCGCTGCTTGATGTCGCATTTAACGTAACACTACCTGTAACCGTAAGGTTTTTAATAGTACCTGTAACCTGACCGAAAAGTCCCGCGTAGGTACCGCTTGTATTAACCTTTAAGCCCGAAATTGTTTTACCGTTACCCTCAAACGTACCTGAGAAAGCGCTTGACTGACCAATTGGTGTCCAACTGTCATAACCGCTTAAACTTATATTTTTTGTAAGTTTGTAACTACCTGAAAGCGGATAGTTATCATTAGTACCAATTGATGCTAATTGTGCAGCATCACTTATTTCAATAACGTCAGCCGCAGACGCAAATGAAACAGGGAATGCCATAACCACAAAAACAATTGCTAACAAAACAGATATTGCTTTTTTCATTTTCCATTCTCCTTTGAATAATAAATGTAAGGTATTGATATTCATACCACCACAAACTACATTATAGCACTCTGCAAATAAATAGACAATAAGCAAAATAAACAAAAATCGGATGATGCAGCAAGCAACATCCGATTTTATATTTTACTATTTCCCTACTTATTGTAGGATTTTATACACCTGTACATTCGGAATGTAGTTTACAAACTACCGTTTCATCACTCTAAAACAATACTACCAAGCTTTTCTGCCGTTGTCTTGTTAAAGGAGCAAATTTTATTTTCATTCTGCGCATAAGAATAAACCGTGTCACCAATGTAGGTTACCCTGTTTATATTCTCACCGTTAAAGCCGACGTCACCCGTGCCTGCAAGGTAATTGTTAAGCTTTTTGAGCTGAGCGTTTTTCACGTCCACCTGCAAAGCGATTACGTTATAGCTTGAATGGAATTCCGAGCGGTAGCTGTTATCGTCCGTGTGCATATACTCGGTTGTTACACTGTACGGTATATACATAGTAAGATTTTTTGAATCCCAGCAAACTGCCTTGTGGCTGCTGAATGCAGGACACTCAAGGTAACCCCAAAGGTTTTCCGTATTCTGCTGAGGTGAAACCTCAAACTTTGCAACCTCTTTCGGATTTTTCTTGTCACTCACGTCAAAAAGAGAAACCTTCATTCCGTTTTTAGCACCGTTTTCATCACCGTTTACACCAATTCCCAAAAGATAATTTTCTGTAACAGGGTGTAAATAGTTTGAAAAGCCGGGTATTTTAAGCTCACCTAAAACCACAGGGCTCTCAGGATTTTGTAAATCAATTACAAAGAGCGGGTCGGTCTGCTCAAAGGTTACAACGTAGCCTGTATCTCCCATAAAGCGCACAGCTTTGATTGTTTCGCCCTTTGCAAGTCCCTCTACCATACCAACAATTACCATATCCGCATCAAGAATATAGACGTTGTTTTTCGCCTCTTTAAAATTGCCGACGGTTGTTGCAACTCTTAAATAGCCGTTGCACTCATCTATACTGAATTGATTTAAGGTATTACCGTTTACCTTGCCCTTTGTTTTGTACTGAATTTTCTCACCCGAAATATCGAATTTTAAAATTTCAGTATAATAAAGCAAGGCTTCGTCTATCATAAAAATTTCCGCTGCATTTCCCACACTTGAGGATACCGTTTCTTCCCATTTTCCACTTGCTATATAAAGGTTGTTTTGCGTGCAGTAAACCTGTTCACCGCCGCCTAAAACCGCAGTCGAATTAAAGGTTTTTTCGTGATTTGTTACGTCAAGAACAGAAGCCACCGAATAAGAAGCAGACTTTACCTCACCCATTACACAAATATTTGATGATGGAATTTTGCAAGCTGTTTCACCGAAATACACCTCAGGAACACAGTAGTCTCTTATATCTGTATCCTCAAAGTAAAGCGGCACGTTGTAATTGGAAATAAGCACTAATTTATTGCCTGTTTTTCTTGCAGAAAGATAGTCGCCGTCCTGATAAACGCGCCACTCCTCCTCAGGCTTGCTTTTGTTGCTTATATCATAGGAAACAGCACACGTTATCACCTTGCTTGTGTAGTAATATTTTTTAGTATCTTCCTGCTTTTCACCGTAGTAAGAGTAGCAGTCGAGAATTGCTATAAGTCTGTTGTTATCCACAAAAATTTCTCTTACCTCAGAAAATTGAATCTTTTCATTTTCGTGCTTGCCTACCTTTATTTCAGCAAGCTTTTCCAAAGCGCCCGAGTCACCTGCTTTTACTATAAAGATTTTATTCACAAAATCTTCCTCGGTCATATTTTTGTATTGCTCTGCTTCAGGGTTATAGCCTGGTGAAATGTAAATGCTGTCGTTACCTGCTACACCTGTTACGGGCTGTGTGTCAGAATCCTTGTACCTTAAAAAGTTCTGGTATTCCCAATAGTTTTTTTGATTTGGCACCACGTAAAGATTTTTGCCGTCGTTTTTTATAATATCTGCTTCGTTTACACCTTTAACCTGCTCGTTTGTTTCACCGTGCTCAGACTCTGCCGAAGGAGTAGTTGCAGACTCACCTCTTATAGTTGTTCCCTCACCCTTTAAGGCGCCTGATACGTTTTGTGAGGAATCTGCTATAGCACCGTTTTCCGCAATAGCATCATCCTCCATAACAAAGCCTTCTCCTGCGCCGAAAAGCGGACTTCTCATTGCTTTTTGGTAATTCTTCTGATAATCCACAAACAGCTTTTCTATTTCGGTGTAATCGTCTGCTCCTGCGTTTTGCCCTACAGTGCCTTCTTGAGAATTTTCTTGCTTTAAGCCCATATATTCCCACGGCTTTGCTACAACCACAGTTGTAACAATAACTGCAAAAACTGCCGCTATTGCAATCATCTTTTTAAAGAGCGATTTATTCTCTTTTTTCATTTTTTCATTTTCTTTTTCGAGTACTTCTAATTTATGCACTTCCTTCTCAAGCAAATTCTTTATGCTTTCCTTGCTCAAGCTCTCAGGCAGGCTTATATCCTCACTCTTTTTAAGCACCTCGTTCAACTCTGAAAGCTCTTTCTCACTAAAAACCTCTTCGTTAAGAATTTCGTTTTTATTCATATCCTCGTTTCTCATAAGCTCACCTCTAATACTCTTCTCAGCTTTTCTAATGCACGCTTTTGCTTGGAGCGGATTGTTGACGGTGAAATATTATAAATTTTTGAAAGCTCCTCACTTTTAAATCCGCCTATTATAGAGAGTAAAACTATCTGAGCATCCGGTGGGGTCAGAGATTTTAACGCTTCTATAAGCTCAATGCTGTTAAATGAATACGAAACGTTTTCATCCTCAATTAAAAACGCGTAATCCTCCTCCGGCAGCAGCTCGGGGTTTTTCTGTTTCTTTTTAAGCTGGCTTTTACATTGGTTAGAGAGTATTTTAAAAAGCCACGATTTAAAAAGCGTGTCATCCCTTAAATTACTTAATTGTTTAAATGCAGTTATAACTGTTTCCTGTACGGCATCCTCGGCATCTTCCTTTGAATTCAGCATATAAAGCGCAAAGCGGTACATATCTGCCGAAAAAATTGAATACAATTCTGAAAACGCCGCTGTGTCACGTTCCTTTGCTTTTTTTACTAAAAAGGATATATCCATTTACTCACCCTCTTTTACTCTCTGCCTATATGAGTGTTTTAAAATGCATTTTGTTGCAAAAATATTTGAAATTTATTACTTTCAATATAACAAAAAACAAAGCAAAAGTAAACAAGCGCAAATTTACATAAAACATTTGCAATACTATATATAATGTGATATAATATTTCTTAATTGTTTTTGAATTTAATTATGAAAGGATAAAGAAATAATGTCTTTATTTAAAAAACTTTTTGGAGATTACTCAACAAAGGAAATCAAAAGAATTTCCGGTCTTAAGGACAAGGTTCTTGCTTTAGAGGAGGAATACGCTGCTCTTTCAGAAGCAGAGCTCCAGGCAAAAACACCTGAATTCAAGAACCGTTTAGCCAACGGCGAAACTCTTGATGATATTTTGCCCGAGGCATTTGCTGCCTGCAGAGAGGCTGCCTTCCGCGTGCTTAATATGAAGCACTACCCAGTGCAGATTTTAGGTGGTATTATTCTTCACCAGGGTCGTATTGCAGAAATGAAAACAGGTGAAGGTAAAACGCTTGTTGCGACCTTACCTGCTTACTTAAACGCACTTTCAGGTGAGGGCGTGCACATTGTTACGGTTAACGACTACCTTGCAAAGCGTGACTCTGAATGGATGGGCAAGCTTTACAGATACATGGGACTTACAGTAGGTCTTATTATCCATGAAAAGGATAACAACGAAAGAAAAGAAGCTTACGCTGCAGATATTACCTTTGGTACTAACAACGAAATGGGCTTTGACTACCTTCGTGACAATATGGTTATGTACAAGGACCAGCGCGTACAGCGCGGCCATGCCTTTGCCATTGTTGACGAGGTTGACTCAATTCTTATAGACGAGGCAAGAACACCTCTCATTATTTCAGGTATTGGTGATGCTTCTACCGACCTCTATAAAATTACAAACGATTTTGTTAAAAGACTTAAAATGGTTAAGGTTAAGGAGCTTGACTCCAAAACAAATGCCGAGGAGCTTACCGAGGATGAAAACGGTGACTACCTTGTAGACGAAAAGGCAAAAACCGCAACTCTTACAAAGCAAGGTATTGCTAAGGCAGAAAAGGCTTTCGGTCTTGAAAACCTTATGGATGCCGACAACCTTACAATTCAGCACCACATTAACCAGGCACTTAAGGCTCACGGTACAATGCAAAGAGACGTTGACTACGTTGTAAAGGACGGTCAGGTGCTTATTGTTGATGAATTCACCGGTAGAATTATGCTTGGCAGAAGGTACAGCGAGGGTCTTCACCAGGCAATTGAGGCAAAGGAAAACGTTAAGGTTGAGCACGAAAGCAAAACACTTGCAACAATCACCTTCCAAAACTATTTCCGCCTTTACAAAAAGCTTTCAGGTATGACAGGTACAGCTATGACCGAAAGTGATGAATTTAAAGAAATTTATTCCCTGGACGTAGTTGAAATTCCTACCAATAAGCCGCTTATCCGTCAGGATAATGACGACGTACTCTACAAAACAGAGGAAGCAAAATTCAACGCAATTATTGACGTAATTGTAGAAGCACACGCAAAGGGTCAGCCGGTGCTTGTTGGTACGGTTAACATTGAAAAGAGTGAAAAGCTTTCACGACTCCTTAAAAAGCGTGGCATTAAGCACGAGGTGCTCAATGCTAAATTCCACGAAAAGGAAGCTGAGATTGTAGCACAGGCAGGTAAATTCGGCGCTGTTACAATTGCTACTAATATGGCAGGTCGTGGTACAGATATTATTTTAGGCGGTAACCCTGAATTTATGGCAAAGCTCGAAATGCGCAAAAAAGGCTTCCCGGATGAGCTTATTGCAGAAGCAACCGGCTTTGCGGAAACTACAAATGAAGAAATTTTAGAAGCACGCGAAACCTTCCGTGAATTAGAAGCAAAATTCAAGGAAGAAACAAAAGAAGAGGCAGAAAAGGTTCGTGAAGCAGGCGGTCTTTACATTATTGGTACAGAGCGCCACGAATCAAGACGTATTGACAACCAGCTCCGCGGTCGTGCAGGCCGTCAGGGTGACCCGGGTGAAAGCCGCTTCTTCCTTTCTGCTGAAGACGATTTATTAAGACTTTTCGCAGGTGACCGCTTCTACAACACGCTTGATGCGTTTAAATCCATTGGCGATATGCCTGTTGAAGCAAAGATATTTACAAGCACAATTGAAAATGCACAAAAGAAGGTTGAAAGCAACAACTTTGCTATTCGCCGTAACGTTCTTAAATACGACGACGTTATGAACAAGCAGCGTGAGGTTATTTACGGTCAAAGAAACAAGGTGCTTGACGGTGCCGATATAAGCGCAACAATTCAGAAGATGATTGTTGACACAATTTCCGAATCTGCAGACTTCTACTGCCCCGCATCTAACAGTGTGGATGACTGGAACTTTAAGGGACTTGCCACAAAATACAGCTGGCTTGTTACAGAGGATGAATTAAAAGACCTTACTAAAACCGAAGACGTTGCAGAGCTTCTTCTTGACAAGGCAGAAAAGCTTTATGACGAAAGAAAAGCAGAGTTTGGCGAGGAATTAATTAAAGAAATTGAGAGAAGCGCCCTTCTTCGTAACGTTGATATGCGTTGGATGGACCACATTGACGCTATGGACCAGTTAAAGCGCGGTATCTCTCTCCGTGCTTACGCACAAAAAGACCCTGTTATAGCATTCAGAGAAGAAAGCTTTGATATGTTTGACGAAATGACAAACGAAATAAGAGAAGGTACTGTTGACTTCGTTCTTAAAGTAAGAATAAGAAAAGAAGAACCTGTAGAAAGAAAGCAAACGGTTAAAATCACCTCAACCTCCGGCTCTGACGACCAAACCGTTAAAAAGCAGCCTGTAAAAAAGGCGCAAAAGGTTGGCAGAAACGACCCTTGCCCTTGCGGTAGCGGTAAAAAGTATAAAAAGTGCTGTGGTATGCACGAAAATTAAATATTTTCGTGCAACGATAAAAATCCTTGAATTTTTATCGTATCGCATACGGGCAAAGCGAGTATATCACTAAAAACAAAAACCTCGGATAGTTGATTTTTCATCTATCCGAGGTTATTTTATTTCTTGTTCTAAATTTTTAAAATATTCTGATTTAAAGAAATCTTCTATTGATATATTAAGCCCGTCACACAGCTTTTTTATGGTTGAAACTGTTGTGCTGTTATTTCTGCCACCAATTATATTATTTAATGTAGACTGTGTTACTCCGCTAATGGTAGCAAGTTTATTTACAGTAATATTATTTTCATTGCAAAGCTCTATTATACGCAGTCTGACTGCCTCACCAATACTCAAAAACAACAACTCCAGCTCAAAATACTATAATTATATTAACCATTTTGAGTTATATATGTTACCTCTTTTGAGTTGACTTGAGCAAAAACATATGGTATAAGTATTTTAAGGTGATTTTTATGATATGCAAAAACAAATTTTGTGTTTATCAAACAAATGATAAATGTAAATTAGAAAAAGCGGAACTTGACAGCAACGGTACTTGCAAAAGCTGTATCTATATAAAAATTGAAGATGACATTTTAGAAAACCTAAAAAAAGAATCATTTGATGACATTTTGTATTTCAACCAAGAGAAATCAAAAAAACTCTCTTCAAAATTATATTTTGACTAATTTCTGCTACCTGCATACGACAACGAGATTGACATTTTTTTCTAATATACTATAATAAATTTATGAAGGGGTTGATAAAATGGGTTTAATAGACAGCGCAATTGGAGCACTTAGATTTAAGGATACTATCTTCTATAAAGAAAATAGTGATTTGCAAAGCAGGTACGACGCTTTAAAGCAATTAAATACGGAACACCCTAACAATGAAGAGCTTTTAAGTGAACTGTATATAATAAAAAAAGGCTTAGACGGAGAAAACGAAATAGCATATCAACTAAAAAAGGCACACATTGGTATGTATGTTTTACGAGACATTAAAGTTAAATACGGAGACTTAACTGCTCAAATTGATTATATTATTGTTACGCCTCTTTTCACTTATTTTGTTGAATGTAAAAATTTAATAGGAAATATTACCGTTACAGACAAGGGTGATTTTATAAGAGAATTCACTGTTAATGGTAAAAAAATAAAAAAAGGAATGTACTCCCCCCTAAGACAAGTAGAGGCGCAAAGGGAAGTAATTCGAAAAATATGGGAAAGCAAACTCTCTACATTAGGTAAGCTTTTTGCAGCAAATCACTTTGAATATTACAGAAGAGTTTTAGTTGTTGCCGCTAATCAAGATACCATATTAAATACAAATAAAGCACCCAAGGATATGAAATATAAAATTTTAAGGGCTGATTCATTGGTAAGGCAAATAGAATATGAATTAGAACACAGAAACAGTAACGACGGTTTTTCCTCTCAAAAGGATATGGAGGCGTCCGCTAAAGCATACCTTGACATGGCTTCAAACGAAGAAATAAATTATTATAACTATTATAAAGAGAAGTTTTGTCTTATCTCAAGCAATAACAATTCAGAAGAAAAACCGCAACCTGTCTCAAGCAATGATGATTTAAGGGAAAAAATGGTTGCATTCAGAAAAAGCAGGTCAACTGAATTAAAGATTCCTGCCTACTATGTGTTCACGAATGATGAGTTAGATAAATTGCTGGAAATAAAACCGACAACAATTGAGCAATTAAAAAGTGCTAACATTCTTTCACCGGTAAAAATCAAAACACACGGACAACAAATTATTGATATACTTAAATAAACACATTATTAAGTCTATTTATTTTGTATTTTACGAAAAACAAAAACCTCGGATAGTTGATTTTTCATCTATCCGAGGTTATTTTATTAAGTATTGCATTTTTATAAAATATATGTTACAATCAAGAAAAATTTGGAGGTAAGGTTTTATGTTTTCAATCATCATTCGACGCAGACGAAAATAGCTTGTATCGGTATCAGGTACAGGCTTATTCGCTTATGTGCCTGAAAGAATGATGAAAAGAGATATTAAACTTTTTATTATACTGTTGACGGCTCATAAGCTTTCAACAGTATTTTTAATTCAAGGAGAAAATATTATGCAATACAATATATATTCAATAAATGAAGCAATTTATAATCTTATAGAATTACCCCATAATGCATCCATATTAGATATCGGTTGTAGAAATGCAGGTTACTTAAAAGACATCATTCAAAAATTTCCGGATAAAGTAGAGAAAGCTATCGGCATTGATATAACTGACAAACACTTCGACGAAGTTGATTACAAGTCGCCTATTGAGCTTTTAGTTATGAACTGCGCTGAGGGAATTGTTTTTGAAGATAATAAATTCGATTTAATCATCGCAAAAGATGTGCTTGAGTGTATTACAGATAAATCAAAGTTCATAAAAGAAATTCACAGAATTTTAAAACCAAATGGAGTTATAATTTGTGCAAATGCAGATTTTGATAGCATCACCTTTAATGGTAAAGATAAAGAGTTAATCAGAAATGTAATACACTCTTATGCTGTTACTAAACAGCCTTGGATGGATGACCTTGATAGCTGGATGGGAAGAAGGACTTATAGTATTTTTAACAATACAAATTTATTCAAAAGTAGTGTTTCGATTCACAATGTAGTTGAAACGGAATACAAAGAAGGTAATATGGGTTACAATTACAGTCAATATGTAAAATGGCTTGTGGATGAAAAAACAGGAACAATAAATAAAAAAGAATACAAAAAATTCATCGATAATTTAATAGAAGCAGATAAAAATGGTGAATATATTTTCACAAAGCCATACTACATATATAAAGGTGTAAAAAAGTAGTAACAAAAAACCTTACAAAGCTCACACTTTGTAAGGTTTTTGTTATTATACACGCTCAACTGCAATCTTAACATTCTCGCCGTTAATATCCCATTCCTTAGCGTCTGCATTTTTAGTGCCGACAGCAATTGAATCTGCAAGAACAATTGTAGCAATTGACTCTTTATTTTTAAGAGCGATTTCTGCAACCTTTTCGTTACCTGAAAGTGTAACGTTAATGTGGTCTGTAACGTTAAAGTCAGAATCCTTTCTCATTGTCTGAATTTTGCTTATAAGCTCTTTTACAAAGCCTTCTTCAATAAGCTCTTCAGTAAGCTCTGTATCAAGTGCAACTGTAACACCCTTATCAGAAACAGTGAACACGCCTTCTTTTTGAGCTGTATCAATAAGAACGTCCTCAACCGCTAATTCAACAGTGCCGCCTGCAAGGTTAAGTACAAGCTTGCCCTCTGCATCAAGCGTCTTTTTAGCATCACTCGGAAGCTCTGCTAAAGCTGTTCTTATTTCACCTAATTGCTTGCCGTACTTTGGACCTAAAGTCTTTAACTGCGGCTTGAAGGTATATGAAACAAATGATTCTGCATCAGCGTCAAAGTCAACGTTTTTAACGTTAAGCTCTTCACGGATAATATCAATAAAGTAGCCCTCAACCTTTTTGTCACAATTTACGTACATTGTGTTAAGAGGCTGTCTGTTCTTTAAGTTAGAGCCGTTTCTTGCTGCACGACCTAAAACAACAATATCTACTACCTCGTCCATATTCTTTTCGAGCTCTTTGTCAATAAGGTCTTCACGTACTACAGGGAAATCGCAAAGATGAACGCTTTCAGGTGCTGACTTATCTACGTTGCAAACAAGGTTTCTGTAAATAGCCTCTGCCATAAACGGAATCATAGGAGCAGCTGTTTTTGCCGTTACTGTAAGTGCAGTATAAAGTGTCATATATGCTGCTGTTTTATCCTCTGTTTCACCCTGCACCCAATATCTTTCTCTGCCGCGGCGAACGTACCAGTTACTCATTTCGTCTGTAAACTCCTGAAGAGCCTTTGCAGCCTCAGGAATCTTGTAGTTAGCAAGGTTATCGTCCACAGTCTTAACCATTGAGTAAAGCTTTGAAAGAAGCCATTTATCCATAACGGTAAGCTTGCAGTCCTCTAAGTTATATTTAGTAGGGTCAAACTTATCTATATTTGCATAAAGCACGTAGAAAGCATATGTGTTCCAAAGAGTACCCATAAACTTTCTTTGACCTTCAACAACTGTTTTGCCGTAGAAACGGTTAGGAAGCCAAGGTGCTGAGTTAGTGTAGAAATACCAACGAATAGCATCTGCGCCATAGCTTTCAAGTGCATCAAACGGGTCAACCGCGTTACCCTTTGATTTACTCATCTTCTGACCGTTTTCATCCTGCACGTGACCTAAAACAATAACGTTTTTGTAAGGTGCCTTGTTGAAAATGAGTGTTGAAATTGCAAGGAGTGAATAGAACCAGCCACGTGTCTGGTCAACCGCCTCAGAAATAAAGTCTGCAGGGAATTGTGCTTCAAACAGCTCTTTATTTTCAAATGGGTAGTGGTGCTGTGCAAACGGCATTGCACCGCTGTCAAACCAACAGTCAATAACCTCAGGCACGCGGTGCATTTCTTTACCGCAGTCAGGGCACTTAATTGTAACAGCATCTATAAATGGTCTGTGTAATTCAACGTCGTCAGGGCAATTGTCACTCATTGATTTAAGCTCTTCTATTGAGCCAATTGAATGACGGCAGCCGCATTCGCATTCCCAGATGTTAAGCGGTGTACCCCAATATCTGTTACGTGAAATACCCCAGTCCTGAACGTTTTCTAACCAGTCGCCAAAACGGCCTTTACCAATGCTCTCGGGAATCCAGTTAATTGTATTGTTATTTTTAATTAAGTCCTCTCTTACCTCGGTCATTTTAATAAACCAGGATTCTCTTGCGTAGTAAATAAGAGGAGTTGAGCATCTCCAGCAATGTGGATATTCGTGCTCGAATTTTGGTGCATCAAAAAGAAGTCCTGCCTTTTCAAGGTCAACTAAAACTAATTTATCTGCATCCTTAACAAACGTACCAACGTAAGGTGTTGGCTCTGCCATTAAGCCTGCACCGTCTACTAATTGAATGAACGGAAGGTCATATTTTCTGCCAACCTTAGCGTCATCCTCACCAAATGCAGGTGCAATATGAACAATACCGGTACCGTCTGACATTGTAACGTAGCTGTCAGTTGTAATAAAGAAGCCTTTTTTGTTCTGCTTGTCACAAAGAGGCTTTACGTAGTCGAAAAGGGGAACGTATTCTTTGTGCTCTAAATCTGCACCCTTGTAGGTTTCAAGCACCTCGTAAGCTTCGTTTTCTTCTGTTTTAAGCTTGCCGAGCACCTTATCTAAAAGTGCCTCTGCCATATAGTATGTATAACCGTCTGCTGCCTTAACCTTGCAATATGTATCCACAGGGTTTACGCAAAGTGCAACGTTTGACGGAAGAGTCCAGGGAGTTGTTGTCCAAGCAAGGAAATACGCATCCTCATTTGCAACCTTAAAGCGTACAACTGCTGAACGCTCCTTAACTGTTTTATAGCCCTGTGCTACCTCGTGTGAAGAAAGGGGTGTACCGCAGCGTGGGCAATAAGGAACAATTTTGAAGCCCTTGTAAAGAAGATTTTTCTCGTAAATTTTTTTAAGTGCCCACCACTCAGACTCAATAAAGTCGTTGTGGTAAGTAACGTAAGGATCCTCCATATCTGCCCAGTAGCCAACTGGACGTGAAAAATCCTCCCACATACCCTTGTACTTCCATACACTTTCCTTACAGTGACCAATAAACGGCTCAAGACCGTATTCTTCAATTTGCTCCTTACCGTCAAGACCTAAAAGCTTTTCAACCTCAAGCTCAACAGGAAGACCGTGTGTGTCCCAACCTGCTTTTCTCGGAACCATACAGCCCTTCATTGTGCGGTAACGGGGAATCATATCTTTAATAACACGGGTTAAAACGTGACCTATGTGCGGCTTGCCGTTTGCTGTTGGCGGGCCGTCATAAAACACGTAGGGTGTTCCGTTTTTTCTGTCCTCAATACTTTTTTCAAAGATTTTTTGTTCACGCCAGAATTTTTCAATTTGCTTTTCTTGCTCAACAAAATTCACGTTTGGCGAAATTGGTTCGTACATTCTACTACCTCCATGACTTTTTCATAGTGTCATACAGAAAATATATTATCACGAAAAGGCTATTTTTGCAAGTGTTTATTTGCTTATTGATTACAATATATTAATAATAAATATTTTCGATTATATCCTTTACAACTTGACTAAAATTGGGTATAATACATATTTGGTAAAATATGTACTTAAATTTTTCCAAGAAAGGAATTTCAAGATATGCTTCAGTTCGAAGAATTAAACTTAGAATTATCAGCTTATGAGGATAAGCTTACAGATTTAGCCGAAGCCTTAGGTCTTAAGGCAATGGCGGAAGAGGTTAAGGAGTTAGAGGAGCAAAGCGCTCAGGACGGCTTCTGGGATGACGTTCAGAATTCCCAGAAAATTGTGCAGAGAACTGCTACCTTAAAAAACAAAATAAAGGCCTACGATGACCTTAAGGCAGTTTTTGACGATACCCTTACCTTAATTGATTTAGCAAACGAGGAAGAGGATGAATCACTCTTTGACGAGTGCCGTTCAAGCGTTGATGCTTTTATTTCTCAGCTTGATGCTATGACTCTTTCAACTCTTCTTACGGGTGAATACGACTCCAACAACGCTATTCTCACCTTCCACGCGGGTGCAGGCGGAACAGAGGCTCAGGACTGGGCACAAATGCTCGTCAGAATGTACAACCGCTGGGGTGAAAGACACGGCTTTAAGGTTTCTACCCTCGACTACCTTGACGGTGACGAGGCAGGTCTTAAATCTGCAGTTATACTCATAGAGGGCGAAAATGCTTACGGCTACATGAAGAGCGAAAGCGGTATTCACCGCCTTGTTCGTGTTTCTCCGTTTGATGCCTCCGGCAGAAGACACACCTCCTTTGCATCCTTGGAGGTTATGCCTGAAATAGATGACACTATTGAGGTAGATATTGCACCCGAGGATATTAAAATGGACGTTTACCGTTCATCCGGTGCAGGCGGTCAAAAGGTTAACAAGACCTCCTCTGCTGTTCGTCTTACACACATTCCTACAGGCATTGTTTGCTCCTGTCAGGTTGAAAGAAGCCAGCACCAGAACAGAGAGGTTGCTATGCGTATGCTCAAATCCAAGCTCATTGAAATAAAGGAAAGAGAGCACCTTGACAAAATAAGTGATATTAAGGGCGTACAAAAGGAAATTGCCTGGGGCAGCCAGATTCGTTCTTATGTATTTATGCCCTATACCCTTGCAAAGGACCACAGAACAAACTTTGAAAACGGTAATATTAACGCTGTTATGGACGGCGATATTGACGGATTTATAAACGCATATTTAAAAGCACAGGCGAACAAATAATGGATATAAGAAAAGAATCTTTAAAAAAGCACTACGAGTGGAACGGAAAAATAGAGGTTGTTACCCGTTGCCCTATTGAAACTCGTGAAGATATGTCCTTAGCGTACACCCCCGGTGTTGCCGAGGCGTGCCTTGAAATTCAAAAGGATGAAAAAAAGTCCTTTGAATTGACAAGAAGAAACAACCTTGTTGCAGTTATAACCGACGGCACCGCTGTTTTAGGTCTTGGTGATATAGGCCCCGAGGCAGGCATGCCTGTTATGGAGGGTAAATGCGCTCTTTTTAAAGCATTTGCAGACGTTGATGCTTTTCCGCTTTGCATTAAGTCAAAGGATACGGATGAAATTGTTAAAACTATTTCCTTGATTTCCGGTAGCTTTGGCGGAATAAATTTAGAGGATATTTCTGCACCAAGATGCTTTGAAATAGAGAAAAAATTAAATGAGTGCTGTAATATTCCTATATTCCACGACGACCAGCACGGTACCGCAGTTGTTGTTCTTGCGGCTCTGCTCAATGCACTTAAGGTTGTAAAAAAGGATATTTCAACAGCAAAAATTGTTGTTAACGGCTTAGGTGCAGCAGGAACTGCTATTTCTAAAATGCTTATTTCTGCGGGCGCTAAAAATATGGTGCTTGTTGACAAAAAAGGCATCATTGATGAAAATGATGCTGCTTTAGGTGAAGAAAGGCAGTCTTTGGCAAAAATCACAAACAAAGAAAATTTAAAGGGTGACCTTTCCGCAGCTATAAAAAATGCAGACGTTTTCGTTGGTGTTTCCGCACCCAATATATTAACCGAGGAAATGGTTAAGACTATGAGCAACAGCTCAATAGTTTTTGCCATGGCTAACCCGACACCTGAAATTATGCCGGACAAAGCAAAAAATGCAGGCGCAAGAATTGTCGGTACAGGACGTTCAGATTTCCCTAACCAAATAAACAACGTTCTTGTTTTCCCCGGTATTTTCCGCGGTGCACTTGATGCGAATGCAACAAAAATCACAGAGAATATGAAGCTTGCCGCTGCAAAAGCACTTGCAGAGCATATCCCCGAAAGCGAATTAAACGAAGAAAATATAATTCCATCTGCACTCGACAAAACAATTGCTTACGAGGTTGCAAAGGCTGTTAAAGAGCAGGCTGAGCTTGACGGAGTAGTTAGAGACTAATTCGGTATGCAGAATGCGTAATTGAAGGGTCTGCGACGCTATTATAATTAAATATCAATAAAACAAAATTATCCTATCATTTATAGTTGATATTAAAACCAACTGAAAATGATAGGATAATTATTTTATAATCCTTGCCACTTGCACACTTACAACTTGCAACTAAAAAATTATTTTTTCTTAGGCTCAAGAAGGTTAAGCTTTGAAAGAGCAAATACACCAAGAATGCTTACAATAATTGTAACAAAAAGAAGTGTACCGGCACCAAGTGTTGGTGAAAACACAAGAACAACACAACCTACAAATAAAGGAAGAATAGAAATTCTCCAGTATTTACGAAGATATGACGCTAAAAGTGCACCGAAAAGTGCAGGAGTAACTCTGTCAAATGCAGGTGCTAAAATTGAGTCGGGGTCAGTAAGTTTTCCAAGGAATGGAGCAAAAGCTAAAACACCAACTGCAATAATAACTGTTGTTACAATAGCTGAAACACCAATAGCAATAGTAGAAATTACTTCGCCTTCTTCTGAGTTTGCTTTTACATTTGCAGATTTCATTGCATTAACACCGCAAGGAAGTTTAAGGTTTGTAATGTTACCTGTAACGAAACTTAAGTATGTACCACCGGCACCGAGCATTGGGGTGTAAGTAATAACTTCAACAACTGCTGAAATCCAGAAAATAGGTATAACCTTTAAAAGTGCAGAAAATAAATTGCTCATTTCAGGCCAAGCATTATAATAAACAGAAATTGCAAGAGGTACAGAGAAAAGAACCGCAAGAGCTGTAACACTCCAGATTCTGCCCCAAGTGTGAACTTTATCGTAATAAGTCTTTTTCATTTTACAGCACCCCTTTCTTAATTAAACCAACTGTGTGTTACAAGTTCTGCCGGTAAAACAGATGTAAGTAATACCGCAGCACCCATAGCACCGAACATTGCAAGTGGCATAACGAATGGTTCAAACTTCTTTAAATTGAATTTAGTCGCAATTGTTTCAAGAAGTAAGTAAAGAAGAACTGCAACTATAAGAACAGCAATTGAAAGAAAACCACCATCAGTTTTGCCATCACTTGATTTACCATTTATAGATGTAGCAACAAAAGCAGTAATAATACCTATAAAAGCAGCTGCAGATATGTAGTCACCTAATTTACCGACTTTACTGTCGCCGCTTAAAGCACCACCGATTTTACTGTGAAGTTTTTTACAGAGAATTGGCATAAGCACAAGTGGAAGACAACTACCAATTGTCATAACCCACGCAACAGTTGAAAAGTCACCCTTGTCAATAATAGCCTGATTAAGATTACCTAAAACTGCACTTGCAGCGGTAGATTCATAAGCTAAATTACCAATAACGGAAAGTCTTATCCAAGGGAGAACAAGACCTAAAGCCTTTGAAAGAACAATAACTGTTGCTAAAATTGCAATTGCAGGTGCAACTGTAAATAAAGCACTCGAAGTAACAGTTGTTTTAAGCACACTACTATCAATGCCTAATTCTTTAGCACGTTTCCACGCTTTTCTAATAAAGAATACTGATTGAACGATTACGAATGCAACGACAATAAAGCCTAATGCATACATAAATCCGTTTTGACGAAAATCCATATAAACGCTCCTTAACAAAAATTGTAAACATAAGGGTATTTTAACATTTACCATTTAGAATGTCAACAAAACTACTGTTTAATCTCCCACAAATTTTTATGAAAACACAAAACGTCGTTATCCGTAATATCTATTACGCCGTAGCTCCCTTCTTTTATGCTTCCGGGATTAAAAAGGTGCAGTCCGTCTTCATAGCAATAATATTTTTGGTGAGTATGTCCGAAGAGTGCTATGTTACAGCCGTTGCTTCTCGCCTCTTTTTTTATACCCTCAAGAGAATATTTTACGTTTTCTGCTGCACCGTGCGAGGCGTAAAGCTTATAGCTTCCAAGGCTTCTTATATCATTTAAGGGAGTGGTTGTAATGTAATCACAATTACCGCGAAGAATAATGAAAAATTTTTTATCCTTGAAAATTTCCGCCATTTCCTCCATTTCACTTATTCCGTCACCCAAAAAGTAAACAACCTCTGCAGAAGGCTCGCGTGAAATAGCCTCCACTAAATTCGCAACGTGCTTATGTGAATCTGAAAGCACTAATACTCTCATACATAAATCCCCTTTATAAATCATAAAGTTTATTACTATTATATTGCATTACGAGGGTGATTTCAATGTTGAATAACGAAAAAAGCAAAATGAATTTAGAGAACGTCAAAACAAATGATTCCCTGCAGGATTTTATAAATGAAAATCTTACGGAAAGCCAGACAGAAAAGCTGAAATCTGTGCTTTCAGATGAAAACAAAACCAAGGAGCTCTTAAACAGTGATTTGGCAAAGCAGCTTTTCAAAAAGCTGACCGGTGGTGATTTTAATGGCAGACCTTGATATAGGCAATATTTTATCTTCACTTTCCGAGGATGATATAAACAACTTAAAAAACGTTGCAAGCTCCATTTTAGGCGGTAATGCTGAAGCACAAGACAAAAGTACGCCACAACCCAAAGCCGAGGCAAAGCCGCAAGGTAACATTCCCTTGCCCGATTTCAGCTCCTTGGGTCTTCCCGATATGTCAGCTTTTCAGAATTTATTACCCCTGCTTTCCGCCTTAAACTCACATGATGAGCGCGAGGATTTTATTTACGCCTTAAAGCCTTTACTTTCAGATGAACGGAAAAGAAAGGCTGACGAAGCCGTAAAATTTATTAAGCTGCTTTCAATAATACCATTATTAAAAGAAAAAGGGATAATGTAGTATGGCTGAATACTCCTATAACGAGATTATGAAAATGCAAAATGATGCGCTAAGACGTGTAAACGAAATGCAGCAAAAGGCGAGAAACGTAGTAGAGGGCATAAACGCAAGCAGCACGCACAAGGAAGAAAAGCAGCGCACCGCCGCCTCACCGGAAAGAATTAAAATGCCGAACGATTATTTAGAAGAGCTTAAAAGCTTTGCCTCTACCTCATCTTATTTTGAAAAAGCTGCAGACTCAAATTTTACCCCCGCAGCTGCAGAAGCAAAGCAAGAGGAGAATTTTAAAAAAGTTAGTCCGCCGAATACCCATAACGACCCCTTAAAGGGAATTTTCGGCGACCTTTTAATGGATAGTGACAAAGCCCTGCTTTTATCTTTGATTTTATTACTCACCGAAGAAAAAGCAGATGAAATGCTTGTTTTGGCGCTATTGTATATTTTAAATTGAAAACAAATTAAGCTCTGTCATTTCCGAATTCTGAAATGACAGAGCTTTAAATTTCTACAAGCAATAATCAGCGTCTGTTTTTAATTGCTTCAAACGATTTTTCACTTATAACGTGCTCTATTCTGCAGGCATCCTCAGTTGCGGTTTCCTCATCAACACCAAGGGAGATTAAAAACTCCGAGAGTATTGTGTGCCTTTCAAAAAGCTTTTTTGCAGTCTGCTCACCCGTTTTTGTTAACGTTAAAAAGCCCTCCGCACTCACGTCAATAAGCCCTTCTTTTTTTAAAAGACCTACCGCTCTCGATACGCTTGGCTTTGAATAGCCCATATATTCACAAACGTCTATTGAACGAACAGAATCACTTTTTTGATTCAAAACGTAAATAGTTTCAAGGTACATTTCGCCCGATTCCTTCAAAGCCATTTTTTACCCTCTTTTCTTTTCAGAAATATTAAACAAGTACTCGGTATCTGCCCTGCTCTATGCCTAACAATAACACATTTAACAAAAAAAATCAAGAAAATAAAGCTTGCTATTCAGCAAAACGACAAAAATGAAAAATTTTACAATTTTCAATTGACAAAAAACGGAATAACTGATATTATAGCATCAGTTAGCAACTGCTAACTAATATTTGACGCTTCCGGTTAGCAAAGGCTAACTCCATAGAAAGGGCGATTTTATGAATTTATTCACTGCGGAAATAGGCAAGGAATATTTTGTTAAAGAGATTCATACAAATGATGACGAAATAGACTCTTTTCTTTTCACCTTAGGCTGTTATGCAGGTGAGCCTATAACAGTAATCTCACGCTTAAAAAGCAGCTTAATCGTCGCAATTAAAGACGGAAGATATAATATAGACAAACCCTTAGCTGAGGCTATTACAGTTTGATTTTGTTTTTTTGTTATCAAGTTAGCAACTGCTAACTACAGGAGGTACACGAATGAAAATCGCATTGGCAGGAAACCCAAATAGTGGTAAAACAACTATGTACAATGCCTTAACAGGCGCAAACGAAAAGGTTGGAAACTGGGCAGGTGTTACGGTAGAGAAAAAGGAGCACTCTTTAAAAAAGACTCTTAACTCTACAAGTGAAGAAATAATTATAGTAGACCTTCCCGGCGCTTACTCTATGTCCCCCTTTACAAGCGAGGAGGCTGTTACAAGGGATTACATCGAAAATGAAAAGCCCGACGTAATAATAAACATAGTAGATGCCACTAACTTAAGCAGAAGCCTCTTTTTTACCACTCAGCTGTTAGAGCTTAATATTCCTGTAGCAATCGCCTTAAATAAAAGCGATTTAAACGTAAAAAAACATAACAAAATCAACGCGGAGCTTTTATCTGAAAAATTAAACTGTCCTGTAGTAGAAACAATTTCTACTACCGCAGACGGAGTAAAGGCAATAATTGAAGCCGCTGCAAAAATTGTTTCCGGTACTCAGGTTGCACCATACATTCAGGAAAACGTAGATTTAAGCAAAAAATCTGACGTTAAGGCTGCCGACAAAAAGCGTTTTCAATTTGTTAAGACGGTAGTTGCAGCGGTAGAGGAAAGAAAAACCTTTACACACGACAGAAACGCGCAGGATAAAATAGATGCTATTATTACTAATAAATGGGTAGGACTCCCGATTTTTGCAGTAGTAATGTTTTTGGTGCTTTGGATTTCTCAATACGGTCCGGGCGTATGGGTTGCAGATTGGTTAGTCGGACTCCTTGAAGCAGGACAAAGCCACCTTTCAGAGCTTTTTACAGATGCAAACCCTTTCCTTGCCGCTCTTTTGGTAGACGGCGTTGTTGGCGGTGTTATTGCTGTTGTAGGCTTTTTACCTCTTGTAATGGTAATGTATTTTCTTATTGCCTTGCTTGAGGATTGCGGCTATATGGCTCGCGCCTCTGTTGTGCTTGACCCGATTTTCAAAAAAGTTGGTCTTTCGGGTAAATCTATTATTCCCTTTGTAATTACAACAGGCTGTGCCGTACCGGGAATTATGGCGTGCAGAACAATTCGTAACGAGCAGGAGCGCCGAGTTACCGCAATGCTCGCACCATTTATGCCGTGCGGAGCAAAGCTTCCTGTAATAGCTCTTATTTCGGGCGTATTTTTCGGCGATGCAAAGTGGATTGGCCCTGTTATGTACTTTTTAGGAATTGCATTGATTTTCTTTGGGGCATTACTCGTTAACAAGGTTTCGGGCTATAAAGCAAGAAAGTCTTACTTTATAATTGAGCTTCCCGAATACAAGGCACCAAGCCTTGTAAGAGCCTTTAAATCTATGTGCAGCCGCGGTTGGGCTTACGTAGTAAAGGCAGCAACCGTAATTCTTGTTTGCAATACTGCAGTCCAGATTATGCAAACCTTCTCATGGAATTTGCAAGTGGCAGAAAATGCAGATTCTTCAATTTTAGCAACAATAGCTGCACCTTTCTCATACATCTTTTTCCCTGTTGTGGGCGTTATATCCTGGCAGTTAGCTGCCTCTACCATAACAGGCTTTATAGCAAAGGAAAACGTTGTGGGCACTCTTGCGGTATGCTTCAGTATTACGAACTTTATAAACGTTGACGAGCTTACTTTAGAAGGCGGTGCTTCTCAGGTTGCCTCTGTATTAGGACTTGCGCCGGCTGCTGCAATGGCATTCCTTATTCTTAACCTTTATTCCCCTCCGTGCTTTGCCGCACTTGCTGCAATGAATTCAGAAATGAAAAGTGCAAAGTGGTTTTGGAGCGGTATAGCACTCCAGGTAGCAACAGCATTTTCACTTGGATTTATTGTTTACCAGGCAGGCACACTCATCTCAACGGGAGCCTTAGGTAACGGTTTCGTTTACGGACTTATTGCTGTTTTAATATTTGCAGCAATAGTTGTTGCACTTATAATAAAAAACAACAAAAAAGTAATTACCGTCGGCAAAGCTAAGGACGTAGCTTTTAAATAATCCGAAGCCCGCCTGATTAGATTTACAGAAAGAATAAGTACTATGGAAAATATTTTGATTTTTATAATACTCGCAGTAATTTTAGGACTTGCAATAGGCTACATAGTAAAAGCTAAACGCAAGGGAAAAAAGTGCATTGGCTGCCCTTACGCAGATGAATGCGGCACTAAAAGCTGCACCTGCAAAAACAATTAAAAAAGACTCTGTCGTTTTCAAAGCTGAAAATGACAGAGTCTCTTATTTTTATATGGTAAATTAAATCTTCACAATGCCGAGTGCATCAAGCACGGAAGAAATGAGAATAAGCACAATGCAAACAGGTGCAAAATATTTAATTACAATAAGGAAAAGCTTTTTCCTTTTAAATTTTCCTGCAAGTTCAATTTCTTCAATAAACATATCAGGCTTTACAACGTAGCCTACAAATATGCATGTTAAGAATGCAACTACCGGCATTAACACGCTATTACTTATAAAGTCAAAGAAATCAAGGAATGCCATACCTATAATTTTAACGTTTTCCAACGTGCCGTAGCCGAGTGCGGAAAGTGAGCCTACAATTATTGAGCCTATTAAAACTACAAGTAACGTCTTTTTTCTGGAAAGACCTGTTTTATCTTTTACTATTGAAACTACTGTTTCCATAAGCGAAATTGAGGACGTAAGGGCTGCAAAGAGCACTAACACGAAGAAAAGTGTTCCTATTATTGTACCTCCTGCCATGCTTTCAAATACCTTTGGAAGCGTAACGAACATAAGACCGGGGCCCTTACCTAAGGCGGACTCATCACCGCCGGAGAAAGCGAACACTGCAGGAATAATCATAAGACCCGCAAGGAATGCAATACCCGTATCAAAAAGCTCTATTTGTTTTACAGAGCTTTCAAGTCCTACATCCTTTTTCATATATGAGCCGTAAGTAATCATAATACCCATTGCAAGTGACATTGAGTAGAAAAGCTGACCCATAGCAGAAAGCACTGTTGTTGCGGAAAATTTTGAAAAATCGGGCATAAGGTAGAATTTAACACCCTCTAACGCACCCGGCATAAACATTGAATAGCCTGCAATAAATATTGTAAGTACAACTAAAACAGGCATCATAACCTTGCTTACCTTTTCAATTCCCTTTTCAACACCTAAAAGTACAACCAATGCGGTAATACCAATATAAATAGCAAACCATACTAACGGCTCAAAGGGTGCTGCAATAAATGAATCGAAAAATCCGTCTGTTGCAGCAGAAGAAAGCTTGCCTGTTACAAAAACGGTACAGTATTTAATAATCCAACCGCCAATAACCGAATAATACGGAAGAATTATAATCGGAACTATTGAGCAAAGCCAGCCCACAAACTTGAATTTTTTGTTAAGCTTGCCAAACGCCTCTATTGCGCTTACACCAGTTTTTCTGCCTATTGCAATTTCTGCACACATTAAAGCAAAGCCGAAGGTGAGTGCTAAAACGAGATATACAAGTAAAAATATACCGCCGCCGTATTTAGCTGCAAGATACGGAAAGCGCCAGATGTTGCCAAGACCAACCGCAGAGCCTGCAGTTGCAAGAACAAAGCCTAATTTGCCCGAAAACGAGCTTCTTTTTTCTGCCATAAAATTTACCATTCCTTTTATTTTATTACGAAAAGCTAACATTTAACAAATTCAGTCTAACTACATTATTATACATAAAAGAGTAAAATTTACAAGTGTAAATTTTTAATCTTTTACTATGGACGTACAGAGGTACGTCGAGCGGATGAAAAATGACTTATGCGCAAACCGATATTTTTTTGTATTTTTGATGCAGAAGGCTTTTTCTTCACCCCGATGGCGTACAACGGTACGTCGAGTGGGTGAAAAAATGACTTATGCGCAAAAAGCAGGAAAAAACAAAGAGAAAAGAAAAAACCCGTCGCTATGACGGGCTTTTCTTGGAAAGAGAAAATGTTTGGTTAGGTTAAGCAACCTTAATGTCTACTTATTATATAACAAATCATTTTGTTGCAATTCTAATATAAATGTGAACAAATTGTTAACATTTTTAATTTTTTATTAACTCAAACCTTATTTTATCATTAAATCAACAATAAGAGCGCTCAATTCCGCAGGGTCCTTAACAGAAACTCCGCTTATAAGGCAGCCCTGAGCATAAAGAAGCTTTGCATAGCTTTTTAGCGTGTCCTTATCGTTTTCATAAAGCGCCTTAAGCTTATTTGCCAATTCGTGATTCATATTGATTTCAAGCGCAATTTCCGCCTTTACCTTTTGCTCATTAGAAGGCATTGAGTTTAAAACCTTTTCCATTTCGAGCGATAAATTGCCCTCACTTGTAAGGCAAGAAGCGTAATTTTTAAGATTATTTGTGTAGCGCACCTCAGAAACGTCACCGTTTAAAGCATCCTTTATAAAATCAAGCATTTCTTTATCTGCTTCGTTTTTCTCTTTAAGAGCCGCCTTTTCATCCTCAGAATTAAGGTCAAGCTTTTCGTCACAAATATTCTGGAATTCCTTGCCGTCATACTCGTGAAGCATTTTAACGGTGAACTCGTCAACGTATTCTGTTAAATAAAGAATTTCAAAGCCCTTATCCTTTACTGCCTCTGTCTGCGGAAGCATTTCTATTTTCTCTATTGTTTCACCGCAAGCGTAGTAGATTTTTTCTTGTCCGTCCTTAAGTCTTGCAGCGTACTCCTTAAGAGAAACCAGGGACTTATCCTTTGAAGAATAGAATAAAACTAAATCCTTAAGATTCTCCTTGTTCATTCCGTAGCTGTTGTAAATGCCAAACTTAATTTGCATACCGAAGGTTTTGAAAAATTCTTCGTAAGCTTCTCTTTCATTGTTAAGCATTTTTTCAAGCTCGGATTTAATTTTCTTTTCAATTGTTTTTGCAATAAGCTTTAATTGTGCGTCGTGCTGAAGCATTTCGCGGGAAATGTTTAAGGATAAATCTTCAGAATCCACAAGACCCTTTACGAAGCTGAAATAATCCGGAAGCAGGTCTGCGCATTTTTCCATAATTAAAACGCCCTTTGAATAAAGCTGTAAGCCCTTTTCGAAATCCTTTGAATAATAATCAAACGGAGCGTGCTTCGGAATAAACATAAGCGCACTATAAGTAGCATTACCCTCTGTTTTAGAGTGAATAACCTTTAACGGTGCTTCAAAATCATAGAATTTTTCACTGTAGAAGTTATTGTAATCCTCGTCTGTTACCTCGTTTTTATTTTTCTTCCAGATAGGCACACGGCTATTAAGAGTTTTATCAGTAATTACCGTTTCGTACTCGTTCTCTGTACCCTCTTTTAATTCTTTTGATTCAACGTACATTTTAATAGGATGACGAATGTAATCTGAATATTTTTTTACAAGCGCCTCTATTTTGTAGCTTTCAAGGTATTGGCTGTAATTATCCTCTTCAGTATCCTCCTTAAGCTTTAACTTAATTACAGTACCGAATGAGTCCTTTTCACATTCCTCAATAGTGTAGCCGTCTGCACCGCTTGAAACCCATTTATAAGCCTTATCGCTGCCGAATGCCTTACTTTCTACTGTTACGGTATCACTTACCATAAATGCAGAATAAAAGCCTACGCCGAACTGACCTATTATATCTACGTCCTCGCTCTGCTCGTTTTCTGTTTTGAATGCAAGCGAACCGCTTTTTGCAATAGTACCTAAGTTGTTTTCTAATTCATCCTCGGTCATACCGCAGCCGTTATCTGAAATAGTGAGTATTCTGTTGTTTTTATCTGTTGTTAAACGAATGCAAAAATCGTCCTTGTTAAGACCTACAGAAGAATCTGTAAGTGACTTAAAGTATAATTTGTCAAGCGCATCACTTGCGTTTGAAATAATTTCGCGTATGAATACCTCCTTATGGGTATAAATGGAGTTAATCATCATATCCATAAGCTTTTTACTTTCCGCTTTAAATTGTTTTTTTCTCATATTTTTTCCTCCTTAAAATACTCGCTTTCGGACAAGGTCCTTAAGTTTTTGTTCGTTCTATCAATTCTTTTTCACGTTTTTGTCTTGCTTGGTCATCAAGCCATTCAAAGTATTCTTTTCTGCCCTTGTTACAAATATTTTGCATTTTTCTTGCCACCGGCAAGGCTTCCTTAACGCCGGCTAAAACAAAACGCTTTTTTCGTATTGCAACCGTTATGGTACCAATGCTTTTTTCTCCCATCATTCTTCTCGTATCGAGCTCAATATAATCATCCGGGTCATAAAAAAACCAATTTGCATTACGTTTTTTTGCATAAACCGGAAAATCGTATTTTGCAACCCTTATACCTATTATTTCCTCGTACAAAACGTACCACGATTTGTTAAAGGGCATATGAAGATAAAAGCCGCGGTCATCACACTCAATTAAAACTCTTGGCTGAGTCAGTCTTTTTGCTAACGTGTAAAGCGAATATATCTGCACTATGAATGAAACAAGTGTGTAGTGAACAGGTGTCGTGCGGTGTGTGTATCGACCATAGTGACCGAAGCTATGCTGCCTAAACAACTCGCTATAGGTAGAGAGCGCCTCGGAATCATTTGTAAAAAACAAGGCTTCTATATACTTGAACGTTATTTCGCCATAAAAAATACAAATTACTGTTGAAAGCACAAATAAAAGGGTAAGAAAAAGCATTGAAAAATACGATTTTTTTCCTAACTGCTGCATTTGCTGTCCTCCTTATAAAACACATAAAAAATAATACCACAAAATCTTTATAATTACAAGATTTTGCTTTATTTTTCAAGCAGCTTATGGTATAATAATTAAGTTGTATTTTAAAAGTAAAGGATGTTTTATTTTGGATATTATAAAGCAGTTAAGCACTGAATTTTCAATGAGCGAAATGCATATTTCAAACGTTATAAGCCTGATTGATGACGGCAACACAATTCCGTTTATTGCACGTTACAGGAAAGAAATGCACGGCTCCTGCGACGACCAGAAGTTAAGAGATATTTTTGACAGACTCACCTATATAAGAAACCTTGAAAAGAGAAAAGAAGAGGTTACAAATTCTATTGAAGAGCAAGGAAAAATGACCGAGGAATTGGCTGAGGCTATTTCTAAGGCAATTACCTTAGCAGAGGTTGAGGACATTTACCGTCCTTACAAGCAAAAGCGTAAAACAAGAGCTTCTGTTGCTAAGGAAAAGGGGTTAGAGCCACTTGCAGACTTGCTTTTCGGATTCACCTTAAAGGGCGTAGATTTAAACGATATTGCTAAAGATTACGTTGACGCTGAAAAAGGTGTAGAAACAGTAGAGGATGCCTTGCAGGGCGCTTCAGATATTATTGCGGAAATTATTTCTGACTCTGCAGAGGCAAGAAAGCTTTTAAAAGAGCTCATAGAAAAAACAGGTATTATTCGCTCTGTTGCAAAAACAGAGGAGGACAGCGTTTACTCTATGTATTACGATTATTCTGAGGCTGTAAAGAAGATACCGAGCCACAGAATTCTTGCCATAAACCGTGGTGAAAATGAAGAATTTTTAAAGGTTTCCGTTGAGCTTCCTGAGGACGAGGCAATTAAAATTTTAAATAAGCTTTTCATTACAGAGGGCAGCTCTTCAACTGATTTTTGTAAGGAAAGCGTAAAGGACAGCTACGCAAGACTTATTTTCCCTTCACTTGAAAGAGAAACACGAAGCAACCTTACCGAAAAAGCAGATGAGCAGGCTATTAAAATGTTCGGCAGCAACTTAAAGCCGCTACTTATGCAGCCGCCTATTAAAAATAAAACCGTTTTAGCTGTAGACCCTGCTTACAGAACAGGCTGTAAATTAGCTATTGTAGACGGCAACAGCAAGGTGCTTTTCACGGGTGTTATTTACCCTACCCCACCGCAGTCTAAAATTGCTGAAGCAGAGAAAACTGTTTTAGGTCTTATAGAAAAGTACAGCGTTGACTGTATTTCCGTTGGTAACGGTACCGCAAGTAAGGAAGCAGAAATTTTCGTTGCAGATACCATTAAAAAGGCTTCACGCCCCGTTAGCTATATGGTTGTTAACGAGGCAGGGGCTTCTGTTTACTCTGCTTCTAAATTAGGCGCAGAGGAATTCCCTGACTTTGACGTTTCTGTGCGTTCTGCAGTTTCAATTGCAAGACGTCTTCAAGACCCGCTTTCAGAGCTTGTTAAAATTGAGCCTAAAAGCATTGGCGTTGGTCAGTACCAGCACGATGTACCGCCTGCAAGACTTAATGAATCCTTAACAGGTGTTGTTGAAGATTGTGTTAACTCTGTCGGCGTTGATTTAAACACAGCTTCTGTTTCCCTTTTAAAATATATTGCAGGAGTTTCTTCTGCTACTGCCAAAAATATTGTTACCTTCCGTGAGGAAAATAACGGCTTTAAAAGCAGAGCTGATTTAAAAAAGGTTAAGGGCTTAGGACCAAAAGCATTTTTACAATGCGCAGGCTTCCTCAGAATTCCTAACGGCAAAACTCCGCTTGATAACACCGGCGTTCACCCTGAATCCTACGACGCTGCAAAAAAGCTTCTTTCTCTTTTTGAGTATTCCGAAAAGGATGCAACCAAAAACGGTGCAGATGGATTAAGAAGCAAGGTTGAGGCATACGGACTTGAAAAGGCTGCAACAGAATGCGGTACGGGCACACCGACTCTTATTGATATTATAGGTGAATTGGAAAAACCCGGCAGAGATATTCGTGATGAATTACCAAAGCCTATGTTAAGAACAGACGTTATGGATATGAACGACCTCAAAGAAGGTATGGTGTTAACAGGCACAGTAAGAAACGTTATTGACTTTGGAGTGTTTGTTGATATTGCCGTGCACCAGGACGGACTTGTTCATATCTCACAAATTTGCGACCGCTACATTAAGCACCCGTCTGAGGTTTTAAAGGTTGGCGATATTGTAAAGGTTAAGGTTATTTCAGTAGACGTACCTAAAAAACGTATTTCGCTCACCATGAAGGACGTTGAACAATAATCCAAAGTAAAAAAGTAGTGACAAAACACTTTTTATATGCTATACTCATTTTTGTATTTAAAATAATTTAGCGAGGTAATAAAATGCTTGAACTCGATTACGCTTTAAACCTTATTGTAAAAGGTTTGGAAGGCACAACAAAGGAATTAGGCTTTAAGGTTATTTACCCTGAAGGTGTAAAGCCGCCTGAGGCTCCTGTTTTCAAGGAAAAGGATTCCACCTACGTTGCTTACGAGGGTGACAAAGGAAGAATAAGAATTGTATTCAAGAAAAATCAGCTTGCCTTACACTGTGCAACAGCCGATGAAGAGGACACTCCTGATGATGATATGAAGCGCGTTTCTCTTTCTCTCTTAGAATTAGAGGAATATGACGAGAGAGACCTTTCTTATATTTTTGATGAGTTTACCGAGTCACTTTCAACAGTATTTAAATCTAAAAGAGATTTACGCGGTAACGTTAAAATGCCTACACCTGTTTCAAAATCCAAGGCAAAGAACGGCGTACAATATTTTGATGCCGTAACCTTAGGAAGTAAGATAGGCGGAATTTACCCTGAATTAAAGGAAGAATACAAGGCAAACATTACTGAATACGGTGAGTTCCTTCCGGAAGAATTTTTCATGACACACGGCAATAAATTCATTGAAGCAACTATTCGCGAAAACGACAAACAAAAAATGCGCAAGCTTTTTAATTTGCTTAATGAAATTTATGACGACGGCACAAACGACACTCAAAGCCTTATTGGTGTTACCATATTAGGTACAATTTTAAGTGAAAACGCAGACCTTTTACCTAACGCAGAGCCATACTTTGGCGAGGTTATGAAGGAGCCTGTTATTGAAATTATTAAGTACCTTTCCTCACCAAGAAGCAAGGGTGCTAAAATGAGACTTAAAAACCCGCCTATCTATAAGCCTAAAACAAAAAAGAAGAAGGGCTTATTCCAAGAAATGATGGGTATGTAAATTTAGGGGCTGTAAAAAAGCAATTGTTTTTTTGCAGCCCCGTTTATTATTTTACTTTTCAGACACGTAAAAAAGGCACTACCTAAACGGTAGTGCCTTTTGTTTTTGATTTAAGAATTAGTCTTCCTTCTTTTTACGGGTTAATACGAATGTTGCAGCTGCTGCTACGCAAACTGTTGCTGCAAGAGCAATACCTGCATCGCCTGTACCCTCTGAGCCTGATGAAGAGCCTGCTGCAGTTGTTGCAACTGCTGTTGTTGGTTCGTCATCTTCTCCGCCACCGAAGAGACCCTCGAAGAAATCGATAATAGCATTAAGAATATCCTCAAAAGAGTCAAAGTCAAGACCTAAGCCTTTAAGTATCTCAAGGAATGCATCACTTATGCTGAATGCGCCGTCAACGAGCTGCTCAATCATATCTGTGATTTCTGCATTACCTATAAGGTTAAGAATTTCGTCTGCATAATCCTCAAACGTAACGCCGTTACCTGAGAGTAAATCTCTGATAATCTTAATAAGAGCGTTTGTGCTTTCAGCATCTGCAGGGGTCTCTGTCGTTTCCTCTGCATTAGGATTAGTTGTTATAGGTTCAGGAAGATTTAACGTAATAACCTGTGACTCTGCAAGAGTTGTTGTAATAATTTCGTTCTCGTCGTTTCCGTCCTCTGTAAGGAACTCGTTAATGTAAAGGTTGATTGTTGCAGAAGGCTGTGTTGAGTCAATAATTTTAAACGTAACGTATACTAAATCCTTTGCTGCTTTCTTAGTAACGCCGCTTGTTGAAATAAAACCGAAAGAATATTGGTATTTATTTGACTTAAGACCGTGAGCCCATTCACCGCTGAAGTTAGGAACAAAGTTGCCGTCTGCATCCTCAGTACCAACAGGACCGGCATCAACAACCTTGAGCTGTTCGGTATCAAAATCTACAAACATGCTAAGACCTACAAGCTTTGTAATAGCAGGTGCCTTAACAACAATTGTAAACGTGTCAGTTGTTACTGACGTTACGCTTGACGCAGCCTCGTCATAAGAGCCCTCAACTACTCTTGTAGCAAGACCCGGAGTAGCAACTGCTAATGCTGTTGGCATTATGCCCGCTACGAGCATTACTGCAAGAAGGACCGCAAGAATTTTCTTCATTCAAAATCTTCCTTTACATAAAACTTTAAAACGTTAAAGTCTAAAATCCCAAAAGGGCATAGTTAGACACTTATAATTCTTGCACTATTATAGTACATTTGGGTAGTGAATGTCAATAGAAAATTAACGAAATATTTTTTGTTTTCAATTTGTTAAAAAATTGAAATCGCACAAATTGTGGTTTTTCGCAAGATTTTACTTACACCCACAAAAAGTTGTGGATTTAAAATCTATTTCCGCTTTATTTTAACAACTTTTTAACAGCCTCAACGGAATTTATTTCATCCTTATTGCCCTTAAAGCTTCTTAAATCGCCCTTTACAAATGAAAGCAGCGCCTCATTTTCAGAATTATCGAGCATTGTATAACCAAACACACCCAAGGAGCAAGATTTTCTTAAATCCTCCGGAATCATTTTTACAGTTTTACCGTTTATTGTACGTCTTGTAAATTCGCAGGCATTTTCACAGCCCTTACAGATTACCTTGCCTTCAAGATACGGTAAAACAATATTTTTTACAGTTGGTGTACGTGAGGAAAGTGCGCCCGTTGGGCAAGTATTTACACACGCACCGCAGGAAACGCAATTGCTTTCTGCTAAAGGTAAATCAAACGCACTCATAGGAATCGTTCCAAAGCCCCTGCCGAAAAGCCCTAAATTCTCCGTATGAGAAATTTCGTTACAGGTTCTTACACAAAGTCCGCAAAGAATACACTTGTTATTATCTCTTACTATGAACGGGTGGCTGGTATCCTTTTTGTACTGTCTTGTTTTACCTTCAATATTCATTTCCCAGCTGTTGTACTCACGCATCAACGGAAGAAGCTGACATTCGTAAACGGATGCGCAGCCGCATTCAAGACAGCGTGCAGCCTCCCTTAACGCCTCTTCCTTGGTAAGACCGGCAGCAACCTCTGAAAAATCTTTTTTTCTTGTATTCGGATTCTGAAGAGTAAGCTCTACCCTGCTTATTTCCTTTGTACCCTCCAACACACTACTGTCAAAAGCTTTATTTTCTGCGTATTCGGGTAATTCACAAGGAAGCTCTACACCGTTTAAATAACAGTCTATGCTTCTTGCGGCATTTTTACCGCCTGCAATTGCTCTTACGGCAATATCCGGACCCTTGTTAATAACGTCACCTGCTGCAAAAACACCCTCCAATGAGGTTTTATAGGTAGCTTCGTTTACTGAAACGGTACCCCTTTCGGTAAGCTGTAGTTCTTTTACGTCAGAAGCAATTACTCTTTGACCTATAGCAGATATAACTGTGTCGCACGGAAGAATTTCTGTTTCACCCTCGATTGCCACAGGGCTTCTTCTACCGCTTGCATCCGGCTTGCCAAGCTCCATTTTTTGAAGCTTAATTCCCGCAACAACACCGTTTTCCACAACTACGTTAAGAGGTGCAGAAAGGAATTTGAAGCTTACGCCCTCTTCCCTTGCATCTTTAATTTCATCCTTTTCGGCAGGCATTTCGCTTTCTGTTCTTCTGTATATTAAGGTCACGCTTTCCGCACCCAAACGAACGGCAGTTCTTACGGCATCTATTGCCGTGTTACCGCCGCCGACTACCGCAACGTTTTTGCCTAAGCTTACCTTTTCGTTGTTTGCCACCTTGTAAAGGAAATCTATGCCGCCCATAACACTGCTTGCATTGTCATTCTCGCAACGAAGCGAGCTGCTTTCCCAAGCGCCCGTTGCAACAAAAACGGCATCGTATGACTTTTTAAGCTCTTCAATTGTAAAATCTCTGCCGAGCTTCTTGTTGTAGCTGAAAACGGCACCCATTTTTTCTATATTCTTTATTTCATCATCAAGAACGTTTTTAGGAAGTCTGTAAGCAGGAATTCCGTAACGAAGCATACCGCCCGCCTTGCTTTCAGCCTCAAAAACGTTTACCGAATAGCCCTTTAAAAGTAAAAAATATGCACAGGAAAGACCAGCCGGGCCGCCTCCGATTACGGCAACCTTTTTACCGTTGCTGCTTTCACACTCGGGAATATAATTACTGCATTCGTCACCTGCAAAGCGCTTAAGCGAGCAAATTGAAACAGCACCCTCAAGGTGATTTCTTCTGCAAGCTTCTTCGCAAGGATGCGGACAGACTCTTCCTATCGAACGTGGAAGAGGGTTGTCCTTTTTTATTACCTTTATTGCTTCCTCGGTTTCACCGTTTGCAATAAGTCCAACATAAGCCTGAACGTCCTGATGAGTAGGACACGCCATAAAGCAAGGTGCTTTACAGTCACCGCTGTGGTCCGAGAGAATTAAAGAGAGTGAAACTTTTCTGCTCTTTTCAAGAGCCTCTGTGCTTGTTGTAACCCTCATGCCCTCGGTAACTGTGGTCGAGCAGGCACGGAGCGGCTTGTTTATGCCCTCTACCATTACAAGGCAAAGTCCGCAGCCGCCGTAGCTTTCAATTTCCTTGTTGTGACACAAATGGGGTAAATTTATTCCGTTAGCAAGAATATTATCCAAAAGAGTTTTTTCTGTATCTGCCACACACTCTTTTCCGTTAATAAAAATATTAACCTTACTCATTGCTCTACCCCGCTTTCTACCTTAATTGCATTAAATTTACAGCCTGCAATACATTGCCCGCAGCGAATACACGCCTCTGAATTTATAACAAAGGGCTTTTTTATTTCTCCGCTTATAGCATTCGCAGGGCATTTTTTACTGCAAAGTGAGCAACCCCTGCAAAGAGCTTCATCTATTTTATAGCTTATGAGTGCAGTACATTTTTTTGCAGGACATTTTTTCTCGTTAATGTGTGCTAAATATTCATTCTTAAAATACTTTATAGTTGTAAGCACGGGGTTAGGCGCAGAATTGCCGAGACCGCAAAGCGTGCCCACCTTAATGCTTTCGCCTAATTCCACTAACGTATCTATATCCTTTTCCTCTGCCTTACCCTCTACGATTCTCTCTAAAATTTCGAGCATACGGGTAGTGCCTATTCTGCAGGGTACACATTTGCCGCAGCTTTCCTTGCTTGTAAAATCCATAAAGAATTTTGCCATATCTACCATGCAGGTGTTTTCATCCATAACAACCATACCGCCGGAGCCCATAATTGCGCCCGTTTTTGCTATGCTTTCATAATCAATTGGTGTATTGAGCATTTCCTTTGGAATACATCCTCCGGACGGTCCGCCCATTTGCACAGCCTTTACGTTGGCGTCATTTATAATTCCGCCGCAAATATCAAAAACAATTTTTTCAATTGTAATGCCCATTGGGACCTCTACAAGTCCGCCGCGCTTTACTCTGCCTGCTAAAGCAAACACCTTTGTGCCCTTGCTGTTTTCTGTACCCATAGCGGCAAATGCACTGCCGCCGTTTTCAATTATCCACGAAACGTTTGCAAAGGTTTCAACGTTATTTATATTTGTAGGCTGCTTTCTGAAGCCCTTTTGTGCAGGGAACGGAGGCTTTGTAACAGGCATTCCTCTGTTACCGCTGAGAGATGCAAGCAATGCAGTCTCTTCACCGCAAACGAATGCACCTGCGCCCATCATAATTGAAAAATCAAAATTGAAGCCGCTGCCGAGAATATTTTTACCGATAAGCTTTTTTTCACGCAGCTCTTCTATTGCAAGCTTAAGTCTTTTAACTGCTAACGGATACTCAGCACGAACGTAAATAACACCCATAACCGCACCAATAGCAATACCTGCTATCATCATACCCTCAAGAACTCTGTGCGGGTCGCCCTCTAAAACGGCTCTGTCCATAAATGCACCGGGGTCACCCTCGTCAGCATTACAAACCACATATTTTTCATCTGAAACAGAATTTTTTGCAGCCTGCCACTTAAAATGCGTAGGGAAGCCTGCGCCACCTCTGCCGCGAAGTCCCGATACTTTAATTTCTTCAATTATTTTTTCAGAGCCCATTTTGAGCGCCTTGGAAAATGCGGAATAGCCGCCCATAGAAATGTATGAATCTATACTTTCGGGGTTAACCTTACCGCAGCCTGAAAGTACAATTCTTTTTTGGCTGTTTAAAAAGTTAAGCTCTTCTTGTGTGAATTTATTTTCCTCAAAGGACTTGCCGCTTATAAGGCTTTTTGCAAGTGACATTGCACTTTCTTTGTTAAGTCTGCCGTAAAGCGTGCTACTGCCGTCATCTGCAACAACCTCTACAATTGGCTCGGCAAAGCAAAGACCGTTACAGCCAACCTTTTCTACCGTATGCTCTGTGGAAGCCAGAGCTTCGTTGAGACCCTCTAAAACAGAGTCCGCACCGGATGCTATTCCACACGAGCCGTAACCGAGTAAAAATCTCATTCAGATGCCTCCTCTTTTTTTATGCTCTCTATAATTTCTACTACCTTTTCACTTGTTAATTTACCGTAGGCAGTATCGTTTATCATCATAGCGGGGGAAATGCTGCAGCAGCCAAGGCACGCAACCTCTTCCCAGGAAAAAAGCCCGTCCTCGGTAATATCGCCCGCTTCAATGTTAAGTGTTCTTCTTAAGGTGTCGGCAACTCTTTCACCGCCGTTAACGTGGCAGGCAGTACCCATGCAAACCATGATTCTGTATTTACCGACCGGTTTAAGACGAAAGCC
This sequence comes from Acutalibacteraceae bacterium, assembly GCA_045588735.1. Taxonomy (GTDB): domain Bacteria; phylum Bacillota; class Clostridia; order Oscillospirales; family Acutalibacteraceae; genus DTU089. The sequence continues at coordinate 19,703 of JAZNET010000063.1, read as the reverse complement.
TGCATAAAAGGATGCAACACCCAAAATTTTGCTGCTTGAAATACCTGTAAGCTCGGTAATATACCTTACGCTTTCCTCTGAGATATACCCCTCTACACCCTGAACAGCCTGCAAAATTGCAATAAGACTTTCTTCGGGATTAGTAAATTCTGAAATAATATTTTTTATTTCTGCCTTTTTTTCGCAAGACATTTTCATTACTCCAATCAAAATAAACTATTTTTTATTTTACTACAAAAAATTTTAAGTTTCAACAATACTATTTACTTTTTCTTTAAAAGTGATAAAATATTATCGGTGATAAAAATGAAAGAATACAACTACTACATTTTTGATTTTGACGGCACACTCGTTGATTCAAGCGAGGGTATTTATAATTCAATTATTTATGCGCTCAAGGAATTCGGAATAGAAGAAAGCGACAGAGAAAAGCTCCGTTATTTTATAGGTCCACCGCTTTTCCACTCCTTTAAGCATATTTACGGCGTGAATGACGAGGAATCAAACCTACTTGTTGCAAAGTACAGAGAGCGTTACAGGGTTAAGGGCTGCCAAGAGGCGTTTGTGTACGAAAACGTGCCCGAAATGCTTAAAGCCTTAAAGGAAAAGGGTAAAAATATAGCCATTGCCTCCTCAAAGCCGAAGCAGTTTGTTGATGAAATGTCTAAAAATCTTGGAATTTATGATTTTTACGACTACGTTTCTGCAGAAAGCTTTGACAAAACGCACTCCAGCAAAGAGGATTTAATAAACAACGTGTTAGAGCATTTTAAAAGCCCGAAAAAAGAAGAGTGCCTTATGATTGGCGACAGATTTTACGATATTGACGGCGCAAAGGCTACGGGTCTTGACTCGGCAGGCGCGCTCTTCGGATTAGGCGAAAAAGAGGAACTGACTAATGCAGGCGCAACCTACCTTCTTAACAGCCCTTTTGATTTGTTAGATTTTTAATCCCCTGCAAAGCAAAACAAAAAAGCTATGTCATTTTAGTGCATACTGAAAATGACGTAGCTTTTATTTTTACATTGTAAATTATGCGCCAAAGCCTAATGCCGTAAACGCCGCACAAATAAACGGCACAAAAATTAACCCCGGCAAAAGGTTTGCTACCTTGATTTTTGTAACACCTATAAGGTTAAGTCCTAACGCAATAATCATAACCGAGCCTGCCGAAATCAGCTCTGCAACTGCAAAGTCACTTAAAAACGAGCCGAGCAGCATAGAAAGTGCAACTAAAATTCCCTGAAACAGAAATACAAAGCTTGAAGCACACATTACACCAATGCCTAATGAGGTTGCTAACATACTTGAAGAAATTAAATCGAGCACCGATTTTGTGTAAAGCATTTGATTATCGCCCGAAATACCGGCATTCATAGAGCCGACTATTGTCATAGCGCCGACACAGAAAAGCAGAGAAGCTGTAACAAAGCCCTGCGAAAAGGTTGCTTCCTGCGATTTTGTTTTTTTAGACAGCTTATTTCCGAGTAACTCGAGCCTTTTATCAATATCTATAAGTGTGCCCACAATAGTACCAAGCACTAAGGATAAAATCATAACAAGCTGATTTTGCCCCTTTATTACACCTGAAACACCTATGGCAATTGTGCAAAGACCTATTGCGGTCATAACCGCTTTACTTAGCCTTTCGGGTATACCTTTTTTAAAAAGAAGCCCCACGCCGCTGCCTATTAAAACTGTAACGGTATTAACCAAAACGCCGCTGAAGGCTGTTAAAATTTCACTCATACAAATCTGCTCCAAACAAATTCCACGGATAATTTTCTTTGCGAGGAAAAGCTGTAAAGCTCACGCTTCTCCCTGTGGCAGGGTGAATAAAGGTAACGGAATTTGAAAACAATGCAACGTCACATTTATTTTCCTTGCTGCCATATTTTTTATCACCTGAAAGAGGTGTTTTTCTTGAGGAAAACTGCACTCTTATCTGGTGTGTTCTGCCTGTGTGAAGCGTTACTTTTACAAGCGTTTTTTCCTCGGCTTCACCAAGCACGCTATATTCTAAGGATGCTTCCTTAACGCCTTTTCTCGTTCTTTTTACAACGTAAGAACGATTTTTGACTGAATCCTTAAAAAGCAAATCCTTATAAACGCCTTGCTTTTCTGCTATAACACCGTCCACCACGGCAAGATAGGTCTTTTTAAAGGTGTTATTTTGTATTTGCTTAGAAAGCTCTGCCGCGCTTTTTTTAGTTTTTGCAAAAACCATAACACCGCCTACGTTTCTGTCAAGGCGGTGAAGCAGGTGTATTTGACCTGCGTAAATTTCTTCGTTTATTTTAGTTAAAATACCCTTCTCACCGTTTTTAGTGTCCTCGCTCGGCACACCAACCGGCTTTTCTAAAACGAGTATTTCGCCATCCTCGTAAATTACATTCATTCCTCTAAAATAAACTCCTTGTATTTTTCAAGAGTATAAATTTCCACGGTAGCATCTAAAAGAAGCCCGTCAGAAATATATTCCTCGCTGTGAATAACACCGGTTTTTCTTATTTCTGCCGCAGCACCGCCCTTGCTGAAGGGTAAAAGCATTTTTACTCTTTTCCTTGTAGGCGGCAACGCCTTTACTATTTTTTCAAGCAGCTCGTTAGTGCCCTTTCCGCTCAAGGCAGAAATTCTTACCGAATCACCCACAAGCGGAATATTGTCAGGGGAAGCAATATCACTTTTATTAAGCACTGTTATAATTGGTTTGTCCTGACAGCCGAGCTCTGCAAGGAGCTCGTTTGTCACTCTGAAATGCTCTGCACACTCCTCAGAGGAGGCATCACAAATATTTAAAATAACGTCGGCATCCACAGCTTCGTCAAGTGTAGATTTAAACGCCTCGACAAGCTTATGCGGCAAGCGTCTTATAAAGCCTACCGTATCTATTAAAAGAACGGTGTTTCCGTCCGGCAGAGTAAGAGCTCTTGCCGTTGGGTCAAGCGTTGCAAAAAGCTTGTTTTCTGCAAGCACGCCGGCATCCGTTAATTTATTCATAAGTGTAGATTTACCGGCATTTGTGTAACCAACAAGTGCAACCGTTACCGTTCCTTCTTTTTTTCTTCTTGCTCTGTAACGGCTTCTTCGCTCATCTAACTCCCTTAAATTTGACTCTAATGCAGAAATTCTGCGTCTTATATGACGGCGGTCTGTTTCAAGCTTGGTTTCACCGGGGCCTCTTGTACCAATACCGCCACCAAGACGTGAAAGCGCTGCACCCTTGCCCGAAAGACGCGGCAGGGTATATTTAAGCTGTGCTAATTCTACCTGCAGCTTACCCTCGCCACTCAACGCACGCATAGCAAAAATATCTAATATTAACGTTGTTCTGTCAATTACCCTTACGTCTGTAATATTCTCTATATTACGTTGCTGTGCCGGAGACAGCTCTCCGTCTACTATAATTAAGTCAGGTTGATTCATCTCGCAGAATTCTGAAAGCTCCTCTAATTTACCCTTACCAATATAGGTTGCAGAGTCAAGAGCTTCTCTTTTTTGAGTAATTTCACCTATTACCTCGGCGCCTGCTGTTTTTGCAAGCTCGGTTAATTCTAAAAGAGATGACTCAATATTAAATTCACCTGTATCTACTGATACAAGAACGGCGGTTTCTTGTCTTTCTTGATTTTCAAAAAGCTCCATATATACTCCTAAAAGACCAATGCAATTTCTTGCATCGGTCTTTTTCTTTTAATTATTTAATTTTTTCCCGATTTAATTTTTTCCTGCGGTGAGAAACAACCGCTACGGCAACTATACCCACAAAGGATAGTATGCCCATTACCAGGTAAGGTATTACGTCTAAAAGCAGCGTTGGCTCAAGAGCATAAACTGCAAACACCACAAGCGGCTTCAGCAGCACCCTGACCGTAGCCTTAAGCGGCTCGCTCTGCCTTATGAAATCGGCAATAGGCGGCGAAACTGTGTAGTACGCCTTTACAAGCATTCTGCCAAGTGGATTTGTCATTAAAACGTTATCTCTGAAATCACAAAGAATACCGACCTCAGCCGTTGCTTCACCGAAGCCTGCCGTTGCAATAAAGCAGAAGCTTGAAACGGAAATAGCCTGGTTAACACCGTCTACGGCAAGTGTAGTATCGGTTGTAATTCTTAAAACCTTGCAGTTTGTGTCCTGCGACTCAACAAAGTTACCTGTAAGACCGCTCTCGTTGTATTCGTTAGCCTCATCTCGGTCTGTACCTGTGTAGTTAACTCGCATTCTTTCGGTAGTGTCAAGCATATTTGGGAAATGGTACGAAACTACTGAATTAAAGAATATATAGTCCGCTATTGCCTCTTCCTCTGTTATGCCCTCTTCGGCATACTCTTCAGCCGTTTTATACTGGAAATCAGCGTCGACTGCCGCTATATCCACCTTAACACCGCATTGATTACGCTGTTCTGTGTCACCGTAAAAATCGTAATCCTGATAAACGGAAAAATTGATGTAAAGCGGAATTTCAGCATTAAGACAAACTGCGTCATCCTTTTTCATTCCGCGCTCTAACAAATAGAGGTAGTAGCCGTCTAAAACGCCGTCATCGTCCATATCCTTTTTTTCTACGTAAATATAAGCGTAAGAGGTATCACTACCCGCAATAGTAGGAACTACTGATGCCGTAGGGTACGTTTCTGCCTTAGTGGCAACACCTATATTTACTGAATGCTGAAGATATTCGGCAACGTTTTTAACCGCTTCCTGCTTTAAGTAGCGTTCCTCAGATTTATTGAAGGTACGGTAAGCAAGCTGAAAAAGATTACCGAGAGCTACAACACCAAAGCCCATTAACACAATTACAAGCATAAGCTCTACAAGCGTAAAGCCTTTTTTATGTTTCAACATAAAATTAAACATAGCGTTATAGCTCCTTTCTTTTTTATAAGACTGAATACTTATTTATTAAGTATCTGCGTGACCGTCAATAGCGTAAATTCTGTCGCGTAAACCGTCGTCACCTACGAAGAGTGCCGGGTTAAACGGAAGAAGACCGTTATTATCGGCTCTGTTAACCGCATCAAGAGACATTGCGCAAAGGAAGCCCTTATGAGCATTTGGGTTTGCAACAGAAACACCTGTTAAGTAAAGGTAACCCTCCATCATTAAAGCATCCTCAAGCTGATATGCCTCAGCACCGTTTATTCTTGTAAGCTTCCATGTAACGGAGTTGCTTGTTTGGTCTGCTGACTGCTGAATTTTACCAACTACCAAGTAGAAGGTACCGCTGTTCTTCTTTGCATGGCCGCCAACAACTATGTAGTCACCTGTGCAGCGCACTGTTGTAATTTTGTCAAACCATGTACCGAGTGACTGGTTGTTGATTTTGATTTCCTGCATATATGAAGGCGCTGAATCAGGCGTGCTTCTGTCTGAAATGTAAGAAACCATTTGCGGAACTGCCTTAGCAGTAGCATTTAAAGGCGTAGTTTTTGTTGCCACCTTGGACTTATATAATCTACCCCTGCTATCTGCATAATAAGCATAGTAGGTTGCAACCTCGTCACTGCCGCTCTTAATGTATTCAATAGAAATATCAACGTCTGTAAACTGAACACTGGCACGTGCATGTGTACCGTAATTCCAATCTGCACTACCGCCTGCCAATACGTTTCTGTAGCTTTTAGCACCTGCAAAGTCTGTAACAGTACCATCTGCAAGTGAAAGGTCGTCAAAGCCTTCTTCAACACCCTTAGAACGGTAACCTGACTGGTCTTTAAAATAAAGAAGGTTTTTAAAGGATGTGTCTGCACCAAGTCTTATAGCAGCTAACACACCATCGTTATAAACACTGCCAAGTGCCGTTGAGGAGTTGGTTGTTTGGTTTGGATTCATCCAAGTATAGGTTGAGCCTGAAACAGCATAACCTACCGCAACACTCACGCCGTCTTTTGTTGCAACGTTTGTTAAGTTATACATCTCTCCGGGGAACCAAACGTTGTAATAGTCGTTATCCATTACGTTGAAATAGCCGCCTGTTACGTTACCGCCGTAACCGTTTGAGGAAGCATTCGGATTATCTTCATCAACAACAGATGATTTTGTAGAAGCATAGTCATTCATATAACAGTTAGCAAAATGACTTTCAGTTACGTCGTCATAGTGTGACAGGAAATATAACGGCTCGTAAGATTTCATAGCTTCAACAACAGCGCCGCTCTCATTTTTACCGTAAACGATTTTTGAGTAAACCATTTCTCGGTTAGAGGTAAAGCCCATTGTAAAGTACAAATCATCAAAAACCTGTGTTTTTTGTCCACCGTAGCTTCTGCATACGAAAAACTCTCTTGACTCATCACTGTTTACCTTTATAGGAGTTGCATCACTAACAGATTTATCTTTAAAAACAGTAAGGTTACTCGGAGCGCTATCGCTCTCATCTCTGCCCCACATTGATGAAGAGTACTTATGAATAGTAGTTTCTGTTCCTTCTTCATTACCCATTATGTAGTAAGTGGTAATACCACCGTCGTTATTGCCACCGTCGTTTCTTATTGATTTACCGTAGTCAACGTCAGTCGAAACGCTGTCCAACTGATTTACAACTGCATAAGTAGCAACGGTACCCAGGTAAAACATACCTTCACCCGGAATATAAACCGCATCAGTAACAGCAATTTTCGGCTGGTTAGCAGTGGTGTTATATACAAACTTGTAACTACTAATTTGTTCAGATGAATTACCTCTTTGCTCGTACAGGAAATTAGGTGAAACGGTTGTTATACCCTTTAACCTTAGCTGTGCCCAGGTTGAGTCACCCCATCTGCCCTGGTTATCACCCAACCAGTGGTTGTTAGCCCAGTAGGTCGGAATCTCGTTAAGGTACCTTTCGTCATAATCCCAGTCACTGGCATCATCCTTAACAATAGCACAACGAATCACGTTTTCGTCAAAGGTGCCAGGGGCATTCATATACCAGTAGCCTTCACCCAATTTACTTGTGTTTTTAACTTCCTTAGCACTGGTATAGGCAGTACCGTCATCTTTCCATTTTACCGGTCTTTCCCAGATTCTGTTGTGACCCATATCGAAGTCACCGCAGTCCTCCATAAATCCGCCGACTCTTAAGGAGTACGGTAACTCGGTGAGTATGTAAGAAAGCTTCTTACTGTTCTGTGTAGTATAAGAATGGTTAAAGCCGTAGCCGTTGTAATAATATTGGAAATTGACAAAGTTACTGTAGTAACCCTCCTGACCGACACCTGAGTTTTGAGCAGTCTGAGTATACCATGCGTCATTACCAAGATAACCTGCCGATTTATTGTAACCCGAATAAGCAAAAATGTGTGAGAAGTCACCGCCCCATACTGCAGGGAAAACAATTGTGCCCTGTGGGTCATCAAGTGTATACGGAGTACCTCTTAAGCCAATAACATCCTTGGCATTTTGCGCTATAAGAGTATGGTATTTGTTAATAAATCCGTTTTGGTCTCCGCTTGTTACGGGAAGGTCAACCTTACCTAAAATAGCACCTGAACCAACGTTATAATCTGAAAAAGTATAGGTTCTGTAAATAGCGCCGTTTGTACCTGTTAAAACGTAGTAGTTAGGCTCATAAACACTTGATACAAAGTCACCTGTAAGTGCGTTTTGCTCTGTAACCCAGTTAACCGACTTAAACACTGTACCGGTAGGAATTTGTTTTGTGTTCGCGGTACCGGTTGTATCCATAGTTCTTGCTGCAACTAAAAGCTGCTGGGTTACACTACCGTCTACGTTTTTAATTTCCTCAACACCTGCTGTGGTGTAATAAGAAGCATAGTTTGTTGAGCCTGCCAGCATAATGGTAGGCGTTTTAATGGTAAGGTAGCACGAAGCTGTTCTTACCCTGTCATTTTCATCGCGGTAGGTAACAACTATTTTTGCAGGCGAGCTTGTAAAAGATAAATCTCTTACACAAATAACAATTCTACCTGTTGCAGGGTTTGCAATAACCTTTGTTCTTTCTGCACCGCCCTGGTCAATAGTTGCCATTTTCTGGCTTGAATAAATTGTCTCTAAGGAGTCGTTCGGTGTACCGTCGTCTCTGTACTTTTTAGGAATGTAAACGCTTACGTCAACAGCATATTTTTTGTTTTGCACCAACGACGGGCTGTTGAAGCAAATGTCAAATTTATCCTTAAATATAACGTTTGTTGTCTGCAGGGAAATCTGGTTTTCATACTTGTCATCATTTATTGTTTTTGAAGAAATGATGGTAACGTAAGCCTTACCGCCCGTAAACACAGTTTCGAGCGAGCTGTAAAGAGAAGAAACTGCTCTTTTACCGTTAACTGCAGCAACCTGGCCTAAGCCCTCAAAGTTAACCTGGAAGGCTTCTAAAATATTTATTGAGTTTCTTGTTGCAAGCTGGTCTTCAATTTCACTTTTGGCATCGTAGGTTTCCTTTGTGTACTCACCTGCAGTATAAAGACCCTCGTAAGATGAAAGCATTACCGGTGTAGTAAACACTATTACGAGCATAAGTATTGTAATTGCAACGAGTATTTCTACAAGAGTCATACCGCGCTTGTTCTTTAATAGCTTTTTCACACACGTCATCCTTTCGTAAGTTTCTGCTTTTGTAATCTGAATTCAATCAACTGGTCCAGATGGTTACGTAATCCTCAACCTCCGGATATTCGATTGTATCTTCGTTCATATTACCGATTTTCTTAAAATCTTCTTTAACGTAGGTTTGCTCTCTTTCGCCAAATGCACCCTGCATATATTTTGCAAATATTGCAGTTTTTGTGTTTGACCAAATCTGCCACCATTTTCCTGTTTCGTAAGCTTCCATTTTTGGAATATACTCTGTTTCAAGGAAATAACCGGTAAGTGAAAGACCTACCTTTTCACCATCTACAGCTATATCTGCATTAAAGTAATAAACATCACCGGCATTGGCAATTTTAATTTTTGTAAAGTCAGAGTCACGCTCATAAACCGTTTCTGACAGGAAGCCTGCCCAAGATGACGCAGAGCCATCCTCACCGTAAGGAATAATCCACAAATAGCAGTCCTCTGTAAAGAACACCTTACCTGCCTTTACAACCCTTCCGCGTTCCTGGTTAACGTAGCTGTAAGGCGTGTTTTCCGGTGCGGCAAGCACTATGGAGCTCATTCTTCGAGCTTCCTCGTTACCGCGTACGTAGAAGGACATCATCATATCAAGTCTGCCGTTGAACTGAATAACAGGTGACTGGAAAATCATAACCTTGAAAAGTGAACCGTTAGGGGTACCACCGTCACCGATTCTGTTAGCACGGCAAGGGTTAACAAGCAGGTTTACAGGCAAATCTACCTGTATTGCATTTGTTGCCGTAAATGCAACGAAGTTGTTCATTTGAGCAACCTCTGTAGAACTGTTGTAGTTAACACCGTCTATAATTGCGTAGTTAGGGTCATCATTAGGGGTTGTGTTAAGCCCCGGCTGAACACCCAACACAAATTTTGAGTTGTTAACACCCGTTGAGTGCTCTGTACCACTTGTATCCTTAAAAGCAACCGGCTTAATAATCATGTTACCAATTGCAGAGTAAACCAAAAGAGTCTGCTTTATGTAGCTGTCACCAATTGACTGGTCGTACTCAATAGGAATACGTGCGCTTGCTTTGGACGGGTCAACGAAAATCTGATTACCGCCGGATGGTATTTTTGAATTGTTCGTTTCGATACCGAAAACGAACCAATCCTCATCACTCGGATAAGTCTGCAGCACTAAAACGCAGCTTCTTTTTGTTGTAATGCCCTTTACCGTTGCTGTTGTTGTAAAGGTAAGGTTTTTATTCTCCTTCTTTGAAAGAGAGTAGGAAACCGATGCACCCGTTGCAAGAGCACCCTCAAGCGAGCTAAGCTGTGATTCGTATACAGATTGAGTTATTTCCGTTACCTTTTGAGTAGCTATATCCGTCTCAAAATACTGAACGCTGTCATCATAAGTAATCTGACAACGACCCTCACCTATGCGGGTGTAGGTAGAGTCAGCTTCAAGTGTTCTGTATTTATCTGTGCCCTCGGTTGCATAATCAATAATCTGAATAGGGCGATTTGTATATTCCTTTACCTCAAAATCAGGAGTTTCCATAGCTTCTATCATAGCTTCGTGTTCAATTAAAAGCTTTTCGTAGTCGCTTTTAGAAATAGGAATTTCAATATCTACACCGTTTCTTTTAATAACCTTAAAATACTCCGAGCCTACTGTATCCTTAACATACATAAAAACTCTGTCGGTATTTATGTGTGGCCTTGTATGATTTTTAAGCTCATTGTAAGCAACAACAAGTTTGTCAAGCTGTGCTTTTTCTGCATCAGTAAGACCTTCGAATCTTTCTTTTGCTTCCGTATCTGAAGGATTGATTTTTGTATACTCATTACTGTCAAAATTTTTAAAGGCTGCAACAGACATTTCTGTTACTGTTCTTGCAAAATATGAAGAACGCTGACGGTCTGTACCAATAACTGCAGCTCTTAAAGACGTATCCGTAAGGTTAAACATTACAGGTATAAACAATGAGGTTATAAGCATAATTACCATAACCGCAATAAGTGCAATACCGTTACGAAGCTTAAGTATTTTCACAACTGACCATCCTTTCTTCAAAAATACCGTAATAGGGCAAAATTGGGGACAAACATATTAAGTTCGTCCCCCACTTCTATAATAACATTTTTTTCTGTTAGCATATTGCTTTAAAAGAAATATACTTGAATAAAATGTGAATTATACAAGAACACGGAGAACCTCTTCAACAGACGTTGTACCGTCAAGGATTTTGTCAACACCCTCCTGACGAAGTGTGTGCATACCTTGTTTTATTGCAAGCTCTTTGATTTCTGCTGAGCTTGCCCTTCTTATAATAAGTTCACGCATTTCATTTGTAACCTGCAAAAATTCAAATACGCCCTGACGACCCTTATAGCCTGTGTTGTTACAAGCAATACAGCCCTTAGCCTTGTGAATTTTTACTGTATCTGTAAGCTTTTTACCTTCATGCGGGAAGTCCGGCATGCTTTCTAAAAGCTCTTTGTAGGTAATTTCTACCTCCTCCTTACAACGTGGGCAAAGCACACGAATAAGACGCTGTGCTAAAACACCAACAAGTGAAGATGCTGTAAGGAATGGCTCAACGCCCATTTCATCAAGACGGGTAACAGCACCCGGGGCGTCGTTTGTATGCAACGTTGAGAAAACCATGTGACCTGTAAGAGCGGATTCAACGGCAATTTTTGCTGTTTCACCGTCACGGATTTCACCGACCATTACTATGTCAGGGTCGGCACGGAGAACAGAACGAAGTGCAGCAGCAAAGGTCATACCTGCTCTTGCATTCATTTGCACCTGGCAAAGACCTGCCATACGACGCTCAACAGGGTCCTCAAGTGTAATAACGTGTTTAGAAATATCACTAACCTCTGCAAGTGTAGCGTAAAGAGTTGTTGACTTACCACTACCTGTAGGACCTGTAACAAGCAAGAAGCCGTAAGGTAAGTGAATTGTATTCATAAACTTTGCTTCCTGGTCCTTGGAGAAGTTAATATCCTTAAGCTGAACTGATTTAGAACCACGCTCAAGAAGACGCATAACGATTTTCTCGCCGTATACTGACGGTAACACGGCAATACGAATATCGAAGGTTCTTTCGTCCACCTTAACGGTGGTACGACCGTCCTGAGGAATTCTTCTTTCGGCAATATCCATACCGCCAATAACCTTAACACGAGATGCAACTGAAGCGTGAAGCTTAATTGGCTGTGTCATAACCTCATGAAGAACGCCGTCTATACGAAGACGTACTCGTAAGGATTTTTCCATTGGCTCAAAGTGAATATCTGATGCACCTGAACGAACAGCATTGGTAATAACCTGGTTAACAAGCTGTACCGCAGGCTTTTCGTCAAGGTCGTTGTCAAGAGACTCGAGCGGGTCATCCTCAGGAACTTCTTCCTCAAACTCATCTACGTTAATGTTATTCATAATTGAGTCAATAGCTGCATCAAGCTCTGTGTCTGTAACAATAACAGGCACAACCTCCATATTTGCAAGCACTGACAGGTTATCCCTTGTAACAACGTCGTTGGGGTTTTTCATAGCAACAAAGAGCTTGCCATCCTCCTCATAAAGAGGCAAAACACCCTTTTTAACGCTGTATTCTATCGGAATTAAGTTTGCAATTGCAAAGTTAACGCCAATCTCCTCAATTGAAACGTATTTACAACCGGTTTTCTGCTCAATTGCACGTGAAACGTCTGCTTCTGTACAATAACCTAAATCAACAAGAATCTGACCTAAAAGGCCCTTTTCCTGAGACTGTAACTCAAGAGCATGAAAAAGCTGTTCTTCTGTTATTATATTACCCTTTATTAAAAAGTAGCCTATGCTACCGGGGATTACTACATTATTCTCAGCCAAAGTAATTTTCTCCTTCGTCAAAATCTCTTGCTTTCCACTCAAAAGATTTTGGTTTTATTGTGCGGGGGCAACTATACCCGTTGCACCATCCTGAGACAAATGAACAATTGTCATTTTTGCTGTGTAAACTGATTCCTCGTCGACAGAAAGTGTAATTGAATCTACCCTGTGAATCTGTCTTAGAGTTGAAACGTATTGCATAAAGGACATTATATTTGTAAATGAGCCCTTAACACTGACCGCGAAAACAGTTTCTTTTGTTTCAGCCTCGGCTTCTGTTGGTGTTTGAAACTCAACAACAGTAAGATTAAAATTCTGACAAGTTTTTTCTAAATTTTCTGAAAGAATGTAAACGTCACCTAAATCATCCGGAAGAACCTCTTTGTAAACGGAAAGCTGTTGCTCAGCCTTCTGGCTTTGCGCCTTCAGCTCTTCAAGAGCTGCAATTTCTTCAAGATGCGCTTTGTAAGACTCGCGTGTTTCAATGTAGTCTGCTTTAACACCTAAAATTGAATACACACAATAGCCTAATGCAGCTACTACTAAAAGTATTAACAACACGAAGCCGGCTAACATAAAATATGGCGACTCTTTCATTTCTTTAAACGAAATTTCATTTAAGCTTTTATTCAATTAAGTCGCCTCCTTACTGTGCCGCTGTTGTTGCCGGGGTTGATGTATCCGCCTGTGTTTCTACTATTGTTACGCCACCGCTTACAGCAATACTTATTGTGAACGTTGCTACTGAGCCTTCAGTTGCGGTTATATTCGGCGTATAGTTCATACAGGTAACAGAGGTTACGCCCTCTATTTTTCTGAGTGCTTCCTCATAAGCGAGGTACTGTGAACGTGAATCACACGAGCCGGAGATTGTACACAGACGGTCAGTCTTCCAGTTTGTGCATTCAATAGTATTTATGCTTACACCGGGATGATTTATTTTACTCCAGTCGTAAACGAATTTATAAAGCTGCGGGTCTTTTACCTGAATTTTTTCAAAAAGAGATATTCTCTCTTTTAATGCAGCGTGAATATCACGATAAGACGAAAGCTTTTCAATTTCGGTTAAGCATTGTTGGTCAAGCGCCTGAACCTCTTTAAGCTGTTTCGTAGCAAAGGCAAAAACAACACCAACAACTACGCCGAACGCTAAAAGCACCGCTAAAACTGAAAATGAAACTGCCTTGATTTTTCTTATTGTCTCTCGCGCATTGATTTGTTTTTTTCTGCTTTCGGGAAGCAAACTAACTTTATATTTCACTTATTTACCCTCCAATGCGACCTTTGCAAGACTAATACAACCCTCAAAGCCCTTAGGGTTAAAAGCGGTTGTCATAAAATTGCCGTACAGCTGCGGTAAAGCAACCGGAACGTACGATTTTTCACTGAGAGCCTCAAGAAGGGATTGCTCTGCTTCTGAAGCTACAGAAAGAATTATTTTGTTTATCTGAAAACCATACTGCATTTGGAAATAGCTTATTGATGAGGAAAGCTCCTGATAAACAAAGTCTGTTACGGTAGCAACCTCTTCCTCTGTTAACTCGTATGGATTTTCAAATATTTTTTTAACGTCCAATGCTGCACGGTCAGGAATACCAATGGAGCGGACCATTTTAATATCTCCCTCAACAAGAACAACAAAGTTAAGAACGTCGTCTGTTAAATTAAGGAAACCGTAAATTTCATCTTCTACAGCCTCTTCTAAGGTTGCACGAATCCATGCTAAGAAGGAGCTGTCAATATCTATAACGTCAAATTCTGAATCATTAAAGCAGGTAACAAGATTTTCAAGCATTTGTGTTCTTGCACCAATTAAAAGCACGTTCAAAATCGGTTGGTCGTCATCATCCTCTGTTTGACTGATAACAACAAAATCGAGTCCTAACTCTGCAACCGGAACAGGAATAAAGTCGCCTGCCTGCATTGTAATAACGTTTCTTAATTTGTCGTCAGGTACTTTAGGGAAGGTTGCATAACGCAAAATAACGTTTTCGTTATTTACACCAAGAACAACCGGAGCCTTTTGGGTAAATCCGCCTTCCTTATAAAGGTCGCCCAATACTGCTGTAAACGTTTCTGTATCTACAATAGTACCCTCTAAAATTACACCGGCAGGAATTTTTGCTGTGGCACTGTTAATTACCTCATAGCCACCCTCAGGCTTTTTCACAAGCTCTGCTGCTCTGATTTCGCTCGAATTGTATTCAATTCCAATTGCACTGTTAACCTTTGTCATTGTATCAATCTCCTATAGAGTGGGACTTTCTTTTTGTAATTATGATGATGCTGTTGCTGCCTGGAAAACAGGAAGATAAAGTGCAACAACCAAGAAACCAACGACACTACCGAGTAATATCATCATTAAAGGCTCAAGTGTTGAACCCAAGTTCTTTGAAAGTGACGTAACGTCCTCCTCGTAGAACTCCGCAACCTTATCCAGCATGTTAGGAAGCGTACCGGCTTCCTCACCGATTGCAATCATACTTATAAGCATTGGAGGAAACATTTTTGTTTCATCAAGTGCTTCGTGAATGGTCTGACCGTTTTCTATTTGGTCAATGGCGTTTGTAACAGCATCTGCTACAAGCCTTGAGCCGGATGTAGGACCGGCAGTTTCAAGCGCCTTAACTGCTGTAACACCACCTGCAAGAAGTGTTGAGAAAATACGGCAGAAACGTGCAAGAACTGTTTTGTTAATAAGCTCACCAATAAGCGGGAAGTGCATTTTGTGATTTTCCCAAAATGCCTGTACCGGTGGTGATTTTATGATGAATCTTATAATAAGGATAGCTGCCACTACACCGACAATATAAAAATACCAGTGTGCTCTGATTGAGTCTGAAAGAGCATAAATTGCCTTAGTAACAGGGTTAAGCTCTTTAACAGAAGCAGTCATCTTCTTAAACATAGGTACCATAAAAACAATCATGGCAATACAAACAACAACAGCAAGACCACCAACCATTTTAGGGTAAGAGGTTGCGGACTTAACAGAGTCCTTAAGCTGTTTGTCTTTATGTAACTGGTTAGACATGGCAAGTAAGGTTTTGTCAAGCATACCGCCGACCTCACCGGCTGCAACCATTGAACAGAACAAATCTGAGAAGATAGGTCTTTGGTTTAAGAATGCATCTGACAAAGCTGAACCGCCTTCAACATCCTCCGCAATTGATTCAACTGCACCTGCAAGACCCTGGTTGCTTGTTTGTGAAGCTAAGGTTGAAAGTGCCTGTGTTACGGGGATACCTGCGTCAAGCATAGCCGCTAACTGACGGCTGAACAAAGACATATCGGAAAGAGGAACCTTTTTACCTTTTTTCTTTTTTGTGTTTGTGCGGACCTGTTCAATTTTTGTAACAACTACGCCAGCCTCACGAAGTCTTTCTTGTGCTTCTGCTTGGTTTTCGGCATTAACCTTACCCGAAACGGGCAAGCCCTGCTTATTTAAGGCTTCATAATTAAATTCCAAAAGGTGTCCCTCCCGAACGAGTAATTTTTAAACTTAATAAGCCTGCATCTGGCGAACGATATCCGAACGTTCAATACAGTTTTCTATAACGCTTTCTCTTGAGATTCTTTGCTCTCTTAAGAGCTTAAGAAGAGATTGGTCCATAGTTTGCATACCCTCTTTTTGAGCGGTTTGCATTGTTGCGTAAAGCTGATGGTCCTTGCCTTCACGAATCATATTCTTAATAGCAGGACTGTCAACCATGTACTCAATAGCAGCAACACGGCCACCGCCGAGACGCGGTAAAAGCTGTTGTGAAATAACTGCCTTGAGTGTATTTGAAAGCTGGCTTCTTACCTGATTTTGCTGTGAACTTGGGAATGAGTCTATAATACGCGCAATGGTAAGAGGCGCTGTTTGTGTATGCAAGGTTGAAAGCACCAAGTGACCTGTTTCAGCTGCGGTAAGCGCAATTGAAATACTTTCAGGGTCACGCATTTCACCAATCATAATAACGTCAGGGTCGTGACGGAGAACTGTTCTTAAGGCGTTGTTAAAGCTTAAGGTATCGCTGCCCAATTCACGCTGTCTTACGATTGATTTTTTATGTGAGTGCAAGAATTCTATCGGGTCCTCAATGGTAACCATATTATACTCAAAATGAGTATTCATATAGTTAATCATTGCAGCAAGAGTAGTTGACTTACCGCTACCTGTAGGACCTGTAACAAGAATAAGTCCTCTTGGTAAGGTGCAAAGTCTTTTAACGTCTGCAGGCAAGCCCAAGGTTTCAAGTTCAGGAATTTCGAACGGAATTGCTCTGAAAACAGCTGCAAGAGTACCACGTTGAACAATAATGTTACCTCTGAAACGGGCACATCTTGGAACTGAGTAGGAAATATCGAGCTCCATATCCGTAAGAAGTCTTTGTCTGTCACGTGGGGTAAGCACCTTCATAAGCATTGCCTCAACGTCGGCAGGCATCATTCTCGGATAGTCCTGCTTTACAATATCACCGTCAATTCTTATGCAAGGCTCCATACCAACAACTATGTGCAAGTCTGAACCTTTTTTTTCTACTGTTAATCTGAGCAAGTCATCTAATGCTACAGGATAATTACTCTCCTGATTTAAAAATTCTAACACGAAAATTCACTCCATTGCAGAAACGACTAAAGCAGCCGTTGCTTTTTTTATAATCAATTACCGAATTAACCGATTGTTGACCACATTTTTGAAATTAAGTCAATGTTTTCAGGGGACTCGCAAACGTAAAGAACGTATCTTACTGAATCCTCTGCAGGGTCAAGGTCCTCTGAAAGAATGAATGAGTCTACTGTAATAGCAGGGTTGTTAAGGAATTTAACAACAAGTGCTTCTTTTGCTGCAAGTGCAAGACGTGCATCCTCAGAAATAATTGTATCAATCGGGTAATACATTTTACCGAGGTTACTGTCAAGTGTTGCAATAACGTTTTTAATGCTTTCTACCTGATTTGCAGGACAATAAACGATAATTGATTTGGTAAGCTCAGGATATGAACCGAAGTAGAATTCTACGCCTTCAACGTCCATATTTCTGATTTTGTTTTGAAGCTCTGAAGCAACAATGTTCTGTAAATCATAAGTAAATGAAACCTTTTCAGTGTTGTTGCCTGCGTTATCGTGCTCTTTTATGAGCTCAACAGCCTTGTCAACCTCTTCTGTAGCACCGCGAATCCAAAGGATTTTCTCGTATAAATCAAGACCGAGAACTTCTACGTCTGCGTCGAAGGTTGTAAGAATGCTCTTAGCAGCCTCCTTGTTTAAGTACTGAAGTGTAATTTTTACAAGAGAGGTTTCGCCGTCTGTAAATTCCTTATCTGCGGTTGTTCCGCCGTTGTTGTTTTCGTTATTATTTTCACCGTTATTGGTATCAGGATTTGTAGGAGCATTTGTATCTGTATTAGTTCCGCCGTTATTATTGGTGCCACCGTTTTCTTCACCCTCGCCCTCTTCCGGTACTGCTTCCGGATAGTCAACGAGCTTTTTGATTTTCATAATATCGTCAAGAGCCTCACCGGAAACGTAAACGTAAAGAATCATTGGATGAGCCGACATTGTAATACCGGTGTGAAGACCGAGTGTTCCGAGAAGTGAGCTGAATTCATCTGCTGAAATATATTTCATTTCGATAGCTGTAAGGCTTGTGCTGATAGCACCGCTACCTGTTGTTACGTGCTTTTTAACGTCAAGGGTTTTAATAAGGTCCTTCACCTTAACTAACTGCATAGGAGTACCTGTAAGCCAGAATTCACGGTTGTTGTTTTCCATTTTTACAAGTGTTGCAGAAACGCCAAGAGTAGAAGCCTGTGACATAAGAGTATCAACTGAGATGTATTTTACATTAAATTTTGTAAGAGCCTGTTTGTCTAAGAAGCTCTCGTTAAGTACGTTTGCACTACCAACGTAAATAATGTTGTCGTGCTTAATGTAGGTTAAGTCTACCATACGAAGAACGTAGTCTATAGCTGTAATCGGAGAAACATCCTGAAGCTTCAAGGTAACGTTCGTAGACGAACCCTTGAAAATCATTGTGTAGCCTGTGTGTGCAAGAATTGTTTCAAGAACACCTACTAAATCAGCATCTTTAAAATCAATAGAAATTGAGCTTGAAGAGCCAAAAGACGTAGTTGAGTCCTCGTGAACAGAGGTTGCACCCGGTATGTAAAGCACCTGCCCTGCATAAAGAGTCTGCGAAGCAGAAATGCCGTTCTCCTTTACAATGCTTGATACGGTAACACCGTATTTTGCCGCAATGGAAGAAAGCGTATCACCTGTTTTAACAGTATATGTAGCCATATACTCATCAGGCGAGCTACCTGCAGCAGACATTGGGAGCACGGCACCCATAATTAATATGAGTGAGAGTGCAAACATGCCGATTGTTTTCAATGCTTGTGTTGTAAATTTCATCTCAAATGTCCTCCTACTAAAAGACGTGTTTAATACTCAGTAAAATTTTTATATAAAAAGTAATCTTAAATATTATTTTTTAATTTTCTTAGTTGTGTCGCCTGCTTTGAACAGAACGTGGTCATCTGTAATTTCAATAAGCTCCCAGCTTGAATCGCCAACGGTTTCGCCAACTGCAAGCACAAGGAAATCGTTTTTAGCACCTATTTGAATAAGCGCCGTCTTAAGACCGCTTGAGCCTGTTACGTAGCCCTTATATTTTGCTGAAGCAAGAATATCTGCTGCAAGCGGGTCGTCGTTAATTATATCGAGCACCTTTTCGTCGGTAATTTCGTTACCGCCCGGAAGCACCTCAATAATATTTGAGTTAGGATTCTGTACACCTGTATCTACCTTTGGCTCCTCAAAGAAAACCTTATCGCCAAAAACAATAATTAAGAATATTACCACTATTATAACGAAGCCTATAACAGGAACAACTATTTTCATTATGGGGTTTTTCTGGAAGAATTCCTCTATTTTAGGAAGAATATCTATCTGCTGCTTCGCATTCGTCTTTTTGCTTCCGCCTTTTCTTGTTAACTCAAGCGCCATAAGTAAGCCTCCGAATTTCTCTAAAAAAACTAAATTTTTAATACCGCATTAACAAACGGTGTGAACAATTACTATATTTGTACTCGGTAAATGTGTGGAAAATATCCAAAATTCACCCTATTTTTGGGCATAATACACCTATCCGAGCATATCTCATTCCCTATCATACTACAACTTTTGTAAATAATCAATATTTTTTTTCGTTTCTTTATAAAAATTAATTGACATTTTTTGTAGAAAAACTACAAAAATCCTTGATTTTTCTGCTTTTTTACGCCTTGAAATTATTTAATTTTTGTAATTATTTACAATTTGTTC
>JAZNET010000062.1:0-2611 GCA_045588735.1 Acutalibacteraceae bacterium | reverse complement strand
TGTAATAGGTTTGATATATCCTAGCTTGAATTTACTAATAAACGGATCTCAATATTTCGCCTGTGAAATTTTACCTTATCAATTATTTGAGGTTAATATTTTGATTTTTGTTGTACTATGGTTTTTATATCCAATTTCTTGTTTTTTTGCTGTAAAAATTGAAACTGGAATAATGTTTAAAAGTAAATTTTGGTTTAATATAGGTTATTTTTTCTTTTCGATTGCTGTTATTTTTACCATGAATGGTATTTTAATCATAGGGTAACACAGGGGACGGTTAGCGTGAAACCAAACAGAATAAAAAAAGGAAACACAGGGGACGGTTCTCTGTGTTGACGAAAATTAATTAGAGTACCTTTACATTTTTGATTTTTTACCTCTATTGTGTATGTTAAACGGAACGGTTGGTGTAAAAGCCAACCGTTCTTTACATAGTCCGTTCTATTGACATCAAGCTCAAAAAGGAGTATAATTACCTATATGAAGACGGCAGAATAATGCAGTCTACCGAATCGGATATTACACTTGATTCAAACAATATCGTTACTTCAAAAGTGTTTGTCTGCACAGTTAGATATTATTATGACGCAGAAGACAGTCTTGTTAAAAAGCGAATTCAGTTTGCAAACGGCAGTGAACATACCGTAAACTATGAAAAGGCTGAAAACGATTCTCAGGTAGTAAGATTTACAGCAGGTGGAAGAACCGTTACAAGCCATTCTAAAACCGACTCATTCGGCAGAAAAGAATTCGATGAACTGCAGTTAGGTGTAACTTCCATTTCCCGTCAGTTCTATTATCACGCAGGTGTGGCTACTGATGAGCACAAGAATAACTCGATGGTTAAGTCCGCACCAACCACACAGCTTGTAAGCAGAATTGTTCTATCTAACGGACATACAATTTCGTATGAATACGATGAGGAAGAGCGAATCACAAAGGTTGAGGACTCTGTTGACGGTATTACCACCTATACCTACGATTCTTTAGGTCAGCTACTTACTGAAACCGTAAACGGTACAGTAGTGAACACCATGACCTATGACAACTATGGTAATATTCGTACCAAGAACGGTGCTCAATATGTTTACGGCAACGGAAATTGGAAAGACTTGCTTACTTCATACAACGGTCAGTCTATTTCTTACGATGCACAGGGCAACCCTGTAAACTATCTCGGTCAAACACTCACTTGGGAAAAGGGCAGACAGCTTAAGTCTTTTGATAGCAATACCTATACCTACAATGCAAACGGTATTCGTACAAGCAAGACGGTTAACGGTGTTCGTCACGATTATGTTCTTGACGGTGCTAAGATATTAAGAGAAGCTTGGAACTATAATGAAACAACCAAAACCTATGATGATGTTTTAGTTCCGCTTTATGATAACGAGGATTCTGTATGCGGAATAACCTATAACGGAGTGCCGTATTATTTCTTAAAGAACCAGCAGGGCGATATCATTGCTATCACTGATAGCTGGGGTAACGTTGTAGCAAGATATACCTACGATGCTTGGGGTGCATGCACTACGTTCTTTGTAGATACGTGTCTTTCTATCGGCTACGTTAACCCGTTCAGGTACAGAGGTTATTACTATGATAGAGAGATAGATAAGTATTATCTCCAGTCACGCTACTATGACCCAGCGGTCGGTAGGTTTGTGAATGGGGATAGTACAGATTATTTAGGTGCTAGCGGAGGAATATTTGGATATAACCTTTTTACATATTGTAATAATAATCCTATTAACAATACCGACTATCACGGAAATTTTGTTGCTCAAATAATATGTGCTTTTATTGGGGCTATGATAGGAGCAGCAAGTTATTTGGTTGGTTTTCTTATCGAAAAATACGTTCTCAAAAAAAAGGTTTCTTTTAATTGGTGGCTATTTTCTGTTAGTATAGTGATTGGTGCAATTGATGGAGTTTTATCTTCTAGCAAAAATATCAGTAAATTGTTGAGTTTCGCAATCGTATTTTTAATGGATTTTATACCTTCAATTGCTGGTGGAGATAGTATATATGAAGCTCTTATTTGTGCTTTTTTAGTAGCAATTATAAGTATGTGTCTTTCTGGTAATGGTTTGAAGCCGAAAACTATAACTAAGTATAATAAGCAGCTCATAAATAAATTAAAAAAAGGTAAGTGGAAGATTATTAAACAAGGCATAAAAACGTTCTTTAAAAAAATGAAAAACTATTTTAAAAATTATATGACTAATAATGCAATTACAGCCGTGTTTAGCATAGGTGGTCATTCTTCCTCCAAGGCTATACAAATGGCTACGTGAAAGGAATAATATGATAAAAAAAGTAGTAAACAAGCAATCCTTGAAGAATGGACAATGGTTAAAATTTTTCTTGTGTATACTGATGGTAGCGCTATATTTTATGGTTATAAAGATATCAACCGAAATGGCGTACCCAAGTTATTATTACTTTGATCCTACCGTTTCACCGTTTTTTACAATAATCAATTGTGGAATAATTATCATTCTAATTATTATAATTGATAAAAAAAGGATACTTAGGTTATTTCGACATAAGGCTTTGTTTACATCTCTAGTTAGTGTTCTTCTAATTTTCTTTATCCTACCATTTTTGT
>JAZNET010000061.1:0-53466 GCA_045588735.1 Acutalibacteraceae bacterium | reverse complement strand
AAGCCGTAGTGAGTACTCACTACGGCTTGGGTATTTTATACGATTTCATATGTTACTTCATATTCAGGAATATACTCGCCTGTACCGAAATCTCTTGCTCTTGAAATAACTTTGTCCTCGTAAATTTCAAGAATAACGCCTGTACCTGCATTGTTAAAATCACCGTCTTTATTGGTGATACCGATTGACGGAACGTTAATACCGTGTACGTTACCTAACTCTTCGTAAGTATATTGACCGATACCTGTGTGAAGGTGTCCTGTTATATAGAATACGTTTTCATACTTGTTAAGTAATTCGTAAACTACGTCTGACTGACTACCGATTGAGCCTGCCTCCCAAAGAGAGTCACCCCATGTGTTAGGAAGACCGTGTGTATCCTTAAGCGGATAGTGGCTTATAACAAATGCCGGCTTACCTGCACCTGTTATTGCTTCAAGACGTTCATCAAGCCAGGTTAACTGTGCATCACTTAAATAAGCATCCTCAAAACGCATTTCATCTGAGCCTATTACAAGGAACGAATAGCCGTTTACCTCGTACTCGTAATAAATGTTATCTATTGGATTTTTTCCGCCGTTAAGATTGTTCATAAAATCGAAATAACGCTGTGTAGATTGCTCGTAGTCACGAATTCTTATATCGTGGTTACCTGCACAAACAACGTAATTATCAACCTTTGTTACCTTCTCGAAGCCATCTGTGAGTAAATCGTACTCTGACTGGAAGCCGTTTTCAACAATGTCGCCGGCAATTACGAGAGCATCTATTTGATAAGCAGAATTCTGTATATCTTTTACTGCTGCAGTAAAGCTGATTTCTCTTTCAGGGTTGTAGTTACAAATTTGTGTGTCACCCCATATAACAGCCATTGCCTTTACATCATCTTCCTTGTAGAAGATTTTGTCGTCAACTGAAGGTGAAGAAACACCGCCTGTTAACATAACCAACGCTAAAATAAGACTGTTAATTTTGTAGATGATAGCGCTTATAATTTCAATACCGCCGCTAAATCCAGCTAAAGAACCCATTCTGTATACCTCCAAAACAAAGCTAAAAAGCTTCCATAAGTAGAAATATTTTACACCAAATTTTATTTTTTGTCAACTAATTTTAATGCTCCGCCCTCTTCTCTTGACTCATCTGCTAAGAAAATTATGTTGTGTCCGTCTACAGAGTCATAAATCGAGGTGCAGGAAACAGAAACCTCTTCCCCTGCTACGTATTTAATAAAATCGGCTGTAAGGTTATCATCTCCGCCGCCGTGACCTTCTAAATCGAAGTTTTCAATATCTAATCTTTCCTCCGTGTAAAAGCATTCACTGTCAGCATCTATTTTTGTGAATTTGATTATATTATTTTCAAATTCACCATAAATCTCGCCCTTTGTACCCGTAATTTTAATTACTCTCAACGGTGCCGCCGAGCCGCCTATCATATTATGAGTTGCAGAGGCGCCGTTAGAAAAATTGACAAGCACGCTTTGTCTGTCAACAACGTTGTTGTCACACTTGTAAACGCATTTTCCGTAAGGACTGTTCTTCAAAAGCTCTGTTCTCTGCTCCATTGTAGGATTTTCTGCACCCTCAAGCTCCTGCCATACGTAGAATTCCCACGAGCCCAGGTGGTCAAGGTAAAGCTTTTTTGCACTGTATTGGCAGGAATCCACCAAAGGACAGTCCTTTAAGCAATACGTACCCGAATTTTCCGGTGCATTTTCCTTTCTGAATTGCATTCTTGCACCAACAGACGTAACCGAAACAGGCTTTACGGGTGACATCATCCACATCATAATATCCATATCGTGACAGCATTTTGCTAAAAGCATAGACGTGCCGCACCTTTTGCTGTTTCCCCATTTTCCTCTTACAAACGAGGTTGCTATATGGTGGTAGCTTACGTTTTCTATTGTTTGTATGTTTGTTATTTCACCTAAATCGCCGCTGTTGATTTTTTCTTTTATTCTTAAGTAAAACGGTGCGTAACGAAGCACGTGGCAAACCATAACCTTGTTCTTGTGCTCCTTTACAACGCTTAAAAGCTCCTTCATTTCTGCCTTGTTTACGCAAAACGGCTTTTCCAAAAGCATATCGTAGCCAAGCTTTAAAAGAGGAATAGACGTTTTAACGTGGAGCTCGTCCATTGTGCCGTTTATTATTGCATCTGCAAATTTCGGAACACCTGCAAGCTCGTCTGCATCCTTAAAGCAATTTTCCTTTGGAAAACCGAACTTTTCCTGCACCATACTTCTGCGGTATTCATCCGGGTCTGCTACGCCTACAATTTTAAGCTCATCCGGATGCACAAGCGAATAATCAGCATAAGCCATTGCGCGATGCCCTGCCCCTAACACTATTGCTGTAATTGGTTTTTTCATAAATAGGACCTTCTTGTATTCATTGTAATTTTTTACCCATTGCAACGCCGCCAAAGGCGGTTACAAGGGTTTTAAAGCCGTTTCTTTTATAAAATCTTATTGCGCCCTTATTTTCCGCTGAGGCTAAAAGCATTACGCCGTTTATTCCTCTTTCCTTCAGTGCCGCAAAAAGAGTCTCAAGCATTTCTGTTCCGTAGCCCTTTCCCTGGTATTCAGGCAGTAAATTTATGTGAAGATGTGCGGGATATTTACTCTTAAAAACCATATAAGGAAACGGAATAAACCAGCTTTCTGCCGCGGAAAATTTATTAAGCTTTTTTATTACCTTTAAATCTGTTTTTCTGAAATTCTTTTTGAATTTTTTTGCGTTTGCCGAGCAAATTATATACCCTACAAGCAGCCCGTCTGCCTCTAAGCCAAAGCAAACTTCAGGCTCCTCTCTTACGTAATAGGTCGCATAAGTGTTTGCAATAATTTCACCCGTCACCTCATCATTTTTTTCCTTATGAGGAGCCGTTTCCTTGCAAATGAATTTTACTCGTTCAACGTCTTCCTGCTTTATTTCTCGTATTTTTATCATAACAATTATTTTAATTCGTCGTTAAGCTTGTTGTTTTTTACAAGCGGCATACGCGTGCCGTCAGGTCTTTCAACAATGGTAGCCTCAAGTGTGGAAACAAGATTTTTTCTGAAGGAGGCTACGTATTCTGCTCTGAGCTTTTGCTGCTCTTTTTTCTCTTCCTCGGTAAGCCCCCCCTCACGAGACTTTTTTGCGAGAAAATTTATTCTTTCAATTTTACTTTCTTCCATGTTTGCACCTCAATATTTATCTTTTACGGTTACACCCTTAGTGTTGTAGTAACTTACATATTTGCTGTTTGTTGCTCTTACCGTGTAGGTGTAGCTTTTTCCCTTTTGTGCGGTTTTATCCACGTATTTTACAGTACCCTTACCCGATACCGAAGCAATTTTTATCCATGAGCCGTTTCCTGTTTTTCTGTAAATGGTGTAGCCTGTAGCGCCTGATACCGAATTGTAGTAAAGATGAACGCCGTTCACTTTGCTTTCTGCCTTGGTAAGCTTAGGCGTGCTGAGATATTTGGTCACTAAGCCGCTTGTGTTGTAGCTGCTTGTTATACTGCCGTTATAAGCCTTTACGGTGTAGTAGTAATTACTGCCTGATTTTACGTTTTTATCAGTAAAAGACGTGCCCGAGGTTGTGCCTATTTTCTTCCAGCCTTCATTCTTTGAGCTTTTTCTGTAAACGTTGTAGGTTTTAGCTCCGCCTACGGCATTCCACTTAATAACCGTTGAGTTGTTTCTGTTTGTTACTGAAGCGAGCTTAGGTGTTGCAATAAAATAAATTGAAATACCTGTAGTATTGTAGCCGCTTACGTCTTCGCCCGAAACAGCCTTCACGGTATAAAAATACTTTGTACCGCTCTTTGCAGTTTTATCTACGCACTCGGTGCCTGCCACCGTTAATATTCTTGCCCATTTTCCGTTTACGGTTTTTCTGTAAACGTAATAATCAGTTGCACCGCTTACCTTGCTCCACTCAAGCTTTACACCGTTTTGTACCGGCTTTGCCGACTTTAATTTAGGTACGGAAAGGTAGGTGATTTTTTTTGCTGCCGAGGTATGCTCATCTCCGTTTTCGCAAACCACTTTTATTCTATATGAGTATACGGTACCCGAGGTAACAGATGAATCACAATACTTTAAATCCGTTGTTTCTGCTATTATCTCGTTGTTTCTTAAAATATAATATTTTTCCGCTTTAAAGGTTGCTCTCCACTTTAAAATAACCATTCCGTTTGAAGGAGTTATGCTACTTATAACCGGAGGCCTTACCTTTATTTCCTCATTATAAATACAGTTTATTGTTGCTAAATACTGCTTCGACATATTTTCGTAGCCCGCATCTGTGGGGTGAATGGCATCAGAAAGCTCATTTTTTGTATCTATAACACAGTTTACGGGGCTTACGTAAACTCCCTCTACACCGCTGAAGGTGCTCATTAAATCACTTGCAAAGTGAATTATATTATTCCTGTATTCAAATTCAGAGGAAAAATTGTAAATACCATTAAAATCTGCAACGTTTTCACTTGGCGGAATTGTAGCACCTATTATAACAGCTATGCTTTCGTTAAATTGCTTTATGCTTGAAACCATGGCATAAAGCTTTTCAAGCGTTGCTTGAGAGCTGTAATTTTCAAGTGTCATACTCTTTATATCATTTATGCCTAATTGAATAATAACGTAATCTACCTTTTGATAGCCCGTTTTATTCATATAATAGCTAAAGTCAAAGCCGTCGTTATAAAAGGGATTTGAAAGACTGTCTTTACTTGCAAGGTCGCAATAATCCGATGTTGTCCAACCGCTTCTGCCCTCGTGTAAATTCGGTGCGGCACCACGTGTGCCTAAAAGCGTAAGCTTCTTTCCGTTTTCCTCGTAATAATCAAGAAGATTTTCTGTTATTGCGCCTGCTCTCACGGTGCTGTCACCTAAAACAAGCGCAGTTGCATTTGAAAGCTCCGCATCTCTTGCCATAAACTGCATTTCACCGGAATCCACCAAAACGTATTCACTGTCGTAAACTCTCCACGGAATTATAAAGTCACCTGCAAGCTCCGCAGTTATTTCAAGCTTGTTGTCATAATAGCTTTTTTTAAGCTCCTTGGGCACGTTAAAAACAACCCTGAAACCGGGGAGCGATAAAATATTGTTATAGTAAATTTTAAAGGGTACCCCGACCGTTGCGTGGGCAACCTCCGGAATCGCCTCGTAATAACGGGCATTTTCTGAAAGCGCCAACGCATCAATTGCCGTAGTGCCAATAATTGAAAAGGCTAAAATTATTATTAAGCTGACAGAGATAGCTCTCTTTATAAAATTCATTTTTAATCCTCCGAAAAATCGCTTTTATACGCATTACATTTTAGTACATAAAAAGACAACCGTCAATAAAAAAACAGCAGCAAAACCTGTAAATTAAAATTTTCGTCCTTTTGCAACAAAAAAAGAGATTTAACTGACAAAAGTTAGTTAAATCTCTTTTATTTTTAAACTATTTCGCAGTCCCAGATATCAACGTCGGAATCCTGGAAAACAGACCTTAAGGTTTTACGCACCGTTTCTACGCTTACGCCGCGCTTTAAAACCACCTGAAGGAATCCGCCTCCGCCTGCACCGCAAACAAGTCTGCCTGCCGTAAATTCATCTATACTTGCAAAAATCTGGTCTATGAGAGTATTTGTTGAACCGCTGTCTACCATTTTAGAAAGTCTCCAGTGCTCATCTAAAAGCTTTGCAAATTCATCCACGTTACCTCTCTCAAGCTCAAACCGCATAAGTGCCGCAACTCGCTGAATCTCATTAAGAGCATATATTGAATCAGGCTCGTTGCCTATATATCTGCCTACAACGTCTCTTAAAAGATTTCTTGCAAGACGTCTTTGTCCCGTATAAATAAGCACAAATCTTTCGTTAAGCTCTGAAAAAGCCTTTTCGGGAATATCGAGCTTGCTGACCTTTACGTCCTGCATTATTCCCGGCATTGCGGTTATGAATTTTACACCGTTAATGACACCGCCTACCTGGTCCTGCCAGCCGCCGCCTGTGGACATTATTTGCTCCATTGCAAGCACGTAGCTGTAAAGGTCATCCTCAGTGTGAGTAATTCCCATAAATTCAAAAATGGCTTTTACACACGCTGCAGAGAGAATGGAGCTTGTACCGAGTCCGCTGCCCTTAGGTACATTTGTTACCTCAGAATTCATAACAAAACCGCCACCAAGGCGAGTAAGAATTTCTTTAAGGCTTCCGCCCTTGCTTGGTATAATTCCGCAAGCTAAAAGCGCCGCCTTTTGAAGCGCAAACACATCATACGGGTCACCTGTTTTTTGAAGCGGCTCTATTTCTGTAAACTCACCGTGCACGTCCATATCCCTGCTGTCAAAAACAATTTTTAACTCGGGTATTTTTTCAAGAGTTACCTCAACAGGCTTTTCACCGTTAAGCAAAATTGCGGCATTAAGCACGGCACCGCCGTTTTCATTACAATACGGCGGAGTATCACTCCAGCCGCCGCCCCAGTTTACACGAAGCGGTAATTTAACAGTTAATTTATCCTTTGCAATTTTGCAGGAATCATTATATTTTAAGCTGTCTACAGTTTCTTTTAAAATGCCGTCAGAAATCATTGCAAAGCTTTTGCCAATGAAATCTGCACCCCTTTGTCCGCCGAGAGCTACACCTATATAATAATAAAGTCTTATTCTTTCGCTGAAATCTGCCCTTGCAAGTCTTTTTTCAAGCCATTGCTCTTGTATTGGTGTAAGATAATCTGCCTTTAAAACGTCTCTTGCAGCTGTTGCCGGCTTTTTTGTGCGAATAAGCTTTGCTATGCCGTCCATTCGCACTAATTCCTGCATACGGCTGTCCCAGGCAATAATTGCCTCGGGGTCCGCAGAATTAAAGCCCGACTGAAGAGATTTCCTTTCAAGCGACATAAGGTGGTCTAAATCACCGTTTCCGTTCACAATTTCGTATATATTAAGTGCTTCCTTAACAGCCTCCTCAATTGTATTGCAGGCAGGGTATATTTCTGCATTCCACAAGGTTTTGTCGTCCCCGGCAAATACTCTCTCCGGGAAAATTTTTGAAAGCTCCTTTGAAAAAAGCTTTGTTTCCTTGGGATTGTCCTTCACGCCGTAAATTCTTGCAACAAATTTACCGTCCTTTTGCTTGAGGCCGTGTATAACCACGTCGGAGGGAATAACCTCGTCGTGAATATCAACGTACGACAGAAGCACGTTATCACCGATTTTTGCTTTACTGTGTACGTAAGAAACCTCAAGGTAGCAGCCCTTACCGATTTTTGCCTTGTCCGACAAAATACTGTTATAGCCTGCAACAGATTTTGTAATGCTGCTGTTAACCTTATTTTTCCAGTTGAGCTCCTTGTAGCTGTCAATTCCGCTTGACATAAGCTCCAGAATTTCCGTAGTTGTTCCAAAGTGAATAAACTTTGCAGGAGAAAGCCTTAAAAGCTTCATTCTGTAAGGTCTTAACGCATTCCAGATATCTGTACGCGCCTCTTTAAGCTCCTCGCAAAATTCACCCTCCGGCTTTTCTTTATAAAACTTTTCAAGTGTTGAATCTGTTGCTAACGGATACAAAAAGTCACCGTAAAGAGAAAGGCGCACCGTTTCGTTAACATATTTGTTGTAGCTTTTTTCAGTTGAAACAAGCTCGTAAAGAGAGCTTAACATTTTCGCAGAAAAAACAACTGCGCCCGTGTCAATATCTACCTTATTGCTTTCATTTACCGCACCTTTTTTGGTAAGTGCTTCAACCGATTGCTTGTGAAGAAACTGCTTTACACAGCCGTCCTCACCTCTTAAAAATACACCGTGATTTTTGCCTATTTCAACGTTTTCCTTAAAAGAAATCGCAGCAGCACCTTCACCGCTGTAATCTATTTGAAGGGGGTTAAAAAGAAGAAGCACGTCACCCGAAAGCAGCATCATACCCTCACGAATTCGTGCAGGCACGCTTGACATAGACATCATAAACTCGTCAAATAGAGTTGCACTTCTGCCATTCGGCAATTTATGCGGCACAGGAGAAAAAAGCTTGCCGAGTGCGGAATACTGCGGTACTCTTTTTGAGTCACCGCCGGAATGGATAACAAGAATTCTTAAGCCGCTGAAATCTGTTCTTTTGCTGTGCTCTGCAACGTATTTTACTACGCCCAAGGTAGCACCGCCGCTGCCTACACGCTTACCGTCGCGGTCAGGAATTACGGCAAAATGGGTTTTTTGAGGTAAAAGACCTGCTGTTTTGCGTTCATTTATTTGCGCACGGAAACCCTCCGCCTGATTTTCGTTGGAGGCAGTGAGAATAACGTAATCCCACAAGGGGAAGCCCTCTCGGGTTAATGCACGCTCGTAATCATCCCACGTATCCGTATAAGATTGAGCAAGAAAAAGTGCCTGGTTTTTTGGCATAACAATTCTCTCCTAAACGTTTTAAATATTGTTATATAAGCTTTTGTAGCTTTCAAGAAAAGCCTCCGTATTTAACGAAGCTTTATAATTTTTATAATTTTCATCAACAAAATGCCCGTTTTTTAAGGCCTTGTTAAGCGTTTCTGCAAGTGAGGAGGGACTTTCTGTTTCAAAGGTGTAGCCCAAATGATTTTTTTCTATTGTATCGTTTAAGTTGCCGTGGCTCGGACCCACAATACATTTTTCAAGCACCACGCCCTCACCTAACGGTCCGCTTGCCGCATCAAAAGCTCTTCTGTACGGCAGCACTATTATATCTGCAGCATTCATAGCGTAGGTAAGCTCTTCATCACTTAAAAATTTAAGTGCGGTGCGAACGTGTTTTTTGTATTTTTCCGTTTTTTCTGCTATAAACTCCTCATCAAAATGAACAGGTCTGCCTGCTATAAGCAACTGAAACGGCTCGGTTACACTATTAAGAGCTTCTAAAAGCACGTCTAAACCCTTGTCGTGACGGGTTTCACCAATGCAGCCTAAAACGGGTATATCTTGTTCAAGTTTAAAATACTTAAGCGCCTCGTTTTTGTCACAGCTTTTTGTGGTAAAGTTAGGGTATTCAATATGCACGCCGTTTTTTCTGCCGTATCCGCAAAGCTTATTCTTAAGGTATTCAGAATGTAAAACAACGGCATCTGCACAAGAGGCAATTGCTTTTATTGAAAGCTTGTTTAAAAAGCCGTCTCTTAAGCAATGAAAGGTTATTACCGTTTTATATTTCTTAAAACGCCTTAAGCCGAAGCCGAAATATCTGTAAAGAAAATCTCCGTTCAAAATATGTACAACGTCAGGCTTTTCCGCTTCGACAAAGCTGCTGATTTCCTTAATCCATTTTCTGTATTGCGAAAAAGAGCGCTTGCCGTTTTTTCTGTCCTCGGTTTCATAATTATATTGCTTACAGCTCAAATTTTCTACCCTTTCAGGTAATACGGCAACAGCCTCGTTACCCTCAAGCCTTGAAAGCGCGCCTATGTAAAAAAGATGATGCCCTAAGGTATTTGTATCTATATAAACGATTTTCACAAGGCACACCTCCCCAAATTACATATACAAAGTCATTTTAGCACAAATTTCAAGATTATTCAAGAAAAAACACGTATAAAAAGACTGCAAAAAGCAAATAGCCTTTTACAGTCTTTTTTGAATTATTATAATTCTGAAATTAAGCGCTCATACTCTTCCTTTGTTTGTGGCTTTTTTAAATCTAACGGTGCTTCACCCTCAAGCAAAATATTAAGGAGGTTGTCAAAGTCGTTATAATAATCATCCTTTTTTGTTGTTGCAAAATCATAGCATATAATCGTTTTTGGACTCTGATTAAAATACAGCGCAGGGGCTATGCACGCGGTCGAGCAATGACTTATTAAAATCTTATCTGAAACGTCAAAATACTCACAGTACATTTCAAACGGTAAAGAGGCACCGCTGTAAATATTAACGTTTCTTTGCTCGTAATAATCGTCCTTTCTGCGCGGGTGCTTTTTGTAAACAAGCTCCTCATTCGAAAAACGCAAAAGCGGATTTATCATAGCATCCATATCCTGATTTTCAACAAGAGTATCAAAGAAAATGATTTTTTCTTTTATTTCGGGGATGTTTTTTATATCAAAAATATCGTAAAGCAATTCTTTTGCTTTTTTGTTTTTTGAAAAATCAGTTTTATGAATTTCTATGTTGTTGCGTTTTACCTCCTCGTAATCCCTAAGCGCCTCGGGCACTCTTACGAAAACCTTTTTGGGGTAAAAAATATTTTTGCCTATTTTTAACCATTTGTCAAAACGGCGCTCCGGGAAAATAGCACCGTTAAAATACGTGCCTGTGCCGTCCTCATAACGGTTGTACTCTATATTTTTATTTTCAAGCTTTAAGTAAAGCATTTGCATTATGGGGTCAAAATAGCTAAAGAAAATCTCCTCGATTTCCTCATCCTTTTTAATGCCGGTCAATTTTAAGACGTCGTTTTTTAACACGTAATAGTAGGTTGCCCAAATTCTTGCGTACAAATTTTTCAACTGGTCGTGCGAGTGCAAAAGCTTAAAAAACGAGTCCTGCAGACCTGCAAAAAGCCTTGATTTTTTATATTTTAACGCATTTGTACGCTGAGAAATTTTGAAAAACTTAACAAACCTGACGTCCTCGAAAAGACCTGTTGACTTGCATTTTTCAACGTAGCCTTCTGCACCGTTAAAATAATTAAAAATGAACATTTTACATTTTTTGTCCATATAAAACTGTTCTTTTAAATTTATTGCTCTATAAATCTGAACCGGTGTTGCACAAAAGAATAAAACCATAAGCCACCCCAAAAAGAATTTTTTTCATTGTAACATAAATTAAAGTATTATTCAATAAAAAAGAGTGCCGCATTTAAAAATGCAGCGCTCTTTATTTTCAAGACTTCTTTGAATAAAAAGTACTCATATTTTACTCATTACCAATTGCCTTTTTTGAAAACGAACTCAGAAAACTCAAAATCTATTGGGTTATCAATATCTGTAGCTTCAATTTCATCAATACCATAAATCCATGGCTTTTCACCAACAACGTTTTTACAAGAAATCATTTTTTCTCTTGATATAATATTTATTGCGAAATTCAAGGCATAATAATCCGGTAAATCCTGGCTTCTTGGTTGATGCTTTAAATCGTAGTTTACAGGCTTGTTATCTAAGAACATAAATTCTTTTACAAGATGAGCTGAATTGAGTGAATCGTAGTCAGTCATGTTTTTATATTCCTCAATTGCCTTTTCTATTGTTTCATCTTTTAAAAGCGGGTTTGTTACGTTTATATACGCAATAACGTCGCAGTCGCAGTTTTCTGCCATGTTTTTATAAACGTCACTCATAGAAACCTCGTTGCTTGCGTAGTACGGGTCACGCTTTACTGTTTCGCATCCCATTTTTTGAGCAATTTCAAGCATGGTATCATCATTACTATTAACAACTATACCATCCAAGCCCTTTATTCGTTTTAATTGTTCAAGCTTAACCTCAAGCAAAGAGCTTCCGGCAAACGGACGTAAGTTTTTGTTTTGTACTCTCATTGAGCCTGAACGAACTGCAACTAATGCTTTAATTTTCATAATATCTCTCCCTTAGTTTGATTTAATTTTTTTAATAAGATTTATAACAAATTTATGTTTTATTACCAAAACGATAAATGCAATTGCCAATATAGCATACCTTAAAATTACAAATTTGTAGAGGCACATAGCAAGGGCTGTGCAAATTAAATATGCAAGTGAAATAAGTAAAATTAATTTATCGTTGTATACGCTTTTAACGTTTAACTTTTCCTTACAAACCTTACGCATAAAAATGTAATGAGCAAGAGCGTAAAGCATATAGCAAACAAGAGTTACGTAGCCTGCAGCAAGGTAACCGAATTTTGGCATAAAAATCAAATTAAGCCCTATGTTTGCTACAGCACTCATTGTTGAAGCAACCATTATAAACTTTGTTTTTTCAAAGTAGAACTCAACATTACCAAATAAGCAATAAAGAAAAGTAAAATAAACACTTGTTGAAACCGGCGGAATAATCCACACACCCTCTGCATACTCAGGCGGAGCAATAATCCACATGAGCTCAGGTGCTACGAGCACGGGTAAAAGCGACATTGCCGCAACACCTAACAGTAAAAGTGTGGTGTTTTTCTTTAATGGCGCTAAATTGTTTTCTTTTAATTTATGGTAAGTCCATGGAATATACGAAGAATTTATGCTGTTTGTAACAATATTCATTATAAGAGAAAATGAGTATGCAACGCTGAAAATTGCAACCTCAGTCTCACCAAACATTCTCTCGATTAAAATTCTGTTTGAGTGCGAAAGAACAATAGCAGAAAGATAATGAGGAATAAGCGGTATATTGAATTTAAGTGCAAAAAGCCAAAATTCTTTATTAAACAACTTTTTTCCTCTCGCAACGTTTAAAACGTAGAAAAAAAGTCCTACACAAATATTGACAAGCGCTGCAGAAAGAATTCTTGCTAAGCCTTTTTCTTCAGTTAAGTTCACCGCAATTAAACCTAAAGCAGGTGAAAATACTGCAACACCTATTGTTACGCCAACAAGCGCTATATATTTAAATTCATAACGCTGTCTTGCAGACCAGAACGCCAAAGCAGGTGCAGCCAAACATTCGGCAAAAATGGTTACCATTAAGAGTGTAGAAAGACCCGTTAATTCGTTTATATAATCCTTAAACGGCAAATAAACACAAAACAACAACAACGTAACAACGGTAGAAAGCCCCTGCATAGAAGACATATATTTATTTCGTTCCTCGGGGTACTTTGTCATACCATTATTAAAAACGCCGTAAGATAAATTTAATGTAGCAAATATACTTATGACCTGATACCACGACTGAAAAACTGAAAACTGCCCGTATTGGTCTGTTGTTAGTAATCTCGTGAAAATTGGTACTGTTATTAATGATATACCCTTTTGAATAACGCTGCACACAGCAAACCACAAAGAAACCTTTGCTGCAGCAGGTATTGCCTTGTATTTTTGAATTAGCTTACTTAACATTATTTCCCCTTTTTCAATACGTTTGTTAATGAATCGCGTGGAATTGAATCTATTATAGTTTTAGAAGAACAATTCACAAGTTTTATATTTCTGTTACTACAATATCTGTACAATTCGCGATGCAAATGCAAAATTCTTGCCCATCCCAAAAAATCGCTTTCTATGCCGTGTTCACGATTTTCAGACATTTTCTTCAGAAACTTTTTTTCGTTTTCAGAAACAGCGTAAGCATACTCACTAACCTCTTGATTCAAACACGCTTGAATAGTCGAGACAATTCCTGTTGTATCACAACCTAATAAATATATTTCCGAAAACCCCATATAAATTGCCATTGCTACAGCAAACTGAACAACCGTCTGGTAACAAAAAGTTGGTCTTGTAAAATCTATATCACCATTTTCACCATCCCTAAAAGGAAGGGGGGTAGAATAAATTCTTACGTCTAGTTTTTCTTCAACGTTAAAGCTTTTTATAAAATCTCTTGCAAATGCCGGTAAAAAGCAAATTGGGTTATTATCCTTTGTTTTTACTGCAAAAAAGCTTTCCACCAGCTCAATATCCTCTTCATTTTCCGGTGACAAATTAAAAAATGCGGGGTCTGCCCAAAAATGATAGTTTGTTCTCATTGCTTCAAATTGCGGATGATTTGCAATTTTATTAACTGTAAAAACAACCTCATTTTCAAGCGCAGATAAATCTTCGTCCTTTAAGGAAGGACCGTTTCCAATAACAAAGCAACGCTGTCCCTTATGTAAATCCTTAAACTCAGCATTTTTCTTTAACAGCTCTTGTAGTTCCTTGTCCTTTTTGAACGATTTTTCAACTCTTTGCGACACATAATATTTTTTAAACGAGTTGTAAAAACTCATTATTTTCTCTTCTTTACCCATATTTTCTCCTATTACTCCGGCTTTACTTTTTCTTTGAGCACCTTAATGTTTTCAAAGTATTCTGCGTGTTCTTTTATCCATTCTTCGTCTTTATCCCACCAACGAAGTTTTAAAAGGTATTCTATATCTTCTTCTGAGAAACGATATTTTATTACTTTTGCAGGAACACCGCCAACAATTGCATAAGGCGGAACATCCTTTGTCACAACAGCACCTGCCGCAACAACTGCTCCATCACCAATTGTAACACCTTCTATTATTTTTGCGCCGTTACCGAGCCAAACGTCATTACCAATTGATACTGAAACGCGATTTTCTTCATCTATATAATTATTTTCTTTGAATTTTTGTTTTCCACAATAAGAAAAGCCTATTGTCGGATTTTCTGCAAAAAACGCTGGATGAACTGAAACAAAATCCTTTGAAGGATGTGTTCCTATAACCACTTCTACCTGTGGAGCTATACAAGTATAACGCCCTACATTTGTGTTATACAATTTAGTCCCGACACCCGTGTATGAACCATAACCAAGCTTTGAATTTGCGATTTCTGTATATTTTGAAAAATAATTTTTCCCTTCAAAAACACTTGCTCTATCAAGTAAAACAAAGTCTTCACATTTTATCATATTTCTTTTTTGTAGTTTTACATATTGCGATACAAGTAATCTTTTTATAGTTACTTTCATTATTATAAAATCCTTTTATATTTTCTTTATAAACTTCGCCGGATTACCAGCCCAAATTTCGCCTGCCGGAATATCCTTTGTTACAACAGAACCAGCACCCACAACTGCACCTTCTCCGATTGTAACACCTTTTAATATAATTGAACGTGCACCAATAAAAACATTTTTTTCAATTTTTATAGGAGCAGTTTTTGTCGCTTCTCTGTTATTGGAATCTTTAACCCTTATTTCCGCATCAAGTGGATGAAAATCAGTATCAGCAATCATACAATTGGAGCCAATTAAAACATTATCTCCAATTTCTACACCTTTTACTGCAGTAATTGCGGTATGACTTATGCCAGCGTTATTGCCGATTTTTAAAACAGCACCTTCATAAACGTTTAAGCTTGTCATATATCCTCCACTTGTTGGGTTAGCTATAGGTTCGGAATTTATTTTTACATTGTTTCCTATAATACATTTTCCGTTACCATAAAATCTTAACTTTCCATTAATCGTCAAATTGTCACCAAAAACAACCTTTTTTCTCTTCAAAAACAATTTATTCCAAATTTTACTGGGAAGCAACTCAAGGAAGAAATCTCTTATTTGGTACATAAATTA
Source organism: Acutalibacteraceae bacterium (assembly GCA_045588735.1). Taxonomy (GTDB): domain Bacteria; phylum Bacillota; class Clostridia; order Oscillospirales; family Acutalibacteraceae; genus DTU089. Next base: position 38,284 of record JAZNET010000061.1, on the reverse strand, counting down.
AATTTTAGCCTTTCTAATAATTTTTACTAATAACAAAACAATCCTCTTAAAAAAGTATCTTTTGTTAGAAACAATATCGTATTTTTTTAGAATTTCAAGAGTCTCTCTTTCACCAATAACAGTACTTGAAATCCCACCTAACTCAAAGTTGGAAATTATTTTATAAATCGGTTTAAACTCAACGTCATCGTTTTGGCTTACCCTCAACATAAAATCGTAATCGGAAGAGCTTTTGTATTCAAGAGAATATGCTCCTAAATCGCTATAAAGTTTCTTGGTGACAAAGCACGTTGGATGCGTTATCATTTTTTGCTTAATAAATTCGTGGTTGTAAATAACTACTGAGCTTTCTTTTCCGTCGACCATTGTTCTTTGAAATCCGTAAAAAATAGCATATTTCTCGTTTTTGTATTCTTTTGCTACATTTTCCAAGGCATCCGGCTCATAAAAATCATTACTGCTAACAATTCCTACAAGCTCTCCCGTTGCTAAATTTATGCCTTTATTAAAAGCATCGTAAATGCCGTTATCCTTTTCGGAAATGATCTTTAATTTATCGCCGAATTTTTCTTTATACTGCTCAATTACGTTCAGAGTATTGTCTGTAGATTTTCCGTCTATAATAATATACTCGTAATTCTGATATGTTTGATTCAACATGCTTTGAAGTGTTTTTTCAATTGTTTTCGCACTATTAAAGCATGGTGTTATTACGCTTATTAAAACATTATCCATTTAAAACGTCCTCAAAAACTTCTGTTATTTGTTTTGCTATTACTTCGGGAGAGAATTTATTTTTTGCATAATCGGCAATAGCTACCGAATTGTAATTATTTATATTATCCTTTACTTTTTGCATAGCCTTGCTTAATTGAGCTATGCCATCTACAGGTACAATAATGCCACAATCGTCATTTACAAAATCTTCCGGTCCGTTACAGCTTGTTGCTATGACGGGAACACCGTTTGCTAAGGCCTCAACGTAAACAACACCAAAGGTTTCATGACGACTTGCTAACACAAATGCATCACTGCTTTGCAGCTCGTGCGAAAATTCTTCTCTTGTATATTTTCCTAAAAAATTCACCTGTGCTTCTACGCCAAGCTTTTGTGCCAAATTTTTCAAACTTTCCTTTTCGGGACCATCTCCCATAATGCAAAGCGTGCTCTGCGGATTGTTTTTTGCAAACTCAGCGTATGCGCTAAGTAAAACATCAAAGCCCTTGCGGTCAATTAAGTTCCCCGCCGCAACGAGTTTAAATGTTTCTTTTGCTTCCTTCTTGCTTTTGGAAAGCTTAAAAATATCTGTATCTACAATATTATGTACTACTACAGCATCAGTAGAAAACTTTTCTAAAATGTTCTTTCTTAAAAAACTGCTAACACTTATTATTTTAGCAGCGTTTTCATATACCTTTTTATATTTTTCGTGCGCGCTTGTTCCTTTTTCAATTTTCGCTACACTTGAGCCGTGTTCGGTTACAACGTAGGGAACATCATATTTTTTACAAGCATCTACCACACATTTTGCTGTGTCACCAAAATGAACGTGAACAATGTCCGGTTTGCCGTGTTTTTTAATTATTTTTCCTAAAAGAAAGTTAAAGGAAAGCCTCTCAAATTTCGATTTTAAATTTGGCACCAAGGGTCCAAAAGGGATATTACTTTCATAAACCGGAATTTCATCTTTCAGAAAGTACTGAAAACCCCATTTTCGTGTTCTTCTTATTGAACGCATATCTATCGCGCAAAACACAATTTTGTGACCTAAATCTCTTAACGCTTTTGCTTGGTCCATTTGAAAATTACCATTCATTGGGTATTTTTCAGAAGGACATCCATACGAAACCTCTAAAATAAACATTTATTCACTCTCTTTGCTTGTTAATGCTGCTTGCTGTGAGCTTTCTTTTATTGGTAAAATAAAAGCAAACACAAACGTCATTGTAGTAATAATGTTAATGTAATCACCGTTTCTCATAATAACAATCATAAACAAAATTAAAAAAACAGCAGTTTCCATATTTTTTTTGTTTATTGATGTAAAAAATCTTTTTACCGAAGCAATTGCAAAAACAACAAAGCCAATTATACCGAACTCGGAAAAAATTCTTGTGTACAAAGTTGCACAGTCGTTTTTGTTTATATCCATAATAATTGTACCATAAAGCTCGCGTATATATTGGTCATAATACAATCTATGTGAGTCAAATCCCGTGCCAAACAGATATCCATCTTTCATTTTTTCTATTGCAATTCTTAAATTTGAAACAATAGCAAGGGCAGATAAATCATTTGCTGTCGTTGTTGAAACTGTTTCAAATTGATTCAATCGCCTTAAAACACTTATAATAAAATCCGGACTAATAAGCATTAAAGCAATAACAGCGCACGTTGCTAAAGCTAAATACCTCACCTTTTTCAAAAACTGCTTTTGGTAAATAAAAATGTATATACAAAAAACTAAAAATACCGAAACATACACAACCGCTGATTGCGAAAGCACAGCAAAAATTAAAATTAATGCAGATTTATAACTTTTAACAAACTCCAATTTTTTCTCTTTACCTATTAAAATCACCCAGGTAGCCCAGGTTAAAAGCGGAGCGGCGTGTGCAGGTTCTGCATAAAGTGCTGAAGGTGCCAACAAATTATATCTTATATATAGTCTATGTGAAAACCCATATTGTGCCAAATCATAAAATGTATCTATACCTAACAAATACGTAACAAATTGAAGCAAAGCTATAATAGACATCACCACTGCAACGTTATAAAACAATTTATAAAAAATCTTTATATCACCTAAATCTTTAATAAGCCAATAAACTGTTATCAACGACACAAAGAAAAACAACATATCAGTTAAACCATCCATGTCGAATGTGTTAACGATAGTAATCACAGTGATATAGCCCATCAAAACTAATAGCCCGAGTGGAAGAACCAAGCTTTTCTCTTTGATTAAATTTTTCATTAACAGAACAAGGAATAGCATCAAAATTAAATATTGAACAATTAAAAACCTTGTTCCAAACGAACCAACATCTTGTGTTAGTAAAAACAAGAAAGCCAAAAAGTATATAACTCCGTTTGGTTTTTTTCGCGAAAAATTTCTTAGTAACATATTTTTTCTATTCCTTACAATCTCCAATAATTATAGTTTCTGGATTAAACCATCTTTTTATCTAAAAGACCTTTTACGTCAATGAGAATCTTCTCTGAATTATCTACTACCATAAAACCGAATGAAATCCGGGGAAAACAACAACATCCTCTGCAGCCAACTCGCCATATAGCTTGCTTGACTCTTTCCACCCGATATATTTTACCTTTTTACTTAATTGAGCTTCAAATTCCAATTTTACAAATCACTATTGAGTGAGCAACATCTTATTTGCTAAGTATATCCGCAATACGTTTACATGCAAAGCCGTCACCATAGGGGTTGCTTGCTTTTGACATTGCCTCGTATGCGTTTTTATCCTCTAATAAAAGCTTAAAGTTTTCATAAATAACCTGCTCGTCTGTTCCTACAAGCTTTAAAGTACCGGCTTTTATACCCTCCGGTCTTTCTGTTGTATCGCGCATAACAAGAACAGGTTTTCCTAAAGATGGCGCTTCCTCTTGAATACCACCGCTATCTGTTAAAATCATATAACTATTTGCAAGGAAGTTATGAAAATCTATAACCTCGAGCGGTTCTATAATATGAATTCTATCGCAATCACCGAGCTCTTCATCTGCTGCTTGACGAACAACCGGATTCATATGAATAGGGTAAATTGCTTTAACGTCAGGGTGCTCGTCCATAACGCGCCTTATTGCACGGAACATATTATGCATAGGCTCGCCAAGGTTTTCGCGACGGTGAGCCGTAATCATTATAAGGCGGCCATCCTTTGCCCACTCTAATTCGGGGTGGTTGTAATCCTCACGAACTGTTGTTTTTAATGCATCTATTGCAGTATTTCCGGTAATAAAAATACTGTCCTTTGCCTTGCCCTCACGAATTAAATTTTCTTTTGAAAGCTCCGTTGGAGCAAAGTTATACTTTGAAATAATAGAAACCGCTTGTCTGTTAAACTCCTCCGGATAAGGACTGTAAATATTATAAGTACGCAGACCTGCTTCAACGTGCCCTACCGGAATTTGCTTATAAAAGCAAGCTAATGCCGTAACAAAAGTAGTTGACGTATCACCATGAACAAGCACCACGTCAGGCTTTACTTCGTCTAAAACCCTGCCGATACCGTTAAGAATATTTGTGGTAATATCGAATAAGGTTTGCTTGTCCTTCATTATTGATAAATCATAATCCGGAATAACCTTAAAAACAGCAAGCACCTGGTCGAGCATTTGACGATGCTGACCGGTTACGCATACTACCGTTTTTAAATTTTCTCTTGCTTTTAACTCATTTACGAGCGGACACATTTTTATTGCTTCCGGTCTTGTACCGAAAACAAGCATTACTGTTTTCATTTAATTACCTCTTATATGTGATATACACCGGGAAGGTCGCAAATATTATGACAATCTAAAACGACCTTGTTTTCTAACTTACTCATTTTTTCTTTGATTTCGTCGTGCTTTACCATGATTACAACTAAATCTGTATCTTCAAGGAATTTGTCTAAATCATGATATTGATTTTTAACAATATCCTTTTTAATGTAAGGGTCGTAAACCTTTAAAGGCTCTGCCAAGTGCTTTTCCTGACATTCTAAAAGCTGTAAGGTTGGTGATTCGCGGTAATCATCAACATTTTCTTTATAAGTAAGACCATACAAACCTACGCGAGAAACATCGGTTAAGCCCTTTTCTTTCATAATGTCGTGAATTCTTTCTAAAACGAATTCGGGCATTGAATCGTTAACCTTCATTGATTCCCAAATAACCTTTGTTAAAGCCGGGTAATCGCCAACTAAGAACCATGGGTCAACTGAAATACAGTGACCACCAACACCAGGACCCGGCTGAAGAATATTTACACGCGGATGCATGTTACAAATTTTTATAATTTCGTAAACGTCCATATCATCATGTCTGCAAATTTTTGCAAGCTCGTTTGCAAATGCAATATTTACAGCTCTGAAGGTGTTTTCAACCACCTTAGTCATTTCTGCCGATTTAATATCTGTTATTACAATATCACCCTGACAGAATGATGCATAAACAGCCTTAACCTTTTCACCAATCTCTTTATTATCTGCACCGATAGTTCTGTTGTTATGAAGAAGCTCATAAACCATATTGCCCGGAATAATTCTTTCGGGCGCATGAACAAGATTTATATCTTTGCCAATTACAAATCCGTTTTCTTCAATAACCGGTCTTACAAATTTATCTATTGTACCCGGTGAAACGGTTGACTCAATAACAACCGTTGCGCCCTTAGGACAAACTGACATAACCTGCTTAATAGCAGCGTTTACGTAGCAAGCATCTATTTTCTTTGAGAATTTGTCGTAAGGTGTAGGAACAGAAACAATATACATATCGGTTACCTGATATTCAGTTGTGAATTTAATGCCTGATTTTACCGCTTCATTAAAAAGTTCATCAAGACCCTTTTCTTCGAACGTTGTTTTTCCCGCGTTTAACGTTGCTACAAGATTTTCGTCGTAATCTGTACCAACAACCTCAACCCCGTGAGAAGCTAACATAAGAGCTGTTGGAAGACCTATATAACCAAGACCTATAACATTAACCATTTTTTTCATCTCCATAAATCATTTATTTTTGTATGCTTCGTACTGTTTTGCAATAATATCCATGTATTCCTGTGCAATATCTTCGTACAAATAATTTTCTTGTATCAAACTCAAGCTGCTTTGCTTGTACACTGAAAAATCTTCTTGAGACATATTACAAAAAGCAAGTATTTTTTCTCTAAAATCCTCTACGTCACCAGCTTTAAAGCAAAGACCGTTATTGTTTGCGTTTCGCTCAACATTAACCTCGTTATCCTCTGAAACGATTGGCAACGCACAAGCTTGCACATCAAAAAAGCTAAGACTGCATTGACGAGGGAAAACGCTTATATCTGCAACCTGATAATACTCCGGCAATTCGGAATATTTTTTTGTAGGAATTCTTATTATTTTATTTTCTGATTCTTCAAAAAGCGCTTCTACTTCTTTACCATAGTCACCTACACAATCACCAACTACTAACAAAACAACGTCTTTGGTGGTATTAAATTTATTTTTAAATGCTTCGGCTAATAGCTTTCCGCCCTTGCTTTCATCAAGCTTGCCCGCATAAACTACCACAAAACTATCGTCGCTTATACCAAGCTCTTTTCTGAATTCCTTTTTTACGTTTTCATCCGGATGAAAAAGAATTGTATCCGAACCGAAAGAAATGTACGGTGCTTGAGACAACGGTATACCTAAAAAAGCTTCAACATAATTATCATCTTGTGGACGTATTACTTGTATTTTTTCTTTTTTTATTATAGTTGCAAACACTCTTTTAAAAAACCAGTGAAAATATTTATTAAACTTATTTCGTGATGCCATTTCTAACATATGACAATCTGAAATAACCGGACATCTCACTTTTTTTAAATTCAACAACACTTGCATACCCGCAACACAATTGCAATTATGAACATACAAAATATCAGGTTTCATTTGTTTTATTTTTGAAATTAAATTGAAATATATAGAACGACCACTTATATACTTAAAAATTGGCAGTCTAACAATTTTCACCCCATATAAATCCTCATACCGTTTGTCCCGTTCTGCAATATTTTCTCTCCCAAAAAAAGAAGCTAAATAATCGGGTATCTTTTCAAGTTCAGAAGTAACAATAATCACTTCATGTCCCATTTTGGCAAGATATTTTGACAACACGTTAACCTGATACCCTGCTTCCGGCACAAAAAAATCTTCTACTTGTACAATTCTCACTTTAAAACACCTTTACTCTTTCAGAAGTTTCTCATACAAATCTATGTATTCTTTATAAGAAGTTGATTTTTCCCAGTTTTTGTTTGGTTCTATTTTTTTACCGACACAAAAGTCTATGGTTTCCTTCACCTTTTGTATATCATGCGGCTCTACTACATACCCGTTTTCTTCGCTTACTACCTCAGGTAATGCTGTTGCATTGTATACAATAACCGGTGTTCCACAAGCCAACGCTTCTGCGGTTGGTAACCCAAAAGTTTCTTCCACGCTTGCGTTGAAAAAAACATCGGCCGTAGAATATATACCTGCTAATTCTTCAATACTATCTGTTCTTGAAATTCCAATCACATTTTGCGGAAGGTTTTTCTTTTCTTTTGTAGTTACGCCTACAAGAACAATTCTGTAATTATCATCTAAAAGCTTGGACAGCTCAACAAAATCCTTTAAACCTTTGCGCACATCCCACGTGCTTGCAACACCAAGAATTATTTTTTTATCTTCTAAACCATAACGTTCTCTGAAATCACTTTCAGTCGGTTTAAACTTTTCCGTATCTATTCCGTTGTATATTGTACAAACGGGCACGTCTTTTAAAAAAGATTGTTTTACTTCTGCTTCCAACCACTTTGAAACCGTAACCAGCTGTAATGTTGGAAGATTTAAAAACATTTCCTTTTTCTTTTCATAATTCCATTTTGAATTATCTACAAAACTTGCCGGATATGCCCCTATTTGAGGACAGTCTTTACATCCTGTTTTCCATTTTTCGCAATTCGCCATACTGTAATAACAACAGTGTCCCGTATAAGACCAACAATCGTGTAGAGTCCAAACAACCGGTTTCCCAAAAGCTTTTAAAAATTCAAACAGCATTTCTACATTTATATAGTATCCGTGCAAATTATGCAAATGAATAATATCCGGATTATATACTTTTATTTCTTCAATCAACTTTTTCGTTGCTTTTTTTGAAAAAAAACCGGCTTTGTCAGTCAAGCGGGTCAAAACACCATCAAGATAGACGTTTAGTGTGTTACCTATTTTTATATGCGGTATATCTTCTGCTATAGTGTTTCTTGCAAAAGCAACCTTGCCCTCATGTCCGTTTTCTTTTAAAGTTCTATATAAATCCACAGCTATTCGACCTGTGCTTAAATTGCCGAATATATTTATTTGCAAAACCTTCATCAAAGACAATCTTCCTTACAACTTTTTTATAACCCTCGCTGGATTACCCGCAATCACACAGTTATCTTCAAACTTACCGCTAACAACTGCCCCTGCCCCAACTACACAGCCATCACCAAGCTCTGTGCCCTTTAATATGAGTGCATTACAGCCTATAAAGCAATTTTTGCCGATTTTAACCGGTCTTGTACCGATTTTTTCTTTATCATCATTATTCCTTGCTTCAATTTCAATTGGGTGAAAATCGTTATCTAAAATCTTTGCGTTTCCGCCAACCATTGTATTGTCCCCGATTTCGATAGATTTTCTTGCGTATATTGTAGCACCCGAAATTCCAACGTTTTTACCAATTTTAATTTGTGCCTCGGGTGTTCTTGTTATAATTATTGTTCTTTGGTAAAGCCCTATAAGATTTGACAAAAACGAGCTTTTTATAACGCAGTCGTCGCCAATTTCAAGTGTTGCGCCGCCTTTATTAAAAATAACCGGCACGCCCTTAAGAACAACATTTTTGCCGTATTTTACTTTTGTTGCTTTCATTAAAAGCTTAAACCAGTTACTGTTCATTTTTTCAACTCACAATCCTAAAATAGTTTCTTTATATTTTTCTACCGACATATCTTTAGTTAAATTTTTAATTAAATAATCGTGACTACGAGAGCCCATTTCCTTAAGCTCGTTACTGTCTGCATTCTCTATAAACCAACGGATATTTTTTTCAACATTCTCATAATCACACGGGTCAGAAATAAGTCCGCCATTTGTTTCTTCTATTATGCAGCGTATTTCTGAATCTTTTTCAAGAACTGCAATCACCGGTATGCCTGCCGCCGCTACACCGTAATATTTTGAGGGACAGGAAACACCCTTAATTCCCTTTGCATTCACAACCCATTGAACATCTGAAGCATTTAAGCTGTAGTTTAAATCTTCTTTGTTTTGGTACGGAATAAACGTTACGTTTTTCATATTACGCTCTGCAACGTACGCTTTAATTTCTTCTTCAATTGTGCCTGCGCCTACAAAAGCAAAGCAAACCTCTCTGCCATCATTTGTTTTTGTACCTTCGGGGAATTTTTCAATAACCTTTATTAAATTTTCAAGGTCATAATAAAGACCTATGTTACCCGAATACATTATAACAAATTTGTTAGTAAGGTTATATTTATTTTTAAACTCAACAACCCTTTCGTGTGATTTGTCGAGCGGATAAATTTCTTTTTCATCTATCCAGTTATTTATCATAACTGTTTTTGGAACATTTTTTCCTTTGAAACGAGTGTTCACTGTTTCTACAAGGTCACGACCAACTGTAATAATTAAGTTGCTGCATTTACAGCTGAATTTGTCTGCAAGCATCATTGCCTTTAAAACCAAACCGTTGTCGCTGTAGCTTACCGCCATAGTTTGCTCGGGATTAAAGTCCTGAATATTGTATATGAATTTTGCTCTTTTAACAAGCTTACCCCACACACCAAGAAGCCCACCTAATATGGGTGGCTGAGAAATTGAGAATACATAGTCTTGCTTGGAAACCTTAAAGGTAGCGAGAGCTGCACCGACAAAATAGCCTAAAATATTTTTAACACGGCTTAATTTATCTGCCTTATTAAACTCAGAAACACGAACTCTTAAGACTTTTATCCCGTTGATTTCTTCTTCGTAAAATCTTTGAGTTTTATACTCTTCCGCTATTGTACCCTCATAAGATGGTACAACACATATTACTGTTATATCAAACGCATCCTTCATACCCTCTGCCAAATCCTTTAGGATTTGACCTGTTGAAGCTACGTCCGGCACGTAATAGTGTGCATAAATTAAAAGTTTCTTTTTTTCACCCATTATACTTGTTCCCTTTTAACCTTCAAGAATTATTGGTTAGAACCCTTTACAATTAACTCTACTGTTTCCCAAATAATTTTTATATCTGTCCCAACAGAACGGTTTCTTATATACTTGTAATCTAACTCAAGCTGGTCTTCGATAGACATTTTAACCGTATCTGTAATCTGCCAGTAGCATGAAAGACCGGGTTTTACTAAAAGCCTGTCGCTCGGAAGCTGGTCTTGCTCTGCTCTTACAAACGGTCTTGGACCGATTATTGTCATATGACCTAAAAGCACGTTTAAAATCTGCGGAAGCTCGTCAAGGCTTGTCTTGCGTAAAAACTTTCCGACCTTTGTAATTCGTGGGTCGTTAGACATTTTAAAGTGAACCGAGTCGTACTCATTTTCTTCCATTAAATCCACTTTCATTTCATCCGCATGCATAAACATTGTTCTGAATTTGAACATATTAAATGCTTTGCCGTCTTTACCTATTCTCTCCTGCATAAAGAACGGATTACCGAAATCATCAACCATAATAACAATTGCTATTAATATAAACACGGGAAGTCCGCAAGTAAGTGCAAGAATTGAAATAATTACGTCACCAAATCTCTTGAAAAAATCATAAACCGGTTTTTTCTTGAGTGTAACGTTACTTTTTACCATTACAACGTCTTCGGCTACTTCTGTATTCACTTGTTCTGCTACAACAGTAGTCTTCAAATCTTCCATACCTTCACCCAATTTTATTTTTCTCACTGCACATTCGCAGTTTCTTTTTCTTCTGCTCTTCGGTCAAGCTCGCCTGTGCCGCCCTCAACTACACCCTCAGACCTAAGCACCGCCTTTATTGTACCGAAAAAGCATTTTAAATCCATTTTAATGCCGTTTAACGAGCTGCTGCCAAGACGCTCCACGTATTCACCGTCGAGCCTTGCCTTCAAGGGAATTTCCAGCTCGTCTCTGCCGTTGATTTGCGCCCAGCCGGTAAGACCGGGTCTTACGTCGTTTGCGCCGTATTGCTCACGCTCGGCAATTAAATCCTCTTGATTCCAGAGTGCCGGTCTCGGACCTATTACACTCATTTTGCCGCACAATATGTTAAATATCTGCGGTAATTCATCAAGACTTGTTTTTCTTAAGAATGCACCGATTTTTGTTATATACTGCTCAGGATTTTCGAGCAGATGAGTGGGCACGTCCTTTGGTGTGCTCACCTTCATGCTGCGGAATTTATAGAGCCAAAAAAGTCTTTTACCCTTGCCCACGCGCTGTTGCTTGAAAAACACCGGGCCCGGGTCCTGGATTTTTATTATTATTGCTATAACAAGCATTGGCACCGCTAAAAATATTACGCCCAAAAGTGATAACGTAAAATCTAACAAGCCCTTGAGAAAATTTTTATACATACCGTCACACCACTACTGCATTTTTCATCTCTTTGGCTTCACCCGCGTGAGAGTTAACCTCCTCAGGTGTCTTAAAGGTTGGTACTACAACCTTAAGCGCCTCCTTAACGGCGTTGTCGTCACCTGTTTCAACCGCTGTTCTTAACACACTTAATTTTGCATTAAGCTCGTTTATTGAAACCGGTTGCTCACGCTCAATGAATATAGAGCTGCTTTCTGTTTTTTCAAGCCCCGAATTAACAAGCGTTTCTTCGTAGAGCTTTTCACCGGGTCTTAAGCCCGTTTCTATAATGTCAATGTCATTATAAGGCTCCATACCGCTGAGGCGAATCATATTTTCTGCAAGCTCAATTATTTTAATGGGCTTACCCATATCTAAAACAAAGAGCTCACCGTTTTCTGCCATTGCCCCCGATTTTAACACTAACTGAGATGCTTCCGGAATTGTCATAAAGTAACGGACAATTCTTTTGTCTGTAATTGTTATAGGACCGCCGCGGGAAATTTGCTTTTTGAAAAGCGGAATTACCGAGCCCGCCGAGCCTAAAACGTTACCAAAGCGTGTTGCGCTGTATGTAGTGCTTGATTCTTTCTTACTGTACGCACCGACAATCATTTCACACACACGCTTTGTTGCACCCATAACATTAGTTGGGTTAACTGCCTTGTCTGTGCTTACCATCATAACACGCTGTACACCGTATTTCTCACTGAGCTCTACTGTGTTGAGCGTACCGAATACGTTGTTTTCCACAGCCTCTACACAGTTGTGCTCCATTAACGGAACGTGCTTGTGGGCTGCCGCGTTAAGAACTATTTGCGGCTCGTGCTCCCTGAACACTCTTTCAAGCCCTGCTCTATTACACACAGACACGATTTCTATTCGAATGTCAAGCTCATCGCCGTAAATCATTTTAAGCTCCTGCTGAACGTCATAGGCGCCGTTTTCATAGACGTCTAAAACAATGAGTCTTTCCGGACCCATTTTTGCAATTTGTCTGCAAAGCTCGGAGCCGATTGAACCGCCGCCGCCGGTAATGAGGACACGCTTGTCCTTGTAGTAGTTTTTTACCTGCTCGTCAACAACGTCAAGCGGTTTTCTGAAAAGAAGCTCTTCTATGTCAAATTCACGAATGTGTCTTTTACCCTTGTCTGTATCACTCTCTACAAGCGGGAAGTCGTAAACCTTGATTTTGCAGCCGGACTGACTGTAAAAATCAAAAAGCTCCTTTCTTCTTTCAGCGCTTAACTGAGGTACTGCGAAAACAATCTCCTGCACGCCGTACTCCTCAAGCAGCTTAAAGGTTGCCTGCTCCTGAGAGAGAATTATAATTCCGTGGATTTTTCTGCCGACCTTGTCCTCATCCACGTCTATGAAGCAACGCGGCACGTAGGAGGCGTTTCTGTTTTTAATTAAGTCCTCCGCAAGGCTTGTACCAACCCTGCCTGCGCCGACAATTGCAATTTTTATGAGGTGAACGTCCTGCTTTGCCTGTATATCTAACGACTTACCGCCAAAAAAGCGAAGAACCCAGAAAAGCACTCTTCCGACAATGCTGTTCTGGTTACCGCACTTGTATGCGTAACGGTAAATCATTCTTATTGCGAGCGCAGCAAGAAGATTTATGCAGGAAATAGCGAGGATTTTAACTATCAATATTTTTTCAACCGGCAATATAAGCTCAATTGCAAGGAAGAGCAAAAAGCCGCAGCCGTCGCAAATTAAAAGCTTAATGTAGCTCTGAATTCCGCCGTAGCGCCAGATTTGCCTGTAAATGTCAAAAGCAAAGCGCATGCTGAAAATTGCCACAAAGCCGATTATTGAAATGTAAAAGTTATTACTTATTGTTGAAACGACAACGTCCTCGTAAACCATAAGCAGCAACACGCTTACCACAGCATAAATGCAAACGTCGTAAAAGACAAGAAGCCAACGGATGTTGAACCTATGGTTTTTTGATTTTTTGTCGTTTAAAGCATTTTTCTCCTCTGCACCGTTAACGCAAGGGAGCTTTTCAATGATTTTTTTCGACATCTTTTTTCTCACAATCAAACAAAATTTATATTTTGTGTTCTCTTTCCAAAAAAAACACATCTTGTTGTAGATTAACTCATAAATACCCAATTCTACATTCTTTATAATAATACCATAATGGATATTTTTTTGCAATACTTTAAGGCAATATATTCGCCCTTTTTTGAGGTATTTTTTACGAGATTTTCTGATTTTTTCTTCCGCAAGAGAAATTTGGAAAACTACAAGCAATTTCAGCGCTTTTCGGGTTTCGGTTTGTTCCCGTTCGGAATAAAAAAAGCACGGCAAGCTCACAACAGCCTGCCGTGCTTCTTAGTATTCAAATTTTTTCTTATGCAAGAACCTTTACAACGATTTTTTTAACTGCCTGCGGTGTATTTTTAACACTCATACAAGGGGCGTGCAATTCATCTGCCATAATAATTACAAATTCGCCTCTGCCAAGGACAATTGAGTCGTAATTTTCACTAAGCTCATAAAAGCAAATATCTCCGCCGTCCTTGTAATCCTCAAGAAGCCTCGTCTCTTTTTCCGAATCGAAGCCGATAACCTCGTTACCGCTCATAACACATTGAATATCAATATATTTACGGTGCGCTTCAAACTTTGCTTCAGAGTCTTTTTTTGTTTCGTAGGATGAAATAAATGCAAAAATATTTTCACCGTCAATTTCGTAATTTCCGTCTGCAAAATCCTCGCTTACAGCTTTTTTCAAAAACTCAAAAGCCTTGCTAAAACGCGGATTTACACCTTCAAAATTCACTAAATCCTTTGAAAAAACGCTTGTTGCTACCATATTCTTTGCCTCCTGCCAAGCACGAAAATTCAATGGAATTATATTACCACTAAACAGTTAAAATTGTCAATTGCAAAAACAATCGCAAAAATAATTGAGAATCGAAAATTTTAATTATACTTCGGCAGATAATCTCCGTGAGTTTCAATAAGGTCATCTACCATCTTTTTAATGGTGTCAATGTCTAATTCACTGCCTGTGTGCGGGTCGAGCATTGCAGCCTGGTAAATATGCTCCTTTTTGAGTGTTTTTGCAGCCTCAATTGTAAGAAGCTGAACGTTCACGTTTGTCATGTTCATAGCGGCACACTGAACCGGCAAAGCGCCCACGTAGCAAGGGTTTACGCCCATTCCGTTTACAAGACAAGGCACCTCTACACAAGCCTCCTTAGGAAGGTTTGTTATGAGTCTGTCCTCATTTAAAACGTTACCGCCTATTTCGTAAGGTGTGTTAGTAACAATTGACTCAATAATGTGAGAAGCATACTCGTGTGAGCGGTTATGCTCCTTTACGCCCTTTTCAAGCATTTCGGCATAATCCTTTTTCCAGTTAGCAATTTGCTCTATACATCTTCTCGGATATTCGTCGAGCGGAATATTGTATTTTTCAATGAGCTCAGGGTACTTGCTCTTAATGTAGAACATATTATACTCGGCGTTGTGCTCACTTGATTCCGTGCAGTAATAACCAAAGTTCTTAATATAATCAAAGCGGACTTTATTATCAAAGGTAGGGTCGTTCAGCTTTTCATCTATTCTTCTTTTAATTTCAGGGTAAAGGTCGTTGTTGTCCTTATCCTTAATCTCTAAAAGCCAGCCCATGTGGTTAATACCGGCAATAAGCTCGCGTCTGCCCTCGAGCTTATCCTCCATACCAAGCTGAGTTAACAAATCAAGAGAGCAGCTTTGAACGCTGTGGCAAAGACCAATGGTTTTAACACCTGTGTAGCGTTGCATATAGCCTGAAAGAATAGCCATAGGGTTAGTGTAGTTAAGGAACCACGCATCCGGACAAACCTCTTCCATATCTCTTGCAAAATCTGCCATAACGGGAATTGTGCGAAGACCGCGCATAATACCGCCTATGCCTAAGGTATCACCAATAGTCTGACGAAGACCGTACTTTTTAGGCACCTCAAAATCTATAATTGTGCAAGGGTCGTAAAGACCTACCTGAATTGCATTGATTACAAAATTTGCACCTCTTAAAGCATCCTTTCTGTTTTCTACACCCAAATAGCATTCAATTTTTCCGTAGCCACCCTTTGTTTTGCGGATAGCCTCTAAAATTGTGCGGCTTTGCTCAAGGCGCTCGCCATCAATATCATAAAGAGCAAACACACTGTCACGGAGTGCCTCGGAGCACATACAGTCACCTAAAACGTTTCGTGCAAACACGCTGCTGCCTGCGCCCATAAAAGTGATTTTCATAGAAATTACCTGCCTTTATTTTAAAATTTTAATTTTTTTACCGTCAAATGAATAGCTGTGCTCTGCATTTTTTGCTGCCTTTTCGGGGAAATCGGTTGTTATAATCTGCGAACCGCAGTCTTTTGTTACCTCGTACCTTTCAGTGCTGTAATCAGGGTATTTGTCTGCCCTTGTTCTCACTATGAGTTTACACTCGTCTACGGACTCTTCCTTTCTTTCGGCAGCCCTCCAGGCGTCATTCTCAAGAATGAACGAGGTATAGCTTTCGTTTCTGTCGTCGTAGCGAAGCATAGGGAACATTTTTTGTGTTTTTATGCTTTCATCTAATGCTATGTAGCTTTCTGTTACGTCACAATCGTGAAGCAAAACAAGCACTCTGCCTCTTGCCTCCTTTAAGGAAATCCAGTCGTCGTTTTCGCGCATTTCTTTAAAAGAGGAGTAATCTCTGAGCATATCCGCAGGGGTTAAAAGTGTATCGCCAAAAACAGAGGCTACAAGCTTATCCGCCTCTTTTGCATAGTCAAGTGAAAATTTATGCATACCGCCAACCTCTACAACAAAGCTCTTAGGCTCTACAATAATTATAACGGGAACGTGGCCCGGGTTGTTGTCTGACCACATTTTTACCTCCTTAAGCGCCTTTTCAAAATCATATGCGCTTGAGGCGTTATCCACAATAGAGTTGTGCGTTACTTTAAATTCAATTTTACCGTCTTTATCAAGTGTTTCAATGTCTATTTCAATATTTCTTATGCCCATTTCGAGCTGCTCTGTCAAGGTGTCCATTTCAAAATCGAAGGTGTTAAGCCCTAACTTTTTCAACGTTATGGTGTCAATTATATTCATTAAAAAGCGTGTTTCCTTCGTTGCAAGGGTCTGGTAGCTGTTATGGGTACCTAAAATTGCAATTTCGTTAAGCTTTATACCGTCTTCCGTTGCCTTTTCCAAATCAAAATTTGCTAAATCCGCCTCGTTTTTAGGGGTGTAATTTTTGTAATATTCCGTTTCAAGATGCTCCAGATGCTCGTTCTGAAACTCAATATTTTTCTCAATAACGTTCACGTTGGAAACAACTGCTGCTATAAAAATTCCGAGTAAAATAACAAAAAAACCCGCAAACGTCAATAATACGCCTTTAATTATTTTCTTTGCCTTTTTCATAAAAATCTCTTTCCTTTTGTTTTTGATACTAAAAATTCATATTTTTTAAGAATTCCTTTGAAAACAAATCATTTGCTGAAAGGTCTACGTATTCTGCTTTTTTTGTAAAGAACTCAAGCGTGCCGCCCTCGCAAGCATACCTTACGGTACCGAGTAGCGAGCTGTTGTTTAAGAACACACATTTTCCCTTTAGCTCCTGAGGTAAAAGCCCCGTAAACGCTGCATTTTCCACGTTGAGCTTTGCAGAAAATCCGCCCGAAACGTAAAGTTCCTCTATATCCTCAAGGGAAAGCTTTACCGTATCTGCTAAAACCTTTATAGCCGAATAAACTGCCGATTTTGCAAGCTGATATTGCCTTACGTCGTTTCTTTCTATGAAAACTCCGTTGGCAATTTCTACCTCTTCAGTCTCTAAAAATCCGGTTTCATCTATTTCGCCTTTTTTCAGAAGCTCTGCTATTATATCTATGAGTCCTGTGCCGCAAATTCCCTTTGCTACCGTGTTGCCGATTACCGAAGCAACGCCATCCTTGTAGGAATAAATTGCACCGTTTGTTGCACCCATTCCCTGCGAAATATTAACACCCTCAAAGCACGGCCCTGCCGCCGCAGAGGTGCAATAAAATTTATTTTCAGAAAAAAGAACTATTTCGGCATTTGTGCCAAGGTCTAAAAGCAAACTGTATTTTTTTGTTTTTTCTTTTTTTATTAAATTAAGTCCCGCAACAATATCGGCACCAATAAAAGCGGAAATACACGGAAGGCTTATTACCCTTTCCACACAAGCTATTCCGAGTGCTTCTGCCTGCTCCGTTTTTGAATCGACAAATCCCGGTGTATACGGAAAAGTGCCTAAGGAAGAGCAATCCACACCGAAAAACGTGTGAAGCATTGTTGTGTTGCCTGCAACAAACAAATCCCTTGCCGTATTTAGGTTAAAGGAGGAAAGCAGGCTGTTTACCGCCTCTACGAGACATTCCTGCAGGTTTTGTACTCCGTTTTCTTTACAATATGCTATGCGTGATATAACGTCTGCGCCGAATTTTCTTTGAGGATTCGGTGCTGTTTTTACGTCAATAATTTTCTTTTCGTCCTGCGACACAAGTGCTAAGGCAAGCGTTGTTGTGCCTATATCAAGACAGAAGCTGACGTTTTCGGTTAAATGTCCGTCTTTTTTTAAAGCAGCCTCCAAAAAACACCCCTCATCTAAAAGCTCAACGACTGCATCTTCTGTAATTTTATACTGACACGAAAGCTCTTTTTTACCGTTAACCAGAACAGTGCATTTTTTGCAGATGCCCATACCACCGCAAGGGTGCGGCACAGTCTTTTTTGCATTTATTAAAGCATCGCTTAAATATTCACCCTGTTTTGCAACAAAAACCTCGTTGCCTATTTTAACCTTTGGCATAACATACCCTTATCCTTTTAATAAAATATCTATTAAATAAATTACCGCTAAGTGCGCAGGGTAAAAGATATAAAACAACGGTTTTATATTATATTTACCGCGTTTTTGATTGTAAAGCGCTAAAAGCGGCACCGCAAGAAGGGAAAACCATTGCCTTGAGCCTGCGCTGAAGGCTAATAAAATGAGCACACCCGCAGCAAAAAGCAGTTTTCTTTCCTTGTCGGGAGCATAAAAAACCGCAACAGGCAGCAGCACTCCCCAAATGCCGTAGTCCACGTAAAAGCCCTGTGCTTTAAAAATCACAGGAAATGCTAACGTTACAACAAGTACAAACGCTATTGCAAGAAGCATAATTGCAACGGACAGCCTGCTTCGTTTTGTTTTATAGCCCTCCAAAGCAAAAATCAGTGCAACTGAAAGAGAAAAGGTAATTAAAATATTCTGATAAAACGAGCTCTCCGCTATAAAAAACACTGCCTGACAGCCTGCACCTAAAAGAAAAATTGAAAAAAAATATTTAATTTTATTTCTTGTGTAAAAGCAGCCCTCTGCAACCATAAATGCAAATACGGGAAATGCAATTCTGCCTATTATTTGCAAAAAGGTATATTGCGGCAAAAGCACCTTGCCTGCGTGGTCGCAAAGCATTGCAAGCATTGCCAGAAGCTTTAGCTGATTATTTGTTAAGCCGATTTTTTTAAACATTTAATTTTTTCCCGTCTGAAAAAGCGTTACCAACCTTTTCGCCAAGCTTAATGTACGTATTGTGAATAGGGTCAAACGTAATTGCCTCCACCCTTTGAGGGTCAATTTTCCCGTCCTCACCCAAAGCACGCTCATCTGCAGAAACGTTTACTATTTCTCCAATGCAGATTCCGTCCTCGTTGAATTTTAATAATTTACATTCTACAGACATTGGCAATTCGTTTATTACGGGCGCGTTTACAAATTCAGATTTTGTTGTGGTAAAGCCTGCTATTCCCATTTTATTTGCTGTTTTATTACCGGAGGCAATACCTACGTAATCCGCCTCCACCACGTGACTTGCATCTGCAATATTTACCGTAAACGCCTTTGTTTCCAATATATTTTTTGTTGTTTTGTGTCCCTCGGAAATACAAACCATAATTTGATTTGTGTCGTAAATACCGCCCCAGGCAGCGTTCATACAATTGGGGTTACCCTCCTTGTCGTAAGCCGCTACAATAAATACCGGCATTGGGTAAACTGCGTTGTCTTTACCAAAATTTTTTCTCATAATACTACGCCTCCAAAATTATGTAACCGCAAACGTTAAGTGTGATTTTTCCGTCCACAGCTTCCCCCGTAACAACGTTTTTATATTGCTTGTCGAGAGTTACCGTTCTTTGTTCATCACTGAAGTTCATTACAAAAATAACGTCACCGCGTTTTCTTATGCTTACTCCCGACTCGGCATTTATACCCGTGTCGGAGGAAATCGACGTATCCTTTATTAAATCGGCGCAAAAATCCGTTGCAAAATCATCATCATTTCTGAACGCAACACAGTATGCCTTGCCCTTTCCGTAATTATTTACGGTGACCGCAGGTGTACCCTTGTAAAAATCTGTTTTATATTCACCTAAAACAGAAGCGCCCTGCGAATGAAGAATGTCGCACACGTGAACAACGTCGTAGCTTTTGCCGTTGTAGTCTGCGGTGTTTTTCATACCCTCGGGTAACGAGTCGGTTTCTTCTGCCCATATTCCGAATACGTCCTTCAAGCCCTCTGCAGGAAAGCCGCCCAAATAACAAAGGTCGTCCTTATCCACCATACAGGAAAGGTAGGTCGTAACAAAGCTACCGCCGTTTTTAACGTAGCTTTCTATTTTTTCTATGGTACCGTCCTTAAGCATATAAAGGAACGGTGCAATAATTAAATCGTATTTTTCGTAATTGTCATCCATTGCAATAACGTCTACGGAAATACCCTTTTCCCAAAAAGGCTTATACCACTTGGTGCATTCCTCAAAATATTCTCTGTGCTCGTTATTGAAGCCACAGAAAAACTGTGTTGCCCAGCTTTCCTCCCAGTCGGCAATTACCGCCACTTTGCTGTTGCTTTTTCCGCCGACTACTAAGGAGAGCTTTTCTAAAACCTCACCTAAATGAGCTACCTCTTTAAACACCCTTGTGTTTTCGTGACCGCAATGGTCAACCACCGCACCGTGATATTTTTCGTGTCCGCCGCGGCTTTTTCTCCACTGAAAATACTGTACGCTGTCTGCTCCGTGTGCCACCGCCTGAATGGAAGAAAGCTCCTGCCTTCTTGGCATAGGCAGCTTATTTACAGGGTGCCAGTTTACAAGTGACGGTGTGCTTTCCATCATAAAAAACGGCTTACCGCCACCCATTGTTCTGAAAGCATCGTGCACAAATGCAACGCTGCAGGCCTCTTTTTCGTTGAAGCCTCTGTCCCAAGCGGGATAATTATCCCACGATAAAATGTCGAGATTTTTAGCAAATTTCTGGTAATTTATGCCGTCGTATAATCTCATAAAATTTGTTGTTATTGGTCTATTGGGCGTAATTCTTCTTAACGGCTCAATTTCATTTTCAAAAAATGAAATATGACTGTCTGTTACAAATCTTTTCCACGCAAGCTTCATTGCAGGCACGTGGTTTTCGCCCCTGAATTTTGGTGAATTTATTTGAGACCAGTCTGTAATCTGATGACTCCAGAAGCCGCTCCACCATTTAAAATTAAGCTTTTCTAAATCATTATCATACTCTTTTTTGAGCCACTCTCTGAATGCCTCCTGACATAAATCGCAATGACATTCACCGCAATATTCATTTGAAATATGCCACATTTTAACTGCAGGGTGGTCTTTGTAGCGTTCTGCCAGCAACGTATTTATTTTTTTAACCTTTTCTCTGTAAACAGGTGAGGTAAGGCAGTGGTTGTGTCTTACGCCGTACTCGTTGCGGATTCCGCTTTCCTCCACCCTTAAAACCTCGGGATATTTTTGCGCTAACCAGTTAGGTCTTGCGCCCGACGGAGTTGCCAAAATAACATCCTTGCCGTTTTCATGCAATTTGTTGAGCAAATCGTCAAGCCACTCAAAGCAATAAACGCCCTCCTCGGGCTCTAACATTGCCCAGGAAAATATGCTTACGGTAGCACTGTTTACGTGTGCTAAATTCATAAGACGCATATCCTCTTCAATTATTTCCGGTGAGTGAAGCCACTGGTCGGGATTATAGTCACCACCGTGAATTATATAATCAAAAAGCTTATCCTTCATTTTGCACCTCTTCAGAAAATTTACCTGCAAATATACATTTTAATTATATACCAAACATATTAACATAGCAACAAAAAATTTTTCTTGATTTAAAGCCTTTTTTGCTATAATATAAGGTCATAAAAACATTTTTTTGAGGTGATTTTATGTTAGCGTTTTTCGCATCCTGCTGGGGTAAGCTTACAGCCGCTTTAATGAGTGCTATTCTTTCCCTCGGTGTTACTGCAGGCGCATTTATAGAGCCTACCACTACAGCCGCTGCCGATTATTACGACGCAGAAATTAAAAACGTTATTTTTTTAATTGGTGACGGCATGGGCTTTAACCATCTTGAAAAAACAAAGCTTGAAAGAAAAGCCGTTCTCACCATAGACAGCTTTGAAATTCAAGGCTCTTCAAGAACACGCTCCATTACCAACAAGGTAACCGACAGTGCCGCAGGCGGTACAGCCCTTGCGTGCGGTGTAAGAACCTACAACGGTGCTATTGGTGTTTATTTGCTTGACCCGCTTGACGTTTTCAGCCATCCGTTTAATTTAACGGAGCTTTGCCGCGACAGAGATATGCTTACCGGTGTAATTACAACTGACGAAACCTCCGGTGCTACACCCGCCTCTTTTTCTGCTCATGCTGTTGACAGAGGCAAAAGTGAGGATATAACAGAAGACCAGCTAAGCTCCGATATTGAGCTTATTTGGGGTACGGAAAACGGCGTTGCTACCAAGGAGCAGGCAGAAGAAAACGGCTACCAATATGTTACCACTTATAACGAGATGATGGCGTTAGAAGAGGGCAGCAAAAGCTTTGCACAGTTTACAAACGAGCTGTGGGGCACAAAGCCGGCGGATGAAAGCACGCCTACGCTTTCTCAGATGACTGAAAAAGCAATAGATTTGCTTGATGACGATGAAAACGGTTTTTTCCTTATGGTTGAGGGCGCTCACATTGACAAGCATTCGCATAACAACGACTCAGAAAGCATGACCGAGTCTATGCTTGAGTTTGACAAGTCAATAAAAATCGCGCTTGATTATGCCAAGAAAAACGGCAACACCTTAGTTGTTGTTACGGCAGACCACGAAACCGGCGCAATAACCGCAAACGACAAGGGCGAGTATGAATTCACCTCCGGCTCACACTCTGATGCAGACGTGCCGTTAAGAGTTTACGGCTCAGAAAATCTCATTAAAAATGACGAAACGGTAAACAATTACGAAATTCCGATAAGAATCGCTTACGTTTTAGGCTTTACCGAGGAAAGCTTTCCTGTTTCGAGGATGGCGGCATAAATTATGAAATATATTGTTGACCACGATTTTCACATCCACTCTACTATTTCTCCCTGCTGTCACGACGAAAATCAGACACCGGAAACGATTCTTAATTATGCAAAAGCCAATAATTTTAATGCCGTATGCCTTACAAATCATCTGTGGGATGAAAGCGTAAAAAGTGTTGGTAAATGGCACGAGGAGCAGCAATTCAGCTTCATAACAAAAGCTTTGCCGCTGCCACAGGATGAAAAAGTAAATTTCCTTTTTGGCGCAGAAGCAGAAATGGATTATAATTTTACCTTAGGTGTAAGTGACGAGCACGTTAATTGCTTTGACTTTATTACTGTTTCCACTACTCACCTGCACCTTGAGGGATACACTGTTAAAAAAAGACCCCAAGTACCAAAAGAAGCCGCCGTGCTTTGGTTAATACGTTTTGAAGAGCTTTTAAAAAAGGATTTACCGTGGCACAAAATCGGTGTTTCGCACTTAACGGGAACTCACGTTTTTAAAGCCGACCACGCAAAGGCGGTTTCACTTTTACAAACCAATGATTTATACGATATTTTTTCCGAATGCGCAAAAAAAGGTGTCGGAATAGAGCTTAATATGAAAAGTATTTTTACCTCGGAAAAAGAAAAAGAAATTCTTTTAAGACCATTTTTTATTGCAAAGGAATGCGGATGCAAGTTCTATTTTGGTAGTGACGCACATAAAACGGAAGCACTGAAAACAGCAAAACAAAATTTTCTTAATATTGTTGATTTATTGGATTTGAAAGAAGAAGATAAATTTAAACTCGTCAGGTAAAAGCTACCTGACGAGTCTTTTTTAATTCATTTCCTTTTCAATTAATTCCGTTATGCCCTTTGTTTCATAATCGGCAAGGTCTTTTATTGCCTGCACGCCGTTTGCCATGGCATAGGAGCGGAACTCCTTTATCATATGAGTATCGTTTATATTATCACCTACGGTTATCATATCCTCATAGCTGCCGCCGACTATTTCTAAATAATCGTAGAGCCCCCGTGCCTTGTTCATCGCGGTAGATACAATATCTATACATCTGCCGTTTTGCAAAGGATTTAACGTAGCTCCGAATTTTTCTTTTATAGCCTCCGTTACCGCTTCTGCTTCCTTGTCATCCTCTAAAATGGTGCTTACCTGATTAAAATATTTTATCTGCGGTAAGGTTTTTCGAGTGAATTCCTCCGGCAAGCGGTCGTTGTCATTTTCATCTATTACGTAGCCTCTGTCACTCTGAATGACTGCCCAATCAGCACCCAGTGAAAACAAAAAATCTAAAAACGGCATCAAAACAGCACCGTCAATGCGGTCCTCCCTTAAAATTTCTCCGTTTGTCGTCATAATTACAGCACCGTTACACGCAAGCAAAAAGTCTAATTCAAGCTCATCCTTTTTGTAAATCTGCAAAAGGTCATACGCCATTCTGCCGCTTACAATGCCGAATTTGTTGCCCTTTTCACGCCATTTTTTAATGGCTTTTCTTTTTTCCTCACCTATGCCGCCGTGGTTTAAGGTGCCGTCGTAATCGCTTGCAATTATTTTCATTTTTTACCTCTTTTGTGATTTAATCTTCAATTACAACCATAGCGTGAATATCTACCTTGGGAACGGTAAACTGCACAAAGCCGTTAACGTATTCAAACTTAAGCTCCTCGTTCTGTGGCTGAAGTGATACTCTTCTCGGTTTTTTGCCAAACTTTACGGAACAATTCACATTATAAAGCGGAACTGTGTCCTCTATAACCTCGGTACCCCTTCCGCGCACTGTTGTGTGGGCGTAAAGAAGGTGCAGAATGCTTCTTTTTTCCTTTTCCTGCCTGCAAAGCGTAACAACTGCCTTGTCGGGAATTTCTGCCGCAACTGTTTTTTCCGCACCAAGCATTTTCTCTGTAATTGCTTTAAAAAGCTCCTTAAAGCAAAGGTGACCGTGGTTCGCATAAGCGGTAAAAACATCCCAACCTATATATGCTACGCTTCCGTTTATTACCGCACCCGGGAAAGTCTCGTCCGGGTTGTTTGGTGTGTGCGCGTGCGAGCAAAAATGCTCAAGCGTTCTGTTAAAATACGGGTTTTGTGCACTCGCAATAACCTCTCCGCTATTCACCTTGAATTTTTTGAAGCCTGCACGCATTAAATACTCCGTAGCACCGTTTACTGCCTCGTAATGCGGAATTAAATAAGTAGGTGTAAGCTCGTTTTCGCCAATATACTCCGAGCCGAAATCGAGTATAAATTCATTGTTTTTTACAATTGAGCCGGCAGAGGCAATTACCCTGCCACCGTTTTTCAAAAATGCCTTTACTTTTTCGGTCATTTTTTCAGAAAGGCCCTCTACGTCCGGTAAAATGAGCAGTTTGTATTTTTCTAAAGCGGCTGTTTCGTCTATAAAATCATATAAATAATTACACTCTAACAGCATTCTGTTGGCGCCCGTGTCTGCCTTTACGTCTCTGTCACCTGTAATTGATTCTGCACTTAAAACTGCTATATCCGCCGTATTTTTAGCATCAACAAGCCACGGTTCTTTTTCCTCTACCATAGAATATGCCTTGCCTATCAAGTTATAGGTAGCCATATTCATTTCGCACAGTGGGTGAAGCTGGTCACCCACAGAGCAGCCCGCTCCGTTCATAATGCTGAGCGCAGCCTCATAAATAAGTGCATTTGGGTGCTTAAAGCCGCCGAATTCACCCCAGGAATGGTGGAATTTTCCCGTCATTCCCAAAAACTCCATATCCTTAAGCGTGCGCACGTATGCAGCAGAAAGCGGAAAATGGTCGTAGCCCCAGCCGCCCGTTGGCAGGCTTTCGAGCTCAAGATGCGTGTTTTTTTCTATAAAACGGTAATCACCCTTCGGAATGTGGCCCTGGTTATGAAAAATAGTTGCGGTTTCACTATATTTTCTTACAGCCTTGTTTGTTGCTTCAAGATATTTATTAAAAACAATTTGCGAAAAGCGTTCTCTGTCTTTTTCGTTTTCTATATCCATCCTGAGCGCCTTCATATCTTTTTTACAGCTTTCGCAGTAGCATATTTTAGGCGCAATAATATCCAAAAAAATGCCGCAGGGGTTATATTTTTGCATAACCTCCTCTATCTGACTGCACAAAACGTCAAGATACCCTGTGTTAAAGCACAACAGGTGAAAATGCACCTCGTTTTCGTATTCTGCTTGTCGTTCTTTATTTGGCGATACAACACAACGCCACTCGGGGTGCTTTAAAAAGTCCTTTTCGTCATACCCTGCAGAAATATAAACAGGGGCTTTTACGTTAATTTCCTTACAAGCCTCAAGCTGTGCACCCAATAAATCGAATTTTAATTTAGGATGCATTTGGTTTGCCTTGGTCGGGTGGTAGGACCAGCCATGATGACATTTTGAAAAAACAGTAATAGAATCAACGTGCCCTGCCTTTAAGGCGCCTTGAAATTGCTCCTTGCTGAATTTATCACCAACCGGCACGTGCTCACTTGTATGAAAATCGAGGTGTACCTGCCTTTTTCTTAACATAAAAACATCTCCGTTTATATTGCTTTTATTTTTAATAAATACCGAGCGCAGGGTAAAAACCCTGCACTCAGTACAGCTTTTCACGTGTGTAAATCAATCTCCTAAAAGTCCGTGGTATCTTCCCATCCAGTACGGAAGAAGATAAATGTACGGCATTACGGTTCTCATACCGTTAGCACCGTCTGTACCCGGTAATGCAGCCGCTCTGTTTGCACTCTTTTTATTTATGCTTATAAACTCCTCAACGCCTGAGTCGCATACAAATTGGTTGCCGTCGTAATTAACTATTAAGCGTGAAGAATATTCAACAGGCTCCTTTAATTGCGGTGCACAGCCATAAGCCTCGGGAGCATAGTCAATTTCAATATCCTTTCTGTAGCTGTTGTAGGTTGGCCATACAACAAGGTCAAGATTCATCTCAGAAAGTGATTTTGCGGCATTTTCAATATCGCAAGGACGGTTTGTAAGAGCACCGTAAACTATGTTGAAGAATGGTGAACGCTCTATTCTTTCGTACTCGTAGTGATGAGTAAGACCCATTTTGAAAATTTCCTTTTGTGCTTCTGACTCGGTGTAAACAATTAACGGATAAATGTTTGTAAAGTCAAGCTGGTCGTCAATGTGTGCTATGTGTGCATCCTCACATTTGTATTGCATACAGTTCATTGCGTAGTGATGCTTGCTTATGAGCATATCGAAAACCTTGTTGTATTTTTCGTCACCTGTTACGTGATACGTAGTTTTTAAGAAAGAGAGAATCTCAAGTGAGTTTGTGCCCTTTTCAAAATACCAGCGGTCATCATTATTAAGAAGGTCGGGCTCCCAGTTTGCCCAGGTAGTAGGCACACCGTCCACGTCGCAAAGGTGGAAATTGTTTTCTATAATATGGTCGGTAATCTTCTTTACAACCTCTGCTATTTTCTTCTTTTCCTTTTTATCTGCAACTAAATCAAAGTAAATGCCGTAAGCAAAGTAGTGACCTGTCATTTCGTCACTTGAGGTTTCACCTAACCATTCACAATCGGGGTTATCCTTACAAGCGTGCCATTCCTCGCGGTTACCCGTGCCAAAATACTCGTCATCACTATATCTTGTTGCTCTTGCGGTAAAGCCTGATTTGCCGGTTACCTCTGTAAGCTTAATCATAGCCTCTACCGCTTTTTTAGCATTTGCCTTTGCCTCTGCCTCACCGGTTACGGCATAGCGGAAGCATTGGCTTGCACAGTAAAGTCCTGTAAAGAGTCCGTCGTTGTCAGAGTTAGGAAGCCAGCCTGAATCAAGGTCACCGTATTTTCTTAACACTCTGTCTACGTGGTAACCTTCGTTTCTTGTGTTATATTTTACGCTGTAAGCATCAAAATGCCTTGCTTTTTCTTCAAGTGTCATGTATTGAGCGGTAATAAGGCTTATGCCGCGAGGTGTAACCGCTGCAATTGTGCCCTTTTCCGAAACAGCGAGCTTTGTAACAACCGGGTGCATAAGCCATGCACCGTATGAGAAATAAGAAATTTTACCCTCAACAAGAGTTACAACACCGGTGTTTGTTGCAAAATATTTTTTGCCGTCGGCAGCAAAGTACATATCGTTAAAAGCGCCGCTTGGAATTGAATAAAAATCGTCACCCTTAAACCAGTAATTTCTGCCGTCGTAAATGTTAAGACCTTCATCCGTACCAACCCACAAATGACCGAGCGCATCTATTGAAATGCAATTTATTTTTTTAGACATTACACCCGTATTTTCCGGAAGAAGCTCCGCCCAATGACGGCGCTTGCCTTTCATAGATAAAAGACCCTCTTCTGCTGAGCCTACGTAAACTGTTTCTGCATATTTTGCCTTGTTGTCAAGTGCCGCTACGGCAACAACCGCAGACGGAAGACCTACAACCTCTTTAAAAGCTCCGTTTTCGTTTAAGTAAAGCGTTTCCTCCGTAACAAGCCAGAAAGAGCCGTCAAGACCAACGGAAACGTCTATAATTTTTGAATCAAATTCCGCAAGCTTTTTTGCCTTGCCGTTTTTAATTTCTGAAAGCACCTTTCCGAATGCGGCATAAAGTCTGCCGTTTTCAGAAAAGAATTTTTCCGCCTTAAAGGAAAGCTTTTTTAAGCTGCCCTCGTTATATTCAAACGTGTTTTCCGTAGTAGCAATGTAAAGTGCCTCACCGCAGAAAGCAACAGAGGTAACCGCTGCCCCGTCCACGCCCTTTTCGGCTGTAAGGAATTCCTTTTTGTATTGCTTGAATTGACCAAAATTAAGAGTATATTTTTTCATAACAACGCCCCTATAGCTTTTTATGTATTTAAACCTACTATACCATTTTTTGGGATAGGTTACAATAGGGAAGTTGGTTTTTAAAAAAGAAATTACGTACAAACCCTCTCGGGTTCAAGTCCCCGCCAAAATAAAAAACAAGTCCTCGCAAAGGCGTGAACTTGTTTTTGGTCCGAGAGATGGGATTTGGGGAAATTGTGGAATGTGGGCGAAAAAAGACCCCACCTGTTTAGGTGGGGAGATGAAAATTATATCAGCTTTTATCCTTTAACAAAGGTTTAATCTTTTTGTAGAGTTCAGTAACTTTTTTATTATCATGAAGCTCTTTCATGAGGAAATTGTGAACGCCTTCTTTACTTTTTCGTTCAATTAATGCCTTATAAATATTTGGAGCATATTTTTCGTTATCTTTTCCAATAAGAGAGATAATTTCCTGAGTAAGCTCATTTTTTGAATTTTGAACATCTGTTGTTATATCTTCAACACGGCAAATCTGAATTTTTTTGCTTTTCCATAATTCAATTGTACTATCAAAGCCCTTATCTTTTGAAACAATAACGTATTCTTGGTTTTCTTCTTTTGCAATTTTGTAACCTAAAATTGAAGCAAGTTGGAAATCCAATGCATTTTTTCTATCTAACTTAATTTTGATATATTCAATTTTTGCTTTGCTTTCACATAAGCGTCTATGTAAACCAAAAGTTAACTTGTCTTGATTTTCACTATAAAAAATGCAAACAGAATCATCCTCAGTTAATTTTGCAACACCCTTTAATCCGTCAACACGAACATTTTCATAATCAATAAAATATATAGCCATAGATTTACATCTCCAATCTTGTTATTTGTTTATTAAATTGATAAAATTGTTTATATAGAGTGAGTATACTAAACATAAGTTTCTGTTCTGAAAAACGCTCTTACAACATCACTTAGAATCGGATATTTCATATCTAGATATAATAAAAGTATAGAAGATTATATAATGAAATATATAAAGTATTCTTTGAAGCTTCAGAGCTTATTCTTCATATTTTTTATTCGAATCTTTCATCATTTTGAAAACAGAATCACTTCTAAATCCTAAGGCTGCACCAAGATTATCAGCAATTAATGTTGTAGTGAGGTTGCTAAATGTGATTTTGGCATACTCTTTTAAAAAGTGAATTTTGGTTTTATTGTTTTCTTTGTGTGCATATGGAATCCCGTGTTCTGATACATATTTTAGATATTCATCACCATAAAACACAGCAACTGTTTCTTGCGCATTCTCAATTTCAACACAAACGGCATAATTCTTTTCTACTAATTTATATTTCTTAGCTATTTTACTAAAAAGAACTAATCCCAAAAAAATCGAATTGAATAAAGTCGATGCGTTCGCAATTCGAAAACTTCGTGCGGTTTCTTCATCAACTCCTGCTGATGACAGTATTTCAATGAATTCCTCTTTTTCTTCACCTTCAGAAACGCCAAGTGGAACTGAAATCTTACATGACCAATCATAAAACATTTCAAATATATAAGTGGCTGCATTTGAACAAGGGAGAATTTCTCTTTGTTTAAAAATAATAGAACTCATCGAATAACCAATGCTATTAAAAATATCATACTGCTCTTTCACAAACTGAATAAAATCATCTCTGTTTTTATACGTTATAAAAAAGTCATTATTTTTCATGCTTATATTTTTAAGATAAATGTTGGCTATAGGATATGTAACTTTTTGCTGAGATATATTGTCATATGCGTAAAAAGTGTCACGTTTGCAGAAATCTTCAATTCGCTTTTTATATAGATTGGACCTTTCGAATAAATATTCTATATTCCCTCTATCTGCCTTAGCAACAGGTTCTTTGCTGCTACCACTTCTAACATACACACTACCATTGCATATATAAGGTGCGTTATTACCCTCATATACATAGATGATTAATACTCCCATATTTTTATTATTGGGACAAGTGAGAAATCTCGTGCATATTTCAGGCATTGGTGAAATACGGGTAATGATCTTCCCTATTCTTTGACTATAATCTTTTCTTTCTATAGGTTTAATCTCTTTGGTTTTATCATCAATCCCAACAATTAACCAACCACCTTCACAGTTAGCAAAAGAAGCTATTTCTTTCGCTAACTGTGCTCTTTCATCATCTTTGAGTAATAATTTATATTCTAAATGATGACCCTCATCACAATCTAACAATTGCTCTAAATGACCATATTTCAATTTATCTATAGTTAAGGCGTTACCTTTGCTATCAAAAAATGGGGAATACACAAAATTCAACTCCTATCATTTGATGAGAGAATTTTTTATTTTTCTTCCAAATATCTCATAGGTTGCTTTGCTACGTTACTGCGTACTTAAATAGGCATTTTTAATAATATTTTTTATTTATGTCAATCGCCTTCAGATATATCTGTAAGTTTTTCAAATACCATTTTAAATTTATCTGCTTGTCCCGTATTTCGTGAAATAGTTGCATTGCATATTGCATGCATTCTTTTCATTGAATATCCATCATACCAATAATCTAAGACTATTTTTGCTTTTACTTTAATAAAAGTGTCATCTATGATGTATTCAACAATAACAACCTCTAAATCGCCATTATTGTTGTATTCGTTAAAATTTGGTATGTAAATATCCTTTTTCTCTGAGATCTCATCCCACGCAAGTGCGAACAAGAGATTCTTAACATCTGTTTCTTCTAAAAAATAATTTATATTTCCATCCAGAATTTCTTTTAACGCTAAATATGAATGCTTAAAAACTTCTTGCCAAAAGGAATCCAACGGATCTATTATTTCGTGAAATAATGCATTACGCATAAAGTACACAAAATTCAAGAACCACTTATATGTATCTACTTTGGGAACGATTTGTCCATCTTCGACTTTGTATATGAAATGAACGCAAGGTAGCTGCGAAAAAAGCACATCTTCTTTAATAATATTTGGTTCTTTCATCAAAGCGAGTTCTTGTACAAGATTAGCGTTAATTGTAAGTGTCGTTGAATTTAGGCGTGCAAGTACTTTTGAGGAAAATTTGGAATTATAATCGCCATTGGTTATTTGTCCAATAAAACTCAAAGATGCTCGGTCAATAATACCTTTTGCTACAAATTCAATGAAAGCGGATTCGTCATCAATAAACTTAGATGTTTGAGCTTCGGACAAATTCTCACTTGATATCAAATCCGAGATATCAACATTAACCGATATAATGAGTGGTTTACTATCGATATAAAAATCTTTATCCAAATATTTTGCGTGGATACAAATTTCTGTATCCCCGGAATATTTAATACTTAGCTCATAATCATCAGTGTCCTGTTTCCATGCATATGTCTTATTAACAGTATAAAAATCTTCCGAAAAGAAGCGATTATATTTGATATTTTCAATGGTGAAGCATCTGCCCAACTTGTAGACTTTCAAAATATTATCTTTTACTACATCCAAGCTGTTGTAGTAGTAGAATTTATTTTGAAAGTCATCTAGGTAAGGATTGAGATAAACTTTATCACCTTTTCCGATTACATCTTTTAAATTATCTTTCGGATAAAGCTCTCTTAAAGTCGCAACAAATGCAAACCATGTTTTTATAAACATAGTTACATAATCTGATTCTGTTATGGCTCGCCAATTTTCATATTTTTGAACATTCTCAGACATAAACGACTTCCTTTACTTTTGTGATTCTAACCAAATAAGTGCGGATTCTTCATCAGATTCAATTGCCATTTCTACGGCTTTTACAGCGAGTTTCAACAATCTTTTAGATTCTTCTCTAAGTTGGAAAGATTCTTGTACTTTATTTGCTATTTTCTGCTGTATAGGCATGTCAAAAACAGGAATTAAAACTTTTTCGATATCCGAGGGTTTCCAATGCTGAATAATAGCTCCGTTACAATCTCTTTCCGCTTGAAGCTGAACAATAGGTGAATTTAGAACAAGCGTGAGATAATCAGGTAAAATTGTATCGGTGTTTTTCACAGTCAAATGTAACAATGCACCCGAGGTTACAGCTTCCATATCATTTTCAACCTTGTATGCAATACCAATACTACCATCCTTAGAGAGTAGGATAGTATCTTTTTGAGGATATAAATCCTTTATATTTGGAACGATATCTTTAGGTAGCATTATTGATGGAGAGGATATTTCATGTTTATCAATATCGCTTACTCTAATAAACGGAACTCCATCTTCTTGATAAGCTTCGCTACCTGGCTCTATTGATTTTTTGAAAGTTGTAAGTCCGCTTTCCCCACCGAGAAAAGCTGTGTTTTGATTGCTCAAACTTTTAAATAATGCATCATATTTTTTGTGATAATATTCTGCATCTAAGCGTCCTGTAATTCCAAAACTTTCTGAAAAAGATTTCACTGAAATACCATATTGGGGAGTTGCGGTATTATCGATTTTTATTAAATCGTTTAAAATAGCAAAGGCTTGGTTATATGTGTTTTCAGATTGTTTTAAAAGATTTTCGGCAGACAAAACCAAAGATTCGATTTTATTTTCAATAGTATCTGAAAAGGTGGGAACAAGCAATTTCTCAATATCTTCAAGATGTAAATCTGGTTGGCTAATGCCTTTATTAAATCTTAATAATTGCAATTGTCCAAATCGAGAATTGATAAATGTGGATAATAGGTATGCATTTATTTTAGGTCTAATAAGAGCAACGCTTACAAAGATGCTGAATTCGAAAATGTCTTTTGGAACTACACATGCCTTTCTCATCCCAACCCCTACTTTGCGCAAAAGAATATCTTTGTGCCGTGGCAAGACTCGTCTACTTAAATCTCTGTGTTGTTCATCAGATATATATTTAAAACCAGCAGTAATATCTAAATAATTTTCTTGAACATTAAGGGCTGATAAAAATGGCACCCCTTTTTCGGTATAGTTTGGGGTATAATGTGTACCATCCGTGACAACCGAAGATAACCCATCAGAGAGTGCTTTAGCGCCTAATGACATGAGTTTTGATTGAATATCAACATATTCTTTTTTGTAAAATTCAGCCTCTGTTCTAAAATCATAGGTTTCTTTTACTTTGCTAAGCAGAATTTCACTACACTCAAGCCCGTCTATCAAAGCTCTATATTTCGCTTTATCGAAAGGTTCAACAGACGGGCTTATTGAAAAAAACTTAAACCTTCCTTTTTGGCAAATTCAGCAAAAGCTTCGGCAATACCAGATTCAAGATGATTTATATCACCATTGTCGTTTTTATATGATACCTGGTACAAATCATGCTCAACAATTAAATGACCATGTTCATCAAGTACATATTTTCCAGTTTCAGGATCTGTTAAATAAATTTTGTCACCACTGTTGTTTTTTCCTTTCTTTTGCTGTGTAGCGAAGAAAATTGGATAATCCTCTTTTTTAGGACAAAGCTTATCGTCCCACTTTTGAACAAATAAAACACTTGTTTTTGTTCCTGTGTGAGGTTTGAATGTGTTTACATGAACGCCAACCACAGCAAGTATTCTGCAACGGTCAGCAATATATTCACGAATATATTTATCGCTACTATTGTTAAATCTACCTTGTGGCAGAACAATTGCCATTCTTCCACCGGGTTTTAAGAAATCAAGATTACGCTCGATAAACAAAATATCTCGACCAACTTTGCTTTGCATCTTGCCTTTATCGTTTTTACCCATCTCGTATTTTCCAAGAATTCTTGTTTCTTTAACATCGCCAGCAAAAGGAGGATTTGCCATGACAACATCAAAATCAAATTCCTGATAACCTTTACCTCTGCGCAAATCTTTTAATCTGTCAAAACCTTCAAAGTATGTGCGCATCCAGTCTTCTTGTTTTGCGGTCTCATCCCAACGATCATAATCAAGAGTGTTTAAATGTAAAACGTTGGTATGGCCATCGCCGGCGATAAGATTTAATGTGCGAGCTACACGAACAGCTTTTTCATCAAAATCAATTCCAAAAATATTATCTTTTACATATTCAGTAAATTCAAAAGGTTTTTGATCTAAAGAAAACAATTCGCTTACTTTGATACCTCTGTCTTTTGCCATTTGACGCCATACATGGAATATGGTGTGTACAGGAAATCCACTGCTGCCGCAAGCAGTATCTATCATTTTTTCATTTTCTTTGGGGTTCATCATTTTTACACACATTTCGATAACATATCGAGGTGTAAAGAACTGTCCTTTTTCACCTTTACTTGACTTGCTCATCAAATATTCAAAAGCATCATCAACGACTTCAAGATTACTGTTAAAGAGTTTTACATTCTGTAAAGAAGCAACACAAATAGAGAGGTGAGAAGGTGAAAGAGCAATTTTTGAGTTCTGTTCAAACACACCTTTCCATTTTTT
Organism: Acutalibacteraceae bacterium; assembly: GCA_045588735.1. GTDB lineage: Bacteria > Bacillota > Clostridia > Oscillospirales > Acutalibacteraceae > DTU089. Next base: position 3,379 of record JAZNET010000061.1, on the reverse strand, counting down.
ATTTGCTTTATCAAACAAATCCTGAATCGCTTCTTTTAACTTGAATTCTGTTCTGCCTGCATTGGTAAATTCGAGATAGCGTGACGGTGTTTGACCGCTTAACCATTCATCATAAAGCTTTGTGAAAATGAGTTTGAAACACTCTTCAAACACATCAACACCGGCATTTGCCAAAACTTCGTCTTCAAGTTCTTTGATTTTATCTTTCAATGAAACTCTATCTTTTTGTAAAACATCATTTTCCTTAAGGTCTTCTATTGTCCAACGTTCCGAGACAATGTCCATAAGGGTTTGTGATGCCTTAGGGATATTTCTGATATCTTCAAAATAGTTGGGATCTTTGCGATTATAGTATGCAATTTGTTCACCGTTTGTCCAAACTGCGATAGGTGCGCCTGTGCTGTTACAATAGCTCTTTAGCTGTTCTTTACCGTCTTTAAGTTTAGGCTTTTTAACTTCGACAATAATATACGGAACAATAGGTCGATCTTCGTCCATGATGACAATGTCAGCACGTTTTACTTCACGACCAAAGTAAACATGATATTCTAATTTCATACGACTTACTGGATATCCGTAATCATTAATTAACTTATTAACAAACAACTGTCTGATTACTTCCTCAGGAGTAAGTCGTATATCTTTTTTTCTAACTAAACATTTTACTACTGCGTATTTTTTACCATTTTTATCTTCTTTTTCAACAAGTCGTGCGTTCAAATCTTGAATAGCTTCATTTGTAAACTGTTCAGTCTTATAAGATGTATCCTTTAAAATATCATAAATGGTCATAATGGAATCCTCCTAAATCACATTCAAAAAATAATATCATCCAATTGGGATGATGAGAATAGCTCAGTTTTATATCCGCTGCTATTGGAGTTTACAGCTATATTGAATACATTATAATACAATTATTTTGATATTTCAACAAAATCTAATCCTATGAAAAGGACTATTGTGATGGATGAAAAAAGTATTTTGAGATTTTTGCTATTGTCCATACTCCCTCACTTATATATGACAAAAATCGACAAATACTTCACTATTTTTTTCTTTTCTACGTTTTTCACAAAGCAAACAGTGTTTTGTAGTGCAAAATAACATATTGTAGCGTGTAGAGTATTTCGTGAAATATGCCTAATTTGGGAACTAATTCCCTAAAAGTACCTAAATGCCGAATAATCTTTTTTGCAGGGAAGTACTGCCGAAAAGACGGAACGTAGTTTTCGGAACATAAAGAAATAACCGCAACTCCTTATATATCAAGGAATTGCGGTTTGTTATTTGTCACTTGTTTTCTTTTCAATAGTAATACAAGACGATGTTAACATTCTTTGTATTCTGCCACTTCTCACCTCTTGAAACAGTATAACAGAAACAAAAACTAAAATCAAGCGAAGCTAATCAAGGCGAAGCCTTGTATGAAATCGCAACTTTAGTTGCGTATGTAATCCGTTGTAAAACGGAATGTAATCATAACAAAGTTATGTATGTAATCAATACGAAGGATTGCAAAGATACACGCTCACGCGTGGTTACATACACCCTTTGGGTGATTACATTCGCCTCGCGGCGATTACATACCAATCCTTCGGATGGGATAAAAAAAGAGCCTCGCTATTGCGAAGCTCTTTTTTTGCGAAAAAGCGACCAAAAGGTGCGTGAGTATAGGTAAGAACGACTAAAAGTACACCAATTGTGCACTCGACAAATTGGAATTTGTTTATCAAAATCTTTATAATGAATACATCAGCATACCAAGACCTGCCGATATGAGTATCATCAGTATCGGAGTTGGTTTTTTCTTAAATGCAAGCTTTGCTACGATGCTGATTAATATCAATATGGCGAATATGATAATGCCATTAAAATCTATGGCAAGTGTATCTCCTATACCACTGAATCCGATTGCCGTACCCATAAACATCGTGATTGCCGTTGCGAGTATCAAGCCAACAACACACGGACGGATACCGCCGAGAAACGCTTTTACTCCCGCATATTTCATAAAGTTGCGTATCAGGGCTGCAATTATGAGAATGATAATAAATGACGGCAATACCACACCCAGCGTAGCAAGGATCGCACCGAGAAAACCGCCTTGTGACGAGCCAACGAAGGTCGCCATATTAACCGCGATCGGTCCGGGAGTGGATTCAGCTACGGCAATCATATTGAGCATTTCTTCCTCGGTAAGCCAACCGTGAATCAAAACCTTTTCTCGTATCAGAGAGATCATCCCGTATCCGCCGCCAAAGGAAAACGCACCGATTTGAAGGAAGGTTAAGAACAATTCGAGATATATCATTGCCTTTCCTCCTTCCTGATTTTGCCGAGAAGATATAACGCTACACCGCATGCTCCGCTAATCAGTATGTAAAATATCGTTGAGAACTTTACAGCAAATAATGAAAATACGATCATACAGATAAGTGTTATCGAAATAATGATCATGTTAAATGTGGTTTTCTTCATCTGCTTCAGCATCTTCAGCCCTGCTGTAAGGATTAGATATACCACACATATCTGAATCCCTTTGAAAGCGTACGCAACCAATGTTAATGAAAGAAAGGCATCAAAAAACAGCGATATAGCATAGATAATAACAAAAGACGGAATACAAATGCCAAGCGTAGCAATCATTGAGCCAATCATTCCGGATTTTTTGTATCCTATGTAAGTTGCTGCATTAATGGCAATAGGACCGGGCGTGGATTCGGCAATCGCCGCAACATCCAAAAATTCATCTTTTTCAAGCCATTTCTTTTTTTCTACGAACTCATTTTCAAGCAGAGCGATCATGGCATATCCACCGCCAAAGGTGAACAATCCTATTTTCAGCATTGTCAAAAAGAGTGAGAGGTAGCCTTTTACTTTCCTCACAAGAGCCTCCATTTATCTAACTTACAAATTCTTATTTATCGGTTAAATTATATCACATTTTTGTGCATAAATCAAGGCGAAGCCTTGTATATCATCAATTCCGAAGGAATTGCATATCATCGACACGCAGTGTTGTATATCATTAAGCCGCAGTTAATACAGCCTTCGGCTGATGATATGCGCCTACGGCGATGATATACACGCTGGCGCGTGATGATATGCCAAGCCTGCGGCTTGGATAAAAAAAGAAGTAACTTTTGGTAGACAAAAGTTACTTCTTTTTTGGTGCAGAGAATGGGACTTGAACCCACAAGGTAGTACTACCATTAGAATCTGAATCTAACGCGTCTGCCAATTCCGCCACCCCTGCGAATATAAAGTAAAAGTTAAGAGTGAATAGTGAAGAGGTATCTGCTCTGCTATTCAACTTGCTTGCTATTTTATCACATTAAAATTTTGTAGTCAATTGTATATTGTAAATTTGTGTAGTATT
>JAZNET010000060.1:0-4896 GCA_045588735.1 Acutalibacteraceae bacterium | reverse complement strand
AGGGCGCCGTTATATACAGAAACCGTCTAAAAGGTGAGAGTTTAGAGCAAATAGCCTCTGATATGGGCGTATCTGCTTCATATTGCGGAACTTTAGGAAAACAAGGAATAAGACACTTGCAACGAGATTGGCGGCGTATAAAGGCTATTTTACACAATAAGCATTATGAGGACTCTGACAGTTATCATTATTCTGTTGGTCGGTTTAAAAACAGCGGTTTATCCTCTGTTGAGTTTACAGCCATAAAGAATGAAGAACTGCAGAGAGCCTTGAAAGAATATCACAATTATAATTCAGGTATATGTACTCAGCCTGAGGGCGTAACCATTGCAATTTAAAACACGCGAGTTTGGTGTTTATTTGGTGTTTATTATGGTGCAATTTCATTGATATTTGATGAAAGCTCACGAAAGGCAGAAGTGCTGAAAACATAGACACGGTGGGCGTTTACGGCACTTCGTGAAACTTCACAAACTCGCAGAAATCAGAATTCGTAATGCGCAGGTCGCGTGTTCGAGTCACGTTTCCAGCTCCAAAGGCTACGGGAAACTGTAGTCTTTATTTTTTTGAAATTTGATTGAAAAAAGTCGTTTTCTGTATTAAAATGAAAAAAGAAATTATATTTTTTGAGGTAAGTAATATGACTTTAATTGAATGCTTTGATTCTTCGCCCATAGAAAACGTAGTTGCCGCTTTACGACTGCAGCCACAAAAAATTGTTTTTGTAGGCAGCGAAAACACCATGAGCGCTGAAATTCAAAAGTACGAAGGAATTTTTAAAAGGCGTAATTATTCCCCTTCTATATATTTTTATAATCTTGAGGAAAACGAGCATATAACCAACATTTTACACAAATACATAGAAGAAGATGACAAGTGCATTCTTGATTTAACCGGTGGTGATGAAGAAACCATTTTTTCTATTGCTACGTTTATTGCTGAATTAGATGACAGTTTGAGAAAAAAAGTATCTGTTCAGCGTTTTGATTTTAACTATTACGCTGTGGATTGTGATGATGACGATAAATTTTTCATTGGCTCACGCGCTAATATAACCGTTTCAGAGTTAATTGAGCTGCACGGCGGAACAGTAACCCAGAGTGATATAAGTTCAGATGAAAGCTGTACGCTTGAAAATATAAATAAGCTTTGGTTTGAAATAAAAAAATCTCCACTTGAGTGGAACAACATGATTACTGTTTTGACTAAAATTGAAAAAAACTTTGACTCTGACACGATTCAAATTCCAACTGTAGATTTTTATGAATACACCGAAAGAGAGAGAAGGCTTTTCAACAAAATTCTGAAAATTTTAGAAAACAGCAATTTTGTAACACTACACAGCACTAATACGTTAATAAAATATAGCTATAAATCACCATTTTTTCACTATTGCATAAAAAAACAGGGCAACGTTTTAGAGTTAAAGTTTTTGCTCGAAGCTCGTAACCATAAAAACAACTCTTTTCCATTTTTCAATGATTGTCAAATGAGTGTTACTATTAATTGGGACAACATTATCGACGGTGCACCAATAACACAAAATGAAATTGACGTTATGCTTATGAAAGACGTTACACCCGTTTTTGTTTCGTGTAAAAACGGCAGTATTGATGACAAGGAGCTGTATAAATTATGTGACGTTGCACGACGATTTGGCGGTGAACACGTAGTAATGCTTCTGGTTACATCCGGTGAAGTGCAAAGCCCTGCTTTTATTGAAAGAGCAAAGGATATGGGAATTCATTTATACCGCAACGTTTCTAAATTTAACACACAGGAGTGGGCAAATATGTTCAATGAAATATTACAAGACAAAACTGTTTGAACATCTGCCGCAAATGAAACAACAGGCACCTTCCTTACGGCTGGTGCCTGTTTTCGTTGATTTTATTTATTTTTGAACATCTGCTTCATTCTTAATTCCTTAGAAAGAATCTTTTTCCTTAAGCGGATGCTTTCGGGTGTGATTTCCACTAACTCATCATCACCTATAAATTCCATAGACTGCTCAAGGCTTAATACGGTATGCGGCACTAAACGAAGCGCGTCATCACTACCGGAAGCACGTGTGTTTGTCATTTGCTTTTTCTTACAAACATTACAAACAATATCCTCATTCTTTGCGCACTCACCAACAATCATACCCTCGTAAACGGGAACGCCCGGGCCTATGAAAAGTCTGCCGCGGTCTTGTGTATTGAAAAGTCCGTAGCCGGTGCTTTCACCTGTTTCGTGAACAACAATTGAGCCGCGCTCACGCATTTGAATATCTCCCTTATAAGGCTCGTAGCCTAAGAAGAGGTTATTCATAATACCGTTGCCGTTTGTATCCGTCATAAATTCTGAACGGTAGCCGATAAGTCCACGCGCAGGAATTTTAAATTCTATGTGTGTTGAGCCACCCTCGCGCACATCCATATTTTCAAGCTCGCCCTTACGTGAGCCGATTTTTTCCATAACTGCCCCAACGTAGCTTTCAGGCACCTCTACAATAAGAAGCTCCATTGGCTCTAAAAGATTGCCTGCTTCGTCGTTTTTATAAATAACCTGCGGACGGGAAACCTGGAATTCGTAGCCCTGACGGCGCATTGTTTCAATGAGAATAGATAAATGCAGCTCACCACGGCCTGAAACCTTGAAGGAATCTGTTGTTTCGGTTTCCTCAACGCGCATACTAACGTTTGTTTCAACCTCTTTAAAGAGTCTTGCACGAATATTTCTTGAGGTTACAAACTTACCCTCCTTACCTGCGAAGGGGCTGTCGTTTACCATAAAGTTCATAGAGATGGTAGGCTCATCTATTTTAACAAACGGAAGCGGGTCAAGGTGCTCAGGGTCGCAGGCTGTTTCGCCTATGTTAAGCTCTGTAATACCTGAAACGGCAATAAGGTCACCCATTTTTGCGCTTTCTACCTCTACCCTTTTAAGGCCGTCGAACTGATAGAGTTTTACAATTTTAACGTTTTGGTGAGAGCCGTCTTGCTTGCAAATGGAAACGGTTTGTCCTGCTTTTACGCTGCCGCGCTCAACACGACCAACACCGATTCTGCCGAGATAATCGTCGTAATCAAGGCTTGAAAAGAGAATTTGCAAAGGACCGTCAACGTCACCTACGGGGGCATCTATATGCTCTAAAATAGCATCTAAAAGCGGTCTCATATCACCCTCGCGTGCAGACATATCTAGAGAAGCGTAGCCGTCTCTGCCGGAAGCAAAAACTACAGGGAATTCAATTTGCTCCTCGGTTGCGCCTAAGTCTATAAATAAATCGAGAACCTCGTCTATTACCTCTTCAGGTCTTGCGCCGGGACGGTCAATTTTATTTATAACAACAATTGCCTTTTTACCTAAAGCAAGTGCCTTTTTAAGAACGAAACGTGTTTGAGGCATACATCCCTCAAAAGCATCTACAAGCAAAAGCACACCGTCAACCATCATCATAATGCGCTCAACCTCACCGCCAAAGTCGGCGTGGCCGGGAGTGTCCACAATATTGATTTTTACATCATTATAGTGAATGCCTGTATTTTTGGAAAGAATTGTTATGCCGCGCTCTTTTTCAAGGTCGTTGGAGTCCATAACTCTTTCATCTACCTGCTCGTTTGAACGGAAAATACCGCTTTGGTGTAAAAGCTGGTCAACAAGCGTTGTTTTACCATGGTCAACGTGAGCTATAATGGCAACGTTTCTTATATCTTCTCTGCTTTTCAAAATTATTCACCTTCACATAATGAAATATCGCTTAAAATACTATAAAATTATAACACTGTCACTTGTTAATATCAAGATTTTTTCCGCTTATTTTAATAGAAAATAACCAAAAGCTGTTGAAAATTATTATATAATTTGCTAAAATTCCTTTGGTGATTGTTATGAAATTTAAAAACGTGCTTCTTGCAAGTGATTTTGACGGCACTTTGAAAAACGATGAGGGAATTATAACCCCTGACGTTATTGAAAAAATTAAATATTTTATTAGTGAGGGCGGTTATTTTACGGTTTGTACAGGTAGAATTCACCAGGGCTTTCACCTTTACGACCCCGAATATATAAATGCGCCCGTGCTTTTAGGCAACGGTGCTATGTCTTACGATTACGAAAAGAACAAAATAATTTTTAACGAGGCTATTGGTGATGAGGGCATAAAAGCTTTTGAGGCTGTTTTAGCCAAATACCCTACCGTAGCATTTGAATTTTATAATTTTGACAAGGTATGCTCAATTAACATAAACGAAAAATCTAAAAGACATTTTACAAGCCAAAGCATTCCGTTTGAGCAGGTAAAGCACGTTACAGATGCACCAAGACCCTGGACAAAGGTTATGATTTTAGCAAATGAATTCTCGAAAGAAATACAGGATTTTCTTGAAAGCTACCCGGAGGTAAACTTTTTAAGAAATGACGGCGATTACATAGAAATTATGAAAAAGGGCGTTGATAAGGGCGTGGGACTTTTAAAGCTTGCAAAAAGTCTTGGGTGCAGCAAAAAAGACACCTATGCTGCAGGTGACGGCTACAATGACGTTGAAATGCTTGTGGCTGCAAATGCAGGCTTTGTGCCCGAAAACGGCTCCAAGGAAGCGCTTGCGGTTGCAACACACGTAACACGCTCCAACAACAACGGCTGCATTGCCCATGCAATTGAAATACTTGATGAATTATATTAATAAAAACATCCTATCGCAAAATGAGCGGGGTTGCTAAGGACAGTTAAAAATTATGGGAGACACTTTGTAATGAAGTGCCTCCCGTTTTTTTTGTATAAAAAGTGACACTTTCGGCTTGAAAGTGTCATAGTGGGTTATAGGCTTTGAATGCAATAATGCCCATCTGAAAATATTTTCTTCGGTGTGTATAAGTTGTATTGCAAATTAAAATTTGCAGTGATATTTT
>JAZNET010000059.1:0-103606 GCA_045588735.1 Acutalibacteraceae bacterium | reverse complement strand
AGGAATAGGAGTAACGTCTTTAATAAGAGTAACTTCAAGTCCTGCAACTTGTAATGCTCTGATTGCAGCCTCTCTACCCGCACCTGGGCCTTTTACATAAACTTCAATAGTTTTCATACCGTGGTCAACAGCAACCTTTGCAGCTGTTTCTGCAGCTGTTTGTGCTGCGAATGGAGTAGACTTACGAGAACCTCTGAAGCCATTTCGCCTGCACTTGCCCAAGAAACTGCGTTGCCTTGAGTGTCAGTAATTGTAACTATCGTGTTATTGAAAGTGGATTGGATATGAGCCGCACCGCGTTCAATATTTTTACGTTCACGACGCTTACGTGTTCCGGCACTTTTCTTGCCAGTAGCTTTTGTAGCCATTCTAATACCTCCCCGACTTATTTCTTCTTGTTAGCTATCGTCTTCTTTGGTCCCTTACGAGTACGAGCGTTTGTCTTTGAACGCTGACCTCTTACAGGAAGACCTTTACGATGGCGAACACCACGATAGCAACCGATTTCAACAAGTCTTTTGATATCGAATGCTGTCTCACGACGAAGGTCACCTTCAACCTTAACGTTGTGGTCGATATATTCACGTAATTTTGCTACATCATCTTCTGAAAGATCCTTAACTCTTGTGTCAGGATTAATGCCTGTAGCAGCAATAATGTCGCGTGCAGTCTTGTTACCTATACCATAGATATAAGTAAGACCGATTTCAATTCTTTTGTCTCTTGGTAAATCAACACCTGAAATACGCGCCATTTGTCAGTTGCACCTCCAAATATGGTTTACGTCAATTAGCCTTGACGCTGTTTGTGCTTAGGATTTTCACAGATAACCATGATTTTTCCCTTGCGTTTAATTACCTTGCATTTTTCGCAAATTTTCTTAACAGAAGGTCTGACTTTCATTTGAATACCTCCTAAAATTTAGCTTTCGCTTTTAAATCATTTTGAACGCCATGTGATGCGCCCACGTGTAAGGTCGTATGGCGACATTTCTACCGTTACCTTATCACCCGGAAGAATACGAATGTAGTTCATTCTTAACTTACCGGAAATGTGAGCAATAATTTTATGACCGTTTTCAAGTTCAACTTGAAAAGTTGTGTTTGGTAACGCTTCTAAAACCTTACCTTCAACTTCAATCATATCGTCTTTAGACATAACAAATACCTCCGTTGATTAAATCTCGTTTTTCAATCTGTTCAGCTCTTTTCTCAGCCTTTCGTTTCCTACGAGAAAACGTTCATCAATATTAAGCTTTAAGCTTTCAACGTGCTTAGGATTTTTTAACTTTGGTTTAGTTAATTTATGCTCCTTGCCGTCTACTATATAAACCTTATTATCCTGGTAACTGAAAACAACTGATAATTTGCCTTTATCTCGTCCTTTTATTGAACGAACTATGTTGCCACGCTCAAACATCTTTAAAGCCTCGTCATAATTAACGGTCCGCCACTTGTAATAGCAATTGTATGCTCAAAGTGAGCAGAAAGCTTACCGTCAGATGTTTTAACAGTCCAACCGTCAGGCATATTTTTTACAGATGCTTTGCCCTGATTTATCATGGGCTCTATGGCAATTGTCATGCCGGGTACCAAACGAATTCCTCTACCGGGAGTACCGTAGTTTGGTACAGATGGTTCTTCATGGAGGTTAGCACCAATACCGTGACCGGTATATTCTCTTACCACTCCGTAGCCACGCTCCTCACAATAGCTTTGGATTGCAGCACCCACATCTCCTAATCTGCCGCCGGAAACCGCCTTTTTAATACCTACGTAGAGGCTTTCTTCGGTTGTTTCCATCAGCCGCTTCGCTTCAGGAGACACATCTCCTGCACCGAAAGTGGCGGCAGTATCGCCGGTAAAACCATTGATACAGGCTCCGAGGTCGATACTTACTATATCACCTGATTTAATAATGCGGGATTTACTCGGAATACCATGAATAACTTCATCATTTATGGAAATGCATGCAGATGCAGGGAACCCGTTATAGTTCAAGAATGTTGGCCTTGCGCCTTTACTTTCAATAAACTTTTTAACAAGTTGGTCAAGCTCGAACGTTGAAACGCCGGGTTCAACCGCTTCACCTGCAATCTTTAGTGCCTCTGCAGAAATTTTGCAAGCCTCAAGCATAAGCTTGATTTCGCGTTCATTCTTTAGCACTATCATGCTTAATCCTCCAATACCTTAAGGATTTCTGAAGTAATTTCAGCTATTGGCTTTGTTCCTTCAACTATGCGAAGCTTTCCGCATTTCTCATAGTAATCCTTCAATGGTTCGGTTTGTTCGTGGTAAACGTTTAATCTGTCAAGAACTGTTTCAGGAGCGTCATCCTTACGAATGGTAAGCTCACCGCCGCAGCTGTCGCAAACGCCTTCAACCTTTGATGGCTTATTTTGGATGTGGTAAGAAGCACCACAGCCTTTACAGGTACGTCTGCCTGACATTCTGTTTACAACGTCTTCATCAGGAACTTCAATATCAACAACCTTGTCGATAATAATTCCCATTGTGTCAAGAGCCTCAGCCTGTGGGATTGTACGCGGGAAGCCATCAAGGATGAATCCGTTTGCACAATCACCTTCAGCTAATCTGTCCTTAATGATGCCTATAACAACCTCATCAGGAACAAGCTTACCGGCCTCAATAAACTCTTTAGCCTTAAGTCCCATTTCTGTACCATTCTTAAGCGCCTCACGAATGATGTTGCCTGTAGAAATGGTTGGGATGCTTAATTTTTCTGAAATAACCTCCGCCTGAGTGCCTTTGCCGGCACCGGGTGCGCCGAGAAATATAAGTTTCATAGCTTTCATCCTTTCTTTATCAATCAAGGAAGCCCTTGTAGTGACGGAGCATCATTTGGCTTTCAAGCTGCTGAACTGTTTCAAGAGCAACACCAACCATAATGATGATTGAGGTACCGCCGAGAGTAATGTTCATGCCTGCATTTGCCAATGTTGTAAGTTGAGTAAATACTGTTGGGAACAAAGCAACTACGCTGAGAAGCAATGCGCCTAAAAGTATAATTCTTGAAATAATTTTTCCGATGTAGTCTGAGGTTGGTTTACCCGGACGAATACCGGGAATCATACCGCTATTCTTACGAATGTTGTTTGCCATTTCTACCGGATTATATTGAATTGCTGCATAGAAGTAAGCAAAGAATATAATCATTAAGAAGTAGAGAACACCGTAAACAACTGATGTTGGCTCAAACCACTCGAAGAAATCGCCCCAGTCAAACTTGTTATCAACACGTGTAATCTTGTTAGCAACAAAAAGATTGATTGTTGGTGGAAGAGAAAGAATTGAGCTTGCGAAAATGATTGGCATAACACCGCTCATATTAACCTTAATTGGAATATGTGTGCTTTGACCGCCGTACATTTTACGGCCTACAACTCTTTTTGCGTATTGAACCGGAATTCTTCTCTCTGCATTATCCATCCAAACAATGTATGCAATCATAAGAATGTAACACACAACAACGAATGGTGCGAGGAAGTAATAAATGCCACCTCTTGAGATGTAGCTGCCTACTTGTGGGTTTGTGCTGAAGAGCAGTGAAGCCTCAGTAGGAATTCTTGAAATAATACCTGCGAAGAGGATTATTGAAATACCGTTACCAATACCTTTGTCGTTGATTTGTTCACCGAGCCACATAACAAGTGCTGTACCTGCTGTGAGAACAAAGATGATAACGAATGCCTGGAAAACTTCAATAGCTTTGCTTGAACCTTGGTAAAGAACGTAGTTCTTTGCGTTAAGGTAAATAAAGTAAGCTGTACTTTGAAGAAGACCAAGTACAAGTGTGCCCCAACGGGTGATTTTTGCAATTTTCTTTCTACCCTCTTCGCCTTCCTTTGAAAGTCTTTCAAGGTAAGGAATTGCAACAGTTAATAATTGGATAATAATTGAACTGTTGATGTATGGGGTAATTGAAAGAGCAAATATTGTACCGTAGTTGAATGCATCACCGGTCATCATACTTAAGTAGTTTAAGAAGGTTGTTCCTCCTGCCGGATCGATAAGACCTGTAGCAGGCATATCGATAAACGGAACAGGAATGTTTGAACCAATTCTATACATAAGTATAATAAATGCCGTAAATAAAAGTTTCTTTCTTAAATCGGGGATTTTCCATGCGTTAGCAAGTGTCTGAAACATGTCAAATCACCTCTGCCTTTCCTCCAGCAGCTTCAATTTTTGCCTTGGCTGCATCAGAATAAGCATTTACCTTGACTGTAAATTTCTTTGTGATATCGCCGTGAGCGAGTACCTTAACACCGTCAAGTGTTTTATTAACAAGTCCTGCGTTCTTAAGTGCTTCGATATCAATTACAGCACCATCTTCAAACTTGTTTTCGAGAGCAGCTAAATTAACAATAGCAAACTCTTTACCAAAAATATTAACAAAACCTCTTTTTGGAAGGCGTCTTTGTAAAGGCATTTGACCACCTTCAAAACCAGGACGCATACCGCGACCTGCACGCGCCTTTTGACCTTTGTGACCCTTACCGGCTGTTTTACCCTGACCAGATGCAGGACCTCTACCGATACGCTTTACTGACTTCTTGGAGCCAGCTGCGGGTGAAAGCTCGTGAAGCTTCATTTTGAGCACCTCCTTGCTTATTCTTCTGTCACCTTAATAAGGTGGGCAATTTTTTTGATTTTGCCTTGAGTCTGAGGATTATCAGGTTGTGAAGATACATCCCCTATTTTGCGAAGACCTAATGCATGAGCGGTGGCAATTTGGTCTTTTTTGCTGCCGATAAGACTTTTTACAAGTTTTACATTAACGTTAGCCATTTAAGCCACCCTCCTTAATCTTTAAAATATTTTACTGATTTGCCACGGATGTTAGCAACTTCTTCTGCATTACGAAGCTGTTTGAGACCGTCCATAGTTGCTCTAACAACGTTGCAAGGATTGTTTGAACGAAGAGCCTTCGCACGAATATCCTTAATACCAACTGTTTCAACAACTGCACGAACAGGACCACCAGCGATAACACCAGTACCTGGTGCTGCAGGCTTAAGAAGTACTACACCTGCGCCAAATTTACCGATAACTTCGTGTGGAATTGTTGTACCCTTAAGAGAAACCTTAACAAGGTTCTTCTTTGCGTCCTCGATACCCTTACGGATAGCATCCGGAACTTCACCGGATTTACCGAGACCGAAGCCTACTGTTCCGTTGCCGTCACCAACAACTACGAGAGCAGCAAACTTGAAGATACGACCGCCCTTAACTGTTTTTGAAACACGGTTAATAGCGACAACTCTTTCTTGAAGTTCGTTTTCTTTTTGAGCTGTTTCGAATTTAGCCAAAAGTAATTCCTCCCATTCTCTTAGAAGTTGAGGCCGCCCTCACGAGCGCCTTCGGCCAAGCTCTCAACACGGCCGTGATAAATGTATCCGCCACGGTCAAAAACAACGTCTTTGATGTTTTTTGCCGCTGCGCGTTCTGCTAATAACTTACCTACAGTAAAGGCTGCGTCTTTGTTTCCGCCGTAATCTTTGAAGTCTTTCTCAACAGTTGAAGCTGAAACAAGTGTTACACCTGCTACGTCGTCAATCAACTGAGCATAGATATGCTGAAGAGAACGGAATACATTGAGACGTGGGCATTCTGCTGTACCAACAATCTTGCCACGAACTCTTTTATGACGCTGAACCCTTGCTTTATTGGTGTTCGGTCTTTGTACCATTTTTTCTTCACCTCTTTACGATTTTGCGGATTATTTACCGCCCTTACCTGCTTTACCTTCCTTACGTCGGTTAACTTCATCAATGTACTTGTTACCTTTACCCTTGTAAGGCTCCGCAGGTCTCTTGCCCCTAACTTCAGCAGCAAACTGACCTACCTTTTGCTTGTCAGGACCGGAAATGATAATTTTGTTTGGAGCCGGAACATCAATTGTGATGCCGTCGATTTCAGGCATAACAACTTGGTGTGAGTAACCAATGTTTAAAACGAGGTCTTTGCCTTGCTTTGCTGCACGGTAACCAATACCATTGATTTCGAGTTCCTTTGAGAAGCCTTCGCTTACACCAACAACCATATTGTTGATGAGTGTACGTGTAAGGCCATGAAGTGAACGATTTTCTTTTGAATCGTTTGGACGTGTAACTGTAATTACACCGTCTGCAAGAGTGACGTTCATGTTACTGTTAACTGTTCTGGAAAGAGTGCCTTTTGCACCTTTAACGGTAACAGTGCTGCCGTCAATCTTAACTTCTACACCAGCCGGAACAGCTATTGGTGCTCTGCCTATTCTTGACATAGTACTGTACCTCCTTACCAGATGTATGCGAGAACCTCGCCGCCAACATTAGCTTTACGAGCGTCCTTGTCTGTCATAATGCCCTTTGATGTTGAAAGGATAACAATACCAAGACCGTTTTGAACCTTTGGCATATCCTCACAATTTGAATAAATGCGGAGTCCGGGCTTAGAAACTCTGCGAAGGCCTGTAATAACCTGAGACTTGTTAGGACCGTATTTGAGAGCAATCTCAATAACGCCTTGTTTACCGTCTTCGATTACTTTAAAGCTTTTTATATAACCTTCATCTACAAGAATCTGAGCAATTGCCTTCTTGATGTTAGATGCCGGAATTTGCACTGTGTCGTGCTTTGCTGAATTCGCATTACGGATTCTTGTAAGCATATCAGCAATTGAATCAGTAATCTGCATGCCGTATTTCCTCCTTTTGCAACTGCTCTATTACCAGCTTGCCTTTTTAACACCGGGTATCTGGCCCGCATGAGCAAGTTCTCTGAAGCAGATACGACATACGCCGTACTTACGGAGATATGCGTGTGGTCTGCCACAAATCTTGCATCTGTTGTAAGCTCTTGTTGAATATTTAGCAGGTCTAGCCTGTTTAACTTTCATAGATGTCTTAGCCATGATAACCCTCCTTACTTAGCAAACGGAGCGCCGAGAAGAGATAAAAGTTCGCGGCCTTCTTCGTCTGTTTTTGCGGTTGTGATAAAGCTGATATCCATACCACGAACCTTGTCGATTTTGTCGTATTCGATTTCAGGGAAGATAAGTTGTTCCTTAACGCCCACTGAATAGTTACCTCTACCGTCGAATGAGTTCGGGTTAATACCTCTGAAGTCACGAACTCTCGGAAGAGCTAAGTTGAAGAATCTGTCAAGGAATTCGTACATTCTGTCACCACGAAGAGTAACCTTTGCACCGATATCCATACCTTCACGAAGTTTGAAGTTAGCAACAGATTTCTTTGCTTTACAAACTACAGGAGTCTGACCTGTGATTTGCTTTAAGTCGCTTATAATAGAATCAAGAATTTTTGAGTTATCCTTAATCTCGCCTGATGTAATGTTGATAACGATTTTATCAAGCTTCGGGATTTCCATGACACTCTTATAATTGAATTTCTTCATAAGCTGTGGAGCTACTTCGTTTTTATACATTTCTTTAAGTCTTGCTGCCATTAGTCATGTCCCTCCCTTATTCAAACTTTGCGCCGCAAGAAGCTTTCTTGCAGACTCTCATTTTTTTACCGTTTTCGATAACGTGACCTACTCTTGTAGGTTGACCGCATTTAGGACAGATAAGTTGAACTTTATCAGCATAAAGAGCACTTTCAGCCTTAATAATGCCGCCTGCTTCGCCCATCTTGCGAGGCTTTACATGCTTTGAAACGATGTTAACGCCTTCAACGATAACCTTGCCTTCTGAAGGAGATACTTGAAGTACCTTACCTTTTACGCCACGGTCTTTACCCTGAATAACGATTACTTCATCGCCTGTTTTAACGTGAACTTTATTACTCATTTGTGTACCTCCAATTAAAGTACTTCCGGAGCAAGTGAAAGAATCTTGAGATATTCTTTCTCACGAAGCTCTCTTGCTACAGGCCCGAAAATACGGGTACCCTTTGGGTTTTTATCTTCTTTAATGATAACTGCTGCGTTTTCATCAAAACGGATGTAAGTACCGTCGTTACGACGAACACCGCTCTTTGTACGAACAACTACAGCCTTTACCACATCACCTTTTTTTACAACGCCACCGGGTGCTGCTTTCTTGACACTAGCCACGATAACATCACCGATATTGGCATACCTCTTACCTGAGCCACCTAATACACGAATGCACATAATTTCTTTTGCGCCCGTGTTGTCGGCAACCTTGAGGTAACTCTGCTGCTGTATCACAGTGAATGCCTCCTTTAATTGACTAAATTATTTAGCCTTCTCAATAATTTCAGCTACACGCCATCTCTTATCTTTTGAAAGTGGGCGTGTTTCCATAATCATAACACGGTCGCCAATTCCGCACTCGTTATTCTCATCGTGAGCCTTAAGCTTGAGTGTGTTGTTGACAATTTTGCCGTAAAGTGGATGTTTAACCCTGTCCTTAACAGATACAACTACTGTTTTATCCATTTTATCGCTTGTAACGATACCAACGCGGGTTTTTCTTAAATTTCTTTCACTCATTTAATTGCCCTCCGTAATCAAGAATTCTGGCCGTTAAGCTGAGCTTCGCGGATAAGAGTCATAACTCTTGCGATGTCTTTCTTAACTGCACTTATTCTCATCGGGTTGTCAAGCTGATTGATGGCTTGTTGAAAACGAAGATTAAAGAGTTCTTTCTTAAGTTCAAGGAGTTTAGCATCCAACTCCGCTTGAGAGAGTTTTCTTAATTCACTTGCCTTCATTGCTTGTCACCATCCTGTTCTGCCTTTACAACAAACTTACATTTAATTGGAAGTTTGTTGGCTGCGAGACGCATAGCTTCTCTCGCAAGCTCTTCACTAACGCCGCCGATTTCGAACATAATTCTGCCCGGTTTTACGACTGCTACCCAATATTCGGGTGAACCTTTACCTGAACCCATTCGAGTTTCAGCCGGTTTCTCTGTAATCGGCTTATCAGGAAAGATTTTTATCCAAACCTTACCACCACGTTTGATATATCTTGTCATAGCAATACGGGCAGCTTCGATTTGATTTGATGTAATCCATGCGGGTTCGAGAGCCTGAAGACCGAAATCACCATAGCTAACCTTGTTTCCTCTGTGAGCAACGCCCTTAAGACGGCCTCTCTGAACGCGACGATATTTAACTCTTTTTGGTAATAACATTACTTGGCTCCTCCTTCCCTTTTACCTCTGCGGGATTCATGAAGAATTTCGCCGTTGTAAATCCAAACCTTAACACCAAGACGACCGTAAGTTGTTTTTGCCTCTGCAAAACCATAGTCGATATCAGCACGGATTGTTTGAAGCGGAATAGTACCTTCATGATAGCTCTCTGTACGAGCAATTTCAGCACCGCCAACTCTACCGGAAACTTGTGTTTTGATACCCTTTGCGCCTAACTTCATAGCTCTGCCGATTGATTGCTTAAGAGCACGACGGAAAGATACACGCTTTTCAAGCTGAGCAGCAATGTTCTCTGCTACAAGTTGAGCATTAAGGTCAGGTTGCTTAATTTCTGTGATGTTAATGAAAACGTCTTTTTCAGTATTAAGCTTTTTCTTAACTGTTTCCTTGAGCTTATCGATTTCTGCACCGCCACGACCGATTACGATACCAGGCTTAGCACAGAAAATGTTAATACGAATTCTTTTTGGGTCTCTTTCGATTTCTACTTTTGGAACACCTGCAGGTGCAAGTGTTTCGAGAAGGTATTCACGAATCATATTGTCTTCAACAAGATTATCGCCGAACTCACCCTTCTTAGCATACCAGCGAGATTCCCAATCTTTGATAACACCGATTCTTAAACCGGTAGGATTAATTTTTTGTCCCATCTCAATTTCCTCCTCTCGCTTATTCTGCTTCCCTTACTACAAGGGTAATGTGAGATGTTTTCTTGTTTATGCGGTTAGCGCTACCTCTTGCACGTGGTCTGATTCTCTTAAGAGTAGGACCCTGGCAAACCCAGCACTTTGCTACATAAAGTCTTGTTACATCCATATTTTTAACCTCTGCATTTGCAATTGCAGATTTAAGAAGCTTCTCAAGCGGCTCACAAGCGGCCTTCGGTGTGTGCTTGAGAATTGCTAATGCTTCATCTGTAGGCTTATTTCTAATAAGGTCTAATACTATCTGAACTTTACGAGGAGCAATTCTTAAATAAGTTGCTTTCGCAGTAGCTTCAACCATCATTTCATTTGCCTCCATTGTTACACACTCCTTTCAACCGATTATCTACCTTTAGTAGTTTTTGAACCTGCATGACCTTTAAAGGTTCTTGTTGGTGCGAATTCACCGAGCTTATGGCCAACCATATCTTCAGTTACATAAACCGGAACATGCTTACGACCATCATGAACTGCAAAAGTATGACCAACGAAATCTGGGAAGATTGTTGAACTTCTGCTCCATGTTTTGAGCACGATTTTCTCGCCGTTTTCATTCATTTTTTGAACTCTTTCGAGTAACTTAGGTTGCACGAAAGGTCCTTTTTTAACGCTTCTGCTCATAAATTATGCTCCTTTCCGGCTTACTTGTCGTTGATACGCTTTACAATAAGCTTATCTGAACTTTTTTTCTTTTTACGAGTCTTATAACCAAGAGCCGGTTTACCCCAAGGAGTAACAGGACCTGGACGACCGATTGGTGACTTACCTTCACCACCACCGTGAGGGTGGTCGTTCGGGTTCATTACAGAACCACGTACTGTAGGTCTGATACCAAGGTGACGTGTACGACCAGCCTTACCGATTTTAACGTTTTCGTGGTCTGTATTGCCAACCTGGCCAACAGTAGCCATGCAATTTACAGGAACGTTTCTAAGCTCACCTGATGGGAGACGAAGAAGAGCGTAAACGCCTTCCTTAGCCATAAGCTGAGCAGCATTACCTGCAGCTCTTGCAAGCTGGCCGCCCTTACCAGGGTAAAGCTCTACGTTGTGGATAAATGTACCAACAGGGATATTTGTAAGAGGTAATGCATTACCCGGCTTAATATCTGCCTGTGGGCCTGCCTCAACCTTGTCGCCTACCTTAAGGCCTACAGGTGCGAGGATGTAGCTCTTTTCACCGTCTGCATATTCAATGAGAGCGATGTGAGCTGAACGGTTTGGATCATATTCAAGAGTTTTAACAGTTGCTTCAACGTCAAACTTTGTTCTCTTGAAATCGATTACTCTGTACTTTCTACGGTTACCGCCGCCGTGGTGACGAACTGTAATTCTACCGTAGTTGTTACGACCGGAATTCTTTTTAAGAGGTCTTAAAAGACTTTTTTCCGGAGCAACTTTTGAAAGTTCTGAATAATCTGTAACCGACATACCGCGACGAGCGTTTGTTGTCGGGTTGTAAACTTTAATAGACATTTTATTCACACTCCTAATATGGCTTTGCGGAGAATGTCAACTCCATACTATACCATTGGGTATATTTTATTATAGTTTTATTTTCTTACAGATTACATCAAGCCGTCAAAGAACTCAATTGTCTTTGGATCTTCAGTAAGTGTTACGATAGCCTTTTTCCAAGAAGCCTTGTAGCCCTCGTGAACGCCGTATCTTCTGTACTTACCGCTGACATTGATTGTATTTACCTTTGCCACCTTTACGCCGAAAAGCTCCTCAACTGCTTTTGCAATTTCAAGCTTGTTAGCATCAGTAGCAACTTTAAATGTGTACTTCTTTGAGGCAATACCCATCATAGAATCTTCTGTGATGATAGGTTTAATGATAATGTCTTGTGCCAGTTTCATTATGCATATACCTCCTCAATTTTTGTAACAGCATCCTTAAGAACAACGATTGTATCGCAATTAAGAATGTCATATACATTAAGTGTGTTTACGGTAGAAACCTTTGCACCCTCAATGTTTCTTGTGCTCTTGTAGATAACCTCGTTATTTTCAGGAAGAACTACGAGTACCTTCTTTTGAGCTTTGATAGCCTCGAAAACCTTAGCCATTTCTTTTGTTTTGATTTCATCGAGCTTAACAGAGTCAAGAACTATCATTTCATCTGCTGCAACCTTTGAAGAAAGAGCAGACTTCATTGCAAGTCTTCTAACCTTTTTGTTAACGTCAATGCCGTATGTGCGAGGCTTTGGACCAAGAGCGATACCACCGTGATACCATTGAGGTGATCTTGTAGAACCCTGTCTTGCACGACCTGTACCCTTTTGTCTCCATGGCTTTTTACCGCCACCACTAACCTCTGAACGAGTTTTTGTGGACTGAGTGCCCTGACGCTGATTTGCTAAATAGCTAACAACAACAAGATGCATTGCTGACATATTTGGTTCGATTGAAAAGATAGAATCCTTAAGCTCAATGTCAGAAACCTTCTTGCCTGCCATATCAAGTACTGATAACTTACTCATCTGTTACACTCCTTCCTTACGCTTTCTTTACGCTGTCAGCAATAACAACGATGCCGCCCTTAGGACCGGGAACTGAACCCTTGATAGCGATAAGATTGTTTTCACTGTCAACTTTTACTACGCTGAGATTCTGAACAGTAACACGCTCTGAACCGAGGTGACCTGCCATCTTCTTGCCTTTGAAAATACGAGCCGGGTCAATAACACCTAAAGAACCGCCGTGTCTTGCAACAGGACCTGTACCGTGTGATTCTCTGAGTCTGCCGAAGTTCCAACGTTTAATAACGCCTGCAGTACCCTTACCCTTGCTTGTACCTACAACGTCTACGTATTCACCTGCAGCAAAGATGTCCGCCTTGATGATGTCGCCTACGTTGATGCTTGAAGTATCAGCGAGTCTAAATTCTTTAAGAACTTTCTTCGGAGCAACATCAGCTTTATTAAAGTGACCACCCATTGGCTTGTTCACTTTAGTTGCCTTCATGTCGCCGTAGCCAAGCTGAACAGCTTCATAGCCGTCGTTTTCAGTTGTCTTCTTCTGAACAACTGCGCATGGACCTGCTTCGATAACAGTAACAGGAATCATGTTACCCTTTTCATCGAAAACCTGAGTCATGCCGATTTTCTTTCCGATAATACCTTTTTTCATAATTTTTTTCCTCCTATCAGATTATTGGTTGGGCTCACCCCAACATGACCTGAAACACCTATATATAATAGGTATATTCAAAACCAAGCTTTTATCGGATTAAAGCTTGATTTCAAAATCAACACCAGCTGGGAGATCAAGACTTGTGAGAGCTTCAACAGTTTTGTTTGAAGGTCTGAGAATGTCAATGAGTCTCTTATGAGTACGTTGTTCGAATTGCTCACGAGAATCTTTGTACTTGTGAACAGCTCTGAGAATTGTAACAACTTCCTTCTCAGTTGGGAGCGGAATAGGACCTGAAACCTGTGCGCCTGTGCGCTTTGCTGTTTCAACAATCTTTTCTGCTGCCTTGTCAACAACGTTGTGGTCGTAACCCTTGAGTCTGATTCTGATTTTTTCCTTAACTGCCATTTCTAAACGCCTCCTATAAATTTTGGCGGGCTTCGTAAATTTTTAACAACTCGCCCGGGGTGTTCGCTCACTCCGTTAAAAAAACGGAATAAACTTCCGGGAAAAACTTACGCTCTACACAACGCCGAAAGCCTCAGTTAAGTTAGGCAAAACGGCTTGCATAGTATTTTTAATCGCCCGGTTTAAAATCGGACATACTCCGCGGAAATTCCCTACCTTAAAGGCAGCCACCTCCCGCATCAACGCATATCATTTACGCAAAAAAGAGCATGAAAATAGGACACGCTCTTTCGCGTGCCCTAGTATGATACCACATTACTTTTAAAATTGCAATAGTTTTTTTAGCATTTTTTAAGAATTTTTAAATATTTTTTTGTGAATGTTGCATAGCGGTTTTTTTACACTAAATATTGTGTTTTTTCTCGAATTACAACAATTTATTCAATGTCGCTAAAATATTCCGGGAATTCAGGCATTACGACATCGGTTACAAGATAATAAGTCATAAGGCTTGTACCATAATCAACACCCTCGTTACCTGTTGGTTTACCTGTTGCAACCGTAATATTACGCTCCTTATTTATGTGATAGATTCGTTTTAAGGTTTTTGGACTTTTTATAATTTCACCGTTTTCATCACGCTTATCATCAAACTCTAAAACAAAGTTGTTACCTAAATCCGGCACAGCGTATATTGCAACGAGCAACTCAGGGTCAATCTTTCTTTTTTCAACAATGAGCTTTATAAACTCATTGTCCGGGGAATCTGAAATATGGTTGTCACCTGTTTTTGTAAATTCCTCAAGCCCCTCAACTGAGATTACCTCTTGTTGCTGCTGTGTTTGACTTACCGCCTGCGAAGGGGTAGCGTTGGTAGCGTTACTTCCAGTAACCGCTCCGCCTGAAGGTGCGGTGGTGCTTTCCGGTAAATTCATGTTTGTTGAAGGCACGGTTGTCGTGGGCACCTCGTTATTTGACTCGCTATAATTAAATGCTGCAATTAACATAACTGCCGAAAAGGTTAAAAGAATTAAAACGACAAATATAGCAATTATAAGCTGTTTGCTTTTACTGTCAAGCTTATTATTTTTCTTACTCACAAAAAAACCTCTTTCTGACGCTATATATTATAATGTAATATAATACTATAATATATATAACATATAAATCAACCCACACTCAAGCTAAAACAGGATAAAAACACAAAGAGAGTGCAGTAACCCACACTCTCTAAACTAACTAAATTCTTTTCCGCATTAAGAAATAGTTGTAGGTGTTGCTTGACCTGCTGAACTACCGATATCTGCGAAGAGACCAATAATTGTACCAACAAGTGGAACTTCAGCAATTGGTGCAAGAACACCTGTGTAATCACCATCCTGGTCCTTTGCAATAATGTTACCGATTTTATTTGCAAGGTCGCCTGTATCGAAACCGAAGTTTGCCATAATTGACCACAAAGAAACTAACATATCACCCATAAATATTTCCTCCTTATTCTTTGTTCGTAGATATAATATCACATAGTTTTGAATTTATTTTTCCAAAAAAGAAATAAAACGATTATTTTTAAATTTTTTTTAAACTTTTTCACAATATTGTTTTGCCTGATGGCACTGTTTTACAAATCCAATAAGGATTTCAGCCTCTTGGGCTTTATAGGCTCATTGTTTACAACCCTTTGCGGATTCTCGAACAAGATTTTTTCCAGGACCTCATCTGACACAGCCTCGGGATAATCTCTGAGAAACACATACATATCTGTATTACGCCATCTTAAATCGTGCGCATCGGAACCTAAAAAATCGGCATAGCCGCACAAAAGCATTTTTAGCGCCACGCTCGCCTCATACTCTCCAAACACACCCAGCACAGAGCCGCTGTTCAGTTGAAAAAGACACCCTTTTTCACTAAGTCGTTCTATTACGGAAACGTCTTTTTTTACAAACTCATATCTTTCGGGATGCGCAATTATCGGAACAAGTCCACACGAAATAAGGTAATCGCACCAGGCGTCCACGTCCTCCTCCGTAGTAAAACGGAAATCGAACTCAATAAGAATATATCGCGATTTGTTGAGTGTATACGGCTCAAAAAATTTCACGTCAAAAATGTCGTCATCACAAAGTATTTCGAAACCCTTGTATAATTTGAGTTCAACACCCTCATCATAAAGCACGTTTTGAAGATACTCTGTTTTTGCTTCACGAAGGTCATAAAGCAAGCTTGCATCTGACCAATTTATTATGTGAGGTGTTAGAAAAAGAAAATCGGTACCCGTCTCATGTGCCAATTTGCACAATTCAATTGAGGTTTCCATATCCTCAGCGCCGTCATCTACACCCCACAAAACGTGCGAATGAATATCGCTGTAGCCGTAATCAATCATTTTTCTTCCCCTTAGAAGATTTTTTTGTACCTTCCTTTACAGATGCGTTACTCACCTTCTGAGTTGAAGAAAATATGCCCTCGTCATAAAGCAATTTTAAAATGATTACTGTAAACGGAAGAATTATAATTCCAAAAGCACCGAATATGCGAACGCCCAGGAACATTGCCATGATGGTAATTATCGCAGGCAGCCCTGCTTGATTTGCTACGAGCTTAGGCTCCACAATTTGCCTTATTACTGTAATAACAGCATAAATCACAATAAGACCTATACCCATTCCGAAATTACCGAAGATAAGGTTGTAAACAGCCCATGGAATAAGCACGGTACCTGTTCCGAGCACAGGAATAATATCTATAATACAGGTAACAAAAGAAATAATCGCTATATAGCTGCCGTCGTAAACGCCTATAAGCTTAAGCAGGAAAAGACCTAAGAACATTTCTGCAAAGGTTATTGCCATAATTGAAACATAAGCCTTCAAAAGCTTGGCAATAGCTTTTGTTGCAGTTCTTTTGGTTTTAACAATATAATCTCTTTTTTCTTTTTTGAAGAAGCCCAAAAACAGCTCCTTTATTTTGTCGTAATCTGCTGCAACGAAAAAGCAAGATACAACCGCAACAACGCAAGCAAGTATTACAGACGGCAAGCTTTTAACAACGCTCCACGCACCGCTTAATGGTGCAGAAAGCATAGATAAATCGAGATTGGTTTGTCCGTTACCGAAAGAGTTGAACGCATTTGTTACGTAACCACTTACAGTACCCCTTATACCCTCCGGCAAGCGGACAACAACACTCATAACATATGTTTTGAGTGTTTCAATTATTTCATCAACAGAAGAAAACTGACTTGTTAAGTAATCAGCAAAATCCTTAAGCTCGTTAAAAATAATAAAGATTGCAACAGACAACACAGCCGCTACAAGCAGCACCACAAGCAGCACCAACAAAAATGATATGATGCCGTGTGATTTAAGATGAAGTTTTTTCTGTAAAAATTTAATTGGTCGCTGTAACACAAACGCAAGAATAAATGCAATTATAAACGGCGCCAGCGTACCAAGGCAGAATTTCATAAAAACGAAAAACAAGCCAACGCAAATTACAGCATATACAAAGTTAATTATAAACGCCCGTCTTTTTTCTATTACGTTATCCATTTTTCTCCTCCAAAAAACTATTAGAAACTTACTCTTATATATTATACCTTTTTTCATAAGAATACAATGGAAATTACATATTTGACATAAAATTTTAACAATATTAAACTTTTTTAAAAAAAATTGTAAAAAACTCTTTATTCTCCATTTAACTTATGGTAAAATGTTATATAAATGTAATTTCAAGTAAATTTAGGGGTGTAAAAAATGCAGGTTGCTGTTATGGGTTTCGGCACAGTTGGCTCAGGTGTTGTCGAATTAATCCTGAAAAACAAAAAAACCATTGAAGAAAGATGCGGTCAAAAAACGCTTGACGTTAAACATATTCTTGATATCCGTGATTTTTCAACACATCAGTTATCACAGCTTTTTACAAAGGATTTTAACGATATTTTAAACGATAAGGACGTAGATATAGTTGTTGAAACTATGGGCGGCTTAAACCCTGCCTTCGATTTCGTTTCAAAATGTCTTGAAGCGGGTAAAAGCGTAGTTACCTCCAACAAGGAGCTTGTTGCTGCAAAGGGCTACGAGCTTTTGGAATTAGCAAAAAAGAATAACGTTAACTTCTTGTTTGAGGCTAGCGTTGGCGGCGGTATTCCGGTTATAAGACCAATTAACCAATGCCTTTCTGCAAATGAATTCTCTGAGGTTGCAGGTATTCTTAACGGCACAACAAACTTTATTCTTACAATGATGATTGACGAGGGTATGGAATTCCAAGAAGCGCTTAAGTTAGCTCAGGCAAACGGTTACGCTGAAAGAGACCCTTCTGCAGATATTTTAGGTCATGATGCTGCAAGAAAAATTTGTATACTCGCTTCACTTTGCTTTGGCAAACATGTTTTCCCTGACGAGGTTGAAACAGAGGGTATTACAACTATAGCTAAAGAAGACGTAGAATTTGCAAAGGCTTGGGGCGGCGTAATAAAGCTTATTGGCCGCGCAAAAAAGCAGGATTCAAACAAAATTTCTGCAACGGTTGGCCCTTCCCTTATAAAGAATGGATGTCAGTTAGCTTCTGTAACAGACGTTTTCAATGCAATACTTGTAAGAGGTGATGCTGTTGGCGACGTTGTATTTTACGGCAGAGGCGCAGGTAAATTCCCTACCGCAAGTGCCGTTGTTGCAGATGTTATTGACTGTGCAAAGCACACTGAGAGAAGAAAGCTTATCGGCTGGGAGGCATACGAAAAGGATTACGTTGTGAATCCTTTAGAGCAAAGCTCCTCACTTTACGTGAGAGCTGCAGTTTCTGCTTATGATGCTGCCGCTGCCGCAATTGAGGCTGCATTTGACGGCGCACAGCTTTTAAGCTACGACGGTGAAAGCAAAAATGAAATTGCTTTTGTTACACCTTTAATGAACGAAAAGGCAGCAAGAGAGAAAATTGCAGCCCTCGGTCTTGAAATTAAAAACGTACTCAGGGTTTTAGATTATTGATATTACTACAGAGGTGTCATTATGGCTAATTGTCCCCACTGTTATAAGCACTTGAATTTTTGGCACATAAAGGCTGAATGTCCTTTTTGCGGCGTAAACATACCAAACTATGACTGGGAAAATATGCTTGAAGCAGATGCAAAAAAGGCAGAGGCAGCTTGGTCAAAATTCAGAGTTTTTACAGGTAACTTTAAAAGTTCCCTTTTCGGAAACAAATTACGGATAATAAGATTTATTTTCACGTTTGTTCCGTTGGTAGTACTTATTTTACCTGTTGCCTCTTACATATTCAACCTGCCGTTTTTAAGCAACGAAACGAGTAAAATTACATTGTTGGATTTTACACTTAACAGTCTTCTCAACATTAAGTGGGGTTCACTTTTAAGTTTAGTTAAGTTAGACGTATTCGGTATAAGCTTTGCTATGATTTTCACCTCGTTGCTCTTGCTTTATTTAGCAGTTGTTTTCGGTGTTTTGAATTTTGTTTTCATTTTAATTTCTGCACCGTCACTCAAGGCAACAATTAACTGTATTCTTTGTGCAGGCTCTGCGCTGTGCTTTATTATCGCCCCTATTCTTTACAGCATAGCGTTAAGTAATTTTAATTCCTTAGGCACAGAGCTTTTTTCGGGCAGCGTGCATTTTGGAATAATTGTCGGCATTGTGTTATTCACTCTCAATTTTGTTCTTAATTTTATAACAAATAAAAGCTTAAAAAAAGAAAGAAGTAAGGCGTAACCTTACTTCTTTTTATTTATTTCCTTCTTCTAATTTTTCGTTTAATTCTTCCATTGTAATTTCATTCTTTTGTCTTTTCTTTCTTACGTAGCCGTTTCTTGAAAACATAGCCGGAAAAAGACCTGTAATGACCATTGCAGGTACGGCAATGTACAGAGCGCTATCCTTAAACAAAAGGTAGTACATATAAGACGGTGAATTTACAATCTGATAAAAATACTGGAATTCAGGCTTAAAAATAGCTACCACACCCAACACGGAAAGCAATGCAAATATAACCCAGAGCGTTATTATATAAATTTTCCTATTGGCAAAGCGTGTAAAAATTCTGCCGGAAATATAGTAGCACACAGGTGACACCAAAAACATAAGCACCATAACCACTATTTTGAGCACGCCCTCTAAATCGCCCCAAAGGTAGGCACCGTCAGAAAAATATATTTTGTTATATATAAAGCACAGCAACGCATGCACGCCTAAAACAAAAGCAATTGCCGTTATATTTAAAGCACACTTTTTTTTCAAGATTTTTCCACCCATTTCTTTTAGTTACGATATACTACCACATAAGCATTGTTATTTCAAGTCGAATAAGGAAAATAATAATTAAAAAAATAAAAAACCTGCATTCTGTAAATGCAGGTTTTGTTGTTTTAAATTGCTCTGACTATTAGTCTGCTGTGTATGGAAGAAGAGCAATGTGTCTTGCTCTCTTAATTGCAGTTGTGAGCTCTCTCTGGTGGTAAGCACATGTGCCTGTTACACGGCGAGGGAGAATCTTTGCTCTGTCAGATGTATAACGACGAAGCTTTGCTGCATCTTTGTAATCGATTGTGTCAACTTTTTCAACACAGAATGCGCAAACTTTCTTTCTGCCCTTTTTGTTAGGACGGCCTGAGCCTCTTTCAGCTTTATCGTATGCCATTTTAGTTTCCTCCTTAATAGTAATAGATAGCGCCTGAGCGCGTTAATTCAAATTAAATCAGAATGGTAATTCGTCATCATCAGCAGATGCTGAAAAATCGTCAATATCACCATTAGAAAAAGCAGGAGCAGCGTCGTTTGCTCTTGGTGCTGTGCTGCCGCTTTCGCTCTTTGAGCCGCAGAAGCTTACGTTATCCGCAACAACCTCAAACGTTTTTCTTTTAATTCCGTCTTTCTCATAAGAGCCTGTTTGAATTGAGCCTTGAATTGCAATCATTGAGCCCTTTTGGAAATATTTACCAATGAACTCAGCTGTTTGACGCCAAGCAAGAACGTCAATAAAATCTGCTTGTCTTTGCTCGCCTTGTTTTACGTAAGAGCGTTCAACCGCAACTGTAAATCTGCAAACTGAAACGCCTGTTGGTGTTTGGCGAACCTCCGGGTCAGCTGTAAGTCTGCCCATTAATACTGCACAGTTAAGCATATTTTCTCGCTATATGGCAAAAAACCATACTTTCTCCTTAAATAAAATTAGATTATTTCTTAATAATAAGTGAACGAAGAACGCCGTCTGTAATTCTAACAACACGGTCAAGCTCTGCAGGGAATTCAGGCTCGCAATCATAGTTGTAAAGAACGTAGTAACCATCATTTTCGTCATTGATTGGGTAAGCAAGTCTTCTCTTGCCCCATTCATCAATGCTCTCAATAGTACCAGCGCCTTCAATCATAGCTTTGAATTTTTCTGCAATTTCTTTTGCAGCTTCTTCACCATTCTTTAAAGAATAGACAATGATTGTTTCGTATTTTACCATCGTTTGCACCTCCTTCTGGACTTCTGACCCCCAGCATATTTGAGGGTAAGGATTGCCACAGTTACTCTGTAGCGACAAAGATTATAACAACTTTCCGCCGATAAGTCAACCCCCAATTTGACAATAAATGCAAGTTTAAAGGACTTCCTTTTATGAATATTTTACCATAATTGCGTTTACAGACTAAATTCACTTGACTTTTTGCATTTATAAATATATACTATACAAGTAAATTTAATGATATAAGCTATGAAGCGGAATGATAATCCGTAGCAATACACAGAGAGAGAATGGCTGCTGAAAATTCTTTATTGCTCCTTTTATCTGCTACCGCAGAGCTTGCCTTAAAACGGCACGTTTTCTCGCGTTAAGAGATTTTGAGGTGGTGCATTTTGCACAATTCGGGTGGTACCGCGGTTATTCCGTCCCGTGTTGCAGAATGTGCTTTTTTATTTTGTCAAATTTTGAATTTTTATAAGGATGTGTTAAAAATGGAATGGACAGGCGTTAACGAATTAAGAGAAATGTACTTGAAATTCTTTGAAAGCAAGGAGCACTTAAGATTACCAAGCTTCCCTCTTGTTCCGCAGGGAGATAAGAGTATTCTTCTTATCAATGCAGGTATGACTCCTATGAAAAAATATTTCACAGGTGAAGAAACTCCTCCTAAAAAAAGAGTTACAACCTGCCAAAAATGTATTCGTACACCCGACATTGAAAGAGTTGGTATTACCGCTCGTCACGGTACCTATTTTGAGATGCTCGGTAATTTCTCTTTTGGTGATTACTTTAAAAAAGAGGTTATTCCGTGGGCTTGGGAATTCTGCACCGAGGTTGTAAAAATGGACCCCGACAAAATTTATTGCAGCGTTTACCTTGATGATGACGAGGCCTACGACATCTGGACCAAGGATATTGGCGTAAAGCCTGACCATATGGTTCGTTTTGGTAAGGAGGACAACTTCTGGGAGCACGGTCAAGGTCCTTGCGGTCCTTGCTCAGAGCTTTACTACGACCGCGGTGAAAAATACGGCTGTGGCTCACCTGACTGTAAGGTTGGCTGCGATTGCGACAGATTTGTTGAGTTTTGGAATCTTGTTTTCACACAGTTTGAAAACGATGGCAAAAACAATTACACACCTCTTAAGAATCCTAACATTGATACAGGTATGGGTCTTGAAAGACTTGCTGTTATTTGCCAGGACGTAAACAACCTTTTTGAGGTTGACACCGTGCAGAATATTATGAAGCACATTATTTCAATTGCAGGTATTGAATACCACGCAAATGAAAAGCACGACGTTTCTCTTCGCGTTATTACAGACCACATTCGTTCAACCACCTTTATGATTGGTGACGGTGTTATTCCTTCAAACGTTGGCCGCGGCTACGTTTTAAGAAGACTTTTAAGAAGAGCGGCACGTCACGGCAGACTTTTAGGCATAGACAGACCTTTCTTGGCAGAGGTTTGTGAAACTGTTATTAAAGAAAACGAAAACGCATACCCTGTTCTTCGTGAAAAGCAGGATTACATTACAAAAGTTATTGCTATGGAAGAAAGCAGCTTCTATAAAACAATTGACAGCGGACTTGAGCTTCTTAACGAAATGATGAAAAACACCGAGGGCAAGGTGCTTTCAGGTGCAGATGCATTTAAGCTTCAGGATACCTACGGCTTCCCGATTGATTTAACAAGAGAAATTCTTGAGGAAAACGGAATGAGTGTTAACAACGAGGAATTCGAGG
Organism: Acutalibacteraceae bacterium; assembly: GCA_045588735.1. Taxonomy (GTDB): domain Bacteria; phylum Bacillota; class Clostridia; order Oscillospirales; family Acutalibacteraceae; genus DTU089. Next base: position 80,989 of record JAZNET010000059.1, on the reverse strand, counting down.
AGCTCCTTAAAAAGGCAAAGCAGATGGCAAAGGATGCAAGAAAGGTTGCAGGCACAGAGGGCTGGAAGGGCTCAGACATTTCCTTTAAAGAAATAGGCGCTACTAAATTCCTTGGCTATGAAGCACTTGACTGCCGGGCAACTGTAAAAGCGATTGCTGTAAACGGCGAAAAGGTTGACTTTATAGGTGCAGAGCAGGACGGCGTTATTGTTCTTGATACAACCACCCTTTACGGTGAGGGCGGCGGTCAGGTTGGTGACACAGGTGTTATTTCAATTAACGACAGCACCTTTGAGGTTACAAACACAACAAAAACTGCAGAAGGTGTATTCCTTCACCACGGTGCTTTAGCTGAGGGAGACACAATTAAGGTCGGCGACAAGGTTAACGTTAGCGTAAACAAGGCTCGCAGAGAGGCAATAATGAAAAACCACACTGTTGCACACCTTCTCCAGGCTGCATTAAGAGAAATTTTAGGCACACACGTTGAGCAGGCAGGTCAGCTTGTAAACGAAAGCGCTGTTCGTTTCGACTTCTCACATTTCTCTGCCCTTTCAGGTGAAGAAATTGCAAAAATCGAAAACAGAGTTAACGAAATCATTCTTTCTGCTCTTCCTGTTACAATGGAAGAAATGGCTATTGAGGATGCAAAGAAAAAGGGTGCTATGGCACTCTTCGGTGAAAAATACGGTGACACTGTAAGAGTTGTTACTGCTGCAAACGGCTTCTCAACAGAGCTTTGCGGTGGTACTCACGTTTCTAACACCGGTAACATTGGTCTTTTCAGAATTGTTTCTGAATCCTCTGTTGCTGCAGGTGTAAGAAGAATTGAAGGTGTTACTGCAAACGGAGTTATTAAATACCTTGATTCACGCGAGGAGCTTATACAAAATGCTGCTAACGCTATGAAGCTTGCTAACATAAACGACCTTGCAAACAAGGCGGCTGCTCTTTCTCAGGAGCTCAAAGCAAAGGAAAAAGAGCTTGAGGAATTAAAGGCAGAAATTGCAAAGCAAAAAGCAGGAAATCTTTTTGATAACGTAAAAGAAATAGGCGCTTACAAGCTTATTACCGCTACCCTTGGTGAGGCGGATGCTAACGCCCTTCGTTCAATGCTTGACTCCTCTAAGGATAAGGGTGATGACATTGTTGTAGTGCTTGCAGCAGAACAAAGCGCAAAGGGCACCTGCTCATTTGCTTGCTACTGCGGCAAGGCTGCTATAGCAAACGGCGCTCACGCAGGTAACATAGTAAGAGCTGTTGCACAGGTTGCAGGCGGCTCAGGCGGCGGCAAGCCGGATTCAGCTATGGCTGGCGGTAAGGATATTTCTAAAATAACCGAAGCACTTAAAAAGGCAGAAGAAATTTTAAAGGGTGAATAATATGGATTGTATTTTTTGTAAAATAGCAAACGGCGAAATCCCTGCAACAAAGGTTTACGAGGACGATACCGTTGTTGCATTTAACGACCTTGAGCCACAGGCTCCAACACACATTCTTGTAATTCCTAAAGAGCACATTGCTTCTGCAGCTGATATAACAGAAGAAAACAGTGCAGTTATTTCTCATATTTTTGAGGTTATAGCAAAGCTCAGCAAGGAACTCGATATGAAGGATGGCTTCAGAGTTGTTAACAACTGCGGTGACTCTGCAGGACAGACTGTTAAGCACATACACTTCCACCTGCTTTCAGGCAGAAACTTCACCTGGCCCGCAGGATAATTTAAAATTATGAAAAGACCGTCACTTGTATTCGGATTAGTAGTTTTCACATTAGCGTCACTGTTTTTCATTTTGAAAGGCAGTACGCTTTTTGTGGCTTCACTAACAGCAGTGGCGGTATTTTTATTTTTCATTATTTCCAAAAATAAAAAAGTAAAGGATTTAATAATAATTCCTACTATATGTGTAAGCGTGCTGTTTTCTTCCGCAGTACTTTTTGTACAAGGTATTTCCTTTGAAAAAGCCTGCAAATATGACGGTACCGCCTGCAACGTGGTCGGTAAGGTTATTGAAGTCGGCGACGGATACTACGTAATAAAAACCTCTTCCGTAAACAACGAGGACGCCAAAGCAAAGCTGAGCTTTGAATCAGAAGAAAGCTACTCTGTTTATGACAAGATTTTTCTTAACAATGCAGTAATCATTGAGAATACAAGCACCGGTGAGCTTTCCGAAAAAATCTTTTTAAAGGCGGTTAGCTTTACCTCGCAGGACAAGCTCGGAGAATGCGACAAGGATTTGTATTATTACGTGTTAAACTTTAAAGAAGCGTGCTTAGAAAAGCTTTCAGGCTATATGCACGGCGACACTTTCGGCATTGCAGCGGGTATGCTTTTTGGCGGTACCGATAACGTAAGCGACAAGTCGAGTGATGCCTTTCGCAAAAGCGGTGCTGCTCACCTGCTTGCAGTTTCGGGACTTCACACCTCACTTTGGTGCGGCTTAATATTAAACACCTTAAAGCTTTTCAAAATTAAGGAAAAATATGCGAATTTAAGCGGTATTATAATACTAATTTTTCTGTGCATAATTTCAGGCTTTACACCCTCCGTAACAAGATCCGCCTTTATGATGGGCATAACTCTGCTCGGACCTTTATTTAAGAAACGTTCAGACAGCATTAACTCATTAGGCTTTTCAGCAGGGTGCATTCTTATTATAAACCCCTTTGTGCTGCTCTCACCTTCCTTTTTCCTTTCATTTTTAGCAACCTTAGGTGTAGTTTTAAGCAGCAGATTTAATTATGCTTTATTACCGCTTTTAGAAAAGAAAAAGCTGCCACAGCTCATAAAGAAGCTTATACAATTTGTTTACGCATCACTTTTAATAAGTCTTTTTTCCACTCTTTTTACCCTACCCGCTTCGGTTTATTATTTTGGAACGGTAAGTATTATTGCACCCGTTACAAATCTTCTTACCCTAAACATAGCGTACGCAGCTATGGTAATGACGCTTATTTCTCTTGCGGCAAGCTTTGCGCCCTTCACGTTTTTAGCAGAACTGCTTTTTGATGCAACAGAGTTCGTTTTAAAAGCACTTATAAATATCATTAAATTTACGGCTTCCTTTAAGTTTTCTTCAGTTAGTGCAAACCCTTATTTTATTTATGCAGGAATTGCTCTTTCTGTTGTATTTTTCCTGATATTTATTCTTTACTCAAAAAGCAAACGAGAAAAACTCTTTTTAAAAAGATTTTTAGCAGCCGTAATTCCTTTACCTGTTATTGCAGCCTTGATTCTTTCTGTAATTCCTTTAAAATCAAATACCTCATTTACGGTATTAGGCAACACCGCAACGCCAAATATAATTATAAAAAGCGGCACGCATTACGTTGTTATAAACGTACCCGAAAAGCTGTACGGCAGTGATTACACCTATTTACCGAAAACAAATAACGATACACTTGATTTGCTTGCCATAACGCATATTAACAAGGAGCAAATTAACACGATAGAGAAAATAAACGAGGCTTTTTACTCAGAGCGCTCTCTGATAACAGGCTTTGTTAACGATACACTCTACAAATTTAAAACAGACGTATTTAATACGTCTGAGGTTTCAAGTAATTTTACGTACACATTAAACGACTCCATAAAAACAAGAATTTTTGACACATACGGCAAAAATTGTGCTATAATAGAGTTCAATGAGAAAATTATTGTGCTTTCGTTTTCAAAACACAATAATCTGAAGGAAATAGAAAATGAATTCGGTAAAATTAACGTATTAATTTTATCCGAAAGCATCCCCGACGGCTACTGCACTACTGTAGATACGCTTATTGTTTGCTCCGATGAGGAAACAACAATACACAAGAACGACAAACTGGGGTATCTTTATGCAGAAAGCTTTTACAGAACAACAAGTGATGATATCACACTAAAATTTTAGGTGGTGAAGCAATGGCTATTTACACAGAGGACAATTTAAAAAAGCAAATTAAAGAGCGTAATTTTCAGCGTGCTTACTTTATTTACGGCAGTGAGCATTATTTAAAACAGCACTACGTTAACCTTATTATAAGCAAAACTGTGGAAAAGGATTTTAAGGACTTTAACTTTCACGAGCTTGACGGCAGAGACGTTACCTTAGAGGTCTTAGCCGACTGCGTTTCCACCTTTCCTATGATGGGTGAATACACCTGCACACTTGTAAGAGATTTTCGTTTTCAGGAATACTGGATAAAGCAAGAAAATAATCACTACAAATTAAATGAGGATTTAGAAAACATTTTAAACGACCTGCCCGAAACTACCATATTGATTTTTTGGTACGACGCTATTGAGGTAGACGACAAGGACACAAGGTGGAGCAAAAGCGTAAAGCTTATTGAAAAGCTTGGCGCGGCAGTAAAAATAGACACTCGCTCCTCCTACTCCCTTGTAAAGCTTCTTGTGGATTCTGCACCAAAAAAAGGCTGTGAAATAGACAAGGCAGACGCCACCTATCTAGTAAACCTTGTAGGTACGGACTACAACACACTCCGTAATGAATTTGACAAGGTGTGCGCTTACACGGGTGCAGGCAAAATAACAAGAGATGCAATAGATAAAACAGTTATAATTTCAACCGAGGCAAAGATATTTTCCCTTTCAAGAGATATTGCAAACGGCGAGGCAGACAAGGCTTACTCTACGCTTAACAATCTTTTTAAGCTCCGTGTAGAGCCGGTAGTTATCTCGGCTACAATAAGCAAGGCTTTTATTGATATGTACCGTGCCTCAACCATAAAAGAAAAAGGGCTTAAACCGCTTGAGTTGTTAGAAATATTCCCCTCCTACCAAAAGAGGGATTTTGTAATAAACAACGCCGTAGCAGATGGTGCAAAATATTCCAACGAGCAATTCCACAAGGCTTTTGATGCACTTGCCGAGGCAGACCGCAAGCTAAAAAGTACAAGTCAGAATGAACAGCTGGTGCTTGAAGAGTTAGTTTTAAGATTATTAAGAATTTAGGTATTTATAATGATAAAAACAGACAGAGTTGTAATTGTAGAAGGCAAATACGACAAAATAAAGCTGGACACTATACTGGATGCAGTCATAATAGAAACCGACGGCTTTGCAATTTTTAACGATAAGGAAAAGCAACGGTTAATTAGAAGACTTGCCAAAACAAAGGGACTTCTCATTTTAACAGACAGCGACTCCGCCGGCTTTAAAATACGCTCGTTTATAGGCGGTATTGTACCGCCTGAGGAAATAAAGCACGCCTATATACCGGATATTTTCGGTAAGGAAAAGCGCAAAACAGAGGCTTCTAAGGAAGGCAAGCTTGGTGTAGAGGGCATACCAAAGGAAATACTTATAGACGCCCTCACAAAAGCAGGCGTTTTAGCAGAGGAAACCGAAGAAACAAAAAGAAGGCTTGTTACAAAAACCGATTTGTACGAGGACGGGCTTTCAGGCAGAGAGGACAGCGCCACAAAAAGAAAGGCATTTTTAAAATCACTCGACTTGCCAGAATTACTTTCGGCTAACAAGCTATTACCCATAATTAATACGTTTTTAACCTACGAGGAATACAAAAAGGCTGTAAATGATTTATGATTAAAAAGAACGACGATTTTGAATTAACAATAACCGGCTACACAAGTGAGGGCAGCGGTGTAGGAAAAAAGGACGGCATAGCGGTATTTGTTGAAAACACCGCAAAAAACGACGTTATAAACTGCCACGTAATAAAGGCAAAAAAGACCTATGCCATAGGCAAGGCAATGAAAATTATAAGACCCTCAAAGGACAGAACAGAGCCGCTTTGCGAGCATTTTAAATATTGCGGCGGTTGCTCCTTTTCGCACCTTAAATACGCTGCAGAAGCCTCACTTAAGGCTGAAAAGGTAAAGGATGCATTTTTGAGAATAGCGCATTTAGAGCCGGAATTTGAGCCTATTATTGTTTCAAAAAACACCGAAAGGTACAGAAACAAAGCACAGTACCCCGTAAGAAGAGAAAACGGTAGCTTAAAAATTGGATTTTACGCAAAAAAAAGCCACCGTGTAATTGACGGTGACGACTGTCTTTTAGAGCCGGAGGAATTCGGCAAGGTAATTGAAATAATCAGAAAATTCATAAATGACTATAGTATTCCCGTTTACAGCGAGGATTTGCACGTTGGCTTAATAAGGCACGTTTACTTAAGAAAAGCCTTCAGCACAAACGAGCTTATGGTTTGTGTTGTTATAAACGGCGACACGCTAAAAAACTGTGACGTGCTTATTGAGGAGCTGAAGAAGGTAAACGGCTTTAAAACGCTCATTCTAAACAAAAACACAGAAAGAACTAACGTAGTTTTAGGAAACGAGTGCGAAACAGTTTACGGTGAGGGCTTTATTACAGACGTTCTTTGCGGTATAAAAGCAAAGCTTTCTCCCCTCTCCTTTTACCAGGTGAATCATGATACCGCCGAGCTGCTTTACGGCAAAGCCGCTGAATATGCCGCTCTTACTGAAAACGACGACTTTTTAGACCTTTATTGCGGTACAGGTACAATAGGTCTTTCTATGGCTAAAAATGCACGCTCCTTAATTGGTGTGGAGATAATTCCTGATGCAATTAAGGATGCTAAATCAAACGCTGAGTTAAACAATGTAAGCAACGCCGAATTCATTTGCGGTGATGCGAAGGATGCAATTAAAGAATTGCAGGAAAGAAGCATTACACCTAAGGTTGTAATACTTGACCCACCTCGCAAGGGCTGTAATGAGGAGCTTTTGAAAACCGTTGCAGAAATAGCCCCCGAAAGAATCGTTTACGTTTCCTGCGACCCTGCGACCTTGGCAAGAGATGCAAAAAGGCTTGCAGACTTAGGCTACGAAACCAAAAAGGTTACACCTGTTGATATGTTTCCGAGGACAAGCCATGTGGAGACAGTCTGTCTGCTGTCAAAGAAATAGGTGAAATTTGATGAAAAAATTTGTATTAGCTATGATTTGTATGTTGATTGTAATTTCTTGTGCTGCTTGTGAAGGGATGTCTGTCTCTAATGCAAGATATGAAAAAATCTCAAATCATGTTTTAGAGAATATCGAAGAATTGTCTGTTGAATCTGAAATAGAATTTTTCGATTATGAAGCAACGGGATTAGCCGTTGGTGGTGTTTATTATGGGTACTATTACTCTGCCAATAATGAGATTGTTGTTCCGGATTTTTATGATGGAAATAATTTGGGGGAACGATATGAATCTGACGGCGGTACTTATTTTGGTAAACCAAACAATGGTACGGATTGGTGTTTCATAAAAGAAATAACGGACAATTGGTATTATTATGAATTGCATTGGGGATAATGGCGTAGATCAGTTCCCTACAACGGCGGAGGTGGATATGTTTCCAACGACGTATGGTAGCAATTCCATTGCTACCACCCACGTTGAAAGCGTAGCCCTGCTTGTAAAATAAAAGCGGTTATTTTACACAATGATTAATGCAAGGCTTTTTCTTGCAAAACATTATTTATTATGCTATACTTACAAAAAAAGCAATAAGGAGGAATTATGAAGAAGCTAACAAACAGCAGTTATCTTCCAATGGTTGATTTTTGGAAGTGCATTTTTACAATTGCGATAATTCTTTATCATGCAAATAAAATGGAAGGCTTTGAAAAAGCAAACCTTTTCCCATACGGCTATATATTTGTTGAATTCTTCTTTATGGTATCCGGATTCTTTATGGCAAAAAGCATTTTCAATATGAAAAACAAGCCTATAAAAAGTCTGGGCGATGAAACCTGGCGTTTCACATTCAAAAAAATAAATGGTATTTACATACCATTCTTTGTTGCATTCTGGATTCACTTTGTTATAAGAATGATTATTGAAGAAATTTCATTAAAAAATATTCTTTTAGAATTAACGCACAGCATACGCGAGCTTACCCTCACCTACTCTACAGGTCTTACTGTTGGCAGATACCACAACGGTCCTACCTGGTACATTTCTTCAATGTTAATTGGTATGTTCCTCATTTACCCTCTTTTAAGAAAATTCTACAGCACCTTTTCAAGTGTTGTAGCACCTGCGTTTGCCTTACTTGCATATGCATACTTACAAAGAAATTATTCATCTATAAATCTTTCTGCACACTATGGCGAATGGATTTGTTTAGGTCTTTTACGCGCTATTTGCGGAATTCTTATGGGCGTGTTTATCTTTACACTTATTAGCAAGATAAAGGAAACAAGGCAGGAATTTACCACGGCAGGCAAGTCACTTTTGGTTATACTTGAATTTGGACTTGCTGTTTACTTAATGCTTATTGCAGCTAATTATGACAAGCTGTTCAAGGATAAATTTTACGGATACTTTGCAATGATTTTGCAAGCAATTCTTGTGTTTATTTTATTCCTTAACCCTGTTAAAATTAAAAACGCATTATTCTCAAAGGCTTGTATGTGGGCAGGAGAAATCTCCTTCTACTATTACCTTAACCACAGAATATGGACAAGGGTTTTTGAAACCTATATCCCCGACCTTGGTTACGGCAGAAAACAGGTTATACTTTTATACTTTATACACACAACCGTTTCGGTAATATTCTCTATGGTGCTGTGTCATTTCTTAGAAAAAGCAAAGCCGCATATTTTTAAGTTTTGCAGAAAGCTTTTCCTGAAAACGCCAAAGGAAATTGAAAACCCCGAGGTTTAATTTGGCAAAAATAAAGCTCTTCAACTTTTGTTGAAGAGCTTCTTTTTTTATTTGTTTTTTCTGCGATTCATTAACATTTCTACAATCATAATATCTTCCGGATAGGTAACCTTATAATTATCATTGTAATCAAAATATCTGTACTCTTTTGAGTCAAGCGGAAGCTGATGTGCCGGGTGACACAACTCAGAATTTTCATCAAAATGCTTATAAAGTAACGGGAAACGGTATGCATCCGGTGCCTGAATAAGGTAGAAATCCTCACGGTTTGCAATTCTATCCTTATAAGAGCCTAAAGCATCTGTAATTTTATATGCTGTGTTAACGTAATCATAATCCTTAAGAAGGGTTATAAACTCGTCTATAAGCTCAGGTGTAATCATTGGGCACGCAGCGTTATTTTCAATTATGTTTTCACAATCCGGAAAATGCTCGTGTATGTAATCGAGCGCATTTTTAAAGGATTCGTTTCTTGTACTGCCACCTTGTACAAGCGTAACACCGTAATCCTTATTTAATCTGCCCGATTTCATTTCATTAGCATCTACAACAACAATAAAATCGTCTATTGTTTTTGCTTTTCTGAAGGCATCTATTGAATACCAAATCATTTCCTTATCGAAAATAGTGCAGTATTGCTTGGGCTTATCAGCACCAAAACGAGAGCCTATGCCACCTGCAAGAATAATTCCTATAGAACTCAATTCAGTTGCCTCCTCATTTATTATATACAACGCAGTTTCTTGGCTTTATATCTGCCATAAAATCTTCAAGTGCGTCCTTAACCATTTGCGTACCGCAAACCTGAACATCGTAAGAAGAGCCTGCAATATGTGGTGTAATAATAAGATTTTCTGCTGTAAGTAAAGGACAGTCAGAAGCAATTGGCTCCTTAACGGTTACGTCTATTGCAGCGCCTGCAAGGTGATGTGTATTAAGTGTCTCAATTAAAGCAGCCTCGTCTACTAACTCACCGCGGGCTGTGTTAATAAAGTAAGAGCCTTCCTTCATTTTTGCAAAGGTTTCCTTATTGAACATATTTTTTGATTCAGGTGAAACGTTGCAATGAAGGCTTATAATATCTGAGCGTGAAAGAAGCTCCTCAAAATCAACAAGCTTTACAAACTCAGGTACTCTTGCAGGGTCAATGAATGGGTCGTAAGCAATAATTTCCATATCAAATACGTTTGCTTTTTTTGCTACAAGGCTACCTGCAAAGCCACAGCCAACAAGACCTAATACCATGTGGTTAACGCTCTTTCCGCGGAAACGGATAAACGGTGAATTGTTATCAAGACCCCAAACGGTGTCCTTATAATTATCCGGCTTGGACTTTACGTCTGTTGTTATTACTTTGTTTTGAATTAAAGCATTACTTTTTGAAATGTTTCTTGTAAGGTCAAGAATAAAGCCGAGAGTAAAGTCTGAAACTGCTTGTGCATTTCTACCGCCGTTGTTGCAAATTATAATACCCTTTTCCTTTGCTGCCTCAAGGTCTATAACGGTTTTTACACCGCCGCGGCAGCAAATAATAAGCTTTAATTTCTCCGCACAATCTAAAATCTCCTTATCGATTGTGTCGTATTCGCAAATAAGAATGTCGTAATTTTTAATTTTTTCCTTAAGCTCTTCTACAGGCATAACCTCGTGGTCTATAAAATAGCCGTCAAAATCGAAGTCAATTTTTTCCTTGAGAGGCTCAAGCATATCTGTGATTACTTCTGCTGTTACTAATGCACGATATTTCATTTAAACAGTCCTCCAATCAGCTTAATCTTCCTGCTCGTGAAGTTCACCACGAACGTCTACTTTTCTGTATTTTGCGGTTGTATCTGTTTCAAAAATATACTGACCTAAATCTATGCGCGCAAAGTTGTGTGGTGCCACACGTTTTGATAACGGCGGCTCAGGCAAGTAATTCGGGCCGTAGTCAAAGGTAAGGTAATTTGTATAATCCTCAGGAATAGGTGCCAAAAAGCCCTCGTCAAACGGAACTCTTTGCACGTCCTCAAGACCTTCTATACTGAACGGACCCTTCTTTTGAAGCTTACCTGTACTGTCTATAACGTACTTTGCATTTTTCTTGTGCTTGAAAATTGTGAGCACGTGTTCAAAAATTGTGTGGTAGAAGCCTATTGGGAAAATGCGAAGGAAAGGTAATATAAGAGTTTCTCTTATTTTTCTCTTCCTGCCGCTTCTCGGACGGTTGTACCATCTTAACTCAATTATTTTTGAAAGCACGTGAACTATACGGCTGTGAAGCATACCAATTAACTTGTTGTTGCTTGTCTGGTCGTATACAAGCACGTCTATAAACACACCGTCCTGGTACTCGTGAATTGATGAGTAACGGGTAGAAAAATAGGTGTTGTTAAGGCGTACCTTATCTACAATGTAGTGGCTGCCGCTTTTGCTCCAGAAGCTTGAGTAGTTGTAAAGCTCCATATTCTGGTCCTCAAGCGATGCCTTTCTGAACTTGTCAAAATCCTTACGGAGCATACCAATATCAAGGTCGTCATCCCAAGGAATGCTGTGGCCGTAGCGTACTGCACCAAGCATTGTACCGCCGCAAAGGAAATATTTTATACCGTGCTTTTCACACAAAGCATCAATATCCTTAAGCATCATAAGCTCGAGGTCTTTAATTCTGCCAAGCTTACCTGCGTAAATAGCAACGTTTTCTGCATTGTTGTGAGGCTCCCCTGTGGTATCACAAATTGTTTTGTATAATGCCAAGGAAAGGTCTGTATTCTTTTTAGCATTCCAGCCACATTGGAAGAATTTTAAGGTATTAAGGCTGTAATAATTATGCTTTTCAATTTTATCGGTTTCTACCTTAAGACCTAACTTTTCTTTAAAGTTTTCGTGAACGAGCTCTTTAATATTGCCTATAGAAGTTGTTGCGGTTGAGAAATTGTAAATGTGACCCTTTCTGCCGCAATATAAAACCTGAACAGCAAAGTTAAAGGCATCTCTTAAATAAGATACAGAGAAAACGTCAACGTAGTCCTCTGTTGTAATGCTTACACTACCTGAAGCAAAGCTCTCTTTTATAAAGCCTTCTAAATCGAAGCCTTTGAGCATACAGGAATCGGGGCCGAAAAGATTTGGTACACGGGTAATATTGATTTCCTCAACACCGCTGTTTACCAATTTACGGCAAAGTGCTTCTATTTCTACAAAGTATGCTTGTGCAGGAGTAGGATTCTCAATTTTCTTTTCCATAAAGAAGCCAAACTCACGCTCTGAAAGACTTGTAATGTCTGCATTAGGAATTGCAGGATATTCCGGTAAAAGAAGTGAAACAACACACATATTTCTTTTGCCGCTGTTTACAAGCTCTGCAACCTTTGGTATAACCTCAAGCCACTTTTCCCTTGCCTCAAGCTTTTCGCAGTCTATAACAAGCATAAAGGCAGATTTGTTCACTGCTGACTTTTCAAGCAAAGCATCTACGCTTTTAATCGGGCAATTCTCGTAATCATAATGCTCATACTTTTCTATTTCATCAAAAACAGAAAAGCCCTCCACCTCTTCAATTTCCACCTTTCTTTTAAATGAATCAAAGGCAGGAATCATAAACTTACCGAGCGGGTTAGAGTCATTAACAACGTAAAAGTTGTCGAATAAAAATCTTTCACCCTTTTTCACCTTATTGATTCTTGGTGGGTTCATAAAACGTTTGGAAAAATTATCATACGCACCTGTTACTGAAGATAATTCATCTTCTAAAATAAACTTATCCAAAGTCATATCTCCTTAAATATAAAATATAAATTATTTTTGTCTTTGCAAAGTGCTGTTTATAACAGCATATATACCTCCTTATTATACACAAACCAACACAAAATTGCAATATTTTTATAGAATTAACATTATTTAAATAATTCTTAAAAACTTGCTATTTTTTGTGCAAAGTAGTATATTAATCATATCAATTTTTAAGAGGTCAACAAAATGAAAAAGGTACATCTTATTTGCAATGCACACATAGACCCCATATGGCAATGGGACTGGCAGGAAGGCGCAAGCGCTGTGCTTTCCACCTTTCAGTCTGCTGTAAAGCTTCTTGAAAAGCACGATTACGTTTTTTGCCACAACGAGGTAACCGTTTACAAATACGTTGAGGAATATGCACCTGAATTATTCAAAAAAATTCAAGCACTTGTGCGCGAAGGCAGGTGGCACATTATGGGCGGCTGGTATTTACAGCCCGACTGTAATATGCCCTGCGGTGAAAGCTTTGTAAGGCAAATTTTAGAAGCGAAAAGATATTTCCTTGAAAAATTCGGCGTCCATCCCACTACTGCAATTAACTTTGACCCGTTTGGTCACACAGTAGGACTTGTACAAATCATGAAAAAATGCGGTCAGGACAGCTACATATTTACCCGTCCTTACGATTCTCAATTAGAATTGGACGATGATTTATTTCTTTGGATTGGACTTGACGGAAGCGAAATAAAGGCTTTAAGAGCACACGGCTACAACTCACCGCTCGGTAATTCCAGAGAGATTATTGAAAGACGTGCAAATGACGACAAGCACGAAACCGCTCTTGTTTTATGGGGTGTCGGCAACCACGGCGGCGGTCCCTCCGACAAGGATTTAACCGATATAAAACAGTTAATTGATACCTCCGAGTATGAATACCTCCACTCCACACCCGAAGATTATTTTAACGAGGTAACACCTACTTATTCATTCAACAAATCATTGAGAATTTCAATGCCCGGCTGTTATTCTTCAATGTACAGAGTCAAGAAAAAGCATGCGCTCCTTGAAAACGAGCTTTTCTTTACGGAAAAAATTCTTTCGGTAGCATATGGCAAAGGACTTTTAAAGGAATACCCTGAGGCTAAAATACATGAAATAACCGAGGATTTATTAAACACAGAATTCCATGACGTGCTCCCGGGCTCCTCAATTCAATGCGGTGAAGACAATGGCTTAAAGCTTTTAGACCACGGTCTTTTAGAAGCGGAAAGGCTTAAAGCACGCGCTGTGTTTGCTCTTTCATCCGTAAAAGAGCCTTCTCGCCCGGGCGAGTACCCTATATTTGTTTTCAACCCGAATCCTTACAAATTAGTTGATACTGTAGAATGCGAATTTATGCTTCAGGACCAAAACTGGTCAGATGAATTATACTCAAAGCTTACTGTTTTTGATGAAAAAGGAAACGAGGTTAAGCACCAGGTTATTAAAGAGGAAAGCAACTTAAATCTTGACTGGCGCAAAAGAATTGCCTTTAACGCTGAGCTTGAGCCACTTTCACTTAACAGATTTTCAGTTTACGTAGAGTTCGAAAAAATTAAAGAAACCAAAAAGCTTAACAGCCTTGTTTTCGACAACGGCAGAAAACACGTTGAAATAGATGAAAAAACAGGTCTTTTAAAAAGCTATTCCATAAACGGAATTGAATACGTTAAAAATGGTTTTCAGTTAGTAGAGCTTGAGGATAACGCCGACCCTTGGGGTATGAGTGAGGCGCAACAAAAAAGACTTGGTGTCAACGAAAAGGCGTTTACGCTTTCTGAAAAGCCGAGTGGTGTTTTCAAGAATATGAAGAGCATTCAAATTACCGAGGACGGCGAAATATTCCTTGGTGCAGAAGCTTTTTTTGAAAGCGAAAACACACGTGCGGTAATAAAATATAAAATCTACAAGCTTAATGATGACGTAGACGTAGACGTTACTCTTTTTATGGGCGACATTGATAAAATCATTAAGCTGAAGCTCCCCGTTCAAATTAACGGAAGGCTTTTAGGGCAAACCGCCTTTGGTACAGAGGAATTGTTCACGGATGCACGAGAAAACGTTGCTTTAAGATTTTTAGCCGTTGAAAAAGAGCAAAACAGTCTTGTACTTATAAACAACGGCACCTACGGCAGTCATTTTGAAAACGGTGCTTTATACGTTTCACTTGTGCGAGGCGTTACCTACTGTGCACACCCCATAAATGACCGCCAATTAATTCCCGGTGACCGCTTCACGAAGAAAATTGACCAGGGCGAAAACAGTTTTTCCTTCAGGCTGACCGTTACAGATATAAGCAAAGCAGAAAGGAAGGCACAGGAATTTACACAAAAGCCTTATGCACTTAACCTGTTCCCTGTACCATCCTCCAACAAGGAGGCAGATTTCAACGTTTCATTAGGTGATGAAATTGTTTCACTCGTTACAATGAAAAAAGCAGACGCTAAAAACGCAACCATTTTCCGTTTGCTTAATAACAGCAAAACTGAAACGAGCAGCTCAATTTCAGTTAACTCAACCACCCTGCCGCTACATTTTACAAGGTTTGAGGTTAAAACAGTTGTTTATGAAAACGGCAACCTGAGAGAAGAAAAGAATTTAATAATATAAAAAAGCATCCCCTATGCGTTGCATAGGGGATAATAATTTATTTTATTGTTTTTGCAGGAATAATTTTTCCGTCCTGTGTTTTGTAAGTGATGGTAACCGTATCACCTACGTTAAGAATAACAACATTGTTGTCCTGCACGGCAGACATTGAGTAGTAAACCGTTTTACCGTCAAGTGCAATATAGTAAATGCTGTTACCGTTTTCTACTGCTGTACGAATATCTGTAATAACACCGGTAACGCTTGCAATTGTTGGTGTCGTGTTACCTGAAGGCTCACCGTTACCGCTTTCCTCTCCGCCGCCTATGGAATCCGGAAGAACTGCATTGTAATCTATATTAAGCACAAGTCCTGCACTTGCTTTAACCTTGCTTACGTATGCCTTAAGGCAAGCCTCTACGTCCGGGTTAGCGTCATCCTCACTGCGAACAGCATCCTGAACCCTTTCAACACTTACCATTGCGAAGCTTTTTACAACACTGTTGTCCTTAAGTGCCATAAAGTAGGTAGCCTCACCGTCAATGTTGAGAAGCACCGGGAAGGTAGCCTTCCAGCCCTTATCGGAAACAATACTTTCTGCAGATTTCTGAGCACCGCTTTCGGTTGTACCTGCAATTCTCTGGAAAACAGCTTCCTTTGTACGCTGGTTAATAATTGCAAAGCCTACAATTGAATCGTCACTTGTAACTGAAGTAACGCCTGTGTAAAGCCAAACGTCATCACCTGAAGCAATGTAGCTTGAGCCTGCTGTTGTTGAAACAACACCTGACTGACCGATAAATGCATTTATAAAGCCACCGCTGTATTTACCGTAGTAGTTGTATTGCTTAACAAGTAAATCATCTGAGTAAATCTGGTCAATCCACTGAATATCAGGGTTGGTTCTTACCTCTTCAATATCGTAGTAGGTAATGTTATTTTTATCCGAAGCATCAACAAGCACAACGCCTATAACATCTGTACCGCCAATAAGACCGACTGTTTTATCTACTACCTCGCACACCCACCACGGCTTGCCGTTCTCATCAATTTCCAATGACGGTACGCCAAACATAGCAAACGGGAAATTAAAGCGAAGCACACGGTTAAGCTTTTCGTTAAAGTATTCGTTTGTTGAAACTTTAATGTTATTAAGTCCCTCGTTCTTTAATATAACTGTGTTTGCCTCTTGTGTGTACATATTAACTGCAATATATGCAGGAATACCGTCACGGGTGTTGTTAAACCACTTGAACACGTCACCGTATTTTAACGGGAAAATTCTGTAGGGATTACCCTCATAGTTAATTTGTGTTGAGTAAGCACTGTCAATAACAAACTGAGAAACATACTCTGAAAGCTCACCGAGCTTTTTGTTTGCAAGGTTTTCTGCAACCTCCTTATCTATCATAGGAACGGCAGAAAAGTCCTCAAGGCTTGTAATTGTAGTAATGCTGTTTTCGTTTTCACCGAAATTCTCAGTATTAACGTCTATAATCCGGCTATATGCCTTCGCTCTGAAAAGCTCGCAAGAGGTCAAATAGCCTACGCCGAGAATTAACGCAAAAACAAGAGCAATAATAAACGGAATGGTAGCTCTCTTTTTAACGTAAGGAATGTACTCGGGCTTCATAAACGCCTTACTTAAAATAAACGTTGCAACAACGTAAATTGCAAGCACTACACCTATAAAATAGTAAAAATCCAAGGATTTAAAGTTAATTGCAGGTAACATAAAATAGTAAGCAACTGCACCGCCTACTATTGTTAAAAGCACGGCAATAATAATTTTTAAAACCTTTTTATCCGGTGGAATAATAACCTCTGTAGGTTTACCCTTACCGGAAAAATCAACTTTAATCGGGTCCATTAAAAAGCCTCCTCAAAAAAGTAAAATAACACAATGTGTTAATTATATATTATTTACCAAATAAATACAAGTATTATTTATTTACTCGCCACTCCGAAACCGACAAATATGCATTACCCTCGTTTGTGGTGATCCCTGAAATAGCCGGGTCAACGGATACAACGGACTTTCTGTAAAATAACGGCGCAAACGGCACGTTCATATAAAAGCCCTCGATAAACTCCGTCATATTTACCTCGCCCTTTTTAAAGCTTGTGTAAAGCTTAGATGAGCTTTCTGCTATACCGAAGCTTACCTGACCGTCTGCTCTGAAAAATTCAGTTAAATCGCCATCTGCAGGCAATTCAATTTCACCAATATATATTTCATAGTGACCGTTTTGAAGAGCACTCAAATAATCTGTGCGGTTTTTCAAAACAACGGTTGCTTTTATTCCAAGTGTTGCAAGTGATTTTTGCAATGCCTCTGCAACGCTTTTTTTATACGGATTATCATTACAAACAAGAATGGAAAGCTTTAAGGTGTTTACACCGTCTGTCCTGTAGCCATCCTTTGTAAACTTATCGTATCCATTTTCTTCTAAAATATTTATAGCACGGTTAAGGTCACCCGTTGCTTCAAGCAACTCCTGTCCGGAAAGTCTGTAAAAGCTTGGCTTAAACGGTGTTGTTGCAGGTAGTGTTTGACCTAAGAAGGATGCCGCGCCAATATCCACACGGTTAATGCCTATATTTATAACTCTTCGTACCCAGGCAACAGAGGTAATTGAGCCTGACCAAGTCATATTAAGACCTGCAAAAACAAGGTTATTTGTAGGCAAAGAAATTGTTTTAGAGGAAAGATTTTTGTAATTACCGTCTACCAAATCATCCTCATAAATGCTTATTTTCTTTGCCTTGAAGGCATAGGTTTCACTTGAAGAGCCTGCCATATCGTAAAGAGCTATTTGGTTATTCCACTCGGGGTTATACCTTAAATAATTTTTGTTAAGTTCAAAATAAGGCGTTTGTTCAAGATATTTTAACACGTATTTACCCGTACCTATAAAAACATTACCGCTTTTTAATACAATAGGAAACGAAAGACAATTGAGCGGCGCAAGCATTGCTCCGTCGAAGGTTATTTTTAAAGTAAAATTATCTACAACCTCAAAGTTTGTTATATTCTTTAAATCGTTTTGGTAGTAAGGACTTTTCTTGGCAAATTCATAAGAATACTTTACGTTCGAAGCATTGAACGGTGTGCCGTTTGAAAAAACCACGCCCTGCTTTAATTTTACCGTTACCGTTTTACCGCTTTCCGTTGCACTTAAGGCTAACTGAGGGTAACCGTAGCCATCCTCCGTAGGGCTGTAAAGAGCCTCGTAAATAAGCGGAATAAGCCTTCTGTTAAGCTTGCTTTTTGCCTTGTACGGATTAAAGCTGTCTGCCGAGGTAAAAGGCAGAGAAATCTCTGCATTGACAACCGGTGTAGGTAAAACGTAATCCCAGCTTTCAGATTCGGTTTCTTCGTTTGTAGCGGTGTTATCACACGCAAAAAGTGTAATACAGAATGCAATAACTAAAAAAAGTGATATTATTTTTCTCATTCAAGCACCACCCTTTCCACCTTGCTTGCCTTACCTGTTTTTTCATCAATATCTATAATGCAGGCGTTCATACAATACGGTCCGTCTGCATTGGCAAATCTTACCGGTATGTGCAGCTTCTGCTTTCTGATTGCTAATTCAGGCTCTATGCCTAAAACGGAATTAACGGGTCCTGTCATACCTACGTCTGTAATATATGCCGTTCCCTTTGGCAAAAGCTGTGCATCTGCAGTCTGCACGTGTGTGTGAGTACCTAAAACTGCAGTAACTCTTCCGTCAAGGTAAAAGCCCATAGCACGCTTTTCTGCCGTTGCCTCCGCGTGAAAATCGACAATTACGGTTTTGCATTCGTCTGTTTCCTTAAGCGCATTTTCAATTTCTGTAAAAGGATTGTCGAGAGCCTCGGAATAAACGGTACCCATTAAATTGATTACCGCGACTCTGAATCTACCCTTATCTATAACACCTACACCCTTACCCGGTACACCATTAGGAAAGTTGTACGGTCTTATAATTGCAGTCTCACTATCCAGATAATCTACTATTTCCGGACGCTTAAAGGAATGATTTCCGAGTGTTATAAAATCCACTCCGCTATCATACAGCATTTTGCAGGAATACGGTGTTACACCGTTACCCTGTGCAGAATTTTCTCCGTTTGCGATACAAACGTCAACTCCGTTTTCTTTTTTGTAGCTCGGGAGCTTTTTCATTAAAAATTCGCAGCCCCCTGCACCAACAACGTCACCTATAAATAATAAACGCATTTTTTTACTCTTTCTATGGCTTAAGTAAGCCGAGGATAAATTAAAAACGGAACAACTTTTTAAGGAGTTCCGTTTTTATTCTTTGGTTTTATTTCGCGTAATCTACCGCGCGGCTTTCTCTGATAATGTTAACCTTGATTTGACCCGGATACTCAAGCTCATTTTCAATTTTGTTAACAATATCTCTTGCAACAATTGTCATTTGGTCGTCAGAGATAACCTCAGGCTTTACAATGATTCTAACCTCTCTACCTGCTTGAATTGCAAATGACTTTTCAACACCGTCAAAAGAGGTTGCAATTTCTTCAAGCTTCTGAAGTCTTTTAATGTACGTTTCAACGTTTTCACGTCTTGCGCCCGGTCTTGCAGCAGAAATTGCATCTGCAGCCTGAACAATAGCAGCAATAAGGGTTTTAGCCTCAACGTCACCGTGGTGAGCGTGAATAGCGTGAACAACCTGGTCGTTTTCTCTGTTTTTCTTAGCTGCTTCAACACCTAGTTCAACGTGAGAGCCCTCGTACTCGTGGTCAAGAGCCTTACCGATATCGTGAAGAAGACCTGCTCTTTTTGCAAGTTTAACGTCTGCGCCAACCTCTGCAGCCATAAGACCTGAAAGGTAAGAAACCTCAAGAGAGTGATTAAGTACGTTTTGACCGTAACTTGTACGGTATTTAAGCTTACCTAAAAGCTTAACAAGTTCACCGCTTACGCTATTAACACCTGCGTCAATAACAGCCTTTTCACCTGTTTGCTTAATTGTGAGCTCAACCTCTCTTTTGCACTTTTCGTACATTTCTTCAACTCTTGTAGGGTGAATTCTTCCATCCTGAATAAGTCTTTCAAGAGTTTGGCGTGCAATTTCACGTCTTACAGGCTCAAAGCAGGAAACTGTAATTGCCTCGGGTGTGTCGTCAATAATAAGGTCAACACCTGTAATTGTTTCGATTGTACGAATATTTCTACCCTCACGACCAATGATTCTACCCTTCATTTCGTCGTTAGGAAGAGCAACAACTGAAACGGTAGCCTCTGCAGCGTGGTCTGCTGCGCAACGCTGAATAGCACCGGAAATAATTTCCTTAGCCATTTTATCCATTTCATCTTTTGTTTGTTGCTCGTACTCATAAATCTTGAGCGCTTTTTCGTGAGTTAACTGCTCTTCAAGATTTTTAAGAAGAACCTCTTTAGCTTGCTCTCTGCTATAGCCGGAGATTTTTTCAAGCATATCGAACTGACTCTTTTTGATTGTTTCAATTTCGAGCGCTCTTTCTTCAACGTCCTTAAGCTTTTGTTGAAGTGCTTCTTCTTTCTTTTCTTGTGCCTCTACCTTTTTGTCAAGGCTTTCTTCTTTTTGAATAATTCTTTTTTCTTGTCTTTGCACCTCTGCGCGTCTTTCGCGAAGCTCGTGCTCTGTTTCGGTTCTTTGCTTGTGGATTTCATCCTTGGCTTCAAGAATTGCCTCTTTTTTCTTTTGCTCTGCCTCGGTCATTGCACTGCTGAGTATGCGTGAAGCTTCCTCAGTAGCAGAACCGATTGCAGATTCGGCAACTTTTTTTCTGTGAGCGCCTCCGATGAAAAATCCCGCAACACCGAAAACAACTGCTGCAGCAACTGCTGCAATAATTGCGATTGTTGTAGGACCCATTAACGGAATGCCCCTTTCTAAATATATTTTAAGGCGAGTGACAACGGTCACTCTCACGAATATAGTAATAAAGTTTTGCAGAGCTCTTGCTCTTATATCAAAAATATAAATCCTAAAAAATATATTTATAACACAAAACTACTATACTATGCGATAACGCAAAAAACACTTCTGCATTATCCATATTATTATAATATATATAATATCATTAGTCAAGAAAAAATAATATTTTACACATAAATTTATAGGTGATTTTTTGTAAATATTAAACATCATTCGCACTGCCTCTTCGGTTAACCTAATAAAAAAAGAGTTGGAATTCTATCTGGAATTCCAACTCTTTTTTATTCCTTTGTAAACTCCTCTTTACCGAGACCGCAAATAGGACAAACCCAATCTGCAGGAACCTCTCCCCACGGGGTATTTGGCGCTATACCGCTGTCCGGATCGCCCTCGGCAACCTTGTATTCGTATCCGCACGGACATACGTACTTTTCCATAAAATCACCTTTTTCTGAAAATTTAGCGATAGCCGCTAATTCCATTGTTGGTAAATTATTCAAAAATATACTGTTATTTTTATTTTTTTGTGCTATAATTATTTCGATAATTTGTTTTAAGGAGCGTTTCACTATGGACTCTATTTTAAAAATAATCATGACGGCAATTCTGAGCCTTGTTACCGCTTTGAGCTCGCTTATTTCTACTCCGCCTCAGGGCAATTTACCCGGAGCTGAGCTTCCGCCCGAGGATGTAGGCGTTATGGATTTTGATTTTCTTAAATACCCCAACGAAGCGGTTAAAACCTTAAAAGGAAACTCAATAAGCTTAGAAGACTTTAAAAACAGAGCTACTGATGGTGGCGAAGAATACGCAGAGGCTAGAGGCTACAGTGATGCAAACGGCATTATTGTTTCACCCTACTACACCTTTACAATTAACGGACACAGCGTACCTGTTTACTCCACAGTTGTTTTTGTCGGCGATACCGAAACCGGTGAATTACACTCCTTCTCCGAAATTTACATTGATGCTGACACGGAGCTGCCGTTAAGAATCGAGCTTGATTCTGCTGACTACAAAATCAAAAGTGCACTTTGTCTGCCCGATTCATTAAACGTTGCCACACATATGTACAAAAATAAAATGACCGCCTTCATAAAAGGTACCGGCACTTACACGTTTTTACTCAACGGTTCACAGGAGGCTGCATTCACCCTCTTTGTTAAAGAACGACTTGACGAGGATGCAACAATTGACCTGCTCAAGCAGCAATACGGCGAAGAAAACGTCACAGTTTACAACAGCGGCGTGCATTACCTTGACTACATTAACGTAACCAAAAGCAACTCTGTTATTTACTTAAGACAAGGCGCTTACCTTATAGCTAACCACAAATACAGCATAAAATCTGAAAGTGATGAAGCACTTTACGTAGAGCAGGAAGCTCTTGAGTCTAATGCACTTGGCCTTACAAGAATGCCTTTTGTAAACTTCTGCAACGCTTCTAACGTAAGATTTTACGGGCGCGGCGTTTTAGATATGACAAGGCTTGACCGCAGAGAAAGACGCGGAATGGTATTCACAAATTGCAGCAACGTTGAGGTTATTGGTCCCAAAATTATAAACTCACCTGAATGGTCCTTCATCACCTACAACTGCGACAACGTAAACGTTGCAGACCTTGATATTTTCGGCTACAGAATCAACTCTGACGGCTATGCAATATGCAGTTCAAGAAACGTTAGCATAAGCAGAAGCTTCGTAAGAACGGGTGACGATTTATTCGGCGTTAAGGGCTTAGGCGGCTACGAAGGAATCCGCACTCAAAATATCAGCTTCACAGACTGCATTGGCTGGGGCGGAAAAGCAAGATGCTTTGGAATTTTTGGTGAGGTGCACACACCTATTAGTGACGTAACGTTTAAGGACTGTTCTGTAATTTACCGTGATGCTACCTGGGACAACGACAGAGTTTGCTCACTCGGCATTATAGTTGAACAGCAGGGCGGCTCAATAAGCAACGTCACCTACGACAACATTGAGATTTACAGAGATACAGGCAGACCTATTGGTTGCCTTATTTACGGTGAAGACGTTGAGAATTTTATTATTGACAACGTTCAATACAAAAATATTAAATACTCTGCTGCATTGCCTGCAAAATTCACATCTAACGGAAAACCAAACACAATTAAAGCTTCCGTTGAAAACGTATACGCAGGTGAAAGCAAGCTCACAAGCGGTGATATTATAACAGACGAATTCGCAACCGTAGAATTTAAAAACTAATATTAAGCAGAAAAAAGGCTGTAAAAAACTTAGCGTTTTTTACAGCCTTTCGTTTTATTGTCTTATACCTAAATCATTCACGAGGTAGTCAATGCTCATTTTTGCACATTCAAGAGGAGTTTTTTCCATAGATGGGTTATCCTGCTCAACAACTACCCATGAAGCGCCCGCCTTTTCACTTGCAGCTAAAATCGCCTTAAAATCCTGCACGCCATAGCCAACAGGTCTGAATTCAAAGGTTTGCTCCTTTACTTCCGTCTCCTCCTCATCAATACCGATGAGCTTGTAAAGAGGACCGCCGTTGTTTGAGCCTACAAAATCCTTTAAATGCACAACAGGTGCACGACCTGTGTATTTTTCTATGTATCCCGCAGGATTTTCGCCGCCAACGTTTACCCAGCAGGTATCTATTTCTGTTTGCAAAAACTCTGCAGGTACCTCGTTATAGAGGATATCGAGCGCATATTCGCCGTCAATTTTAATAAATTCAAAGTCGTGGTTGTGGTAAAGAAGCTGAAGTCCAAGGCTTTTTGCTGCCTCACCTATTTTTCTGATTCCCTTTACCGTAGCTTCAAAGCCATCTGTACCGGGTCTGCACTCCTCTGTAAGGTAAGGTACTACCACGTATTTACAACCAATTTCCTTGTAGTCCTTTAAAACAGCCTCGGGATTCTCTAACATATCGTAATACGGTACGTGAGCAGAAATAGGTGTCAAGCCAAGCTCCTGCAATTTTGCTTTGATTTTTTCTGCAGCTTCACCGAAAAGACCTGCAAACTCGACACCGTCGTAGCCTAATGCCCTAACCTTTTCTAAGGTGCCGTAAAAATCTTTTTCCATATCGTCTCTTACTGAATAAAGCTGTAATGCTATAGGGAAACTCATACTAAATTACTCCTTTGTAAAAAATATAATTCTATTATACAACAAAGAAAAACATTTTCAATATATTTCCTGCATTTTATTGACATTCACTTTGATTTAGTTGTATATTTATAGGGTAATTATGATACTGAATACAAGGTGATATTTATGAAATACGTAGTTGTACTTTATGATGGTATGGCAGACTACCCTGTTGAAGCCTTAGGCAACAAAACACCTATGGAGGCAGCAAAAAAGCCAAACCTTGACCGACTTGCAAGATTTGGTAAAATGGGTATAGTGAAAACTGTAGCTGAAGGCTTAAAGCCGGGCAGCGATATAGCAAATATGAGCGTTTTAGGCTACAACCCCAAGGAATGCTACACGGGACGCTCCCCGCTTGAGGCTGTAAGCATTGGCGTTAATATGAAGGACACCGACATAATTTTCCGTTGCAATTTAGTTACCCTTTCAGACGAAGAAAATTATGAGGATAAAACCATGGTAGACTACAGCGCCGGTGATATTTCTACAAAAGAGGCGCGCGAAATTATAAAGGACGTAGAAAAGCACTTTGGTAACGATATTTTTAAATTTTACGGCGGTGTTGCTTACAGACATTGCCTTGTGTGGAATAACGGCACGTTAGATTTGGGCAAAATGACTCCTCCGCACGATATTTCCGGCAAGGTAATCAAAGAGCATCTTTCCTCTTCACCTAACGCTCAAGAGCTAATTAAGATGATGAAGGAAAGCTACGACTTTTTAATGGAGCACCCTGTTAACAAGGAAAGAATTGCAAAAGGCGAAAAGCCTGCTAACTCCATTTGGCTCTGGGGTGAAGGCACAAAGCCTGCGTTACCTGACTTTAAAGAAAAATACAACGTTAGCGGCTCTATAATTTCTGCTGTTGATTTACTCAAGGGTATTGCAAAATGCGCTAATATGTCTGCACCTGACGTAGAGGGCGCTACCGGCTACATAGACACAAACTTTAAGGGCAAGGCTCAGTGTGCAATTGAAGAGCTTAAAGCAAATGATTTTGTTTACATTCACTTAGAGGCTCCCGACGAGTGCGGTCACAGAAACGAGCCACACAACAAGGTAAAATCACTCGAAATGATTGACGAGCAGGTTCTCGGCATTATTTTGCCCGAGCTTGAAAAATATGACGACTATAAAATTATGGTTTTACCTGACCACCCTACCCCTATAAAAACCATGACACACGCAAGTGACCCTGTTCCGTTTATGATTTACCAGAAATCTAAGCACAGCGATTCAAAAATTGAAACCTTTACAGAAAGCACCGCAAAAGAAACGGGCTTGTTTATAGAGGTTGGACACACGCTCATGGATGAATTCATAAAAGAATAATCAATTTATAATATCAGGCACGTTACCTACCAGCACGGTTTCTGTTAAAGGAATTATTGTTTCTACCGTTTCCGTTTGGTATAACGTGCCTACGTTTATGTTTACGTCCACCTTTATTTTAAGTTTAATGCTGTGAAGGGTCTGATTTATACCGGCGCTTTTAAACTCGGAAAAAACATCTGTTTTTATAAATCCGTAGTCTGTCAATTTAACCTGAAACTCAAGCCCTATGTAATCGAGCAGATAGCTGTCTGAAAAGTTGCCGACGGAAACTCTTATTTTTTCACCCTTACTGTTTTTAAGCCTTTCTGCAATAGAATTAGTTATGCCGGACTTAAGCTTATTGATTCTTATTGTGTCTGTGCTTACAGAGGAAACGCCACCTGCGGAATTCAATGATATATCTACTAAATCGTTATAACTCACCCTGTTTTTTTCAAGAAAGCTTGCGACACACTCGTTAATCATAATTGTTACTTCGTTTTTTACTATGTATTTTGAGTTTTCCTTTACAACAGGTCTTATGGCTATATCTACCACTATAAACAGTATTAAAAAAACTAAAAACACGCACACCATTTTAAAGGTAAGTGCGTGTTTTTGTTTTTTAGTAATATATCTTTTTGCCTTAATAGGCACTTTTCTTCTCCGTCTGAAATAAAACTTAACCAAAACACTCACCCATATAATATATGCAATAAGTGTTGATTAGTTGAAGCTTTTATATTTCACCAAAGATTTTTGTGATTAAGCTTTCACCCTTTGCACCGAGAAGTTTCTTTGCCAAAACAATGCCGTACTTGAATGCAAATACTGCTATAACGCCACCGATAATACCAACGATTATACCGAAGATAACGTCTGTTGGGTAGTGAACGTGAATGTAAACTCTTGAGAAGCCGATAAGCAAAGCAAGAATAAAAATCGGAATACCGTATTTCTTTTTAGCTTTAATAAGAAGCGGTGTTGCTGCACCTAATGAAGAAGAGGTGTGACCAGATGGGAATGAGAAGCTGTGCGGTCTTTCTACAAGCTCAGGATAAATAAATTCACCCGGCCAGCCGTCAAAGTTAAACGGTCTTGGTCTTTCAAAGATTTGCTTAAATACTACGTTGTTCATAAGGCTTGCTACACCAAGACCTAAAATAAGAAGAACACCGTATTTTCTTGTTTTCTTGAATACACAAAGAATCAAGCCTAAAGCAATCCAGAAAATGCCGTCGTCACCAAGTGTTGTAATAAAAATCATAATTGCGTCAAGAACCGGATTCCAAAGCTTTTCAACTAACTGGAATACAGCCCAGTCGAAGCCTGTAAATGCTGAAAAAATATCCATAATTTACCTCCAAATAAAATATAAAATAATATTACACTTTGTCTTTAAAAAAGTCAAGACAGTTTAGCTCTTAATTTTTCGAAAACGGGTGCTAAACGCTTTTCGAAAACCGTAAACATTACGTCGTACATTACAAAAACTACGTTAAAAAGCACTACAAAAACGGGAATAGTAAGCTTACCGAAATCCTCGTCTAAAAAAGGCAGCTTGAAAACGAACGTAATTATTAAGCCTATTGCCACAATTGCTGCATTAAAGGTAAAAGCCTTTACACCCCACGAAAGCACCTTTGGAAGCCTTTCGTAAGCAGGCTTTAAAAGCGGATAATACCCAAAAAACAAGGTGTAGTTAAGCGCAACCTCTTTATCTGCAAGTAAAATAAACGAAATTACGCTTGTAACAAAAAACACACCCAGAGCCCATTTTTTACCCAAAATCTTAGCAACCGCAAAAACTATTGCACCTGTTATTATGGGGATTACGTACATCATAGCAGGCACAACGTTTGTAAGCAGCATAATAACCACCGACAAGGCGGAAACAACGCCCGAAACAGCCGTATATCTTGTTTTTTTCATAATCAATACGTTACCACCTGGCTATACTCTAATGCATCCTGCAAATAAAAGCCCTCGTGCTCTGTTAAATCAAGCTTTTCAAAGTGATTATAAACCAAGCGGTCATCCGGCAGACTGTGGTAAATATAGAAATCTGCTTCGTTTGAAGAATCAAACCTCATAAGGTAAGGTGATAGATTATAATCACCGTCATAACAGTCTATGCCTGACGCACTCTCCGTTAAAACTGTTGTGAATGCTATTTCTACAAAAACATCCTCATCATATTCATCAAGCTTTGAGCAAAAGCCATCTATTCTCAAAACGCCGTCCTCTGAAATAGTACCCTTGAATTTTGCTCTGTCTGCATAGTTGTAAACCGTGTCGGTGTCATCATCCTCCGACACTAATCCAAAGTCAAACTCAGTAACGAAAATAACCTCAAAAAGCACAACGTGAGAATCCGCTATAAGCTGTTCGTAAGAAAAGCCGTCCTTTTCCATATCCACGCTCACCTTGTTAAAGCCTATTCCCGAAAGTTTAATTTCAAGATAATCCGCAGAAGGGTTAAGTGTTGCAGACTTAACGTTTGCAGAGCCTAAATAACTGTAAACCGTGTCGTAGTCAGTTCTTATACTCTCTTCTATTTCCTCAACGTTATAAAGGTCCTCAACGTAAGGCTCGTAGTCCTCTTCAAAAAACGCATCCTCTATTTCGGTAAAAACCGTATCAATAGTATCCTCTGCAATACTCAAAACGTTTCCGAAAATGTTTACTGCAAAAATTATTATAAGCACAATTGCAAGCGGCTTAAATTTTCTTTTGCCGTTTTTATCTTGCTCAATAAAGGCTTTTTTCGCAATCTGCTTTACGTCCTGAACGTTTTTGATATTTGCTAAATCGTTAATATCGAATTTACCGTTTGTATCTGTTCTCGGTGTTTTTTGGTAATCATAGGTCTTACTCTTATGCTCTGCAGAAGCATTTCTGTAATCGTTAGCCCTATTGTACTTATCTTCCGGCAAATGAGTGCTATGGTCGCATTTTTTTCTTGACACAGCACCGCAATGAGGACACATATAGTCACTTTCATTTACAACAACCTTACCGCAGCTGTCACACTTACGCATAATTCTCCCACCTTATTTTATTACTACCTCGTGACCTGTTTTTGCAGATTCGTAAATGGCATCTAAAATTCTCATAAGCCATACTCCGTCCTCAGCAGGTGCTCTGCAAGGAACGTTGTTCATAGCGCAATCCACAAAATGATTTATCTCTCTTGCGAAGAGACCGTCAAAGCTTAATGAGGTATCGTTATCAAAAGAAACGTTTACTAAATAACCCTGCTCATCTGTAAAAATTTCTACCTGAGGGTCAAGCTTTGCGCCTGCCTTTGTACCGAAAAATTCAATATCACCCTTAGGCTCTTTGAGATTAAGCGAAAAGCTTGCTTCTACTGAAAGCACTAAGCCGTTGTCAAAACGAATCATAGCACTTGCTAAATCTTCTACGTCACAAATATCGTTATTGCCTGCAGAAACAGAGTTATAGGCCTTGCCGCCCTTTATTTGAGGACGGTTAAAAAGCTTTTGGAAGGTTGCGCCGTAAACCGAAACAGGTTTAGGATTACCGCAAAGGTAACGTACTAAATCTATAACGTGAACACCTAAATCTATAAGCGGACCGCCGCCTGAACGAGATTTGTCACCAAACCAGCCGCCCGGGTTACCGTTTCTTCTTAAATACGTTGCCTTGGCGTAATAAATGTCACCAAAGTAATCTGCATCTATAAAATCCTTCATTACGTCGGCGTCGTTACCGTATCTTCTTACGAAGCCAATTTGAAGAAGCTTATTGTTCCTTTTTGCTGCCTCAAGCATCTCCTCTGCCTGCTTTGTATTCATAGCCATCGGCTTTTCGCAAAGCACGTGCTTACCTGCATTGAGTGCCGCAATGGTACACTCAGCGTGTGCGCTGTTCCAGGTGCATACACTTACAACATCTATTTCAGGAAGAGCCTTTAACATTTCATCCTTGTCTAAAAAGCATCTTTCCTCCGGAACACCGTATTTTTCTGCCATAAGCTTTAATTGCTTTTCGTTAATATCGCAAAAAGCGTAAAGCTCAACGTTTTCATTTTTTAAGTAGCCTTGAATATGCTCATTACTGATGCCACCTGTACCAATAACTGCTGCTTTAATTTTTTCCATAATATTGCCTCCAAGACAAAATTTTATATCAATTATATAATACATAAAATAATTGTTTTTTTCAATAGCTATATAGACATTAAAGCAAAAAAGGAATATAATTATTTTAACAAGTTTCAGGAAAGAGGTTAAAAATGAGTTGTTTATTTGAAATGCATCTGCACACAAGTGAGGTAAGCAGCTGTGCAAGCATTCCTGCTAAGCAGATTGCAGAACTGTACCTTACAACCAATTACAACGGAATTGTTGTAACTGACCATATGAATGCTTCCACCTTTAATAAATCAAAATACAAAAACACATCGTGGGATGAAAAGGTTACACATTTTCTTGAGGGCTACAACGCTTTAAAGGAAGAGCTTAAAGGCAAAATGACCGTGCTTTTAGGTATGGAAATAAATTTTTATGAAAGCGAAAACGATTACCTTGTTTACGGTGTTACCGAAGAATTTTTAAGAAGCAACGGTGATTTAATGGCGTATTCCCCTGAAGATTTTTCTTCACTCGCAAAAGAAAGCGGTCTTGTATTTTTACAGGCACACCCCTTTAGACGTTGGCTTACTGTAGAGAATTGGGAAATTCTTGACGGCTACGAGGTTTTCAACGGCAACCCGCGCCACTACTCCTCTAACCCGATAGCCGAGGAATGGGCAAAATACCACAACAAGGAGCTTGTAGTTGCAGGCTCTGACTTTCACGAGGTTGAGGATTTAGCTCACGGCGGCGTTATATTTAACAGCGAAATAAAAACCAACGACGACCTTTTAAGAGAATTAAAGGCGTTGAACTACACGCTTTACAAAACAGATTTTAAGCACACAAGGTGATAAAATGATTGTTGCAATTTGCCTGGATGAAAATAACGGTATGCTTTTTAACAACCGCAGACAAAGCCGCGACAGAGCTGTTATTACAGATTTACCGGAGCAGGTAAATAACGGCAGGTTTTTCATAAACGAATTTTCCGAGGCTCTTTTTAGTGATTTTAAAAATGCGGTTACCGTAAGCAACGCCTTTTTGGATGAAGCAAACGAAAACGACGTTTGCTTTGTTGAAAACGTTGATATTACTCCTTACAAAAACAAAATAAACAAGCTTATAGTCTACAAATGGAACAGAGTATACCCTGCAGATTTTTATTTTCCGCTTGATTTGAAAAACTACAAATTAACACAAGTTTCAGAATTTGCAGGCAGCTCACACGAAAATATAACAAGAGAGGTTTATGAGCTATGAAAAAATCACCTAAAAAGCTGATTATAATAATTGCAGCTGTGCTGGTGCTTCTTTCGTGCGCTGTAGCAATCGGTGATGATGATACCGCCGCACCCGGTGAGACAACTACAAGCACAACAAGGCTTTCTGAGGATACCGCCGAAAAAGCATCCACACAAAGCGGGAATGAAAGCACACAAGCTGTTTCGCAAAACACAACCCCAAGCAAGCCTGCCACAACAAATAAAAGTAATTCTTCCTCAGACTCGAGTGTTTCTGTGAGCTCTATCCCCGAGTATTCCGGCAAAACGTACGTTACGCTTAACAACAACGTGCCGCAATTCACGGATGATGAAATTACAACAAAAGCCTTTGAGCGTTACTCAAGCTTAGATTATTTAGGCCGTTGCGGTGTGGCGTTTGCCTGCTTAGGCACTGAAACTATGCCTACCGAAGAGCGCGGCGCCATAGGAATGGTAAAGCCAAGCGGCTGGCACTCTGTAAAATATGACTGTGTTGACGGAAAATATTTGTATAACCGCTGTCACCTTATTGGCTTTCAGCTTTCTGCAGAAAACGCAAACACAAAAAATCTGATAACGGGCACAAGGCACCTTAACGTACAGGGAATGCTGCCATTTGAAAATATGGTTGCAGACTACATTAAGGAAACCAACAACCACGTTATGTACAGAGTTACACCTGTTTTCGAGGGTGAAAACCTTGTTTGCAAGGGTGTTATAATGGAGGCTTACTCAGTAGAGGATAAGGGTGACGGAATTTGCTTCAACGTTTTTTGCTACAATGCTCAGCCATCCATAAAAATAAACTACAAAAACGGTGAAAGCTGCTTAATGGCTCAGCCTACCACCACCCCTGCTGCAGGCGGCACTACTAAAGCACCTGCACAAGACAACGAAAAGGTTAATGCAAACTATATTTTAAACACAAATTCCAAAAAATTCCACAGACCCGACTGTTCCTCTGTTGGTAAAATGGCTGACAAAAACAAGAAGGAATTTAAAGGTGACCGAAACGACTTAATTAGTGACGGCTACTCCCCTTGTAAAAACTGTAATCCGTAAAAATAAAAACATTCTATCTCGCGATAGAATGTTTTTTGTTTTTATAGTGCTTCGTATTCAGCAATAGGCTTGCCGCCTCTTTCAAGGTATTCCTTATAAAGCTGTTTTTTACGCTCTGCGGTATACTCGTAGGACCACAAATTATTTATGCCCGTAAAATTCTCAAAGGTTTCATCCGGAAAAAGAGTAAATTCACCTGATTTATAAGGCAAATCAATTCCCACAGTACCGTTTGAAGCAATAAAAAGATACTTTGCAATATCCGTCATAACTCTTGTTGCTTCATAACGCGGCAGATCCCCGTCATACATAATTTGTGTTGACGGCACAAGTGCCACCTCTGAATTAGTCATTTTATAAAATTGCGGTGTTGTACCAAAATGCGCGTGGTGCGCGGACTGCATAATTTCGCACTCAAGATACCCGTTTTTGTAACGATTTTCTAATATATAGCTTTCCTCGTGACCTGCATCTCCGGGGAAGCAAACCTTTGTGCCTTCTGCCGTCATCATTAAAACAACGGAGGAATCGTTATAGTTTAAGTTAGAGGCAGGAAAAACGTCCTCGTGAGAGCAAAGCACGTCGAATTTTAAATTCCTTACGTAAAAGCACTCACCCGAATGAAGCGTGTACACGGGTATATCGCTGCGTTTCTCTATTGCTTCTCTGAATTGCTTTACATACCCCTCACCTGCACCCATCCACTCGTGAGCATCTCTGTGCTCGTAGGTAGGAAAGTTAAAATAAAGACCTTCGATTTCCACGTCACTTGAGCAATACTTTAAAAAGTTAGTAAATTGCGCTATATGGTCGTCGTGCCCGTGGCTGAAAAACCAGCCTGCAATTCTTATTTTTTCACCCTTCGGTGTACGCTCTCTTAAAAAAGAATGAATTCTCTCATCATCTCTGCAGGAATACGTGTGGGCGCTGTCAACTATAAAAAACGAGCCGTCGCAGGTGCGAATTATATAGCACATACCGCAATCTATAAGAGAGTGGTCAACCTCAAACTGCCAAAGCGTCGTTTTGCAGCTTTTCACTAAATTCTCACGCATTTTATGCTCGGGAAGATTTTTATTTGTTTCCAAAACTGTCCTCACGGTATTGTCGCAAGGGTAAAAGGAGCTTAAAACAAGCCCCTCGTCACCCGTAAAGACGTATGTAACGTTACCCTCAATATTCGTTTCATAAACAAACGTAAAGCCGCTGTTTTTTATTTCTTCAAGCTGAGTTAAATACTCCTCCTTTTTAACGTCCTCAAAAAGCCAAAGCCTTGAGGAAAAGGCTGAATCGTACTCAGAAGTTTTTTTATTTTTGATTAAAGGAATCATAATTACCTCGTTATGGCTGCTTAGTCATTGGTATTGCTTCATCAACGTGCTCAATTGAAATGTAATTATTTCTCTTTGAATAAGCCCATTTCATATTGAAGCAAGAAACAACTGCATCAAGCGGTATGTAAAGCTGAGAATTTTCGCCACGGTAAACCGAATGAGAAAGCTCAACCTCACCGTCGTTTGTTACTGCAATGCTGCTACCCTCTGTAAACGTAGCGCTTTTGCCGTAAATTCCTAAGGTTACCTTACCCTTTTCCTTTTTTACGTCTGCACCAATTGCGGTAAACACAACTGCCAGCGGTGAATACCAGGTACCATCCTTAAGCTCGGGAATTTGTAAGCGTTCGCTAAGACCCAACGCTGTGCCCTTGTAGAAGGTTCTTGTTCTTCTTGCAAAAATAGGTGCTAAAGCAATTGGGTAAATGGTGTCGTTCGCCTTATCTATAATGCACCGGTCTATAACTCTGCCGTCTTCGACTATTTTTGAGGTAAGAATAACCTTATCCTTAAACACTTCTACAATTGCAACCGTTGAAATCTGCTCCTCACAAGGGAAATGTGCTGCGTGCCAAACCTTATGGCAGGACATTGTACCGGGCGGATTACTGTTACTGTTACCCAATTCGTAGTGAATTGTACCTTGTGAAGGTTTATCGAAAAGCTCCTCGTTTTTAATTGGGAAGGTTCTTGCAAAGTTATGCTCGTGACCCGCAAAAAGCACGTCGAGCATTTCTATACCCTCGCGCATCATGGGGAAGCCGTCGTCATTACTGAGCTCAGGTCCTGCATAATACATAGGGAAATGGTAGGAGCCGAATTTCCATACTCTGTCTGTTGCGCCTATATCCGCTATTAACCAGTCGTTTACCTTTTCAGGCTCGTTAACGCCTATAACGTTAAAGTGCGCGTTACCGTAGTTAAATGAATAGTTTTCCGTTTCCCAGCCCTTTGGACCGTTAAATGGATACGAGCCCTTGAATTGCTTGCCGAAAAATTCAGCAGGCTCGGAGTAATATCTGCCAACGCCGTTTTTATAATCTGCAAAGCCGCGGTTGTCGTGATTACCTAAGGTCATCATAAACGGAACGTGTTCAACCACGCCCTTAAGGCCTGAAAATGCACCGTTCCACTGAACCTCGTGCTGCCCACAGTCTGTATTATCACCTGCGGTAAGAATAAATTTAATATCCGGATTTTCTTTTAAAACTGTATTTAAAACCTTAGTAAAGCTGCTGTAATCGGGCAATTCAAACGGCTGTCCGCTTTGCTGGTCTGACACGCACATAAATTTAAAGCTTTCTGCATTCTCCTCTTCAGTTGTGAAATAATACTCATCGCTTCTGTACTCGTCGTTACCTACAGTATAAAAATATTTTGTACCGGGCTTTAAGTTAACCATATCTGCCCAAAACATATTACTTTCGTCTATATCACTTTTAAAGTAACCTGTTGCAGCATCATATTTAACTGCTTCTGCTTTGCCGTCCTCTCTTACTAAAGCATAGCCGCTTGTTACCTCTACAGAGGTCCTCCACGTAACCGTCATAGAGGTTTTAGCGTCCCCCTTAATGCTTATAAAAATATGATCGGGGTTTACCGTTGAGCCTCTTGGTGGCTTTGAATTAAAATTGCTCATATTTTACACCTCTTGAAAAAAGTTAATTATATCTGCTTTTGTTGTTGCGGCTTTGCCCTGAATCATACCGTCTCTGCCGCCGCCGCGAGCGTTAAGCTTAGAATTCATTTCGTTTCTGAAGCTGTTCATATCCTGACACCTTGAAGCTACCACAAAGGAATATCCGTTTTCATCATCACCCGAGAAAACCGCACTGTATTTTTCTGTTTTTTCCGCTGAGTAATTTACTACCTCTCGCATCATATCGGCATCATATCCGCTTGTTACAAGAATTAAAGAACCTTTTACGTTACTTAAATTTTCTTTATCTCTTTGAGCAACAGACATTCTGTATTCATAAAATTTACGTCTTTCCTCTGCTAAATCACCGTAAAATTTTTCTGTAGCGGCAAAAACATCCTGCTGCTTTACTGAAAGTAAATTTGAAATACCTAAGACATTTTTATATTTATCACGGTAATCCTCTAAAGCAAGCCTTCCCGCCTTCATTATTACTCTTACACCGCCACGGTGCTTCATAAAATCGAGCAGCTTTATAATACCGATTTGCCCTGTTGTATTTACGTGCGGAGCACAGCAAGCACAGGTATCCACATCGCCTATAGTAACAATTCTTACGTTTTCTGTAAGCTCTAATTTACTGCGGTATTCGAGTACAGCTAATTCTTCTTCACTCGGAAAATCTATCTTAATCGGCAAATCACGAAAAACAGCCTCGTTTGCCTCGTTTTCAATTTCATCTAACTGTTCA
The DNA here is from genome assembly GCA_045588735.1 of Acutalibacteraceae bacterium. GTDB lineage: Bacteria > Bacillota > Clostridia > Oscillospirales > Acutalibacteraceae > DTU089. Next base: position 45,463 of record JAZNET010000059.1, on the reverse strand, counting down.
CGTGTTAATTCACCGCTGAAGTCGATTGTTAAGTAATCGTCCTCCATATGGAAGCCTACGTTGGTGTATCCGTACCTTTTATTTACAACACCTGAAACAATATGCTCACCCGAATGATTCTGCATTCGTGAAAACCGCTCATCCCAATCAATTTTACAAGGATAGCTTTCTTTTTCAGCAACTGCTTCCTTTGTTTTATGTATTATTGTTCCGTTTTCCTCCTGCACGTCAAAAACACGTGTACTGCCAATAAAGCCTGAATCCGCCTTTTGACCGCCACCCTCAGGGAAAAACGCTGTTTTGTCTAATACAACGGCATAAAAGCCATCTCTTTTTTCACAAGAGATAGCTTCTGCGGTAAATTCCTTTATAAAACTGTCTTCATAATATAACTTTTGTGTCTGCATATTAACCACCTACGAAAAATAAGGATGCTGCTAATGAGAACTGCGCTAAATAGTAAAGAGCATGATTCACAACAACGTTGGCTCTTGTGTTCTGACCCTCGCAAAAATAAATCTTTGCAAGCACGGCATCTGAACCGAGGAATAACAGCATACCGATAAATCTTATAAGCGATGACGCTTCAAAATTATTTTCTATTGCAATTGCAAGCGAAACGCCCGTTGTAAACGTTAAAACGCTTGTATAAACTATTGAAATGAGCTTTGAAGTGCCAAAATTTGCCTTTAGCACCTTTTCGGTAACAAAACAGCTTACTACACCAAGCACAGCGCCTACCGCACCGAAAATAACAAAAAGCGCGGTGACCTTGTAGGTTATAAACATACCCGCTATAAAAAACAGGTGACCTATAAGAAAGCTAATGAAGCCTGCGTTTAAAAGTCCTTTTTCCTCTGCCTTGAAGATATATTTTGCATCTAACCAAATATCACCTAAAAGACCGCACACAGCGCCCGAGAAAAAGAGCAGAGCTAATGCTGTGCTGCAATTTTCATTCTCATAAAAAGCCGCAAAGGACGTTAATATAAATAACACGCTCGTTACTGTTTTTATTAGCAAAACCCTAAGAGTAACCTCCGGCTTTCTTTGTGATAAAAACGCAACAAGACTAACCATGCCTATTGCTAAGCAAACGTAAAAAAACATACAGCTGCTCCTTTCGCACTTTACTGATTTTAGTTTATCACAACACCGTGCAAAAATCAATTATATTTACGGATAACTGTTAAATATTATAAATAATATATTACTCTATTGATTTATAGTTTATTTTGGTGTAAAATTTTAGTATATTTTGGAAAGGGGTGTTTTATCCTATGGAAATAAAAAGAGTGAAAAACAAGACCGGAAAACTCAAGTCTTTAGCGTCCTTATTTTTAATTTTAATTATAATTTTCGCGCAGATTCCTATTTTAATTAACGCTTACGTTTACGAGTATGCAAGTAAGTACATATTAACTGTAGAGGAAGCAAAGGCTTATAAGGTAGACTGTATTTTAGTATTAGGTGCAGGCGTAAGAAACGGTGCTCCCACACACATTTTACAAGAGCGTATTTACAGAGGTGTTGAGGTTTTCAACACAGGCTGCTCAAACAGAATTTTAATGAGTGGTGACCACGGCAGAAAGGACTACGACGAGGTTAACACCATGAAGCAGTATGCCCTTGATAACGCTACCTTTATTGACAAAACAAGAGAAGAAGCAGCCTCCTGCATTTTAATGGACCACGCAGGCTTTTCAACCTATGAGTCAATGTACAGAGCAAAACAGGTTTTCGAGGTGAAAAGCTTAATAATAATTACTCAGGAATTCCACCTTTTCAGGTCAATATATAATGCAAGGCAATTAGGTCTTGAGGCTTACGGCGTTGCAGCAGACGGCTACTTTAACTTTGCTTTCACAAAAGAGCTTTACAACGATTCAAGAGAATTTTTAGCGAGAGTAAAGGACTTTTTCTGGTGTATGCTAAAGCCTGAGCCTACTTATTTAGGCGAGGTTATTCCTATTACCTCTCCGGGTGAAGCAACCGACGACAAAATTGTATAAGTTTAAAAAAGAGTGTGTATTATGGATTTTGATATTATTGTTATTGGCGCAGGCTTAGGCGGTCTTACGGCTGCCGCATGTGCAACAAAGGAAGGCAAAAGAGTTTTAGTTTTAGAAAAAAATCTTAGCCCCGGCGGTAGTGCTGCAAGCTTTACTCGAGGCCGATTTGAATTTGAAGCAGCTCTGCATTCGCTTTGCGGTTTTTCTGAATCGCAGGGTGTTGGTGACGTGCGCATTATTTTTGATGAATTAGGCATTACTCAAAAAATTAACTGGTGCTCACCCGAAACACCCTTCAGAATTATTACCAAATCTAAAAACGGCGAAAAAATTGATGCTACCCTTCCCTTTGGTATTGAAAAATTCATTAACACTCTTGAAGAATATGCTCCAAACAGTAAGGCTTCCGTTACAAGACTTTTTGAGATTGCAGAAAACACCGTTAAAGCTATAAATTACGTATGCTCGGTAGAAGAAAAAATAACTATGAACCTTGCAAAGGAGCTTTTGAAGGATTATGCAGACTTTGTAAAAACTGCACCCTGCTCCGTAAACGAGGTTTTTGAAAAGCTTCAAATCCCGCAAAGAGCTGCTGATATTCTTTCGGGAATATGGTGTCTGCTTGGTGTGGACTGTGAGCGCCTAAGCTTTACACAATATATACTCCTGCTTTATTCATACGTTCAATTCGGTGCATTTTTACCCAAGGAAAGAAGTAACGAAATAAGCATGGCTCTTGCCGGATTTATAGAGGATAACGGTAGCCAGATACATTACAATTCACACGTAGCAAGAATTATTTTTGAAAACGGCAAGGCAAAGGGCGTTATTCTTAAAAACGGTGAAAAAATCCTTTGCGAGCATATTATTGCTAACTGCTCCCCTACGGATGCTTACTCAAAAATGATGAAGCTTTCTGATGTGCCCACTACTGCAATTAAAAGAACCAACGCACGTAATTTTGGCGCAAGAGGTGCTTCTGTTTATGTGGGACTTAACCGTTCTGCAGCTGATTTAGGCATTGAAAACTACACAACAATTATTACAGAAACGGCAGATACCTCTGTTCAGTACAATTTAATGAGAACCTTGAACAGCAACAACACCTGTATTGTAAGCTGTCTTAACAATGCAAACCCCGGCTGTTCACCAAAGGGCACCTGTATTCTTAACTTTACAACACTTTTTACAGATAACTGTTGGGCAAACGTTGAGCCTGAGAATTATTTTAACGAAAAAGACAACTTTGCAAAAAGAATAATTTCCTTGTACGAGGAAGCAACAGATATAAAAATCAGCGATTATATCGAGGAAATCGAGGTAGCAACACCGCTGACCTTTGCAAGATATTTAAACACACCGCAGGGTGTAATTTACGGCTATTCTGCAGAGCCCTTTGACAGCTTACTTTCACGCTTCATGACAGAAGCGAGTGATAACGACACAAAGGGCTTAAGATTCTGCGGCGGCTGGGGTACTCAGCTTTCAGGCTTTTGCTCTGCTATTGCTTCCGGCAGAAACACCGCTTACGCTACACTTGGTGATATGGAAGCAACGACTAATGAGGAGGCAAAAAAATGAAAAAGAATTTATTTATGAGCTCCTCCTTAAGAGATATTTCTAACTTTGTAAGGATTCCCGAGGAAAGAAAAAACACAATAGAGCAAGCACTCAGTACACCTTTAAAGAAAAACTTTGTTGTTAACTCCAACACGGCTTTTCTGCACCCGGAGGTACAATACTTAAAGGTGCGCGAGGTTATTGAGGTAAACCGTGAGGAACGCTGCTACATTTTAACACCTGACACAGCACACGGAACAGGCAAGCTTGCGTTTTTCAGACCGGGTCAGTATTTGAGCATAACCTTAAATATAGGTCAATCTGTTGTTACAAGACCGTTTACTATTTGCTCATCCCCTTATGACTCAAGTGACGATGACTTTTACATGATAAAAGTGAAAAAAGCAATTCACGGCTTTGCAACGTCGCACATTTTTAACACCTGGCAAAAAGGCACTGAGGTGGTTGCCTCTGCTCCCCTTGGCAATTTTTATTTTCAACCCTTGAGAGATTATCCTCACGTAGTAGGCGTTGCAGATAACGACGGAATTCCCGCCTTTTTATCTATGGCAAGAGCAATTGAAGAAAAATCGCTTAACGCTGACCTCACCTTGTTTTACAGCTGTCGCAAAAAAAGTGACGCTGTTTTTATGGACGAGCTTTTAGAAATACAGAAAAAAGTGAGAGCATTTAAATTGATTTTGGTTTTCAGCGATGAAAAGGTTGAAAACCACGAGCGTGGCTTTATTACAAAACAGCTCATAGAGAAATATGCTCCGCTTGAAAAATACAGTATGTTTATTGATGGCTCACAGCAGCTTCTTTCCCTTATTTCTACACAGATAATAGAATTGGGACTTGAAAGAAAGGCTGTAAGGCTTAACATTGGCTCGCAGGTAAAGGATACGCGCACCATACCTGATTTTCCTATAGAATATCAGGGCAAGGTATTTGAATGCAAGGTTAAAAGAAGCGGTGTGGTTATTGCTAATATTACCTGCAGTGCAGATGAAACAGTTTTAGTTGCACTTGAACGAGCAGGCATAAAAGCAAACTCGCATTGCAGAGTGGGCTCTTGCGGCTTTTGCCGAGCAAGACTTTCAAAGGGCAACGTATTTATCCCCTCGGGCACAGACACAAGAAAGCTTGCCGATACAAAATACGGCATAATTCACCCGTGTGTTTCGTACCCGACAAGCGATATAACAATTACACTTAATTAAGGCGGAACATAAGTAATGAAAACCTGTTATATTTTTGGTGCTGCCGCGTGTAACCTGAACAGCTTTTCAAAAGAAAGTGACGACCTGGTTATTGCTGCAGACGGCGGCTATGCCACCTTGAAAAAGTTAAACGTAAAGCCTGACCTTGTTGTTGGTGATTTTGACTCGTTAGGTACTGTTCCCAAGAATGAAAACGTAATAAAGCATCCTGTTAAAAAGGATGATACAGACACGCTTCTTGCAGTTAAAACAGGCTTAGAAAAGGGCTTTAAGCATTTTGTAATTTACGGCGCAACGGGCGGCAGATTAGACCACACAATTGCTTCCCTGCAAACAGCTGCCTTTGTAGCAGAAAATGGCGGCAGAGCTTTTGTTTGTGACAGCAAGCACACTATAACCGTTATAAAAAACTCAAGCATCAGCTTCAAGAAAAAATCAAGCGGCATTGTTTCTTTGTTTGCACTTTCAGGTATTGCAGAGGGTATTACAATAGACGGTCTTTTGTACCCCTTAAGCAACGCCCGCCTCACACCCGATTTTCCTTTAGGTGTAAGCAATGAATTCATTGGTGAGGAAAGCATCATTTCAGTTAAGGACGGTGTGCTTACAATAATTTTTGAGGGCGACTTAAATTTAATTAAATAATAATAAAAAAGGCATTCTCTTATTTCAAGAGAATGCCTTTTTGTTATTCATCTTCTGTTTCTTCAGCCTTTATTACCTCTTCGGTAATTGAAGGCACGGGATTTTCCGTTACGTTAACAGCCTCTTCTGTTGAGTCTTTATTTTCCTCTGTTGATTCAGCTGCCGCTTCGTCACCCTTTGTCTCTTCAGTCTGTGCTTCGTTTTCCTTATCCTTTTCAGGGTCATAGTTTTCATCCATAAGCTCAAGGAAACGGGCACCGCTGATTTTTTCCTGCTTGATGAGTGTTTCTGCAATAAGTGTAAGCTTATCATTATGCTCTGTAAGAAGCTGCTCACATTTATCATAACACTCAGTAAGAATTCTTTTTACCTCGTCGTCAATTGTATTAGCATATGCCTCAGAATAATTCTTTGTGTGGCTGTAATCCATACCGAGGAATACCTCGTCGTTGTCCTTACCGTAAAGCACAGGGCCTAACTTTTCACTCATACCGTAACGAGTAACCATTGAGCGGGCAATATCTGTAGAGGTAGAAATATCTTGTGACGCACCCGTAGAAATATCGCCAAATGTTATTTGCTCTGCTACTCTACCGCCCATAGAGGTTATAATTCTGTCTATCATAGCAGATTTAAGCATATGAGTGGTATCCTCTTGCTGTCTGTAAAGCGTATAACCGCCTGCCATACCGCGAGGTATAATAGAAATTTCGTAAACAGGCTCACAGTTTTCAAGGTAGTAAGCAGAAACAGCGTGACCTGCCTCGTGGTAAGCTGTAATTCGCTTATCCTTTTCTGTAATTTTGTGAGATTTCTTTTCAGCACCCACCTCAACCTTGATGGTTGCTTCATCTATCTCGACCATAGTAATAGCTTTTTTGTTACGCTTAGCCGCTAACAAGGCAGCCTCGTTAAGAAGATTTTCAAGGTCGGCACCAACAAAGCCTATTGTACCGTGTGCAATGCTCTTTAAGTCTACGTCAGGGCCAAGAGGCTTATTCTTTGCGTGTACCTTTAAAATTTCTTCTCTGCCCTTTAAATCAGGGCGACCAACCGTTACACGTCTGTCAAAACGACCCGGTCTTAAAAGTGCAGGGTCTAAAATATCGGGACGATTAGTAGCTGCAATAATAATTACACCCTCGTTATTACCAAAGCCGTCCATTTCAACAAGTAATTGGTTTAAGGTTTGCTCTCTTTCGTCGTGGCCGCCGCCCATACCTGCGCCTCTGTGACGACCAACAGCATCAATTTCATCTATAAAGATAATTGCCGGAGAGCTTTTCTTTGCCTGGTCAAAAAGGTCACGAACACGTGAAGCACCGACACCAACGTACATTTCCACAAAGTCGGAGCCTGAAATTGAGAAGAACGGAACATCTGCCTCACCTGCAACTGCTCTTGCCAAAAGAGTTTTACCTGTACCCGGAGGGCCCACCAAAAGCACACCCTTCGGAATTCTTGCACCAAGGTCCGTGAATTTTTGAGGGTCCCTCAAAAATTCTACAATTTCCTGAAGCTCTTCCTTTTCTTCGTCGGCACCGGCAACCTTGTCGAAGGTTGTTTTTCTTTTTTCCTCTGCACCTAATTTAACTCTTGCCTTGCCGAAGCCCATTGCTCTGTTGTTTTCACTTGAAATGGAATTGCCCATTTTCTTCATAAGCAAAGAGCCGCCGAAAATTACAAGCACGGCACAAAAGATTACGGGAATAATCTGAAGCCAGAACGAGTAAGAGTTACCCGAAGCGTAGTCATATTTAATTGGTGTTTCAGGGTTTGCACGGTTAAATTCAACAACTGTTTCGTGAATATCGTTCACAAACATTGAAACGTTAGGAACAGAATACTTGCCCTTAGTACCGTCCTTAAGCGTGTAGGTAAGAGCACCTGAGCCTATGTTTAATTCGTATTCACTGATTTGACCCTTATCAAATAATTCTATTACCTGGTAATATTCTAATTTTTCTGTCGGTGCTGAGTTTGAGTACCAAAAAATAAGAAGAAGCACCATTACCGGTATGAGAATATAGGGGGCAACAGCCTTTAATTTTTCAATGAGTTTAATAGTAAGTCACCTGCTTTGATTTTTTAATATTATAATAAAACTAACACAATAATATATCAGTTATTATTTGCATAAACACTCTCTTTAAGTACACCTATAAATGGCAAATTTCTGTAATACTCGGCATAGTCGAGTCCGTAGCCAACAATAAATTCATTTGGTACTAAAGAGCCTACGTAATCTGCCTTAATATCCGCCTCTCTTCTTTCAGGCTTGTCGAAAAGAGTGCAGATTTTTATTGAATTCGGTTTTCTTGCAGATAAAATATCACGGATGTAGTAAAGCGTTTTTCCGCTGTCTAAAATATCCTCAATAATAATTATATCCTTACCCTGAATGTCATTATCCAAATCCTTATTGATTCTTACTCTGCCTGTGCTTTCGGTACCTTTGCCGTAGCTTGACACAGCCATAAAATCAATATTACAAGGTAATTCTATTTCACGCATTAAATCCGCCATAAAAACAACAGAGCCTTTAAGTATACCTATTAAAAGCACGTCCTTGCCTTTAAAATCCTTAGTAATTTCCGCACCTAAGCGTTTTACTATTTTTTGAAGTTCTGCTTCATCAATAAGAATTTTTTTAATGTCATCGTTCATATTTTGTGAAGCCATATTTTTCACCCTTTAACGCCATAATTTTTTTTGAATTTTTATTAACGGAATTCCGTTTGTTCACACCAAATCCACAAACCCACACAACACCGACTGAATCTGCTAAAACAGGAACAAAGCCTCTTTGCTCACGAGGCACGCCCGATTCTATAAACAGCTTCTTAAGTGACTTTGTAACCTTTCTTTTTAAAAGTGTTATTTCGTCGCCCTCTCTACGGGTTCTAAGTGTTAAATTTCCTTTTATTGTATCACAATCTATTAAATTATCCAATAGATTTTTTTCATTTTCTGATATTTCTTCAAAAACCTTACCTTCAACAAGATATTCGCCAAAGCTCAGGGAAAAGTTTTCCAAAGAAATTTCTTCGACCTCTGAAAGCTGCTCATATTTATTATTACCGTTGCTAAAAAAGATTAACTCATTATTTTTAGCCTCGCAGTAGCAATTTTTGTAAAGCTGAAGCTTTGTGTCTTTTTCCATACACTCCAAAACCGAGGCAAGCTTTTTGTTGTCGGGTGTTTCACCACAAAATTTTACAATTGCCTTTATGAGTGCTCTGCTTTTTACTGCCTTGTGAAGCCCGTTTAAAGCAGAAATGCTGTAAACATTTTCTGAAAGTTGAGCATTTTCAAGTGCTTTATCAGCTACAAAATCTATATATTCGGAAGCCTCATCCGCGCAAACAGAAAAGCGTGAAAAAGCATCTAAAAAAGCTGAATTCACATTTTTTAATTCGGGTAAAACCAAGTGACGGATTCTATTGCGGGTATAGTCGTTGCTTAAATTTGTGCTATCTGTTACAAACTCAAGCTTGTTTTCACTGCAGTAGCCCTCAATCTCTTCCCTTGTGCAAAAAATGAGCGGTCTTATAATATTATCTCTTTTTGGCGGAATTCCTCTTGCACCGTTAAGAGCTGCACCGCGAGCAATATTAAATATTACCGTTTCAGCGTTATCGTTACTGTTGTGCGCCGTTGCAATAACAGAGTTTTCATCTGCCAACGAGCGCCAAAAGCCATAACGAATTCTGCGCCCTGCTTCTTCAAGTGTTTCGTTATTATCCTTTGCCTCCTTTGGGCAATCTGCCTCAAGAAGCCTGAATTCAACGTTTAAACTTTCTGCTAACGCTCTTGAAAAATCACTGTCTCTTTTAGCCTCATCACCGCGAATGCCGTGATTGACGTGAGAAGCAATAATTCTCAGCTTGAAGGCCCCCTTAAGTGAAGCAAGCACGTGCAAAAGGCAAACGGAATCGGCGCCGCCGGAAAGTCCTACAATTACTGTATTACCCACCTTTAGCATATTGTATTCACTTATTGCCCTTTGTACCTTTTCTAAAACAACCGAGGTGTTATTCATCACGATACTCCAACGTTGAGAAGAGCGTAAACTGACCGTCCCAGTGAAGCTTTACCCTTTCAGTAGGACCGTGACGGTTTTTTGCTACGTCAACGTCTGCCTTAGACATATCTACCTCTTCTGCATTTTGCTTATCATTTTTATAGTAACCCTCTCTGTAGAGCATCATAACAATATCAGCATCCTGCTCAATAGAACCTGAATCACGAAGGTCCGAAAGCATAGGTCTGTTAGATGCCTTGCCGTTCTTTTCAGGTCCACGGGAAAGCTGACAGCAAACTACTACAGGGATTTTAAGATCCTTGGCAAGAAGCTTTAAGCTACGGGTAATTTCAGTAATTTCCTGCACACGGTTACCCTTAATATTTTTATCGGCAGTCTGCATAAGACCCAAATAGTCTATAATTATGCAGTCTACGTTTTTCATTCTTCTTATTTTAGCCTTTATTTCAGGTACCGTTATTGTTGAGGTATCGTCAAAATAAAGCTCACAGCGAGAAGAAAGCAGGTTTGCCGCTTGTGCGAGTCTTTGCCACTCCGCCTGAGAAATTTTACCTGAACGAAGCTTATTAGATTCAACACGTGCTTCTGTTGAAAGCACTCTTGATGCCAGCTGCTCGTTTGACATTTCCAAAGAGAAGAAAACAACCTTTTTACCCGTCATACCTACGTTACGTGCTATGTTAAGCGCAAAGCTTGTTTTACCCATAGCAGGACGCGCACCTATTAAAATGAGGTCGGAACGGTTAAGTCCTGAAATAATTTCATCTATTTTTGAAAAGCCTGTAGGAATACCCTTAAAATCATCTGCATTTTCAGAGGTGATATTTGTAAGAGTAGGATAAACCTCGTTAGTAATAACATCGCTGATTCTTTGAATAGAGCTTGTTGACTTACCTCTGCGAAGATTATAAATACTCTGCTCTGCAGACTCTAACAAAACGTCTGCCTCTATACCGGTGGTTGCAGATTTAATTGTATCCTGAGAAATATCTATAAGTCGTCTTATGTAGAAATTATCCTGCACAATTTTGCAGTAGTTTTCAACGTTTGCGGTTGACGGCACAGCCTGAGCCAGCTCTGCTAAATAATTTTTACCGGTTGCCTCGTCAAAAACGCCTTGCTCTTTTAATCTTTCTAAAATCACCAAAGCATCTATTCTTGAGCCAAGGGTATCAAGAGTGATCATCTCTTTAAAAATATCCTTGTGCTGCGGGTAATAAAATGCTTCAGGAGTAACAAGAGAAACTACACGACTGAGGCATTCGGGATCAATAAGCACTGAACCCAAAATCGCCTGCTCTGCTGTAAAGTTGTATTTATCACCGTAAATATCGGCAGCAGTTGTTGTCGTCGTTAAATCTTTTTCTGCCATATCTTTGCACCTTTGTCTGTTTTGATTTAAATATAATTACAATTCAACTACCTGCACCTTGAAATCTGCAGTAACCTTTGCGTGGAGTTTAACCTGCGCCGAATACGTGCCAAAAGCTTTAATATCATCCACTGCAATTTTCCTTTTGTCTGCACCAACGTTGAATTTGTTATTTACCTCAACGGCAATTTCCTTTGCGGTAATTGAGCCGAAGAGCTTGCCGTTTGTGCCGCCCTTTGCCTTGAGCACAATAGTTTGTCCGTTAATTTTTTCTGCATTTGCCTTTGCTGCCTTAAGCTCCTCGTCTGCCTTGAACTTTTCAGAAGACTCCTTGTTTTTAAGCTCGGACATAAGCTGTGCATTTATTTCACTTGCTAATTTTCTGGGGAAAAGAAAGTTTCTTGCATAGCCCTCAGAAACGCTAACCTTTTCACCCTTTTTGCCAAGACCTTTTACGTCTGCATTTAATACTACGTCCATTTTATTTTCTCCTTTACTTTTCGTTGTAATATTCATCTATTGCACTCTTTAATTTTTCGAGTGCTGCTTCAAATGACTCAACCTCAAGCTGGCAGGCAGCCATTGTACTGTGACCTCCGCCGCCTAATTTTTCGGCAATGAGCTGAACGTTTTCTTCACCTAAAGAGCGTGCCGAAATATTGATTAAGCCTTCCTTTATTTTTGATATTACAAATGATGCTTTTACACCGTTAATATTTAACATACTGTCTGCAGCCTTTGCGGTTACAACACGCATATTTTCAACTTTAAGGTCTGCAATAGAAATCATACAGCTTTTATACGTAATAGCATTACTTATAATTTCGTTTTCGCCGTTTAATTGCTCAGTATTTACCGCAAATAGTTTTTTTACCTCTACGGTATTGGCTTTGTTGTGCCTTAAGTATGCGGCAGCCTCAAAGGTTCTTCTTGAGGTTTTAAGAACGTAATCCTTTGTATCCAACACTATGCCCGATAAAAGCGCCGTTGCAATTTCTTGCGGTAAATCCATTTGTGTGGTCGAGTACTCTATTAACTCTGCAACCATTTCGCAAGTAGAGGAAGAAAGCGGCAAATGATAAAAAATTTCTGCATCATCTATATAATCTGCCGTTCTTCTGTGGTGGTCAATAACAATTTTTCTTCCTGCATCCTCTAAAACATCCGCGCTTTCTACAAGTGAAGCAACGTGAGTGTCTACAACTATTGCAAGAGTTTTGCTGTCACAAAAGCGTTTGCCGTCATCCACGTCAATAAACCTGTCGTAGCCGTTATTTTTAAGATAAGCAATTAAAGGCTTTGCAAGAGAGTTTTTTTCATCCACTACTATTTTTGCATTTACGCCGTTTTGTCTGCAAAAATACTCCATACCGACTGCAGCACCTATGGAATCATTATCTGAAAATCTGTGTCCCATAATTGCCACCTTGGAATGGCCCTTTATTTCACTCAGAATATTTGCCGAGGTTTGTCTTGGTGATACCTTTGAGTTGTTATTTGAAAGGTTTGCCATACCGCCAAAAAAGGTGTACCCCTCATTTATAAAAGCAGCACACTGGTCACCGCCCCTGCCGAGAGCCAAATCTAAAGCACGCTTCGCCTGATTTTCGCAGTCAAAAATATTTTCTCCCGTACCAACACCTATGGAAAGCGTTGCACCTATTTCGGTATTTTCATATTTATACGCTCTTACGTCGTTAAGCACGTCGAATTTGCCCTTGCATAATTCATCTAACGAGCGTTTTTCACCAATAACAAGAAAGCTGCCGTTTGCTGTTTTCTTGAAAATCACGCTGTGATTTTGCAGCCATTTTTCAAGAATACTCTCAATTCCGCTTGTTATAAGTGCAAATTTACTGTCTGAATATTTTCTGTAAAGAGCATCTATATTATCTACAAGAATGTGCATTACGTAAGGTCTTGTTAAAAGATACTCTCTTTCCGTTGTTTTAAAGTATGTATCATCAAGAAAATACATAGCAACAAGCGGGTTGTTTTTATCCTCTACCATTGTGGTAAAAACCGTATAGCAGCGTTCCTTGTACACTGTGTCAACAGTTCTTTCACGCTTAAAATATTCAAGAGAAAAGTTCTTGAAAAACTCTGTTATCTTAAAGTTGTCCGAGGGTCTTTCCTCCAGTATATCCGAATAGAAATTCTCATTGTACCAAACTATTTCACCGTAAGCGTTGCAAACTGCTACAGGAAGAGGAAATTCCTTTACGTTTTTTACCTCTCCCTTAAGAGATTTATTTATTTGCCTCACAAGCTTTTTGGTAGTTGCTAAGCTGTATACCGAATACACTACGCTTAAAGCAAGCACTACAGCGAAGCCTGTAAAAGCCCCTACAGCAACCTTTTTGTCTATAAATAAAAAGCCTGCTCCTGCTATCAAAAACACGCAGGCAGATAAAAAACCTATCGGATTTTGATACAACAAACCTTTAATTTTCATTAGTAAACCTCCATAATGATTGGTAAAATCATTGGGTTACGCTTTGTTCTTTCGTACATAAGCCTTGAAATATCGTCACGAAGCTTGTTTGTCATTTGATTCAAATCGAAGCTGTATGGCGGGAAGCTGTTTATAACGTTCATTGAAACCGAAACTGCCTCACTCATTAAAAGCTCAGCCTCCTTTACGTAAACGAAGCCTTTTGAAACAATGTCCGGGCCGGTTAAAAGCTCGCCCGAAGCAGCGTCTATAGTTGCAGCAATAATTATAATGCCGTCTGTGCCAAGGTGCTGTCTTTCGCGCATAACTCTTGCACCAACGTCACCGACACCGTAGCCGTCAACGTAAACCTTGCCGTTTGTTACAGTACCCGAAACGGCAATATTGCTTTCTGTCATAGAAATCTCGTAGCCGTTATCTGCAATGATAATATTGTTATGTGGTATACCTATGCTTTCAGCAAGCCTTGCGTGGTACCTTAAGTGCTTTTGCTCACCGTGAACAGGAATAAAATACTTAGGCTTTACTAAAGAAAGCATAATTTTAAGTTCTTCCTGGCAAGCGTGGCCTGAAACGTGAACGTCATACATTTTTTCGTAAACAACCTGCGCACCGAGACAAAGCAAATCGTTTATTACCTTGTAAACTGTTTTTTCGTTACCCGGAATAGGTCTTGCAGATATAATTACGCAATCGTTGCAGCCTATTTCTACCTTTCTGTGGTTTTTGGCTGCCATACGGGAAAGCGCAGACATAGGCTCACCCTGGCTGCCCGTTGTAATAATAACAAGCTGCTCGTCTGTATATTTTTTAATTTCATCTATACCGATTAAGGTACCCTGAGGAATATGCACGTAGCCAAGCTCACTTGCAGTAGCGGTAACGTTTTCAAGGCTTCTGCCTGAAAGCGCGACCTTTCTGCCGGTTTTAGAAGCAATATCTATAATTTGCTGTACTCTGTGTATGTTTGAAGCAAAGGTAGCAATTATAATTCTTCGGTTACCGGCCTTTGCAAAAAGGCTCTGGAAGGTTTCACCAACCTTGCTTTCACTTTGAGTATAGCCGGGCTGCTCTGCATTTGTTGAATCAGAAAGCAGACACAAAACGCCCTCGTTGCCAAGCTCTGCAAAACGGGAAAGATTTATTATTTCACCGTCAATAGGTGTGGTATCTATTTTAAAGTCACCTGTTTGTACAATAGTGCCTGCCTCACACTTTATTGCTAATGCTACAGCACCCGGAATAGAGTGGTTTACGTGAATGAATTCAACGTTAAAATCACCAAGATGAATTTCTTCACCCGGATTTATAACCTTTACATCTACTGTCTTTTCAAGCTTGTGCTCTGAAAGTTTACCCATTATGAGCCCCGCTGTAAGAAGCGTTGCATATACAGGCACATTGATTTTTTTAAGAAGATAGCACAAAGCACCAATGTGGTCCTCGTGACCGTGAGTAATTAAAATACCCTTTATTTTTTCCGCATTTCTTTCAACGTAAGAAAAATCGGGAATTACAAAGTCAACACCTAATTGGTCGGACTCAGGGAAGGCAAGACCGCAGTCTACTATGAGCATGCTTTTTTCATACTCGTAAACAGTCATATTTTTACCAACCTCATTAAGACCGCCCAAAAATGAAACCTTTACAGGGTTATTTTTAACCGGTGACTTAAATTTCTGGTAACGATTCATTTGCTTACTTTGCTGATTTTTTCTTGCTTTATTATTCTTTGAGTCCTGCTCTTTTTCAAAATCGTTCTTTTTTTCTTTTGGCATTTTAGCACCGCCTTGCTTTTTACTTTTAAAGCCCTGCTGCTTAGTTTTTTTCTTTTGTTTTTTGTTTTCTGCTTTGTTGTTAAGCTTATTGTTTTTTCTTTTACTTTTACCGCTTGCCTTACCTTGATCCTCTGCTGCGGTAAGGTCCTTATTTTTTTCTTTTTCCATAATTTCTCCATTACAGCAAAAGATAACCGTATTTATTTTTGCTGATTTTCAATATGTAAATAGTGGACAAAGCCACTAAAAAATGTCAACAAGACACACTACGGCATAATATTACATTATAACTACTTTATTATACTTTTTTTACAAGTCAATGTCAAGAGCGATAAGCCTTTCTATTTCCTCGCAAAGCTCCTCCGCAAGCTCTACGGAGACTGCCTCCGTTATAATTTTAAGACTTTTGCCAAGGGCGTCGCTTTTGACTCTTGCCACGCCCTTTTCGTTAGAAAGCGTAACACCGCCGGCTTCATCTGCTTTAAAGCTGTTAGACAGCAGTTCCTTTGAAATAACTGCAGGAGAAGCATTTATTTCCATCACCCTTTTAGCCACGTAAAATTCTGGTAATTCCTCCGTGAGTGTTTTTAAACTTTTGCCCTTTTCACTCATTATTTTAATTATTTTGAACATTAAAAACACGGCATCTCTTGACCACAGCTGATTTATTGTAACGTTTTTAATTTTTCCGCCTTCGTCGTAGCTGCAGGAGTTTTCGGAAAATCTATATGCCCTTCTGCCTAAAGAATTGCTAAGGGTGGTTATTATTTGCGGTGCATCCCATGGCAAGGAAACGTCGTTACCTTTTTTCATTTCATTAAAAGCGGCAACCGCTAAGAGCTTTTCATGAGAAAAGCTTTTGTTATTTTCTACTACGGTAATTTTTGTACCCGTATTATTTATTTTTGCTAAAAAGCTTTCATTCTCCGCAGCGAGCCCTATTCTTTCAAGTGCCGATTCAACACAGGCAGAAACCGCTTTATTTCCGCAAAAGCAAAGCACTCCGTTTAAATAATGCCTTGCACCGTCAAATTGTCGCGCAATTTCATTAAGATACATTTGGTCAATTGTATTCATAACACTAACGCTTTGACAGTCGCTACCGGCACAGCGATTAAACTCACTACGCTTTAAAATCATTTCTATTTTTCTTACTTTTTCTCTTGAAAGCGCAACACCGCCCTTTTCACAAAGAGAAAGTGATACACCGCCTTCACCGCCGCTTATAAAAACAGCAACGTCTACGTCGCAAAAAACAGAAAAGTAAAACGTTTGTGAAAAAAAGCATTCGCCTAAATCAAATGTCTTTGCCCCCACGCTTATAAGACCGCCAAGCATACCGCACTTAAGTGCCAATGAATTTATTTCTCCGTCCGTTCCTATTCCCACGCGGATTCCGTCGGAAAGTGTGCCTATTGCAGCACCGAGTCTTGCCGTTTTTTCGGGTGTCAGTTCAACGCCGAAATCACCGAAAATTACGTTATCTATCTGCATAGTAAGATTTACGGGCTTTGAGTATTTTACGTTTTCGGTAACAGTAACACCGTTTTCTATTATTTTATTAGGCCAAATAAGAACACCATTTGCAATTACAGCCTCCTCACCGATTACCGAATCCTCCCCGATAACACTGTTTTCGAAAACAGAGGCGCCTTTTTTTACCGAAACGCCCGAGGAGATAAGTGCGCCGTTCACACTACACTCCGAGGAAACGTAAACGTTACTAAGCAGAATGCTTTCTCTGATTTTACTGCCCTTGGAGATTAAAGCGCCGTCACCTATTACGGAAAACGGGCCTATAACCGCACCGCTTTCTATTTGAACGTTTTTACCGAAATAAACGGGTGGAATTATTACAAAATTCCCGTTTGGCACAGCGCTCTCTGTATAAATATTTTCTGCAATAAAGGGCGGCTTTTTATTTGTTACGCCCCCAATAATATCAAACTGCACCTTTTTATAGTCCTCGACAGTTTCTATTTCGCACCAGTAATCGTCGGAAAGATACGCCTCTATTTTATACCCCTCACTCAGTAGCTGCGGAAAAAGCTCCTTTTTAAAATCGCACGATTTGTTTTCAGGTATTCTTTTTAAAACAGACGGCTCTAAAAAAAATACGTTGCAATTTGCTATATCTGTAAAGGAGTCACTCCAACCCGGCTTTTCTATAAACTCCGTTACGTTGTTATTTTCATCTATTGCTACAACGCCGTATTCACGCGGGTCTTTTACAGACTTACATATAATTGTAGCATCATTGGAATTGGAAACGTGTCGTTTTTTTGCAGCTTTTAAGTCAAACTCAAAAAAAGCGTTTCCGTTTAAAACTAAAACAGATTCGTCTGCTTCACCTATTGCATTTTTTACACCTGAAGCTGTACCGAGCGTCTCCTCCTCTATTACAACCGTAACCGAAGCACCCTTGTATTCACCGTCTGAAAACATGGCCTCTATTTGCGAGGCCTTAAGCTTTACTATAAGTATTATTTCTTTAAAATCTGCCGCAATAAGACTGTCTAAAACGTAAAAAAGGAGAGGCTTGCCTAAAAGCTCTAATTTATAGACTGACAGCGTGCAGGTCAACGGACGTAAAAAAGCACCCTCGTCATTTGCCATAACAACCGCTTTCACTGAATACCACCTACAAAAACATATAATTATAATTGAAAGTATTTGCAAAAAAGCAGCTTTTAAACATTATTTTATTAAAAGTGTTTGTTTTTTTGATTTTTTGTGGTAAAATTATGACATTGTTTTTGAAAAGGATTTTACTATGAAAAAAATTGAAATTTTTACAGACGGTGCCTGCTCCGGAAACCCGGGTCCGGGAGGATGGGGTGCAATTCTTAGATTTAACGGCACAGAAAAAGAGCTTTCGGGAGCTGAAAAAGCTACCACCAACAACAGAATGGAATTAACAGCGGTAATTGAAGCTCTTTCCAAGCTAAAGGAGCCCTGCGAGGTTACGCTTACAACAGACTCCAAATACGTTTGCGACTCAATAACCAAGGGCTGGGTTTACTCGTGGCAAAAAAACGGTTGGAAAAAGGCAGACAAAAAGCCTGCCTTAAACGTTGATTTATGGGAAAAGCTTTTACCCCTTTTAGAGGTGCACAAGGTAACCTTTAATTGGGTTAAAGGTCACAACGAGCACCCCGAAAACGAAAGATGCGATAAGCTTGCAGTTGGAGAATACCAAAAGTACTTGTAGATACCAAAAAATGAAAATTTTTTAATTGAGAATTTCGGAACGCTACGCGTTTAATTTCAATTACAAATAAGCATAAATAAAAAAGTTCTATCATTTAAAGTTTCTTACTAACTAAAATGATAGAACCTTTTTAATTTCCTATTTCCTAATCCCAATACATAATACTCGCTATACCATTCTCTGAAACCCAAACACTTGCAACAGGGAATTCGGCGTTGTTTTTCAAAAATTCAACATGATACCGCTCTCCCCACTGAGAGTATTCAACCGAAACGCTGTCGTATTGGCATTCGCAAATTTTTTTTGCTATTTCAACTGCCTCGTTTTCATCATTTACAAAGCACTCCTCGGCAGATTTTCCCAAAAATCTTTGCTGCGCCTGTAATTCGCAGCTTTTCGTTAACTCGCTTGCGTGAGTACCACTGTTATACCTAATGTAATTCCACAAATAAGAAGGGAATTTTTCCATAATACTCGGCCACAGCGTTTCACCGTCACCACTGGTCCACAATTCAACTAATTTGTAACCCGACTCATCCTTTGTTACCGTAATTGCAGCTTCACCGTAAATGACCCCTGAGCTTTCAATCATTACAACACCGTTTTTTAACTCGTATGAATAAGTGTTTGCAAGAAGGTAAACAGTTGTTGCGCCGTTATTTTCTTTTACGTCTAATACCTTAAAGTCAGCAAACCACTCCACGCCCTCCCTTTCTCTGAAATGGGAACGTTCAATTAAGGTTTTTTCAACAAACACCGCAAGCTCATCACTAATTTCTCCGCTGTAATTCTGATATTTTGTAAAAGCAGAATTTGCTGAAAAAGAAACTAAGCTCATAGAAAAGCAAATAACTACACCTACCAATGCAAAGAAAAGCTTTGGTTTTTTGTAATTCAAAACAGATTTAACTCTGCCTTCCACCGCAGTTTCACAAAATGCAAGCGGACAGGCAAATACGTTTTGCTTTTTACTGCTGAAGGCAACAAGCTTTTGTGCATAAAATTTTCTGTAAAGCGGTGTCGTGTTTTTTATTGCCTTTGCATCACAAGCAAGCTCTATATCCTTACAAAAAAACTTGTAAGCAAGCCACATAACCGGGTTAAACCAATAAACACAAAGCAACAAATAACCAAAAAGCTTCCACAAATGGTCACCGCGCTTCACGTGTGATTTTTCGTGTGCAGTTACACATTCTATATCTGAATTACTCAAGTTTGAGGGTAAATAAATTTTCGGCTTTAAAAGCCCTGCAACAAACGGTGTTGCTATGCGGTCACAAATAAAAATATTTTCCTTTAACAGCGTAGCCTCTTTTGTTCTTAAGCGAAGCATAAGCCAGCTTATAACAGCGTAAAGAAGCATTGCTGCTACACCAACAAGCCACACAACAACACCAACCGTTATTACAACCTGCATGGGATTTATACTGTCACCCGGCACGGGTGTAAAATTCTTTTCAATTATTGGGTTAACTATTGAATTAACCGCTTTTAAGCCCGTGTCTATGGCAGGCACCTCAGTTTCCGTAATATTTAAGGGAACAACGGTTAAATTCGGCACTATGCTTATAAAATTAAACGGCAAATAGAAAGGAAAAACCAACCTGATAGCCACAAAGAGCCACAAAAATAATCTTTGTGCAATTGGTGATTTTTTAAGCACCGCACGCAAAAGGAACACCGCGAAGGCAATCCACGTAGCACCATAGCTTAAATCCAATAAAATTATAAATAATTCTCCCAAAAAACTCACCCCTTATACTCATCTATAAGCTGCTGCAGCTTTTCTATTTCTTTTTCCGTAAGCTTTTT
The DNA here is from genome assembly GCA_045588735.1 of Acutalibacteraceae bacterium. Classification (GTDB taxonomy): domain Bacteria; phylum Bacillota; class Clostridia; order Oscillospirales; family Acutalibacteraceae; genus DTU089. The sequence goes on along the minus strand of JAZNET010000059.1, from coordinate 25,350 downwards.
ACGTGACGTAAACGCCGTTAAAAATGCAGGCAAGGAGCCCGAAAAAGCTTCATCTATAAACCTTTCACTTTGAAACGAATAAAACTCATCCTTTGAAACAAGTGAGGTAACCGTACCCTGAGCGTTTTGAAAAAGCCCCTTATTACACAACCTTTTCAGCACTGTATAGGTTGTAGATTTTTTCCACCCTAAGGTCTCCTCACTTTTCCTTGCAAGCTCCGGTGATGCAATAGGCTCATTTTCCCAAATAATATCTGCAAATTTAGCTTCAACTGCACCTAATTGATAATCATTCATTATTGCTTCCCTCCATTCTACATTTGTAGACCACATTCATTCTACACTATGTAGACTGAATTGTCAAGTGGATTTTTGGAGGCAGGAAAAGAAAAAGGTTCTGTCATTTTTAGTTAGTAACAAACTTTAAATGATAGAACCTTTTTTATATTCACTTGTAATTAAATTTAAAACATAGCGTTGCGAAATTCTCAATTTTCAATTCTAAATTCTCAATTCCTCCGCCTTGCCACCTTACCACTTATTATGTACCCTTTCGTGGAAAACCGGCATATTTTCAATTTTTAATTCTGTGCCGTCGTCTAAAACCGCGGTGCCGTTAAGCATACCAAAGAGCTTGTCGGCGTGCTGCGATATTACACCCGCACTCATATCTGTACGGTCGTTAAAAAACGGTGTAAATTCCATTGTAAAACGGTTATCGCTTGAGGTTATATGCCAGGTATCCATAACGTTTTCGGGGATACCGAAATCCACTAAATCGAGCTTATGGCATTTACCGTCGTAAAAAATCATATTTTCACTTGCGTTGGAGGTATCGCCAAAGCCATAGCCAATATTATAACCAAAGGCTTTACCGTTTACAGTTCCGCTGCCTACGCCCCAGAACCACGTATTATTGTAGGTCCAAATTCCTCTGCCCCAATCAAGGATACCAAAGTCCTTGCTGTCGTCAAAGGTGTAGGTTCTGCCCTTAACCGTTACAGAGCCCTTTGCCCTCATACAGGTTATTTTTTGATTATAGTAAAATGCTTTTTTGCTTTTCTTCCACGGGGTTGCAATAACCATTGTATCCATTGGCGGTTGCTCTAAATAAATATCGGCAACAATTTCCGTATGGTTAAAGGTCCTTTTATAATTGCAGTAAATATGCCTTGTGGCATCCTTTTTATCTACGTGGAATTCGCAGCTCTTATTCTTAAAGGAAACGTCTCCGCTTTCACTTGTTGCAGGTAAATTCAGTTTACCCATTGGCATAATAGGTATTTCTGTTGCGGAAAATTTTTCCTTTGTTTCAAAATCAAAAACCGAGCAATCTACAAGACCCATATAACCGTTATCTGCAAAGGTGAAGGAAACTGCATATTTACCCTCATTATTTATTATATGGTAATAATCCCATTCCTTAAGTCTTAGCTTTTTACCCTTTACCATTGAACGTGAGTAGCTGTAAACCAAGCTGTTTGCCCAGCCAGCCTCCTTAAGCAAGCCCTTTTCGTTAAGTAAAGCACCTTCACCGCAAAGCTTGTGATTAAGATTTTTTCCACCCATAATCAGATACCTTTTTCGTCGAATAAAAATACTGTTTCAAGTGCAATTTTTACGCCTGCATCTATTGCCTGAGGCTTTATCATATCTACCGTGTCAAGTCTTGTGTGGTAGTACCTTGAAGGCTCGGGATTCATTGCGACAAAGGTCGCTGCGGAAATGCCCTTTTGTGAAAAGGCTGCTGCATCTGTTGCGCCTAATTCAATAGTACCTGAAGGTACCTCAAAGCCTGCAATTTTTGCACCCTCCTGTACGAGAGCTGCTACGCTTTCATCATTTTTTGTAAGGCCGTTCATATCCTTACTGTAAACCTTCATATAGTCCATTTCGCAAATTGTATCTATACCGACTACAACGGTTTTTACGTCTTCGTTTTTTAATTCAGGGTGATTTTTAACAAAGCATTTTGAGCCGCGAAGGCCAGCCTCTTCTGCGCCTGTTAAAAGCACGCAAACCTCTGTGTTATTGAAACGAATATCATTATCCTTAAGATATTTAGCTACCGCGCTTGAAATGAACACACCGCTTAAATTATCTATGGCACCTGTTACAGGCAGCTTGTAATTTATGAAGGTAAAGTTAAAGAAATAAATAATAAGCGTAAGGTATACTAACACTGCATGAATTTTTAAAATGAGGTTATCTGAAAGCCATACAATATCAGAAACAGCGCCCTCTGCCATAATTGCATAAATAGAAACTCCTGCGCCTAATATTAAGCTGATAGCAGCACCGTAAATGTTAAACGCTACACCCTTTCTGCCGGTTTTGTAAGTATATTTCCACTCAAAAGCCGAGTCCGTATGTGCACAAAGAATTATTCTTTTTTTAGTTTCTTCCTTTGACTTAATAACGCCGTAAACGTTACCTGCTGTTTTCTTTTTAAAGAAAACGTCTAAAACAGGCTTATAGAGACCAAACTCAGCCACAATTATAAAAATAATTGCAACAAAAAGTGCTAACGAAACAGCGTAAACGCCTAACGTAAAGAAAATAATAGCAATTGTTGCCATAACAACGCCTATTTTAATCCAAGACATAAAAGCCTTGTCACTCACCTTGAATTCCTCGCGTGTTACCTCGTCACAAAAATTGTTAAGGTCATTCATCATGTATTCCTGCGCATTTTTCTCCGCCTCACTACCGGTTGGTCTCGGTCCGAAATTTTTGCAGCAGTTTTTTATGCTTTTTATAGCATAGTTTGTGTATTCTCTTACTTTAATATCGTAATTTGCGATACTTTCGCTTGCTTTCATAAAATGATTTACTCCTTTTAAAATTTTCCTGTTTATTATACATACAGCCAAACAAAATATCAATATTTATTCAGATAAAATTCTTTTTAAATATTGACCCGTGTAAGATTTTTTGTTTTTGGCAACCTCTTCAGGGGTACCCGTAGCAACCACCGTACCACCGCCGTCACCGCCCTCGGGGCCTAAATCTATAATGTAGTCAGCTGTTTTAATAACGTCAAGATTATGCTCAATTACAACAACGCTGTTTTCGCCCTCCACAAGTCTGTTAAGCACCTCTAAAAGCTTGCTTACGTCGGCAGAGTGAAGTCCCGTTGTAGGCTCGTCTAAAATATAAATTGTTCTGCCGGTTGAGCGCTTGGACAGCTCTGTTGCAAGCTTTACCCTTTGTGCCTCACCACCGGAAAGAGTTGTTGCCGACTGACCTAACGTAATATAGCCTAAGCCTACGTCAGAAAGAGTTTCGAGCTTTCTGTGAATTTTAGGATGATTTTTAAAGAATTCTGTTGCTTCTTCTACCGTCATATTAAGAACGTCTGAGATACTCTTTCCTTTATAAAGCACCTCTAACGTTTCGCGGTTATACCTTGCACCGTGGCAAACCTCGCAAGGCACGTAAACGTCTGAGAGGAAGTTCATTTCTATTTTAATTATACCGTCACCCTCACAAGCCTCGCAACGTCCGCCCTTAACGTTAAACGAAAAGCGGCCTGCGGAATAGCCCTTCATTTTTGCATCCTGCGTCTGTGCAAAAAGCTCGCGGATATCTGTAAACACACCCGTATAGGTTGCAGGGTTTGAGCGTGGTGTTCTGCCTATTGGCGACTGGTCAATATCTATAACCTTATCTAAATGCTCAAGACCTGAAATTTCGTCGTGCTTACCGGGGAATTTTCTTGCACCGTTAAGCTCCGCCGCTAATTTCTTTAACAAAATCTGATTTATTAAAGAAGATTTACCCGAGCCCGAAACACCCGTTACGGCAACAAATTTGCCAAGAGGTATTTCTACGTTTATATTTTTGAGGTTATTTTCTCGTGCGCCCTTAATTACAATAGATTTTCCGTTACCCTTTCTTCTTTCCCTCGGTATCTCTATTTTTCTTTTGCCGGAAAGGTATTGGCCCGTAATAGAGCCTTTACATTTTTTAATATCTGCTACCGTACCTTGGAAAACGATTTCACCGCCGTGCACACCCGCACCGGGACCAACGTCTACTATATAATCGGCAGAATTCATTGTATCCTCATCATGCTCAACAACAATGAGTGTGTTGCCTAAATCTCTTAAATTTTTAAGTGACTGTAAAAGCTTGTCATTATCCTTTTGGTGCAAGCCAATGCTTGGCTCATCCAAAATATATAACACGCCCATTAACGATGAGCCTATTTGTGTAGCAAGACGAATGCGTTGACTTTCACCACCGGACAGCGTACCTGCAGAGCGTGAAAGTGTAAGGTAATCAAGACCTACGTCACAAAGGAAGGAAAGTCTTGAACGAATCTCCTTAAAAATTTGTTTACCTATTTTTTTATCCTTTTCAGAAAGTGTTTCTTGTACTGCATCTATAAACTTAAGCTCTTCCTTTACGGACATATCGGTCAATTCCATAATGTTTTTACCACCGACTGTAACAGCCAGTGACGCAGGCTTAAGTCTTTTTCCGTTACACGCAGGACAAGGTGATTCCACCATATACTGCTCAATTTCGTTTCGTGACCAGTCGCTTGTTGTTTCTCTGTGGCGGCGCTCAAGGTTGTTTATAATACCCTCAAAATCTGTTAAATAAGTTCCGCTGCCATACTCGTTAACTCTTGTAACCGGAATTCTTTCACCCTTTGTTCCATAGAAAATGGCATCCTGCCCTGCCTTGCTTATATTCTTAAACGGTGTATCAAATGTAAAGCCGTACTTTTCAGCTAAGGCAGCGTAATACATACCTGCAATTGTGCTTCTGTCACTCTGACCCCAGCCGCAGCCCTTTATTGCGCCCTGATTTATGGAAAGGTTTCTGTTCGGCACCAATAAATCCTCGGAAACACGTAAGAACACACTAAGACCTGAGCAGGTAGGACAAGCGCCGAAGGGGTTGTTAAATGAAAACATTCTCGGCTCTAACTCATCCATAAAGGAGCCGTGCTCCGGGCAGGCAAAATTCTGAGAGAACAGATGCTCCTCACCGTCTACAACAGCAATTAAAACTGTGCCCTCTGTTAATGAAAACGCGGTTTCAAGTGAATCTGCAAGACGCGATTCTATACCTCTTTTCATAACAAGCCTGTCTACAACAATCTCTATATTGTGCTTTATGTTTTTTTCAAGTTTTATTGTTTCGGATAAGTCGTAAACTATATCGTCTATTCTTGCTCTTACGTAGCCCGATTTAGCGGCAGCCTCAAGCTCCTTTTTAAACTCACCCTTTTTGCCCTTTGCAATAGGTGCTAAAACCTGGAATTTAGTACCATCCTCAAGCTCCATAACCTTATCTACAATTTGGTCGATTGTCTGCGTTTTAATTTCCTTACCGCAGACAGGACAATGCGGAACACCTACTCTTGCGTACAAAAGACGAAGGTAGTCGTAAATCTCCGTAACTGTACCAACTGTTGAGCGTGGATTTTTAGAAGTTGTTTTTTGGTCGATTGAAATTGCAGGCGAAAGGCCGTCAATGCTTTCAACGTCCGGCTTATCCATTTGACCTAAGAACTGCCTTGCGTAAGAGGAGAGGCTTTCCATATAGCGCCTTTGACCCTCCGCATATATTGTATCAAACGCGAGCGAGGATTTACCCGAGCCTGAAAGTCCTGTAAAAACTACAAGCTTATCTCTCGGGATTTCTACACTAACGTTTTTTAAATTGTGTACTCTTGCACCCTTTACGGTTAAATTCTTTTCCATTTTAATTACCTTTAGCTGTTTTTAATTTTTTCTATTTGGTCTCTTAAATATGCCGCGTGCTCAAATTCAAGAAGCTTTGCCGCAGCACGCATTTCTTTTGTTAATTTTTCAATTACCTGATTTTTCTCATTGGCAGAAAGACGCTTTTTGGCAATCTTCTCCTGAACGTTATCCTTAGAGGAAATTTCAAGTATATCTCTTACATCTTTTCGTATGGTTTTTGGTACAATGCCGTTTTCCTCGTTGTACCGCATTTGCTTTTCACGTCTGCGGTAGGTTTCGTTAATGGCATTTTCCATTGAGCGTGTAACCTCGTCAGCATACATAATAACCTGACCGTTTGCGTTACGCGCCGCTCTGCCTATTGTTTGCACAAGAGAGGTTTCGCTTCTTAAAAATCCCTCCTTGTCGGCATCAAGAATTGCTACTAAAGATACCTCGGGAATATCTAAGCCCTCACGAAGCAGATTAATACCTACTAAAACATCAAACTCACCGAGCCTTAAATCACGAATAATTTCCATTCGTTCAATTGTATCAATATCATAATGCATATAACGCACTTTAATTTTACAGCCCTCAAGATACTCGGTTAAATCCTCTGCCATTTTTCTTGTAAGCGTTGTTACCAAAACGCGCTCTTTTCGTTCTACCCTTATATTTATTTCAGAAATCAAATCATCTATTTGACCGTCTGTACTTCTAACAAAAATCTCCGGGTCTAAAAGACCTGTAGGTCTTATAACCTGCTCAGTTATTTTTGCGCTCTTTTCTTTTTCAAAATCACCCGGGGTTGCGCTTACAAATATTCTTTGATTTGTTTTTTCATAAAACTCATTAAATTTAAGCGGTCTGTTGTCGAAGGCGGAGGGTAATCTGAAGCCGAAATTAACAAGACTTTCTTTTCTTGAATAATCACCGCCGAACATTCCTCTGACCTGCGGAAGAGTTACGTGCGACTCGTCAACAAACAATAAAAAATCATCGGGGAAATAGTCGAGCAAGGTAAACGGCGCAGAGCCCGGCGCTCTGCCTGACATAACTCGTGAATAGTTCTCTATGCCCTTGCAGAAGCCCGTTTCACGAAGCATTTCAATATCGTACTGAGTACGTTGCATAATTCGTTGTGCCTCTAAAAGCTTGCCCTGCTTTTGGAAATTTTCTGCAGTTTCTGTCATTTCGTTATAAATTTCCTCAAGCGCTCTTTCCATTTTTTCGTGCTCCACTACGTAGTGTGAGGCAGGGTAAATTGCAACGTGCGAAAGGTTGCATTTTATTTCACCCGTCAATGGATTAAACTCGGAAATCCTGTCTATTTCATCACCGAAAAACTCAACGCGTATTGCATTTTCAGATGAATAAACGGGAAAAATCTCTACTGTGTCACCCTTTACTCTGAACTTGTTTCTTTCAAAGGCTACGTCGTTTCTTTCGTATTGAATAGCCACCAATTTGTTGAGAAGTGCATCACGCTCCTTTTGCATACCCGTTCTTAAAGAAATTACCATGCTTCTGTAATCAATAGGGTCACCTAAGGTGTAAATGCAAGAAACAGATGCAACTATTATAACATCTCTTCTTTCAGAAAGGGCAGAGGTTGCCGAGTGACGCAGCTTATCTATTTCGTCATTAACCGCGCTATCCTTTTCAATATAAGTATCCGTAGTAGGAATATAAGCCTCAGGCTGATAGTAATCGTAATAGGAAACAAAATACTCAACCGCATTTTCGGGGAAGAACTCCTTGAACTCTGAGCAGAGCTGTGCGGCAAGGGTTTTATTGTGAGCGAGAACGAGAGTCGGGCGGTTTACGTTTGCAATAATATTCGCCATAGTAAACGTTTTACCTGAGCCTGTAACACCCAAAAGAGTTTGCTCCTTAAGACCTGCATTTACGCCATCTGTTAACGCCTTTATTGCCTCCGGCTGGTCGCCCGTCGGCTTGTAATTTGAATGTAAAATGAACTTATCCATACCGCACCTCCTCATTTTGTCGTATACATATTTATTATAACACAAATTTCTTGCAGGTTGCAATAATCTGAACTGAAAAATGAGAGTTAAAAGCTAAAAAAGCAGCTTTTCCATACAAAAAAACTCTGCCGTTTTTCTCAAAACGACAGAGCAAATTATTTTTTCAGCTTATTACTAAGCCGGATTATCTTTTAACGTTGCCGCTTGTAGCAAACGTACTTGAGGTTGAGCCGCTTACAGCCTTTACTGTATAACGGTAAATAACACCTGTTTTTGCAGACTTATCTGTCCAGGAGGTTTTTGTAGCACCTGCTGTGCCCATATTTTTCCAGCCTGTCCATGACTTTGTTTTAGCGTTATATTCACGTCTGTAAACTGTGTAGCCCTGTGCACCGTCGCACTTTGACCAGGAAACGTTTATGCCGCCTGATACAGCCTTAACCGTAAAGCTTGGCTGTGCAAGGTAAAGAAGAGCTGCACTTGCCTTATAGGTGCTGTAATAGCTGCCGTTCTTTACTTTTACTGTGTAACGGTATTTTACACCGCTTACCGCACTTCTGTCTACCCAAGAGGTAGCAGTTGCTTTTGCGGTACCCATATTTTTCCAACCGGTCCAAGCACCGTTTACGTACTCTGAGCGGTAAACCACGTAGCCCTTTGAGCCTGCAACCTTACTCCAAGCTACCTTAACTCCTGCTGCATTATTTGCAATTTTTACAGTTGGCTGCGCTAAGAATAAAGTTTTTGCGCCTGTTGTGTTGTATGAGCTTGCAACACTGCCGTATCTTGCTTTTACAGTGTATTTGTAATAAGTACCGCTCTTTGTGCTCTTATCTACCCAAGAGGTAGCATTTGCTTTTGCAGTACCGCGGTTAGTCCAACCGCTCCATTTTTTAGTTTTTGCGTTATAGGTTGAGCTATATACTGTGTAGCCTGTTGCATTTGCTGCAGGAGTCCAGCTAACCTTTACGCCGTTAGAAGCATTTGCTGCTTTTACTGTTGGTTTAACGTTGTATTTAAGTGTTGCAGATTCAACGTATTTACTCTGAACGTTGCCGTTAACAGCTCTTACTGTGTATTTATAATTTTTGCCGAGAACAACGGTTGTATCAATATAGCTTGTGCCCTCGTAGCCTGTTTTAATATTTGTCCAGCCGCTCCAGCTTTTTGTTGAAGCGTTGTAGGTTTTTCTGTAAATGGTGTAGGTCTGAGCGTTTTCAACCTCTTTCCAATAAACACCTATACCCTTTTGACCGCATTTTATTGTAACTGAAGGTGCGGCAAGGCTTGTGATAATAGGAACGTACTCAATAGCCTCTGTGCCTGCATACGCTGTTTCGATATCATCTGCAATTGCGGAAACTGCATATTTGTAGCTTACGTTTGTTTTAACTGTAGAGTCAATATAAGAAAGCTTTGAAGAAGAAAGTGTTGCCAATGACTGCCAGTCTGACCAAACACCGTTTGTTAACACTGAACGGTAAATAACGTAGTTGTCAGCACCTGAAACCCTTGTCCAAGTAACGTTGATACCTGTTTTTGCAATTGAAGTGCTTGTTTTTGGCGGTGCATAATAAGTAACGTCAAACACGTACTTCATGCTTGGGTAACCGTAAACGCCGTCTCTTGAAGCAATAGCGTAGGTATAGGTTGTACCGTCTACTAAGCCGTTTCTATCTCTGAATGAGGTTGCTGAAGCACCGTTTACAAGAGTTTTAAATTCTCCGTCTACTACCTTGTAAACAAAGTAGCCGCCCTTTGCTGCTTCTACCTTATTCCAATCAAAGTAAATAGCACCGTTTTCAAGCTTTATGCTTTTAAGCTCCGGAGTTTCAAGAGTAACAAAGTTGCTGAATTTCTGAATTACGTTTTCTTCAGTACATTCGTCGTGTGCACCCTTATAAAATTCTACGCTTGTAAGCTTACCCTCTTTACCCTCTTTTAATTTGAAGGTAATAGTTACAAACTTTTTAGCAGTAGAGCCTACAGCATAGTCTTTGCTCTTCATAAATGCAAAGGTGTAATACCTTGGTTCACTTGGCGGTGTACCATGTACATACTCACCGGAAACAACGACATTTTCATCGCCGTCTGCATCCGTTGTTGTTGCAGGGCCTGTTTTTCCCTCTACAACGGTGAAAATGTCGTTATTATAATAAACAGTAAGCAATGCTGTGTTTATTGTTTGATTAGGTGCAAGATAAACGTCGTAGGTAATCTCACCATTTTTAAAGCCCGTTGTTTTTACCTCGTAAATGATTTTTGTTTCGTTTGCTGTCAAAGCTGCGCTTGCGGTAAACGTAAGACAAGAGAATACTGAAAAAATCATTACGATTGCAAGAATAGAAGATAAAATTCTTTTCATTTCTTAATCCTTCCTTTCAATGCATTTTCGCATTACAATACATAATAGATTATACTTTATTTTAATAGCAATTGTCAATGAAAATAAAGAAAAAACAGTATTCCATATTATAGAAATACTGCTTATAACTTTGTGTATTTTAACAATTTTTAATCTACCTCGTCATCTCTGTAAAGCCCTGCATCGCAAAAATCATCGTAATCATCTGATTCAAACTCATCCATTTCAAAGCTTTCAGCAAAATCGTAATCAAAATCGTCTACTAAATCAAACGGATTGATTTTCTTTTTATCCTTTTTGAAGCCGTCGAAGTTAAATAAGAAACCCATAGCAAAATCCCCTTTTAAATTTTTTTACTATTTTGTCTTACAAAGGTTAATTTATGTAACCTTTTTTAAAAAAATACATAAGATGTAGTGTAATAAAGAGAAAGGGGGATAAAAATGGGCTGCTTTTTTAACAATTCAAGTTCTTGGATTATAATCCTTATAATTATCGTTCTTCTTTTCGGTACAAATAACGGTTGCGGTTGTCAGGAAAATAATTGCAATACAGGCTGCGGCTGCGGTTGCTGCTAACACTGTATAAAAAAGCACTGTCAGGGCGAAAGCCTTGACAGTGTTCTTTTTTTATAATGATTGTCATTAGTCGAAACGCAGTTGCGTTTCACAAAAGCCGATTTTATCGGCTTTTAGCAAAATTTGTTTTTCAAAAACACAATTTTGCATTACAGTCATTGAAAGGATTATAGTCGAATTTTCGAAGAAAATTCGATACCAAATATATAATTTGGTATCGAAACAGTGTAAAAATACACTGTTTCGACTAACTATAATCGTTATAATATCACGTTGAATACAACGGCAAATATGCCAAGCCCCATAAGAACAGCCATAGCTAAGCACACTGCTTTTACAAACTTCTTTGAAAAAAACATTACTCTATACCTAAAAGTCCTTTCATTCCATTTGAAACAACATCTAAAGCAAGCTCGGCATTTTCTCTTGAGTCAGATTTAACCGTAATATAAATTTTGATTTTTGGCTCTGTACCGGATGGTCTTACAATAGCGGTATTGCCGTTTTCACATCTGTAAGAAAGCACGTTTGACTTAGGAAGTCCCGTTTCACTTTCCTCACCCGTTACTAAATCTTTAATTTTGCCGGTTTTGTAATCTGCCACCCAAACAACCTTGCTGCCTGCAATTTCTGCAGGAACGTTGTTACGTGTATTTTCCATCATCTCGGTCATTTTAACCATACCCGAGGCACCCTCAAAGGCATAGTTATCAAGACGGTTGAAGTAATAGCCGTACTTTTCATAAATTGCATTCATGTAGTCCCAAAGCGTCTGACCGTTTAATTTGCAAACGGCAGCAAGCTCTGCCACGAGCATGGCTGCAACTACCGCATCCTTATCTCTTGCATAAGTACCGCGAAGGTAGCCGTAGCTTTCTTCCATACCTATTACGTAACGCTCCTCCTCGCCCTGTTCTTCAAGCTCTGTAATACACTCACCAATATATTTAAAACCCGTTAACAAATCGCGCATTTCTGCACCGTATTCCTTTGCAATAGCTGCAATAAGCGGTGTTGTAACAATTGTTTTTACCACAACAGGATTTTTCGGCAGAGCGTTTCTTTCCTTAAGAGTTGAAAGAAGATACTCGCAGAACATAGCGCCAACCTCGTTACCGGTCATAAGCTTGTAGTCGTTACCTACTCTTACTGCAATACCAACTCTGTCGCAGTCGGGGTCTGTTGCAATCATTAAATCTGCAGGGAACTCCTTTGTAAGAGCAAGACCCTCTTCAAATACCTGACGGATTTCAGGGTTAGGATAGGGGCAGGTCGGGAAGTTGCCATCGGGCTTTTCCTGAGTTTTAACAACCTCTAACTCCTGAACGCCTAACTTTTTAAGAATTCTTCTTACAGGCTTATTACCTGTACCGTTAAGCGGAGCGTAAAGCACCTTTAAGCCTGATTTTTTCACTGCATCCTTATTTATTGATTGCTCTAAAACGCATTCAATGAATTCGTCCTTTACCCAATCTTCAATAAAGTCTACCATATCCTCTGCTAAAGCGTCCTCAAAATCCATACGCTTAACGCCGGTAAATACGTCAACCTTTTTCATATACTCATAGGTTTTTGCAGCTGCCTCATCTGTCATTTGGTAGCCCTTTGAGTCGTAGCACTTGTAGCCGTTATATTTTGCAGGGTTATGGCTTGCTGTAAGCACTATACCTGAAGAGCAATGAAGTCTTCTTACTGCAAAGGAAAGCATTGGAGTAGGCATAAGCTCAGGATATATGTAAACCTTAATGCCGTTTGCCGCTAAAACACCTGCCGCAGCCTTTGCTAAAACGTCTGACTTGATACGTGAGTCGTATGCAATGGCAACCGACGGATTTTCGAACGTCTCGTTAAGATAGTTGGCAAGACCTTGTGTAGCCTGACCCACCGTATAAACGTTTATGCGGTTTGTACCTGCGCCAATAACGCCGCGAAGTCCGCCTGTACCAAACTCCAAATCCCTATAAAAACGGTCGAGAATTGCTTCCTCGTCACCCTTTACTGAATTCAATTCTTCAACCAAATCTGCATCTAATACTGCTTTTTCACACCATAAATCATAAAGTGCGTGAACATCATTCATAACAAACACCCTTTCGACGAATTTTTAAACCAATAAAATAATTATACAGCCTAAATGGATTAAAATCAATAAGAATGACTTACTTTATAAAATTTGTTCTTATTTTTGCTTCGGGCTGCGGGTGGCTTATACCGTTCTTCTCACCAAGCTCAATACACTTTAAAAGCCACGCAATATTTTTACCGATACCGCGCATAATCTGAAGGCCCTCTTCATCCTTTAAAACGTCCTCTGCCTTAGAGCCGTGCACCATATTCCAATAACAGGAGGATACCACAGGCATATTGCTTATGGTGAAATATTTGTTAAGACAGTCTAAAGCAGCTGTTGTGCCTGAACGTCTGCAGCTTACAATTGCTGCACCCGGTTTATATTTAAAAGCTGCGCCGCCTGCATAAAAGGCTCTGTCGAGCACAGCACACAAGGCACCTGCGGGTGAAGCGTAATGCACGGGTGAGCCAAACACAAAGGCATCGCTTGTTTTTGCTTTTTCAATAATTTCGTTTACAACGTCATCATTAAATACGCATTTTCCGTCGTTTTTTGCACAGCCGCCGCAGCCAATACAACCGCGCACCGCATTTGTGCCTATGTGAAAAATTTCTGCCTCGATATTTTCTGACTCAAGAGTCTTTTTTATCTCGCTCAAAGCTGTAAAGGTACACCCCTTGTCATGCGGGCTACCGTTAATAAGTAAAACTTTCATATTATCTCCTTTACTATTTCCAATATTTCCTTCGGACTATCTATAATATATTCGGGATTTTCGTTTTCTAACACACCCCTGCTTCTAAAGCCCCACGTACAAGCTATGCACCTGACCCCTGCATTACGTGCTGTTTTAACGTCAACGTCCGAATCACCGACGTAACAGCAATTTTCTTTACTCACCGTAAATTCCTTTAAAACCTCGTTTACAGAATCGGGCGACGGCTTTCTTTTTACACCCTTTCTTTCACCTATGGCACAGTCGAGCAAGCCGGGAAAATATTTTTTACACAAGGTGTTAACGGCAAAATCTGCTTTATTTGACACTACCGCAAGCAAAAAACCGTTCGCCTTAAGCGCTTTAAGCACGTCGGTAATTCCGTCATATTCCTTGGTGTTATCCTCCGAATGAATTTTGTAATGCTCCTTAAAATCACAAAAGCATTTGTAAAACGCTTCTTCCGATATACCCTCGGGTGAGGCGCTGCGCATAAGGCTCTCTATTCCGTTACCTACAAATTCGCGCACCTCGTTTAACGTGCGGGTAGGAAAGCTGTTTTTTTCAAGTGCAAAATTCACACTGTTTTTCAAATCCTCAAGGGTGTAAAGAAGCGTACCGTCAAGGTCAAAAATAACACACTTTTTATTCATCTTCAGGACACTCCAGATTAACAAGCTTATATTCTCTGCCTAAGGCAGGAAGAACTTTTTTAATTAAATCTTCCGTTTTGAATTTTACCGTTGCTGTATTCACCATAGGGTGGCACGCAAAAAATTCTTCCTTAAGCACGCTTTCCTCTATTAACAAATTAACCTTTTTTTCCTTATCCTTAAGCAAGGCTAAAACGGTTAGTGAGCCCGGTGTTACATCTAAAAGGGCTTCCATTTGCTCTGCATTTGCAAAGGAAAGACGTGCAGAATTTATTTGTGCGGATAAATATTTTGTTTTAAACACCATATCGCCCTTTATAAGCAACAGGTAAAAAACGGTTTGTTGTCTGTTGGTAAGCAAAAGATTTTTGCAGATTTTCGCAGCAAGCACCTTTTCTACCTCTTCACAAAGCTCAATGGTTGCCGCCTCGTCGTGCTCAGCACGAAGGTAGCTTACGTTGTTTTCCTCTAAAAACAAGTACGCATCCATTTCCTTTTGTGTTTCTGTTTTTTGGGGATGTGAATTAAAAATTTTTTCGTTTACGTACATTATTGCAATTCCTCTTTAATTTCTACAAAGCCCTTCATAACGGATGAGCCTACGTATTGACCCAAGGAAACAAGCTCGTGATAGTGGTTGCCCGGGTCACCCATAGTAAAGTCGTTATCCGGCACAATGTAGCCGATTTCATCGTTACTTAAGCCGAATGCAATTGTTTCCTCACCGAAAAGCTCTCTTACGGTTGGGTAGTTAAAATCTGTTTTTGTAACGGCACCCTCTGCCCTGAGCGAAGCGCCACCCGTTAAAAGGTCGGCACAAAACTCGCCCGGCACCATAGCAGCCCTTATATTTTTACCGAATTCAACAATACCGATTTCTGTGAACATACTATAGCCGTTTTCGCTTTTGAACATTTTATAATTTGCAATATTCAGCTTACCGACACCCACCATAAGCGTGCTTGTAACAGGTACGTTTACCTCTTTTAATCTTATGTTGAATATAGGCTCTACCTTTACCTCCTCAACAGGCTCCCAACCTTCACACCAAAGTGTGTATTTGCTGCCGTTTGCCTCTGAAAGCTCGGTATCCTTTTTAATTTCTTCCTCGTTATAAAGAAGTGCATCCTTTTTAATTTCATCAAGCGACTTTGTAAGTGCCAAGGTAATTCTGCCTACCTCTGTACCATAGCGGATGCTTTGCTCGTAACGGTGCGCAAGGCTATGTCCGTCCAAAGCCTTGTCTCTGTTTGAATAAATAGCGCAAATAGCACCGTTAAAGAACATAAAGTTAAAGCCTGCTTTATTTATTGTTTCACCCATATAATAAACGTAGTCACCGGAAAGCTCTCTGCCGGTACCGTTTTTATCCTTAGTAGGTAAGCCCGCAACGTCCGGATGCGCAGGGAAATTCACTATTAACGTTTCTTTTCTTGTTTTGTCAAACGGAACAAAGCGGAAGCGTGTAACGTCTGTAACAAGCCCTGTTGCAGACGGTCTGTTGGTGTTTCTGAAATAATCTGTACCTATATCCTTTTGAGCAAAATAAAGCTCACCGTCACACATATTCTCAATTGCTGCGAAAAAAGTGTCGGAAACAGATTTTTTTAAAAACTCCATATATTCCTTATCTGTACCCTGCTCCAAATCAAAATTCTTTCTGAGATTCTTTTTGCGGTTCCTTAAAATTTTACCGGGAAAATCTGTCCAGAGTCCCTCGGTATCTACACAGCTGTGTGTATGAGTTGAGCAAACGTTTACAGAGGCCAAGGTCTTTTCGGGATAGCGTTTTTTAAATTCCTCGGTAAAAATTGCTCTTATTTCACGAATGTCACCGTTTGTGATTCCTATACAGTCAACAGTGCAAAAAAGTGAAATGCCTCTGCCTGAATTATCGGAAACGGCTATTGCCCTGCCCTGCATTTTATCTACAACGTTTTCAATAAGATTTTTAAACTTATTATCGGGTGAAATGTAGCCACCCATATAATAAGCTTTTTCCTTGTAATCCTTTGGAGTTAAATCTACACTCGCATAACCTAACTGCCACACAGCATTTTCAGCGGGTGACTTTAAAAACTCCTTTGTACCCTCAAAGAAATTTTCTGTTACGTAATCCTTAAGCAAAGCAAAATTCGGTCCGTCGTTAAGCTTGCCGAAAAGACCGTTTATTGCTCCGTTTATTGCACCTTCAATAAGCTTTATTTGTGTTTCTTTTTTCATAAAGCGTTCTCCTAAAATTAAAAGGGAGTATAAAACTCCCTTTCTTAAAATTATTTTACACGAGACATAATATCCTCAACAACCTCAACAATAACCTCGTTTGTAAGGTAGCCGAGTGAGTTGGTTTCGTGGTAGTGTCTTCTACCTTTAACGTCTGTACCCTGCTCGATATATGGCTGTGTTTCGTGAAGTGTATAGTCGTTAGGAACAACACAATAGCCTGTCATATCGTTAGTAACACAGAATACAACAAGGTCTTTGTCATCAACAACATCTACTAATGCAGGTGGGTTAATTTCAGGACCCTTACCTGTTGCTGATTCCTCTGCACTTACTGCACCACCGTATACTACCTCCGGGAACGGTTCACCGGGAAGGAGAAGAATTTGTAAATCATCAATTTTAATATATGTAATCTCTGTTTGGAGAGCAATGCCAAGGTCACCTCTGTCAGAAGGGTATCTTTGCGCACTGCAGGCACCAATTGTTACCATTAACGCTAAAAGGCCGTTGTCAACAGGCGCATAATACTTCTGGCATAAAACGGTAATTTCAGGTTTCAACTCTCTGTCGTTAGAAATCTCGAGCGCGGCATTCGCAAGTGTTTCGCCCTGAATACGAGTTCTTTCAGGCTTATCCTCACAAAAATCACCCGGGTCAACAGCACCTATAGCACCCACTGCAAACATTACGTTTGTTTCTTTGGAATCGTTTATTGTTTTTCTGAGCCAATACGGATAGTCCGCACTACAGTCATGGTTACTGCCGCCTAAGGTGTTAGGATGAGCTGCGAAATTCATAAGCCAGGTTTCAGTTGAACCGTCATCCGGAACGAATTTAATTCTTGTTAACGTGTCATTAAGCTTCACGGGCTCGCGCTTGTCGTGCTGTGCCTCAGGAACGTGAGCAGTACCCACGTAAAGCTTACCCGGCTTTCTGTTTTCGTAAGCTTCAATTGCAACCTCTTTAAGTGACTTTAAGAGCAACTCCATATACTCAGGGTCTTTACCTGTCTGCAATTTATAAAGCTGACCCCAGTAGCCGACTGTGTCGAAGCCTGCATGGGTGTGAGAGCAAGAAATATTTATGCTCTTGCAGTTTGATTTTTCGCAAAATTCCTTTAAGGAATCTCTTACAATATTAACCTCAAAGTTTGTAAGACCGATTATATCTGCACAAATGTGCACAATACCGCTGTCCCCGTTACCGAGCCACATTGCACTTGCTGTAATAGGGTCGTGAATACGGTCAATTGTATTACCCATACCGTGACCTGCAATCCAATACTTTTTCTCGGTTATACTTTTTGGCATTACCTCTTTAACAGCGTAGCCCGAAACAAACTGCTCACCCTTAATAACGGTAGGTGCAACCTTTGGAAGCGGGTCTGCCTTAATGCCTTTTCTTCTCATTTTTTTACCTGCTGCAATACCTATTTTTCTGACAGCTACTGCTGCAATTTCATTTATGCCCATAAAAATCCTCCTTTACGAAGAAAATATAGTTTTCTTTTGTATTATTTTAACATTTTTCGTAAGTCAAGTCAATAAATTTACTACACTTTAGTAGGATTTTCAAAAAATTATTTAGTTTGTAGTTCAAGAGCACTTACTCTCTTTAAAAATTCCACCGATTTCCTCATACATTCCTCTGCATATTTATTGGAGCCCAAGAAAAGATGATAGCAATGATTATTTAAAAGACCCTTTACACTGTACGTGCTTACGTCACTTATATTCGCCTTTAACTCCTCGCTCAGCACTTCACCCTGACCCTTGCAAAACAGGTCGTCCTGTGCCCAGCTTATGAATACGGGACACCATTTTTCATTTACAAATTTACTCGGGGACATATAGTCAAAGAATTTATATTCATTAAGGTTAGACAAATCATTCTTAAGCTTAAACCCAAGAATCATTTCCGCTGCCTGAGGAATAACTCCGAAAAGCTTTACGTGCCTTACTAATGCTTCTACGTCATAAATGCCCGACATAAGCATTAAGCCCTTTATGCTCACTTTGATTTCAGGGCACCCGAGCTTTTCTCTTAAGCTGTCATCGAACTTATTTGCCGCTAAAAAGGTAGTCTGACAAGAGCCTGAGGAATCGCCCGTAATAAAAATATTGTCTAAATCCAAATTATAATTACGCGCTAACACCTCTACGTAATTGAGCGCACTTATGCAGTCGGTGATTTGCCCTATAATATCTACCTCGGGAGGAAGTCTGTAGTTTATACTGAAAACGTAGCAACCCTCGTTTGCATAATACTCGCTTACGGTAACGCGGTGCTTTTTATCCCCTTTTATAAATCCGCCGCCGTGAATGTATAAAACAACCGGATTTTTTTCTTTCTGATTTACAAGCTCCGGTTTAAAGTAAAGGTCTCCCTTTTGCAAAAGCTCTGCACCGTAAGGAATATCCTTAATGCAGGTTATACCCTCAAAGCTTTTTGCATTCTGAGGGGCGTGACCTAACACATCGATTGCCTTAAAAACTAATTCCGCCTTATTCAATTTACCCACTCCTAATAATACCAAATATGGTATATTAAACCTCAATTTCATTTTATTACATAAAAAAGAAAAAATCAAGAACTATGCGCTCTTGATTTTACAAATTCAGTCTGTTGTTATTTTTTCTATATCCCTTTTCAGCTGTGTGATAATGCGCTTTTCAAGCCGTGAAATATAGCTCTGCGAAATACCAAGTAAATCTGCAACCTCCTTCTGGGTATGCTCCTTATAACCGCAAAGTCCAAAGCGCATATTCATAATAAGCCTTTCACGTTCACCGAGTGTATCCATGCAAAGGTGAAGAATTCTTTTCTCATCCTCATCCTCCATGCTGTTGTTTATCTCGTTGCCGTCACTGCCTAAAACGTCCGAAAGCAAAAGCTCGTTACCCTCCCAATCCGTGTTAAGCGGCTCATCTAAAGAAATATCGCCCCGTTGCTGATTAACCTTTCTTAAATGCATTAAAATTTCGTTTTCTATACACCGCGAAGCGTAGGTTGCCAGCTTTATGTTTTTTTCCGGACAAAACGTATTTACCGACTTTATAAGACCTATTGTGCCTATTGACACTAAATCCTCTATGTTTATACCCGAGCTTTCAAATTTTTTTGCAATGTACACAACAAGCCGTAAATTATGTACTATTAACGGCTCGCGCGCATTTTCATCACCATTTGCAATTCTTTTTGCAAGCTCTGCCTCCTCTGCCTTTTTCAGCGGCGGCGGCAGCATTTGCGGACTGTTTATGTAGTATATTTCCTTACAGAAAAAGCGCATTTTAAAGTTTAAAAAAGCTTCTTTAATATTATCTTTTAACCTTTTTATCATTTATTCTTTTACCCCTTTCAAAAATTTCTGCATTCAGAATACACGTGTATTCATTTTCTGCTAAGCTTTTATTACAAATTGCAAGAACTGTTTCTGTTACCTCTATCTCAATATCCTTGTTTTTTATAACGAGCCTCTGCGGTGCAATACCCTTCATAACGCCGTTACCCGTAACACCGCTGCACGGCACTATTCTCAACTCTTTTTTCAAAGATTCAGGCACGGCAGAGGTAATGCTGCTTTTTTCAAAGAATTCATATTCCTCAGCACTTAAAAGCGGCGCCATTGCATTCAACTCAATTACGTTTACTGTTTTTCCCGTTAAGCCGTCCGCAAGATGGTTACCCGTATCGTATAGCGCCTTAACAGATACAGACCCGTTTCTGTAAAAAATCTGCACCTCGTAAACGGTGCTTGCGCTTGCCCTGCGTTTCAGAAAATAATCTCCCACAAGCAGCAGCCCGTAGCATATTAAGGTCATTGACACCAAAAACAACAAACTCACGTCAAAATAAACCGTGCCGTTTATATACATAACGTCATTAACGTGAAAGCTTATTTCCACAAAATACATTACTCCGCCGAATATAAAATTAACTAAGAAGAAAGCAAGCGTCGTCTTAAAAAGCATTTTTTTACCCTTAGGCAAAAAAGCCAAAAATGAAATGACGAGTGCTACAGCAATTTTATAAGCGACAGAAGCAACAACGGGCATATTCTCCCAAAATATCACAAGCGAGGAGGCTCCGCCGACTAAGGCTGCGAAAGCTATTCCCCATTTACTTGTATCCTGCTTTAAAATTACTCTTGTGCAAACAAGCAAAATATACGTAACAAAAATATTTACCGCTATTAAGACGTCAACGTAAATTACAGTTACCATATAACCACCGTTTAAATTACAACGATTATAGTTAGTCGAAACAGTGCAAAATTACACTGTTTCGATACCAAATCTTATATTTGGTATCGAATTTTCTTTGAAAATTCGACTATAATCCTTTCAATGACTGTAATGCAAAATTGTGTTTTTATAAAACAATTTTGCTAAAAGCCGATTTTATCGGCTTTTACGAAACGCTGCTGCGTTTCGACTGATTACAATCATTATAATTCTCCGCCACCGACAAATTTGTAATTTTTAGTCGAGTAAAAATTTTTTCGTTGACATAAAAAGAAATTGATAATAAAATAAAACCAATATATATAAGAAGCAGCTATAACGCAAGAATACTGAAAAAGGAGTTAAAAAGATGCTTGTTATAAAAAATGCAAACGTCGTTTTTACAGATAAAATAAGAAACGGCATTGTTCTTTGCGACGGCAAAAAAATAACAGACGTTGTTGAGCGTTACTCTGAAAGCACCGCCGACACCGTAATAGATGCAAACGGTCTTTACCTTTCACCGGGCTTTATAGACGTGCACGTACACGGCGGCGGAAATAAAAGCGCTATGAGCACCGATTGTAATGATATTATTGCTATGGCAGAGGCACACTTAAAGCACGGCACCACCTCTATTGTACCAACAACGCTTGCTGCGCCGATAGCACAGCTAAAGGACGTTACACTTTCTATAAAGGAAGCAAGTGAAAAATCAAAAAAAGCAAATATCTTAGGGCTCCATTACGAAGGGCCTTATATTTCACTTAAATACAAGGGTGCACAAAGCCCTGAAAATATATTAAACCCAACAAAAAATCCTCCTGATGAATTATTTGAGTTATGGGATAAAATCCTCATAATGGGTGCAGCGCCTGAGGAGGACGGCTGTCTTGAATTAGGCGACAAATTAAAGCAACGCGGAATTGTTGCTTCTGTTGCACACTCTGCAGCAAGCTACGAAAAGGTTGAGGAAGCTGTTAAGCACGGGTTTAGTGACGTTACCCACATTTACAATGCTTGCACCTCCTGCTTTAAGGAAGGTATTTTCAGAGTTGCAGGCGTTGTTGAGGCAGGACTTGCTCTTGATGAAGTGTCCGTACAGGCTATTGGTGATTTAAGACATTTGCCTAAAGGACTTTTAAAGCTTATTTATAAGGCAAAGGGCTCACAAAAAATGTATTTGATTACAGACGGACTTGAATTTGCTGCAAGTGACATAAAGGAAAACACCGTTTACACCCAAGAAAACGGTATGGGCGTTATTTTTGAGGACGGCGCTATGAAGCTTGCAGACCGCTCTGCACTTGCAGGCTCTGTAGCAACGCTTAAGGACTGCGTGAAAAATATGTACAAGGAGGTTGGTGTTCCTCTTTACGAGGCTGTAAGAATGGCAACACTCACCCCTGCCGAGGTTGTCGGCTTTGGTAAAACAAAGGGTAAAATAGAAAAGGGCTATGATGCCGACTTGGTTTTATTTGACGACGACATAAACGTTAAAACACTTATAACAAACGGAAATATATTATAAAAAAAGCAGCGATAAGGCAAAGCCTTATCGCTGTTCTTTTATTATTTAATTTTTTCCTCTTCAGGTAAATACCAGTAAGAATTAAAACCGTTAAGATATGTTTTTGCACCCTTAGGCATTTGCGTTAACGCATTGAAAACGTTCATATAGTCGCCAATCCCCGAAGGAATACCAATAAACCCAAGTGCACCTAAAATTTTAAATTGCGGAAAAATCAAAAACACAATAAAGGGAATAAATCCGAAAATAAGGTTTGGTAATAATGACATTATCACAAATCTCTTTTTGCTCATATCCTCAAAAGGCATAACAAAAAGTGACCCACCCTTAGGATATATATATAAATTTACGTCTCCCTTGCAGCACAAGGCGTGTATTATTTCGTGCGGAACCATCATAAGGGTACTTAAAACAGCTCCTAAAAACGCCTTAATATAATCCACCTCACCGCAACGCCATGCATAAATAAAAAAAAGTGGAAAAAGCAATAAAAAACCAAAAATATTCATAATCAAAGAAAAGATCTTTGGAGATTTAGGCTCTTTAAACATAACCGAATTAGGTCGTTCCGCGTTCTTTGGCAACGTATTCGCATCACCGTTGAACTTGCCCTTGTAATGAAGCTTCATAGCATTTCCCCTTTAAAATTCACCGTTTCACAAATCAAGACACACTATAATCTGTTTTAAGCTGACCGCGTGTGCCGGAGCCAACAATACCGTCAACGTCTAACTTTTTATCAGTCTGGTATTTTTTTACAGCCGCAAGCGTTGTGGGACCAAAGTCACCGTCAACGTCTGCCTTAGAAAGGTATCCTAATTTATAAAGATGCCACTGAATCCATTTTACACCGTCACCTGTGCTGCCGCTTTTAAGCGTTGCACTCGGCTCTGCGTAAGGACACTGCTCGCGGGTTAAATCACTGTTGGTAATGACAATGTAATCTGAGTGAGCGTAACCTGAATAGGTTTTACCATCATACACAACTCGGAGCTTGTACCAGTCACCCTCGCGCTTTAAAATGTAGACCTGCTCGCCTGCTTTAAGCTGAAGTATGATTGTAGCACTCGTATTAGGCTCAGCTCTTAAATTGAGTACGTCATCAACGTTCACCTTACCTAACTGTGTTGCCGCTTCTCCGGTTGTTTTTGCGGTAACCTCGTTAGTGTAAGAGGATTGGAAATGCTGTGTATAATAAAGATATGCACAAACCTTGTACTTATAGGTTGTACCGCTTAATGCAGTAGTATCTGTAAAGGTTGTTTCGGTAGTTTTTGCAATTGGCTGATACTTAGCCGTAATTGCATCATACCTGTAAATTCTGTAGCCGTCACAATTTTCAATGCCTGTCCAGCTTAGTTTTACAGAATCATCCGTAACGCCTACAAGCTTCAAATTGGTTGGCGGATAGGTTGAGGTAGAAGCCTCAAACTGATGATATTTAGAAACTATAGTTGTAGTTTTATCCTTTGCAGTTGTATAGGCTCTCACTCTGTAAACTGCCTTTGTGGCAGGTGTGCCCAAGGTATCTGTATAAGTCAAGGTGCTTGCACCTACTGTTGCGATTTTAACAGGCTTGTTGTTTTCATCAAGCTTGTAAACCTGGTAGCCCTCTGCATTTTTCACAGCCGTCCAGTTAAGCGTTAAGGAGGTTGTGTTGCAGGAGGTACATTTCACCGTAGGTCTTGATGCTTTGAAAACGTCATCCCTTGTTAAATCTGCATTCGGCATATTATTGAAAACAGGAATCATAAAGGTCATTTCCGAATTCATAATACCTGCATCTACGTAAGCCTCGTAGGTATGCTTGGACTCACTTGCCGCCGCCCTTATATTTGCCATATATTCGTGGCTGTAAAGGCTGCCCGACTCCTTATTTACATTAAACTTTTGCAAATAACCTGTAAACTGATACTTTGCAAATGATGAGTAAATATACTGAGCACCGTAATAAATTGATTTATACGGATTATCCCATGGTCTGCCATAGGTAGTTGTAGGATTAACAGCACTTTTTAAAACGTAGCCCTTATAGGTTGTACCGCTTATAACGGTTGAAACGTAGTAGTAATCATTCTTTTCGGAAATAAAGTAAATAGCCGAGCTGTTTTGCGGAATTGTTGCCACAACAGTTGCATCTGACTTTGGCTCCTTTAAGAGCTTTGCGCTTGCTCTTTTTGTGTTAAGGTAGCCGTTTGCCCATTTAAGACCGTCACCTGCACCTGTATAAGCGCCAATGTTGTAGTAGTTATAAATACCGTTGTACGGAGCATTTTTACCGCTTGAGCCGCCTGCATAGGATGCCTTTGATGAGCCAACCTCCTGTACGATTTTAGATGCGAGGTAATATGCACTCATTTTGCTGTCCTTTGCAGCCTGCATTATTGCCTCTGAATACTTAACCTTATTACCGTTTGCATCAAGGTAGGTTTTTGAATTACCAAGTGCATCGTAATAGGTAATGTAGCTGTTTTCCATCCAGGTGCCGTCAAGAATTGCCTCAACGCCCGCCTTGGTATGCTTTTCGGAATATGCTGTGCTTTCAAACTGGAATATATATTTTTCGGTTAAGAAATTTCTTGGGTCGAGGTAGTACCTTACAGCCTCCTCAGAAGCACTTACCCACGAGCTTGCCTCCTGAATTACGCCGTCACACTTTGAACAAGAGCATTTTAAAGAAGCCTCTACGCTTTTTTCTATAAGCTGCTTATTGTGCGGTGTGTGCTCACCCTGAACGGCAGCCTCCCACTCAAGACCTGTTTTAAAGGGCACAAAATCCCACGCAGGATATTTTTTGTGAAGCTCCAAAAGAAGCTCTACGTAAGAAGCAGGGAAGCCTCTTCTGTAAAGAATGTCCTCATAGCCCTCACCTAAGGTCACGTACTGAAGAATTGCACGTGCATCCTCAAAATCCAAAGAACCGTTTTTGTCAAAGTCGGCAGCAGAGGCTTGTTCATCTGTAGGTTTTTCTAATTTCGCGGCAAATCGCAAAGTAAGAAGTGCATCCTGTGTGTTAACCTCGTTATCGGCATTGACATCACCGGGTATAACCTCTGCCGCCAAAGCAGTTACGGGAGAAGCTATAGCCATTATTGAAAAGCAGGTTGCTGTAACCAGCAACAAGCATATTATTTTAATTATTCTCTTGTTCACTTTCTCACCTGATTTCGACAAAAAAATACATATGTGTATATATAATACCATAATGTGCGTTTCAAGTCAAATTAACAAAGTGTTAATTTAATAATACCGGAGTTTTCTTAACGTTTAGAGTGAGTGTATTCGAACCAAATAT
>JAZNET010000058.1:0-20474 GCA_045588735.1 Acutalibacteraceae bacterium | reverse complement strand
CCTATCATTTTCTTTAAATGACAGGATGTTTTTTAATTCTCAATTTTGCGAAGCAATTTATTTCCCCATAAGCTCCAACGGCTCTACAATTTCACCGTTGTGGGTAATTTCAAAGTGCAGGTGAGCGCCCTCCATTTTTTCTCCCGGCACCTCACCAAGGTAGCCGATTATTGCTTCTGTTGTTACGGTGGAGCCTTCCTTTACTGTGAGCGTGTCCTTATTAAGACCGCAATACTTTGCCGTAACTCCGTTTCCGTGGTCAATTAAAACACAGGTGCCAAAAATAGCGTCATCAAAAACTGAAATAACGTCACCGTAGCTTATTGCTACAACGGCTGCTCCCTCACTGCCCGAAAAGTCTATTCCGTTGTGAGTGCGCCAGTCACCCATTGTTTTGGAGTATACCGGATTCATATTGCTGAAGTCTTTAATAATTTCGTTACCGAAGGGGAGGCAGTAATAATCTTTATAAGGCTTATTGTATTTATCCTCAAGAGTATTCTTTTCGGTTGTATTTCTTGTATCGGGTACGTCCGTAAGATTTTGTCTTACCGTTTCTTCTATTACAGAGCTTTCCTCTGTAATGGTTGCTTGTGTTCGTGGTGTGCTTTCTAAATCCTTAATATTGCCCAAGTTCTTCTCCGTAGAAATTTTTGAAAACATTAAAGCACCTAAAGCAATTACAATAGTAAATGCGTATGCAATTTTAAATTTTCTGTTTGTCTTAAAGCTTTTTTCATCTTTCATAGCATAATTGTCCTTTCAATAAAATGTACAATTATGTTATTGGCAGATTTTTTAAAAATATTCAAATAAAAAGAAAAACAACGACTGAGGGGACAGTCGTTGTTTTCCCGGCGCAAGTATAACACTGTTAACGCCTGGTTTACTTGAGGAGGGGTCCATCCTTGACGTAACATCAAGGATAAGTAACTAATACTCAGGTGCGGCTCCCTTTCTTAGCACGTGTTTAGTATAAAGTAAAAATATGAATAAAAAATGAATTAAATAAAAACAATATGATAAAAAAAGGTTAAGGTGGCAAGAATAATCCGAACCTGTTTTAAAAAGGCGGATATTTTGCTCACTCTTCGTTAAAATACTCGTTAATCCGAAAGGATTAACTGCGTTTTGTGCCTTGATTGACCAAAAATTCGCACTTTTTAAAATCTCCGACCTCAAAGCGAGGAGATTTCGAGGGATTTTTGCTCAATTTAGGTGCCGCAAGGCTGTCGCCTTGCAAGAATAAATTTGGTGAAAAGCACCGAAATATACCGGTTTGAGGCAGGTTCGGATTACTCTTGTCACCTTAAGGATTTGTTAATGCGTGTACTAATAACGTTTCACAAGAAACAAAGAAAATGTTTCACAAGAAACATAAAGTCTTTTGCAGTATGTTTCCCGTGAAACAAAAAAATATGTTCCACACAAAACTAAAGTTTCATGTGAAACATATTTGTAATTAATAATTTATATCAGTCTTCATCATCTGCTGTGAAGTTTGCTTCCTCAATAACCTTCTTTGCAACTGCTTCAGGAGCATCCTCATAGCGTGCAAATTCTGTTGTGAAGGAGCCACGGCCTGCTGTTACTGAGCGTAAGGTTATAGCAAAGTCACCCATTTCTGCTAACGGTACCTCTGCAATAAGCTCCTGCATTTTTGGCTGGTCTGCAGGTGCCATACCTAAAACTCTGCCGCGACGCTTGTTAACGTCACCAATAATATCTCCCAAATAATCATCCGGAATAATTGCCTTAAGTGTTCCTATAGGCTCAAGAATTGTTGGCTTTGCTTCAGGAATAGCTGCTTTAAATGCAAGGCGTGCCGCCATTTTAAATGCCATTTCAGAAGAGTCAACCGGGTGGTAGGAGCCGTCGTGAAGGCAAGCCTTAATGCCTACCATTGGGTAGCCTGCAATAAGACCCTGTGCCACACAGTCTCTGAGTCCCTTTTCAACAGCAGGGAAGAAGTTCTTCGGAACTGCACCGCCAACAACCTCGTCTGCATTGAATACAAAATCCTCTTCGCCCATATATGGCTCAAAACGAATCCAAACGTCACCAAATTGACCGTGACCGCCGGACTGCTTCTTGTGTCTGCCTTGTTTGTCTACTACCTTGCGGATGGTTTCTCTGTAAGCAACTCTCGGAACGGTTAACTCAACCTCAACACCAAATTTGTTTTTGAGCTTGGTAACAATAGTATCAAGGTGCTGCTCACCAAGACCTGAAAGAACTTGCTCTCTTGTTTCCTTGTTTGTAACAAATGAGCAAGAGCCGTCCTCGTCAGCTAACTTTAAGAGACCTGAAGCAACCTTATCCTCTTCACCCTTTTTAACAACGTTAACTGCCATTGAGTAACAAGGAACGGGGAAGTCAACCGGCTCAAGTGTAACAGGTGATTTTTGTGCGCACATTGTGTCACCGGTTTTAAAGCCTGAAAGCTTTGTTACTACACCAATATCACCTGCAGAAATTTCTGTTGTATCCTCTTGCTTGCCGCCCTTTACAAATACAAGCTTACCCATTTTTTCAACCTGCTCTGTGCGTGGGTTGTAAGGAGCTGTATCCGGTGTGATTTTACCGGATACCACTTTAAAGAATGACATTTTACCAATGAACGGGTCGGCAACTGTTTTAAAGCATATAGCTGCAAGATGGCCGTTTTCATCGCAAGCAATGTCACCCTCGCCCTTTGGAGCAGGGGCAAGCTTTGTAATACCGTTAAGAAGCAAATCTACTGCATCTGTTGTGTAGCCTGAGCAAGCGTAAACAGGAACAACAGTACCGTCGTTAACGCCCTTAGAAAGACCTGCAACAATTTCGTCGTGTGTGAACTCTTCACCGTCGAAGAATTTCATCATAAGGTCATCATCTGCAGTTGCAACAGCCTCTGTAAATGCCTCGTGAATTTCGTTTATTCTTGCATCATCAGGAATCGGACACTCTGTTGCTTTTCCGTCAGCGTATTTAAAAGCCTTGTTCTGTAAGAAGTTAACGTAACAGTCAACCTTACCGCCTGCCATAAACGGAATAACAACGGGGCAAATAGCTGTGCCGTATCTTACCTTGAGTGCGTCGAGTGTTTTATAAAAATCTCTTTCATCACCGTCACACTTAGTAACGGCAATGAATTT
This sequence comes from Acutalibacteraceae bacterium, assembly GCA_045588735.1. Taxonomy (GTDB): domain Bacteria; phylum Bacillota; class Clostridia; order Oscillospirales; family Acutalibacteraceae; genus DTU089. Next base: position 17,337 of record JAZNET010000058.1, on the reverse strand, counting down.
TGATTTGTTCATTTTACCGGCTGCGCTGAGTGCCTTTTCTGCGCCAACGTCTATGCCTTTGCCTGCCGAGAAAACAACAATTGCTGTTTCGCAAGCGCGCATTGCTTCACTCTTGCCGCCTTCAAAATCAAAAAGACCGGGTGTGTCAAAAATATTAATTTTTCTGTTTCTCCACTCTGTGAAGGACATGCTTGAAGAAATGGAAACTTTTCTTCTTTTCTCCTCTGCATCAAAGTCGAGAACTGTGTTGCCCTCTGAAACTCTGCCTAACCTGTCGGTAGAACCTGAAACAAAAAGCATTGCTTCAGCAAGAGTTGTTTTACCCTTACCGGCATGGCCTGCAATAGCAACATTTCTTATGTTTTCAATAGCGTATTTTCCCAAGAAAATTCCTCCCTCAATAGGATAAGTCTAACCAAAGTATGAACAGTCGTAGTAATAAATAAATATTCAGTCTGAACACTCTGTATTTGTAATAATAGCACATATTTTTTTCGTTTTCAATGATTTTTTTGATTAAAATGCGAATAAAAAGCAAAATTATAGATATTACATAATAAAATAACTCGGTTTTTATGAAATTTTTCAAAAAAGAAAAACATCTTTTTCTTAAAACAAGAATTTATTGTATAAATTGAAAAAAATTTACAGAAAAAATTTGGTTGATTGTAGATTGAAAAACGCTATTATATATGGTATTATAAATGAGAATATGATTTTATACTCGGGGTTTTCTCGAAATTTATACAGGAGGCATGTTTTCCATGGAAAACAAGAATATTCCAAACGGTGCAAATAATGAAACGGAAGTAGTGAAAAAAGCTGCTCCTCCACCTATGAAGCGCGCCAAAAAGGGTGAAACTTCCAAGGAAGTAATGGAGGCTGCTAAAAAAGCTGCTACCCAGAAAAAGGAAGAGCCCAAAAAGGCGGCACCCGCTATTATTGAAGAAGAAAATAAAAAAGAGCAAAGCGCAGAGAGTAAAAATGCTGCTGTGCCGGTTGCTCCTGCAAAAAATACAGATGCTGCTCCGTCAGCAGAGGCAGTAGAAAAGTCAAAGGCTCCCAAGACAGAGGCTCCCAAGACAGAGGCAAAGCCGCTTGTAAAAGCAGAGCCTGAAAAAAAGGAAGAACAAGCACCTGCAAAGCCAAAGAAAAGCTTTGACAAAAAGAATTTAAAATTCATAATTCCAATTGTTGCAGTCGTTTTAGCAGCAATTATAATTGCAATCTTATTGGTAGCATCTAAAAACAGGCTTGACCCTGTTGTTGTAACAGATAACAACGGCGTACCCGTAACGGATGAAAACGGTGACGTAATTACGGTAAGACCTGAAACGGAAATTGTATTTCTTACAGACTCCTTCGGCAACACAATATTAGATGCCGACGGAAATCCTTTCACACAAATTGCCTACAAGGACGTAACCGTGCAGGTTCCCGTTACAGATATGAACGGCGTTATTGTAACGGACAGCAAGGGTAACGCTGTTACTGAAAATATTATAATGAAGCCGACCGCAGGTGACAAAAATAACAAGACCACAACAGAAGGCAAGAATGTTGTGGGAACTACCTCTGTGCTTGTAACAGACGGCAAGGGCAACACCGGTGTGGATGAACAGGGCAACGTGCTTACAACTATAGTAGATATTACCGAAGCTACAACTATAGATATTAAGCCTGCAAAAACCGAGTGGAAAAATACCCAGGGCGGCTCTGCAAACGACAAATATGCAGACGTAATTTTAACAACTGATGACTGCTACGTTACGGCAAACATAACAAACTCTAAGGATGGCGACTTTACAAAATATAAGGACCTTAATATAAGTGCGCCGTACACAGTGTTAACAAAATTCAACAAAGCGGGCGAGGTTGTATGGCAAAAGCCGTTCGGCACGTTATGGGGAATGTTTGAGATAGTTTCATTATCTCCATGCACAAACGGTGATTTTTACGCAGCCGGCTACAGCCGAGGAATAGACGATACGGAAAGCCGAGGCTATTACGACGGTATTCTTTATAAGCTTGACAAAAACGGTAACGTTATCTGGGTTAAAACCTTCGGTACCTCTACCGTAGATATGTTTAACGGCGTTACAACCGCAGCTAACGGAGATGCAATTGTTGTAGGTACAGTCGGCAACAATGACGGTGATGCAAGTGACTCCGGCGGTGAGGAAAGACAGTCCAAGGCAATTCTTTTAAGATATTCTCCAAACGGTGACCTGCGTTGGAAAAAATACGTGGGCGGCAACAGAGACGTCTTTAATGCAGTTGTTGAGGCAAAGGACTCCTCAATATACGTGCTCGGTCATTTTTATTCAGGCAAATTATTCCCTGCACTCGGCAAATGTGACTCAGGTGTGCTTAAATATTCAAAGGATGGCAAGCTTTTAGAAAAGGCTTCTATTGCAGGCAGCGGAATTGATGATTTTAAGGGTATTACGGCTACCTCTGACGGCGGCGTTATTGTTTGCGGTCAGTCAAATTCTGCCGATACAAACGAAAACAGCTTCTTTAAGGATGAATTTGCATCCCGAGGCTCATACGATTCTTATATGATTAAGTACACAGCGGACTTGAACGTAAGATTCATTACACCTGTAAGAGGACAAAATATTGACACGGCAACAAGTGTTATGGAGCTTTCAAACGGCACCTACATTATGGCGGGCTCAACAAACTCCTCTACAAGAGATTTTAAGGGCGTTACAACACGCGGTAAAAAGGATATTTTTGTAGCGGGTGTAAACAGCGGCGGTACCTTAATGTGGGTACGCTCCTTTGGCGGTACTGAAAGTGATGCTGCACTTGCACTTTGCAAGGGTGCTGACGGCGGCTATGTTGTTGTTGGTGAAACCTTCTCAGATAACGTAGACTTAAACAAAATTTCACCTTACGGCGGCAACGGAAAAACGTTGGCTGTTATGGTTAAATTCCCGGAATGATAGAGTGATTCGGTAAATGTTAAAATTAAAAACAGATTTTAGTAACGGCGCAATTGCCGTGCCGACAGATTTAATAGATAAATACTTAAAGCTTGCCCCACCGGCAAGCTTTAAGGTGTTGCTTTTTATTTTAAGAAACCCCAACGGTGCTATGGATGAAAAGCAAATAAGTCTTTGCACAGGTCTTACCGAATCGGACGTTAAGGCGTGCATAGAATACTGGAAGGAAAACGACGTGATTTTTGATGACGGCGAGAAAAATGAAGAGGAATCAAAAAAGGCGCTGGGCAATGCAAAGAAAATTGCAGAAATCTCCTTTGAGGAGGTAAAAGAAGCACCGAAAATTGTTGTTAAAAGCCTTCCCGTAAAAAAGCCTACTCCAAAGGAGATAGCACAAAGAATTTCCATGGATGAAAATATAACGCTTCTTTTCAGAGAGGCACAAAAAATTGTGGGTACCTTCGGCTACGACACACAAGCGTTGCTTGTAATGATGTACGACCATTTCGGCTTTTCGGTAGATTTGATAATAACTCTTTTGAGTTACCAAAAGACAGAGGGGAATTTGTCCTCACTTGCAATTAAGCAGAGGGCGGAGGACTGGGCAAAAAAAGGCATAGATTCCCTTGAGGCGGCAGATTCGGAAATAAGCGCACTTGAAAAAATACAAAAAACCTTTGTGGAAATAAAAGCATTTTTAGAAACAGATTTAAAAAAGCCTACTCCTAAAACCGCTAAATGCTTAAGAGACTGGGCTGTAAACTGGGACTTTTCTACCGAGATGATTTTATTTGCCTTAAAGGAAGGCGGAAAAAGCCTTTCTGAAGCAAACAAGCTTCTTAAAAAATGGCATTCCTTAAACATATATAACGTTGAGGACGTAAAGCTTAAAAAGAAAAAGAGCATAAATGCAACCGTAGAAAAATCTTACGACGTTGAAAACGTAGGCAGAAACAGCATTTTAGAGAGAATGAGAGAGAAGCAGGAGGCAAACGTATGAAATTCAGTGAGGACGTTTACATAAAAGCTGAGCTCGAGCTAAAAAAAAGGCAGGAAAATGCAGAGGAGCTTGCAGAAATTCGCCGCAAGCAGCTGCTTGTAAAATTCCCCGAGCTTTTACAAATTGAAAATAAAATGAGAAACGCTGCTCTTGAAATAATAAAGGGCATTGGCACCGGCAAGGTAGACGTGGAGTCACTTTCGGCTAAAAATCTTGAAGCACAAAGAGAAAGGTCAGAGCTTCTTACAAAAAACGGCTATCCTGAAGATTATTTAGAGCCGCAGTATGCTTGCAAAAAATGTAACGATACAGGTATTTTTGAAAACAAGCTTTGCTCCTGCCACCTTGACCTTTTAAAGAAAATTTCCATGAGTGAATATTCGTGCAGCAGTGTGCTTGCAGTAAGCACCTTTGACACCTTCGATTTAAAATATTACAGTGAGGAAAAGGACAGAGAAAAGGGCTATTCTCCAAGAGAATATATGGCGGCTTCGTTAGAGTTTGTTAAGTCCTATGCAGAGAATTTTCACAAGGGCGCAGGCAGCTTTTTCTTTTCAGGTGCAACGGGTCTTGGCAAAACGCATTTATCCCTTGCAGTTATGAACAAGGTAACCGAAAAGGGCTTTAGTGTTTTTTACGGCTCTGCCGACAATATTTTAAAGCAAATGGAAAAAGAGCGCTTTGGCAGAAGCAACGGTGACATTGAAGAGGAAATTGAAAATGCAGACCTTATTATAATTGATGATTTAGGCACAGAATTTAAAACGTCATTTTCAGAGACTGCAGTTTACCAGCTTATAAATAACGCAATGCTTAACAGCAAGCCTATGATTATAAGCTCAAATCTTTCTATAAAGGAGCTTGAGGAAAGATACGGTCAAAGAGTTGTTTCAAGACTTAATTCCTTTGAGGTTGTTAATTTTATAGGAACAGATATAAGACAAATTAAAAAATAATTTAAAATATTAAAAAGGCGGTATTTATTATGTTAAAAGGTATTCCAAACATCATTTCTCCGGAGCTTTTAAAAATTCTTGACGAAATGGGTCACGGTGACACAATTGTTATAGGTGACGGTAATTTTCCTGCAGCATCAAATGCACAAAGACTTATTCGTTGCGACGGTCACAACGTACCCGAGCTTTTAGATGCTATTTTACAGCTTATGCCACTTGACTCTTACGTAGAGACACCTGCTATGCTTATGGCAACAACAAAGGGCGACCCTACACCTGTAATCTGGGCAGAGTACCAGGAAATTATAAATAAAAATAACGGTGAAACAAAAATGGGTCAATACGAGCGCTTTGAGTTTTATGATGAAGCAAAAAAGGCTTATGCAATCATAGCAACAAGCGAGGCAGCTCTTTATGCAAATATTATCCTTAAAAAAGGCGTTATAAAGTAATGCAGAATGCAGATTTTTAGGGACAGGAAATAGAAGGCAGCAGAGGGGAAATTATGGAAATTAAGGATACACTTTTTTTTGCGTTAGATATAACGAGTATATTATTGTGCGTAGCTACGACTATTATTCTATTTATAAGATTAAAGAAAAATAATGACAAAAAAGTTATTAAGGCTACGCTTTGTTTGCATTTTTTCTTTATTATTATATTGTTTTGCCAATTGTTAGATTCTGTTTCTTTTACTTAAAATAATCTCATCATTTTTAGTAGAGAGGAGAAACGTATATGAAAAATATTTTAGTTATAATGAATTTGCAGAACGGACTTGTAAATTCACCGGAAAAAACAGCAATGGCTCAAAAAATTCTTGCGCTTACGCAAAAGCATATTTTTGACAGAGTTGTTTGTGTTAAATTTGTAAACAGAGACGACGGCGTTTTCCCGAAATATCACAGATATTACGATATGCACAAGGGGAAAGAGGTTGAATTGATTGACGACCTTACCGCAGACCTTGTTATTAACAGAAGCGTTTATTCCTGCGTAAGTGATGATTTTATCCAAAAGGTTGTTAAAATAAACGACGGTGATAATCTTCAGGAATTATTCCTTTGCGGAATAGGCACCGACAAGTCAATTTTAAAAAGTGCGCTCGACCTTTTTGAAAGAGATATTAAGCCTATTATTCTTACAGAGTACTGTATTCCTAACGACAGCTCTGCAATAACACAGCTTAAGGGAATCAATTTTGTTTCTCAGCTTATAAGTGACAAGTGTATTGTAACAAAAAAGTTTGAGGCTGCGGAGGATTTGCAAGGAATTGCGTGTATAAAATAATGCAGAGGCAGAATTAGATAATGGCAGCGCAGCTACACAATTAATCACTATTCACTCTTCACTTGAGCGAAGCGAATACGGAGGGCGTTATGGTAGAATTTGACACGAGAATTAAATTTCTTAAGGGTGTTGGTGAAGCAAGAGCCAAACATTTAGAAAAGCTCGGTGTTTTCTCCATAGGCGCTCTTTTGCGTTATTACCCTAAAAGATACGAGGACTGGAACACCTTAACAAAAATTTCCGACGCTCAGCTTAACGAAACAGTTTGCATTAAGGCAACTGTAATTGAGCGTGTTTCAGAGGTAAAAATAGCCGGCGGAAAAATTCTTACAAAAACAACTATTTCAGACTATTCGGGATATTTGCCGGTTGTTTTCTTCAACAATAAATACGTAAAAAACTCTCTTTCTGAAAATGAGGAATATTTATTTTTCGGAAAGGTTACAAAGGATAAATACGGTAACAAAACGCTGAATGCACCGCGCTTTGAAAAAGCAGGCGAAAAGCAAAGGTTAAGACCTATTTATAAGGCAAATGCAAGCCTTACCTCTAAAAATATTGAAAAATTAACGGAAAATGCTTTAAAAGAAATAAAAGGCAATGTTAAAGAGGTTTTACCGCAGGAGCTTATTTCACGGTACAAGCTTTTATCCTTGGAGGAAGCGCTTAAAAATATACATTTCCCCGAAAATGAGGAAATGCTCAGGCAAGCAAAAAGACGCTTGATTTTTGAAGAGCTTTTAATTCTTCAGTTAGGTCTTCTTTCAAAAAGAAGCTCGGTGGAGGAACGAAAAACCACGCCGATAACAGAGGATAAAAGTGAAGAGTTTTTCAAAAAGCTTCCGTTTGAGCCGACCAATGCACAAAAAAGAGCGGTAAGGGAAGCGGTAGAGGATTTAATGAGCGAAAAGCCAATGAACAGATTAGTTCAGGGTGACGTAGGCTCGGGAAAAACAGCGGTTGCCGCCGCAATTATTTACACCGCTGTAAAAAACGGATTTCAGGCAGCCTTTATGGCACCTACAGAGGTGCTTTGCAACCAGCATTTTAAAACGCTTAAAAGCTTTTTCGGTAACGAAATTTCTGTAGAGCTTTTAACGGGCTCAACCACGGCAAAAAACAAACGACTTATAAAAGAACGGCTTGAAAGCGGAGAGTGTCAGGTAGTTGTCGGTACGCACGCCATGTTGCAGGGTGACGTTACCTTTAAAAGACTTTCACTTGTCATAACAGATGAGCAGCACCGCTTTGGTGTTGAGCAAAGAGCGGCACTTTCCCAAAAGGGTGAAAATACAAACGTGCTTGTTATGTCGGCAACGCCTATTCCGAGAACGCTTGCTATGGTTATATACGGTGATTTAGACGTTTCTGTGCTTGATGAGTTACCAAAGGGTCGTTTACCCATAAAAACCTACAGGGTAAATTCGGCTTACCATAACAGATTATATGAATTTTTAAGAAAAACAATTGATGCAGGCAGGCAGGCGTACATTGTGTGCCCGTTGGTAGAGGAAAGCGAAAGTGACCTTATTCCCGCAACGGAATATTACGACTGGTTGAAGGCAAATCAATTTAAAAGCTATACACTCGGACTTTTGCACGGGCAAATGAAGGCAAAGGAAAAGGATGAGGTAATGGCACGCTTTTATGCGGGCGAGGTGCAGCTACTTATTTCTACCGTTGTAATAGAGGTTGGCGTAGACGTGCCCAATGCAACCGTTATGCTCATAGAAAATGCCGAACGCTTCGGACTTTCTCAGCTTCATCAGCTAAGGGGAAGAATTGGCCGCGGCAGCGAGCAAAGCACCTGCGTGCTGCTTTCAGATGCACAAAACGAAGAAGCGTTAGAGCGCTTTAACGTGCTTTGCGATACAAACGACGGTTTTGTAATTGCACAAAAGGACCTTGAGCTAAGAGGACCGGGTGACTTTTTCGGCAGCAGACAGCACGGTCTTCCGGATATGCACATTGCAAATCTTATGACTGACACAAGAATTCTTTACGAGGCACAGGAAAGGGCAAAGGAGATTTGTGAGAAGGACCCTGCTCTGGAAAAGGAAGAAAACGCTCAGCTTAAAAATGAGGTAAAAAGGCTTTTCTATAACGTATCATTTTCATAAGTCTAAAAAAACACCTATGAATTACGGGAATTCATAGGTGTTTTTTAATAATTAGTCAGTATTATTTTTTTAATTATTTTTTTATTCGGAAAATCTAAAACAAACCAACCGTATTTTTTCATAGGCATAAGCTCCAAGCTAAAAAATCTTTTAAAAATAATTCTTTTATATCTTTTCGGGCTCGAGAAAAAATTACTTCCCGAAAAAAAGTTAAAAAGCATTGCTTTGTCCTGCGGAGAATTTTGTATGGCGGGTAAAACGGCAAGCTCCCATTTCTTTTTCGGCTTTAAATTAAAAAAGTCCTGCAGGTAAAAGAATTGCTCGCTTTTTTGTCCGCGCTCGGGAATTGCAACCTTTTGCAGCAAAGCATCCTTGCGTGAATTCTGGTAAGGCCAGCCGCTAAGATTTATTCCGCTGTTTTCGTCGGAGTATTCTGCGTTTTCTACGTTTGCGCCGCAGCGGTTAAGCAACACTATTTTCCCTCTGACAGAGGCAAGTGAGGGCACCTTGTTTCTTGTGTAAAAAAACTCGGAATCCTTAACAAAGGTGTTGTAAAAATAATCGTAGGTATCCTCCTCGTTTTTCCCTGCCTCTCTTTTGAAAATCATAAGAATTGTTTCCGTTGGGTTTTGCATAAGAAAGTCCTTGCAGCTTTGAAAGACGTCATCAAAAAGCAAATCCTCTTTTTTCCTTTTATCCTTTTTACAATTAAGAAAGCTATGGCATATTTTTAACTCATTGCCGTCAAATTTTACCCTTATATCTAAAAGGCGCACACCCATATTAAGCTGCTCTGCCACGCTTTTGCTCTGACAACGGCTTATGTGACTGAATCGAATATATTGTGCGCAGCTGTTGTGCGTTCCGGGTAAATTTATTTCCGAAACAAGGTAATCAGAGGGAATATTTTTCATCCAATCGTTCATTTTAATAAATAGCCTTTCTTGAGTATGTTTTAATTATAGCACGAAAAGGCAGAATTTCAAACAGAAAAAATGCTCAAAATTTGTCGCAAAAAGCAGTAAGAATTGTTGACACCAAAAAAATTATAGAGTATACTTATAGAGTGTATGAATTCGTATAGTAAAAATATATTGGAGGAATTTTAAGTGGCACAAAAAGAACGAGATATGATAGAAATTGACCTTTTAAAGCTTGTACTTATTTTATGGCGTAAGGCTTGGGCAATTATTCTTGCTGCAATTGTTATGGGCGGTATTGCATTTGGCGTAACCTATAACTTTATTGAGCCTGAGTACGAGGCAAGCATTAAGGTTTACGTTAATAACTCAAGTCAGGTAAATTCATCAACAGGACTTTCTCAAGCAGAAATAAATGCTGCAAAGCTTCTTGTTGAAACATATATTGTAACGCTTGAAAGCCGTACAACCTTAAATCAGATTATTACTGAGGCAGGGCTTGATTACACGGCAGAGGAATTAGACGAAATGATTTCTGCTGCGGCTATTAACGCAACCGAGGTTTTTGAGGTTACCGTAAGAAGCGAAGACGCAAAGGAGGCTGCTTTAATAGCAAATACCATTGCAGAGGTTTTACCTAACAGAATTACGGAAATTGTTGAAAACAGCTCAGTAAGAATTGTTGACTATGCAATTATTGACGAGGAGCCTGTTTCTCCAAGCTATGTTAAGAACGTTGCTATTGGCGCTATGGCAGGTATGGTTTTAGCAGTTGCTCTTGTTTTCATACAATTTGTTCTCGATAATAAAATTCACTCAGAGGAATATCTTATTGAACACTATAAGTATCCTATTCTTGCAGTTATTCCTGACCTTAATACAAACTCTAAGCAGAAATATTACAAGAAAAAGAAAAGTCGCTACTCGGTACAGGCTCCTGAGGCCGGTGCTGCAACAACTGATTCTACTGAAGGAAAGGCGGAATAAGAAATGGCAAGAAGAAAATCTTATTATACAAAAAACGAAGCCGCTGCTAACGGAATCAGCTTTGCGGCAAAAGAGGCTTACAACCTTTTAAGAACAAACCTCTTTTTCTCATTCTCAGACGACGTTAAGTGTCACGTTATTGGTGTTACAAGTACAATTCCTTCAGAAGGCAAGAGCCTTACTGCTGCCAACACCGCTATGGCTATGGCAGAAGCAGGAAAAAGAGTTTTGCTCATAGACTCAGATATGCGTTTGCCTACCATTCACAAAAAGTTAGGCTTTAAGGCAGCACCGGGTCTTTCTAACCTTCTTGTAGGTATGAACGACGTTGAAAAAGCAATTTACAGACTCGAGGATAAGGGCTTTGACGTAATGCCTGCAGGTAATACACCACCAAACCCTACAGAGCTTTTAGGCTCTGCCCGTATGGAAAAGCTTTTGAACGGTCTTTCTGCTCACTACGATTACATTATAATAGACCTTCCGCCGGTAACAATTGTTTCTGACGCACTTGTATGCTCAAAATACTTAAGCGGTATTGTTTTCGTTGTTCGCGGCGGCAGAGCTACAACTGCAGAATTAGGCGAGGCAATTCGTCAGCTCGAATTTGCAAACGTAAAAATTCTTGGCTTTGTTTACAACAGTGCTGAGGGCAAAAAGCAAAGCAACTACAGCAAAAAGTATTCAAAGAACTACAGTCGTTATACACGATAACCTTAAGGAGAACTATTATGACAGATTTTCATTCTCATATTCTACCGGGAATGGATGATGGCTGCAAAACAGTTGAAGATTCTGTGCTTGCGCTGAAAATGATGGCGGAGCAGGGCATAAAAAGAGTTGCCGCAACGCCGCATTTTTATGCAGCCTACAGCGGTGAGTCACCCGACGAGTTTTTGAGTCGCAGAAACGAAGCGGAAAAAATTCTCCGCGAAAGAATAGAGGGCGAGCAAGGGCTTCCCGAGATTTTTTGCGGAGCAGAGGTAAAATATTTTCGCGGTATGAGCGGTGTGGAGGATTTGTCAAAGCTTACTTACCGGGGCACCAACCTTTTACTTGTGGAAATGCCTTTTTCAAAATGGTCGGGCAAGGAAATAGAAGAGGTAATTTCTTTAAACGAAAAAATAGACGTTATACCTGTTTTAGCACATATTGAAAGATATTTTTCTCTTCAGAAAAACCTTGACTGGATATATGAGCTTAAGGATGCGGGCGTGCTTATGCAAATGAATGCAGAATACATTTTAGGCACTTTTTCCTCCCGTAAGGCATTAAAGCTTATAAAAAACAGAGCGGTAGAATTTTTAGGCTCAGATGCACATAATTTATCAGATAGAAAACCAAACTTAGGTCCTGCTGTTTTAAAGGTAGAGAAAAAAGCAGGGGACGAAATAATGGAAAGATTCCAAAGATATGAAGAAAGATTTTTGCCAAGGGGTTGAGTGATAATATGAAATATGCACTTATAGGCTGCGGCAGAGTTTCTAAAAACCACATAAAGGCTGCTGTTTCAAATAATCTGGAAATAGCAGCCCTTTGTGATGTTATTCCTCAAAAGGCTCAGGCACTTAAGGAGTCCGCAGGACTTTCTCAGAGTGTAAAAATCTATACTGATTATAAAGAGCTGCTTAAAGAGGAAAAGCCGGATTTTGTTGCAATAGCAACTGACAGCGGCACGCACGCAGATATTGCAATTTACTGTGCAGAGCACAAAACGAATTTTATAGTAGAAAAACCGCTTGCTATGTCAATTGCGGATGCAGACAAAATTATAGAAGCAGTTGAAAAGAACAACGTTACCGCTTGTGTTTCTCATCAGAACAGATTTAATATAGCGGTGCAGCACTTACATAAGGCAATAGAAACAGACCGTTTCGGTAAGCTTTCGCACGGCTCAATAAATATCCGCTGGCACAGAGGTGACGAATATTACACCGCAGAGGCTTGGCGCGGCAAATGGGCAAGTGACGGAGGCACCTTAATGAATCAGTGCATTCACGGAATAGATTTGCTTTCCTGGATGATGGGTGAGGAGGTTACCGAGGTTTACGGTATGACAAACAACGCCTTTCACGGGTGCATTGAGGGTGAGGATATTGGCGTAGCGGTTATCCGCTTTAAAAACGGTGCGCTTGCAACTGTTGAGGGTACCGTAAACTGCTTTGAGGATTTTGAACAGACACTCACAATTTTTGGAGAAAACGGTACGGTAAGACTTGGCGGACAATACGCAAACAAGGTTGACACCTGGCGGTTTTGGGATAATCTTCCCGAGGACGACGAAACACTTGCAGTAGATGAAAAAGCAAAAAATGTTTACGGCAACGGTCACACAAGTCTTTATGCAGATTTTGTTGATGCAATTGAAAATAAAAGAAAGCCGTACGTAGATTTATACGTAGGCAGGCGTGTTGTAGAAATTGTTCTTGCAATTTACAAAAGCCAAAAAACCGGTCTGCCGGTTAAATTTCCGTTAGGAGATTTTGCATCAGCCGATATGCAAGGCGAATTTAATAAATAAAAAAAGAACTGTAAAAAACACAAGTTTTTTACAGTTTCTTTTTTATAACCTACTTTATTATGTTCAGCGTTTATCAGATAACAACAAGAACGTCATCTGTATTAACTGTTGTTCCCTTAGTAACAACAATTTCCTTAACAGTACCGTCGCAAGGAGCAGTAATGTCGTTTTCCATTTTCATAGCCTCAAGCACAACAAGCACATCGCCTGCTTTAACTGCTTGACCAACACTTGCTTTAACTGCAAGAATTGAGCCCGGCATTGGAGCCTTAACCTGTGTACCGCTTGCTGTTGGTGCAGCAGGAGCAGCAGCTACGGGAGCTTCCTCTGCCTTTGGAGCCTCAGCAGCAGGTGCAGCTACAGCAGGAGCAGCTGCAGGAGCTGCTGCTACCACAACCGGAACCTCTGTAACGCCGGTAACAATAGCGTCTGTTTCAGTTACTTCAACTTCGTAATTTTTACCATTTAAAGTTACTACATATTTCATAGTATTAGTCCTCCATAAGTCTGATTGATTTAAAATAAAGATTTTCAAGCGGAATACCTGTTTTATGAGCTGTAATTGCCATAACAGCAGCCGCATCTTGTTCGGAAACGTTTATAAGCTCAGGGATTTTAAGTCTTATTGAGCAAAAACCAAGTCTTTCAACAGGAATACCTGTTTTGTGAGAGGTTATTGCCATAATTGTTGCAGCATCCTGCTCGCTGAGACCTTCAAGTGTTACGTAGCCGGTGTAAACAGGCTCGGTGCTCTTTACTTCCTTCTCAGCCTCGGGAGTTGTTGCCGGTTGCTCGGCTGCTACCGGAGCAGCAGGCACCTCAGCCTCGTTTTTGCTCTTTTTGCCGGAAATCAATTTCCAGGCAACCAAAGCAACAATAATTACTGCAATAATTATATAAGTTTTATAATCTGAGAAATTAAACCCTGCAGATAAAAGAAGATTAGTCATTTAAAAAATCCTCCTTATTCAACAGACTTAAACTCGTAGGTGTAAATCTTATCCTTCATTTCTTCTCTGTAATCAAAGAATTTTTCTGCTTGTGCAGGGAAGGCAATATATGAAAGTACGTCTTCATCAGATTTAGCCTTGTCGCCAATTTCTGCTTTTGCTTTTTCAAATTCAGGCTCAAGAGTGTCAGCATATCTTCCCTCAATTGGTGTGGCATCGCCGAGAATTTGTTTGCGAACGTCCTCGTCAACCTCACCCGGTGCTTTACCGTATTCACCCATAAGGTAAGATTTAACTTCCTTAGAAACGTTTTTGTATCTTTCGCCTGCAAGCACGTTAGAGGTAGCTTGTACACCAACCATCTGGCTCATAGGAGTAACAAGCGGTGGGTAGCCCAAATCTTTTCTTACTCTTGGTGTTTCAAGGAGAACCTCGTCGAACTTGTCCATTTTGCCTTGTGCTGTAAGCTGAGCAACAAGGTTAGAAAGCATACCGCCGGGTACCTGGTAGTTAAGAGCCTTTGTATCTGTTGCAAGAACGGTAGGGTTAAGCTGACCGCTCTTTAAATACTCTGCTCTTATTGGCTTGAAGAAATCACCGATTTCCTTAAGCACCTCGCCGTTAAGGCCTGTTTCGTAGCCTAACTCCTCAAGAGTGTACTGAAGAGTTTCGGTTGCCGGCTGTGAGGTACCGCCTGACATTGAAGAAATTGCTGTATCTACAACGTCGCAGCCTGCTTCTACCGCCTTTAAAAGTGTCATAAAGCCAAGACCTGTTGTACTGTGTGTGTGAAGCACGAGTGGTAAATCTACCGCATCCTTAAGTGCGGAAACAAGCTTGTAGGCCTCTGCAGGGCTTAAAATACCTGCCATATCTTTAATTGCAATTGTCTGGCAGCCAATGCTCTTCATATTCTTTGCAAGCTCAACGTAAGACTCAAGAGTATGAATAGGGCTTATTGTGTAGCAAATAGCACCTGAAGCAATAGCTCCGTTTTTAATTGTTTCGTCAACTGCAACCTCAATATTCTTAACATCGTTAAGTGCGTCAAATATACGAATAATATCTATGCCGTTTTCAACGCTCTTTTTAACGAACATACGAACTACGTCATCCGGGTAATGGTGGTAGCCTAAAAGGTTTTGTCCTCTTAAAAGCATTTGAAGCTTTGTGTTAGGACAAGCCTTTTTAATTTTTCTGAGTCTTTCCCACGGGTCTTCGTTAAGGTAACGAAGGCATGAGTCGAAGGTTGCACCGCCCCAGCACTCAAGTGAATAGTAGCCGGCTTTGTCAAGAGTTTTGAGAACAGGCTCAAATTCACTGAATTTCATTCTGGTAGCAATGAGTGACTGGTTAGCGTCACGGAGTACTGTTTCTGTAAACTGTACCTTTTGCATCGTCATTTCTCCTTTGCAGAATATATTTGAATAAAAAATTAAACTGTATTGTATGAACAGAAAGCCAAAACAAGACTTCCAAATTCACCCATTATATCATACTATAAATTTGTCATTTTTACAAGAGCTTTGACGAAATTAAAATGTAATTTTCTATACTATTATATATATAAGATATATATATAAGAAACGGGGGAGGGGAAAAACAAAATACGCCCCGCGGATTATTCTGAACAGGACGTATTTGTTAAGGGTATTATCATTTGCAAAATACGTGTGAGCCAATTGTAGTTACAACAGGTCGGGTCCTAATCCACTTGTTAGAGGTCTTTGCAGGATTATAGTAGTACAAGCAGCCGTAGCTCGGGTCCCAACCGTTAATTGCATCCTGTGCAGCCTTTTTTGAGGTAGCCGAGGGAGATACCGACCAGTTGCTGTCGGTAACTGCGGAAAAAGCACCCGCCTGGTACACTACACCGGAAATTGTGTCAGGAAAGGATGCAGATTCAACTCTGTTTAAAACAACGGCGCCGACTGCTACCTGACCTACGTAGCTTTCACCGCGGGCCTCTGCTTCTATTACCTTTGCAAGCAGCCATATGTCAGAGGAGCTGTAGGAGCCGTACGACCCGCCGGAGGATGATGAGCCGAGTCCTAAAAACAAAAGTGTTTTGCTGCCCGCAATTCCGTCAGAGGTTATTCCGACGGAGGTCTGAAAGCGCTTAACAGCTTTTTGTGTTGCTGCACCGTAAATTCCGTCGACGCTTCCGTTGTAAAAACCAAGCTGCTTTAATTTGGTTTGAATTCTTCTTACCTCTTCACCGCGTGAGCCGAGCTTCGAAAGTGTGGCAACCGCTTTTGTGTTTTCCGTTTCTATTATATAAAAGGAAAAGCAGGCGGTAGCTACGGTAACAGCTAAAAAGAATGCAAGAAACTTTAAAAAGGGGGAGTTACTCTTTTCTGAGATGATGCTTTTAACAGTATTATTCTTCATTTAATTACACCTCTTTAAATATGGTTAAAATTATTATTTCTTCATTGTTTTGTTTTATACAATCTTTCTTCAAAGTTATGAACAAAAAAATTGTGGTTTGTAGAAGGATTTTATACTACATATTGTGAAAAAATCTTGTCGAAAAAATTATTTAAAAAAATTAAAAAAAATTTGAAAAAAAGTGTTGACAAACTGGAATGAATTTGATATGATATGCAAGCACTCAAGAGAGCGGGAGCTCGCGAGGGTGCAAACGAACCTTGAAAATTAAACAACGATTAAAGAAAAACCCTTGAGATTTTTTTGAGCACAACAGTGCAGAAATCCGGACTTCGAAAGAAGTTAAAGGAAAAAGACAGATACGCAAGTGTATCGAATGAGCGATTAAGCTTTAGAAGATTGAAACACTCGAAAGAGTGATTTAATACAATTTTTTAGAGAGTTTGATCCTGGCTCAGGACGAACGCTGGCGGCGTGCCTAACACATGCAAGTCGAACGGAGACATTACGAACGAGAATTTCGGTTCAAGTTTGTAATGATCTTAGTGGCGGACGCGTGTGTAACGCGTGGGCAATCTGCCTTTCAGAGGGGGATAACACTCTGAAAAGAGTGCTAATACCGCATAACGTGTTTTGGTGGCATCACCGAGACACCAAAGGAGCAATCCGCTGAAAGATGAGCTCGCGTCCAATTAGGTAGTTGGTGAGGTAACGGCCCACCAAGCCGACGATTGGTAGCCGGACTGAGAGGTTGAACGGCCACATTGGGACTGAGACACGGCCCAGACTCCTACGGGAGGCAGCAGTGGGGAATATTGCACAATGGGCGAAAGCCTGATGCAGCAACGCCGCGTGAGGGAAGACGGCCTTCGGGTTGTAAACCTCTGTCCTCAGTGACGAAACAAATGACGGTAGCTGAGGAGGAAGCCACGGCTAACTACGTGCCAGCAGCCGCGGTAATACGTAGGTGGCAAGCGTTGTCCGGATTTACTGGGTGTAAAGGGAGCGCAGGCGGGAGAGCAAGTCAGCTGTGAAAACTATGGGCTTAACCCATAGACTGCAGTTGAAACTGTTCTTCTTGAGTGGAGTAGAGGTAAGCGGAATTCCGAGTGTAGCGGTGAAATGCGTAGAGATTCGGAGGAACACCAGTGGCGAAGGCGGCTTACTGGGCTCTAACTGACGCTGAGGCTCGAAAGTGTGGGGAGCAAACAGGATTAGATACCCTGGTAGTCCACACTGTAAACGATGATT
>JAZNET010000057.1:0-5773 GCA_045588735.1 Acutalibacteraceae bacterium | reverse complement strand
TACTAAATATGTACTTCCCCAAACTCCGCAAGCATACTCAATTGCATTTGTCATAAGCATAATTACCCAGACTTGTCTTACATCTGATTTTTTTATCATTTCTGCAATTGAAAGGGTTACTCCGCTTTCTTCATCCGTTTCTTGTGTTGAAGAATTCTTTTTCCATAACGGAACAGAAAATATTAATAACAATGCAATAGCAAACTGAACATAAAAAGCATAGCGATAACCGCCACGCCAACCAACGTTACTGAAAGCCTGTGACATAATGTAAGGGCTTAACGATACCCCTACACCGTAAAAGCAATGAAGAAAATTCATATGACTTGCTTTACAGTGAAGAGCCACGTAATTATTAAGTCCGGAGTCAATTGCACCTGCACCAAGCCCTAATACAACGGCTAAAGGTATCATAAACAAGAACGAAGGTGCCAGAGAAAAGCCAAGCAAAGAAAGTGCAGTCATAGCAGTACTGAAGGCTGTAACCTTTGCGGTACCCAATTTATTGAGAATTCTTGTACTGAACATACTTGAGAGCACTGTACAGCCTGAAATTAAAAATGTAAGAATACTCACCATTTCTACAGGAATACCAAGTTCTGTATGAATTGCAGGCCAGGCAGAGCCTATAAGCGAATCGGGCACACCGAGACCTATAAAAGCAACATAAATAACAATTAAAAGTAAACTTGCCATAAACATCTCCGCAAATTTGAAATTTTTCGAACCAATTATAGCACACGTGATATAAAATTACAATTATATACGGGCATATAAAACTAATGAAAAGTAATACAACTGAGGCACCTTCCTTGCGGAGGGCGCCTCAAAAAAATTATTTGTATTTATTACCAACTTCAAACCACGTCCGATAATGAAGCTTCGGCACGACAAATTGCAATTTGTCAGTTTATTCTGCCCATCATATCAAGAGGAATTTCTTCAAATTCGGGAGCGTCTTTTCTGATTTCATCAACGTCTTTGATATTATAATCTCCGTTATCAATATCGATAAAGATTTTATCGCATTCCCCTACGTTATAAATTGCATTTTCACTTATATCGCTAAACTTCCAAACGGAGCTGTAAACATCGCCGTAACCCATGTTTTTATTAATGATAATATTATTTTTGAAGATGCTTGCAGGATTGGGAATATAATCAGGCGAATCTGCTTTCGAAATATCGTCTGTGCAGTTCTTGTATTCGGGGAACGCATTTTGCCAGGTTTCACTCTTCCAAGGTGAATTATACAGTGCTTCCCACATATCGCCGCTGCCGACATGAGCGTGAGTAAACCATCCGTTTTCAAGAGCGCCCTCTCTTGCTCTGTCATCAAATCTCAGGGCGTTATTACCCGGATTCACTATGATGTTATTAGTTATGACGTTGTCTCTGCCGCCGCCGACGTGAATTGAATTGCTGGGAATATTGATAAGAAGATTACCGTAAATCTTCTGACCCGAAACCGCATCATCAAGGTAAATACCGTCGGGTCTGTGAGTTTCCGAACCGACGTTATAAATACAATTGTACCTTACAACATTGCCGTACCACACCCAGCTTCTACCCGAATAAATTGCACCTGCATCATCAGAAAGAAGGCATACGTCGTGGATGAGATTATACTCAATTATATGATTATTACCCCTGTAGGTAATTGCTTCGTGCGGAGAATTTGTCATTTCGTTGTGAGAGCAAACGTTTCCAACGCCTTCAAGAGTAACAGCCGGCTGGTAGGTTTGGTAAATTTCGGACCAGTCGTGGATGTAATTGTTATCAGCCTTGCTGTTTCCGGGGGTAAGCGTTGCTGTATTGCCACCGGTAATAACAATTCCGCCCTTTCCTGTACGGGTAATTTCGTTATTATATGCAAGGTTGTTGCTACCGTTCATAACGAGAGCGTTACCTGCAACGTTTTTTATAAGACAATTCCGAACGGTATTGTTATTGGCAGTTATAAGTACACCGTCACTTCGTGTTCCTTTTACGGTTAACCCGTCAAAGGTGATGTAATCTGCCTCGGAATTTATTACGGGGTTGAGCGAGAGCGAAAGAATGATTTCTGCGTTATTCTTGCTTTCAGGTTCCCACATACAAAGCAAACCGTTTTCTCTGTCGAGATACCACTCTCCGGGTGCAGAAAGCTCTTCAAGAACATTGAAAAAATAGTATGGTGCATCTGTTTTTGTTCCGTAAAGGCTAACAAATTCAGGCGTAAGCTCACGAGTGTCTTTATCAAAACTTTTTACAGGAGTTGAAGCATCTGCCCAATCATACTTCCAATAGCCGAACATCCACACGTCATCAAGGTTTTTCCAGCCTGAAATTCTCTTTGCAAGCTCAGGATTAACCCTGTAAATATCCGGTTCGGGATTACGGATTTCATACCAATCCTTAACCTCTGTGAGCGAGCCGTCAGATTCCTTACCTAAGCCTGTTTTTACAACCTCTTCGGTATAAAGATAATCATTGTCTGGATACCTTGCAAGAGTTTGTCTTATGTCATCCACGAAAAGCTCGCAATAAAGAGGACCCGTATAATCGCCGTCATAGTTATCTGCCGTATGGTAAGAGCCGATTGCATAAATCTTACCCCAATCATCGCTTGTGAGTGAATACGGTGCTTTTGTCAGGTCAATAACCACAATGTTTTTCTGAGCATCGGCAGAAAGTCTTTTTGCAATTTCAGGATAAGCTTTTACGTTTTTAAAATCGGCAGATTTAAGTGTTATGCCGCCGTTGATGACAACGTCACCGTTGTAAGCACAGTACGTTACGGGACACTCCTTTGTGCCTGAATCCTCTTTGGTAAGTTTGAGAGAAGATACACGGTATTCACCACCTTCTATACAAACCGTAATTCCTTTTTTACCTGATTTTTCAGCATTCCTTACAGCTTCAACCGCTTTTTCAATTGTCCTAAACGGTGAAGTTTTTGTACCGTTGTTTTTATCACTACCGTTTGTGCTTACATAAAAATCTCCGATAACCATTTTATCATCATTCTTTTCTTTTGATACTGTTGAAATAACAGGTGCAGGAGCAGTGTAATTTTCGTAAAGTATATCGAAAACGTGCGATTTAACGTACGAATGACTTCCGAAGAGAAATCCTGCAACAATAAAAACGGAGAGAATCGCTTTTAAACCCCTGTTGTTAAATATTCTGACCGCACAAAGCAGAGCCATAGCCGACGTGATAATGAACGTTAGCCAAACAGGAATAACCATTGCCGCTAACTCAAGCTCACCGCTGCCGATTACTGCATTTATTAAAAACATAAGTCCAACAAGAACAGCTGCAAAGACAAACGCCGTTAAAGCTGCATTTAACGCTTTTTTCTTTTTATTGGCTTTTTTGTTCAATGGTATTGAAAGTAATGCTCCGCCGAGGCATACAACGAAGCCAAGAATAAACTGAAGCGGTGTGTATTCAAAGCAGAGATACTGCATATGGTAGTAATACAAACCAACAATCGCAAAGGCTACACCAAGAACAAGAAAAATTATTCCGGATAATTTTGTTTTAAAGTTTTTCTTCATAGAATAAATCCCCCCGGATTCTGAATTATTGAAATAATTATAATACTATGAAATGAAAAATGCAAGGCAACGCCTTACAAAAAAACACTTATTACGAGCTTGCAAGTAACAAGGTTCTCCGAAACAAAGAAACCTCTGGTTTCGTCTTGTTTCGCGAGGTTCTTATTACTTCTTACCTATTACTTTCCAAAATCGACCTAAATGTTAGTGAAGAGTGAATAGTGAAGAAGTAAAAAAATCCGTCCACTATCGTGAACGGAATTTTTTTGACGGTACGTCTCATTTTAGAACCATAGTTCAGAAGTTAATCAACAGTTCAACAAATTGGAATTTGTTTACATCTTTTTATATTCATATAAACGATACAGATTTTTTGAGAAACCACCTGCATAAATCCCGGCAAAAATCTGTTTTTCAAATCCTTTCAACTCGTCTATGTATTTTTTAGGTATCATTGTGTGTTCTTTTACAAAAGTAAGCTCCCCGTTTTGATAAGCCTGCGGATTATCTATGCCATAAACCTCGTTTACACCCACATCATTTATCGGGTTGCCATACTTCGAAATTTTTGCACCAAAAGAAGTATAGCAATCCAGTAAAAGTGCTATTTTTTCAAAATGAGTACATAGATTACCTGTCAGGTTTTGCATATCCTCAACAGTCAAATACATACTCACTCCTTCCATAACAACAATGGCGGAATAATTTTCCTTAATGGTTGTCAGCCACTTGCAATCTCTTGCATCACCTGTAATCATTTTGTAGGTATTTGTATCGGTATAATACTTTTTTCTTTCCTCAATAACCTCTGAAAAATCCATATCGTACCATTTGTGATTTTCGGTTCCTACTCTTATGACACGACTATCCAATCCGCAACCGATGTGAATAACAACCGCATCCTGCATCTCTGTCATTTGTTGCTTTATCCATTCATCAAACACGGCAGAACGAATACCCATATAGTAAGCAAGCCATTTGGACTTTGATTTTCCCTTAAGAGCAAATCCTTCGGCTTCCCAAATTTCTTCAGCTTTTTTATCATCAAGAAAATTTCCCCTTTTGCTAACATACGATTTTCCATACAAAGGGATATATAATGTCTTATTCACGCTGTTCATATGCTCACCCACAAATTCTTTATCAAGATAATTATATCACACAAGATCTGAATTTACAATCGGGTGTGGATGTCCCGTCCGAACTTCTTCACTATTCACTATTACTTCTTAACTGAAATTCCGTTCACGAAGTTTTTGTATAGTGAAAAGTGAAGAGTTAATAGTGAATAAGTAAAAAAATACGTCCACTATCGTGAACGGAATTTTTTTGGCAGTACGTCTCATTTTAGAACCACAGTTCAACAAATTGGAATTGGTCTAACTGGTACAATTACCGGTCTACCGCAATGTTAACTGATTTATTGTAGACAGTAATGAACGGATAAGAATGGTCGTTGCGCTTGAAGAATACCCATTGTTCTTGTTCATTATCAAAATGGTGGTAGCCGTTCTTTACAAACAGTTCTATACTTATATTGTTGTCCAAACAAATGGTGACATCGTGCAGAGCATTGACATTCACAGATATTACCGTGCCATCTACTATTTTAGCTCTGTTTTGTTCAACAAAATACCACTCATCGTTATTTTCTTCTACATCGCCATCCCAACTTTGGTAATCCAAAGTCGTTACAAGAATATCATTTTCGCAAATAATGCGAGTAAGACATTGTGAATGGAGTTCAAATTCTTCAAAACTAAACATCATCATTTCGCAAGCAAGATTTATTGCATCTAACCGTTTGCCAATAATTTGTTTTAGCAATTCCATTAACTGATTATTATAATTCATATTTTCTCCTAAATTATTTTATTTAAAAATTATAGCATAAGTTATCTAAAATTGCAATCAAGTGCTAGTGAAAAAATCAATGCGAAGCATTGTATATAATGAAATATCGCTACGCGATATGAAATAATCCTTCGGATTATGAAATATTTTGCCGTTGGCAAAATGTGAAATAAGATTCGCCTTTAACATTTGCGAAGCAAATATTTCATAGCGAAGCTATTTCATATGCGTCAGCATATTTCACTCGCCACAGGCGAATTTCATTGAAAAAGAAAGACAAGTCTTTCGACTTGTCTTTCTTTTTCTGACGGTACGTCTCATTTTAGAACCGTAACATAAAATTGTAATTTAGCTGATTATATAAACTTTATTTT
>JAZNET010000056.1:0-4077 GCA_045588735.1 Acutalibacteraceae bacterium | reverse complement strand
CTATGTATTTTTCTGCACCGTCTACGCTGTACCAGTTTAACTTAATACCGCTTGCTGAATTTACGGTAGAGTAAACCTCGGGAGTTTTGAGAGTTCCTTCAAGAACAAAATATAATGCTGAACATTCTTGGGTGTAGTCATTAATACCCTTTATATTAAGGTACTGATAACCGGGACCCATGCAAGGCGGCTCAATAACGTAGTCTACACCTTCAACTAATTCAACTCCGTTTACCTTAATTGATTTAATCTGAGGTTTTTCGCCTTTTAAGATGTTAATTGTTTTGCTTACAAGCTCAACCTCTGCAGTATACAAGCTTATTTTTCCTATGTAAAGACCTTTATCACCGCATACGGAGCAGGTTTTTGTATAACCGTAATCATCGTAAACCTTGGTAATTTTGTGTCCGGTTGAGCACTTAAATGCAGAAAGCGGTTTTACTGTACAACCCTCTGAGGTTAAATAATTGTAAGCCGGTGTATTCTCAGAGCAATAATAAGTACGTGGAATATACTCCTCGGCAAATTCTTCAACCTCTGTAACAGAATCGGGGATTATTACGCTTATAAGATTATCACAATAGCGGAAAGCTGCTTTTTCTATTAACTCTACACCATCCGGAATAGTAATATGAGTGAGATTTCCAGAGCCGAAAAATGCGCCCCATCTTATTTCTTTCAAGCCATTATTTAAGATGATGTTTTCATATTTGGAATAAGAAAAGGCTTGATTTTCAATTATCGTAATATTAGAAGGAACGGTAAAGGTCTTTGTTCCGTTTTTAATGGGAACAAGCATAAGTCTGGTACCTGAACACAGCGCACCGTTCTGAAGATAGAAGTTTTTGCAGCCGGCTTCTACGGTAACAGTTTCAATAGGACATCCGCTAAATCCAGGAGGAACAATATCTATAAGTGTAGCAGGAATATCTACTCTTTTTAATTTACATGCGTTAAACGCATACTGTCCTATATAAAGGCATGCCTTTGGAATATTACATTTTTCTAAGTTTTCACAAACATTAAACGCCCAATAGCCTATATAAATAATATCATCAGGTAAAACTACCTCTTTTATATTATTACAGCCTTCTACCGCTGAATTAGCTATTTGCTTTACGTTTGCAGGAACGTTTAACACGCTTTTTGCATATTGTGGCGGACAGTAAAGAAGAATCTCCATATCCGCTGTGTAAACAACTCCCTCTACAACCTTCATATATGGGTTATTCTTTGCTACATTAACTGTTTTTACTTTTTCACATTTATATGGCACATATGATGAGTAATCTATCATGAACACATCTATGCTGAATCTGAAGCAATCCCAGTTCATGGTTGAAGGAACGTTTATTGTTTCAAGTGCACTGCAAAAAGCAACTGATTCAGCAAACATTTTTTTAATACCTTCGCTAAAGGTAAGTGTTTTCATTGTAGAGTTCTGATAAAATACGTATGAGTCAACGTAATAAACAGGGTAACCTGCTATGCTACCGGGAACAACAACGTTAGCTTCGTTACCGTTATATTTGGTAATATACGCTACGTCGTCAATAATTTTATAACTAAAATAACCCTCGGTGCCTGTAAAGTTTGCCATAGGATAACCTACTGAAGCAATATTGTAGGTATTTTTAAAATCAGCTTCTTCAAACCGTGGTTCATTGGTATGGTCATAAAAATCAGAGGTACCCTTTAGATAGTATGAGAACTTTACTCTGCCTGCATCCCAAGTAGAATCAACGTAGTAATACTGACCGTCTACGCCGACAATATTCCACGCGTGATTTTCCCCTAAGCTTGTTCCTGTAATTACTCTTGAGTCAAGACCTGCTTCTTCTGCTAATCTGTAATATAAAAGCGCATAGCCCTGACAAACAGCGGTTTTATTTATAAGCGCTGCATAAGGTGTGAATTTCAAGTAATATGATTCATTATTTAAATTTTCGTTGTCGTAAACTACGTTTTCAGTTATATAGCGGTAAATAACATCTGTTTTTGCTCTTTCAGTAGTAGTTGTTGTAAAACCGAAAGATTCAATAACCTCTTCAACCTCTTGAGTTAATTCCGCTTCTTGAGTAGCAGTTGTGTAATACTCGTAACTGATAATATATTTATAATAGTAGTTAGTGCCGTCAGAAACGCCTTCAATATTTGCAGAAGATGATTTATAACCTAAACGCAAGGAATCACCTTGTGTTGCCTTGTCTGTTTCTGCAAACGCAAGCTCCTGAATCTCGTTAAACAACGTGTTTGCCGTTTCTTCGGTTAATTCTTCATTTGCTTTATAATAAATAGTAACTGTAGCTAACCTATCCTCCATGCCCTCACGGATAACGGTAGCTGACACTTCTTTATCACTTGAATAAAGCGATGCATCAAAATCACCAAGACCGTCAGAAAAATAAACGTCCGGTTTATGGGTGATTGTATTTGATTTTTCAACCAAGCCCTCGTAAAGCGGGTTGATTTGCTCTTCAATTTCAAAAGTGCCGAGGTATTTCACACCTAAATTCAAGGCACTTGCCGTCATGGGCACACTAAAGAAAATACCTACAACAAATAAAATTGATAAAAGTGAGCATAAAATTCGTTTCATAAGACCACTCCTTTTTCAGATAGAGTTACACTACCTTACTATAAGTATAAAGCTTTTTTCATATTCTTACAATGAACAATACCCCCAAAATTCTTGATGGGTGTTTGTTTAGAGTGAATAAGAGGCTGTAAAAAAGCATACGCTTTTCTACAGCCTTCAACAATCACTCTGCTTTTTCTTTTGCTTCTCTGCCTTCTTTAAGAAGCTTTTTTAATTCTACCTCATCATCATTTTTCATAGCATCGCTATATTTTTTCAGTTCTTCTATGAGGTAATCGAGCTCGAATATAAGATTGTCCTTATTCTCGAGAAACAGCTCTGTCCACATATTTTCGTTAAGATATGCAACACGGGTTAAATCCTTATAGCTACCTGCGGAAATACCCTTTCTTTGTGCTGAAGACGGACTTTTTACGTACGCATTTGAAACAATGTGTGCAAGCTGAGAGGTAAACGCTATAAGCTTGTCGTGCTTTTCGGGAGTCATTACAGATACACGACCAAAGCCAATAGAAATAATAACCTCTCTTGCATTTGCAAGAATTAAAATATCTTCATTTTCTTTTGGTGTTAAAATAAACGGTGCGTTATGGAACATTGTATCCTTAGAATTTTCATAACCGGAAAATTGGGTACCTGCCATTGGGTGACCCCCAATAAACGAGAAACTGTTTTTATCTGCAATGTCAAAACAATCCTCGCAAACACAGCGTTTTACGCCTGCACAGTCTATAACGACGGCATTTTCTTTAAAATTCTTTGCATTCTTAGTTAAGTATTCCTTTACAGCCTCCGGATAAAGAGGTATAAAAACGTAATCACATTCCTTAAGGTTTTCACTTGTAAGCTCTTTATCGATAGCCTTTTCAGTTAAAGCGGCTTTTATTGTTGACTCTGAAACATCAAATCCGTACACCCTATGCTTTGTATTTTTTTTTGCTGCTTTTACAAGTGAGCCGCCAATAAGTCCCAAGCCAACAACACCAATAGTTAAATTTTCCACGTATATCATCCCTTTATAAAAAATCAAAAATAAAACCCTGACAGTGATTTAACTGCCAAGGAAAAAACAAAATAAATGCAGCAGAAATCACTATTACTTAATTTTTAAAGTAATAGTAATAATAGTATGAAATTGCTGCAAATGACTTTGTCATAATTAACTCTCCTGATATTTGATAACGATATATTAGCACTGTAGAGAGAAAATGTCAATAATCGATATAACACAAGTTTTTGATTACAACTATCGAAAATATAGATAGCAAAGATAAAAAAACAAGCCGTAGCATTTGCTACGGCTTTAATGTACCCTGAAAACTGAATAAAGGAAAGCGGAAGAAACAAACGAAATGGTCAAGCCCTCGACCTATTAGTACTGCTTAGCTGAACATGTCACCATGCTTACACACGCAGCCTATCAACCTCATAGTCCTTGAGGGGTCTTACTAACTTAAGTTATGGGAAATCTTATCTTG
>JAZNET010000055.1:0-24340 GCA_045588735.1 Acutalibacteraceae bacterium | reverse complement strand
CACCTAATACAGAAACCTTGAAACTGTTGTCAAAACTATTTGATGTATCTATCAATACACTTTTAGGCTCTCCAAGACAGCTTATCTGTCAATGTTGCGGTATGCCACTTGAGGATTCAACCATCAGCAAAGAGAAAGACGGTATTTTCAATGAAGAATATTGCAAATGGTGTTATGCTGACGGTGAATATATGTATCACGATATGGATGAGCTTATTGAGGTCTGTGTACATAATATGGCAAATGAACAGTTTTCTTCTGAACAAGCCCGTGAGTATATGAAGAATATGCTTCCGAAACTTGATTATTGGAAGAAGTATAAATACCTCGGCGGTGCAGAAAAATTCGAAGAATTCAAGCAACAACTCATCTGCGAGTTTAATGATTTACATATCGACGGAATGCCCAAGGTTGAAAAGCTTAACGCACTTGTGGGTGGATACATTAATCTGGAATACCGTCTTCCGAATGGTCAGACTGTAAAATTTCTTGATGATAACGCAACCTATCTTGGCAATCAGCTTGAGTGTGAATTCGGCGGTGACCGTTGCTTCGGCATCGCTGCTAATATGGATTTTCTACTTGTTTGCACTTACGAAGAAAATGGAGAAAATCCGGAGTTGGTTATTTACAAAAAGAGATAGACAGATTCCAATTTATCGAATAGATAATATTTTTTAAAAAATAATAAAAAGCAGCTAATTTTAGCTCTTTTTTCAAAGAACAAAGTGGCGTCTAAATTGTTCGTAACAGCCAAAAATCCTGAATGCGAAAGCGTTCAGGATTTTTACTTTTTCACTCTTAACTATTCACTCTTCACCAGATTTGCGTTCAGGATTTTTGGAAAGTAAGAGGTAATAGTGAAAAAGTATACCTTGGAATGGACCAAAATTCATAACAGAACACAAAAACAAATAAAAATCACCAAATTTTCGAGTAAAACTATTGAAAATTTGGTGATTTTATGTTAAAGTTAAGGTTAATATATTATAAATGTATATTGTAAAAAAAGTAAAGGAGAGTGCCTTATGGAAATACAATTGCAGGAACTTATTGACCAAATTAAAAAGGATGGGGTAGAAGCAGCTGAAACAGAGGCAGAGGCTATACTCAACGCAGCAAAAGCTGAGGCTGAAAAAATCATTTCTGACGCACAAGCACAAGCAGACAAGCTTGTGAAAAATGCTAAGGCAGAAAATGAAAAGGCAGTTAAAGCCGGTGAGGATGCTATTCGCCAGGCAGGCAGAAACTTGCTTATTTCCTTCAGGGAAAGCATTGCGAAGGAATTAAAGGCCATTGTAAACGAAAGCGTTGCAGAGGTGTATTCCTCAGATGCACTTGCAAAGCTTGTTGTAAATGCGGTTGAAGCATGGACCTCTAAGCCCGGTGCGGAGGACGTTTCTGTTATTTTAAACAGTGAAGCCTTAGAAAAGCTTGAAAGCACAGTGCTTGCAGCGCTTAAGGAAAAAATGCAGGGCGGTCTTACACTTAAAGCAAACGACAGCTTTGACGGTGGCTTCCGTATTGCTGTAAATGAAGGCGGAGCATATTACGATTACTCTGCTGAGGCTGTTACCGATATGTTAGCAAATTACCTTAGTCCAAAGGTTGCAGCACTTTTGAAAGAGGCTGAATAATTATGGCTGAGTATTATTTAATATCTCAATTGCCGTCGTTGGATGGTATTAGTGAGGGTGCTCCGCTTCCAATTACGGAGGAGCGGTTTACAGAGCTGTGCGAGCGTTTTTTGAGTAAAAAGGCTCAAAAGCAATTAAGTAAATTAACCCTTAAACCGTCAAGAGCTTACGAAAAGTCCGATTCGGCGCTTGTTGAGGCGTGGAATGAAGGCGAGCGTAAATTACGTTTGGTGCTTGGTAAAATCCGTGCGGAAAAATTAAACAAGCACTTTGAGTCTGAGGAAGATTCCGTACCCTACGAGCTTATTCAGGCGGCACGAGAGGCAGTAGAAATAGAAAATCCAATGGAAGCAGAATTGTTCTTAAACAAATATCGTTTAGGCTTTTTAGAGTCGTTAAGACCTATGGATGCTTTTTCGGAGGACTTTGTGTTTTATTACGGAATTAAATTGAAATTGATTTCACGAATAAAACAATTTGATGCAGAAAGCGGAAGCTCTGCATACAGAAATATTTACGACTCCATTATAAATGGAGAAAGAATGGAGGTTGTACAATGACCGAAAATATAGGCAAGGTAGTTAGCGTCAACGGTAACCTGGTTTCAGTTAAATTTGACGGAGACGTTTCAATGAACGAAATATGCTTCGTTAAGGTAGATGACGCTAAGCTTAAAAGTGAGGTCATCCGTATAAAAGGGGATATCGCACAAATTCAGGTTTACGAAATGACAGGCGGAATTAAGTGCGGTGACGACGTAGAATTTACCGGTGAAATGCTTTCTGCTCAGTTAGGCCCCGGCTTATTGGGACAGGTTTACGACGGACTTCAAAATCCGTTGCCGGTATTGGCAGAGCAGGCAGGCTGGTTTTTGGAAAGAGGCATTTATGCTGACGGCTTAAATGCTGAAAAGAAATGGGAGTTTACACCAACCGCTAAGGTGGGTGACGTGTTGAAAGCAGGTGAGTATATAGGCACCGTTCCGGAAGGTCCTTTCACTCATAAAATTTTCATTCCTTTTAATTTACTCGGCAGCTACACAATAAAGTCTATTGTAGAAAAGGGCGAGTATACAGTTAACGATACCGTTGCCGTTGTAACAGATGAAAGAGGACGCGAAATTTCTGTTTCAATGTCCTTCAGATGGCCGGTTAAGCGTGCAGTAAAATGCTACAGTGAAAGATTAGCACCGCAAGAAACAATGGAAACAAAGGTACGTCTTATTGACTCCTTCTTCCCTGTTGCAAAGGGTGGTACCTACTGTACACCCGGTCCCTTCGGTGCAGGTAAAACAGTTTTACAGCACACCACCTCAAAATATGCAGATGTAGATATAGTAATTATAGCTGCCTGCGGTGAGCGTGCGGGTGAGGTTGTTGAAACCTTAACAGAATTCCCTGAGCTTACAGACCCTAAAACAGGTCGTTCTCTTATGGAGCGTACTATTATTATATGTAATACCTCATCTATGCCGGTTGCATCCCGTGAGGCATCTGTTTACACCTCAGTAACACTTGCTGAGTATTACAGACAAATGGGACTCCACGTGCTTCTTCTTGCAGACTCAACCTCACGTTGGGCTCAGGCATTAAGAGAAATGTCCGGCAGACTTGAGGAAATTCCGGGTGAAGAGGCATTCCCTGCATACCTTGAATCTTATATTGCAGCATTCTACGAAAGAGCGGGCTACGTTCGTTTGCCTGACGGCAGCACAGGCTCCGTTACAATCGGCGGTACGGTTTCTCCTGCAGGCGGTAACTTTGAAGAGCCGGTTACACAAGCAACCCTTAAGGTTGTAGGTGCATTCCACGGTCTTTCACGTGAGCGCTCAGATGCAAGAAAATATCCTGCAATAGACCCGCTTATTTCGTGGTCAAAATATAAAACTGTTACAGACTCCAAAAAGTCGGGCTTCTGTAAAAACATTCTTCTTTACGGTGATGAAATAGGCTCTATGATGAAGGTTGTTGGTGAAGAGGGTACCTCTCTTACAGACTATACGGTTTACCTTAAGGCAGATATGCTTGACGCTGTTTACCTTCAGCAAAACTCTTTCGATTTAGTTGATGCAAACAGCAGCACAGAGCGTCAGCGCTACGTTACAGATAAGCTTATTTACGTTTTAGGCAGTGAATATGCTCTTGCGGATAAGGATTCTGCCCGTAGCTTCTTTAACAAAATGAAACAAAAGTTTATTGACTGGAACTATACTGAATTTGAAAGCGATGCATTTAAAAAGGCGGAGCAGGAAATTGATGCGTTGTATAATGAAGGTCAGGGAAAAATCGGCAATGATGCAGAGCTTTTATTAAAGGGTGGTGAGTGATAATGAATAAAGTATTTAACAGAATTGAATCAATTACAGGTAACGTTATCACCGTAAAGGCTCAGGACGTTCGCTACAACGAATTAGCACAAATAAACACTCAGTTCGGTAAATCACTTGCACAGGTAAATAAAATTGACGGTGACGTTGTTTCCTTGCAGGTATTTGCAGGCGGTCAGGGTGTTTCCACAGGTGACGAGGTTCGCTTTTTAGGACACGAAATGCGCGTTTCCTTTAGTGAGGATTTATTAGGTCGTATTTTCAACGGCTCAGGTGAGCCGAGAGATAAGGGCCCTGCGCTCACAGAAAATATGAGCACAATTGGCGGTCCGTCTGTTAACCCTACAAAGCGTATTCTTGCAAACCGAATGATGAGAACTAACATTCCTATGATAGATATGTTCAATACGTTGGTTGTTTCACAAAAGCTTCCTATTTTCTCTATTTCAGGTGAGCCGTACAACCAGCTTCTTGCCCGTATAGCTTTGCAGGCAGAGGCAGACGTAATTGTTCTTGGCGGTATGGGTCTTAAGTATGACGACTTCCTTTATTTTAAAGAGGAACTCTCAAACGGCGGCGCATTAAGCAAAACCGTTATGTTTATTCACACAGCATCTGACCCTACAGTTGAGTGCATGATGATTCCTGATATGGCGTTGGCAGTTGCAGAAAAATTTGCTTTGCAGGACAAGGACGTGCTTGTTCTTCTTACAGATATGACAAACTTTGCAGACGCAATGAAGGAAATTGCGATTACACAAGAGCAGGTTCCTTCTAACCGTGGTTACCCGGGTGACCTTTATTCACAGCTTGCTTCACGTTACGAAAAGGCTGTTGACTTTGCAAACTCCGGCTCCGTTACAGTTCTTGCTGTTACTACAATGCCGGGTGATGACGTTACACACCCTGTTCCCGATAACACCGGCTACATTACAGAGGGTCAGTATTACCTTAAGGGTGGCAGAATTGAGCCGTTCGGTTCACTTTCACGTCTTAAACAAAACGTTAACAACAAAACCCGTAAGGACCACCGTACCCTTATGGATGCTATGATTAGATTATATTCATCCTACAAGGAAACCCTTGAAAAGAAAAACATGGGCTTCGCAATGAACCGTTGGGATGAAAAGCTGTTAAAATACGGTTTACTCTTTGAAAACAAGCTTATGGATTTATCTGTTAACCTTTCACTTGAGGGTGCTCTTGACCTTGGTTGGGAAATTTTAGCAGAGTGCTTTGAGAAGGATGAAACCGGAATTAAGTCAGACCTTACAGATGAATTTTGGCCAGTTAAGTAAGGGGGAACATCATTTTGGCAAAAATCAAATTAACTAAAAACGAGTTAAAGGTACAAAAGGATGCCCTTAAAATGTACCGGAGATATTTGCCTACTCTGACACTTAAAAAACAACAGCTTCAGGCAGAAATCCGCACTATTGAAGCAAACGCTATAGCGGTAAGAAAGGCGAGAGAGGAGCTTGAAAAGGGCTTTTCCTCATGGATTGCCGTTTTTAGTGAGGAGTCTGCCTTCCCCGAAGGAATAATCACCGTAAGCAACATCCGAAAGGGTGTCGGCAATATTGCAGGTGTTACAATTCCCACCTTTGAGGGAGCAGATTTTTACAGAGGGGACTACGATTTGTACGAAACCCCGCTTTGGGTAGATATAGCTGCAAATCATATGGAAAAGGCAATGTCCCTTGACCTGGAGGCAGAGGTGTTAGACGAACAAGTAAGGCTTCTTGAAGCTGAATTACTTTCAACCTCACAAAGAGTTAACTTGTTCGAAAAGGTTAAAATCCCCGAGACGGAAGAGAATATTAAAAAAATCTCTATTTATATGGCAGACCAGCAGGTTAGCGCTGTTGTACGCTCTAAAATATCAAAGCGTAAAATAGCAGCCCGCGACGAAGTATCTTCAGAAATGGAGGTATATTCAGTATGATTGTGCCTATGAAAAAGGTCTCTCTTATGATTATGGGAGACAAAAAGACAGACACGCTTAAAAGGCTTCGTAAATTAGGCATTGTCCACATTGAAATAACTGAGGGCTCAGGCAAAAGAATAGATGAGCTCAAAGAGCAAATTGCTTTAATTGAATCAGCAATTTTCAGTGTAAGTGAAAAGAAAAATAAAAATGCCGAGGCTAAAGAGGCAACTGTAGAGGAAGCAGTTTCTGTTTCAAGAGAGGTTGCTTCACTCGCAGAGGAAAAAAAGGCGTGCTTTAACGAAAGAGCTTCACTTAATGCGGAGCTTGAAAGAGTTAAAAGCTGGGGCGAGGTTGACCCGCACTTAATTGAAGATTTATTGAGCAAGGGTGTAGAGGTCCTGCTTTACGATATGCCTGCATCGGAATACGGTGCTTTAGGCGAGAGCGTAAAAACAGTGAGCCTTGAAAAAACCAAAAGCTCAGTAAAGTTCCTGCTTATTAAAACGGACAGTGAGGGTGAAGCGGATGTTATAGACTCACTTAAGGGCTACCGCTTCCAGTTACCGCAGCTTTCAACTAAGGAAATAAACCAAAGGCTTGAAGAAATTAACAGCCGTATTGAGGAGATAGACGAAAAAATTTCACTTAACGCAGTTTACGTAGGTGCTATGAAAAAGGCAATAAAAACCTGCGAAAAGGAAATTGAGTTTGAGGTTTATTCTACGGGTATGGCGGCTGAAAGCCTTTCAGAGGCAAAAGAGACCTCTATTGCATATTTCACAGGCTACGTTGAAGAGGAAAATCTTCCGAAGCTTAAGGAAACTGCAAAAGAAAATTGCTGGGGTCTTCTTGTGGAGGAGCCTACTGAGGAGGATAACGTTCCTACAAAGCTTAAAAACAATAAGTTCGTAAGTCTCATTTATCCGTTAACAGATTTCTTAGGAACTGTACCCGGATATTTTGAGTACGACATTTCAGCATGGTTCTTAGGCTTTATTCTCATTTTCTTCGGAATTATATTTGGTGACGGTGTTTACGGACTTCTTATAACAGCAGTTGCAGCCGCACTTATAATTAAGGCTAAAAAAGCAAAAAAAGAGGTTTCTCCTGCATTTTTGCTTATGGGATTGTTAGGTGTTTCAACTATTGCCTGGGGTACCGTAACCTGTACCTGGGGCGGTCTTCCTGCAGAAAAGTTACCCGAATGGCTGCAAGCTATTTCCATACCGTACATTTCTAACGTGTATGCCGATAAAATTTGGTATCCATTCTGGACAAACGGAGAAGCAGGACTTACCACCGCGCAGAATTTGCAGATATTCTGCTTTACCTTAGCGCTTATTCAGCTTGTTGTAGCGCACGTTAAGGTTGCAAAAAGAAACAGAAAATCAATTAAAATTCTTGGCGATATAGGCTCAATATTCCAGCTTATTGGTATTTACTACGTAGTATTGAGCTTTGTTGTAAATCCGCAGGTTTTCCCGTTCGGACTTGTAATAAGCGGCATACCGGTAGGCACGGTAGCACTTGTGCTTGTTGTAGTCGGCTTTGTTATGAGCTTCGTGTTTGCAAACTACGAGGGAAGCGTTGTAAAATCTATACTTGAAAGCCTTAAAAACATAGTTTCTGTGTTGCTTGGCGTGGTAAACGTTTTCTCGGATATAGTTTCTTATATAAGACTCTGGGCAGTTGGTCTTGCAGGTGCAGCAATTTCTGCAACCGTTAACGAGCTTGCAAGCCCTATGCTTGGCAAACTTATGTTTATTGTATTTGCAATAATTCTTTTGGTATTCGGTCACGGACTTAATATGATATTGAACGTTTTATCTGTTATTGTTCACGGTATAAGACTTAATACCTTGGAATTTTCGTCGCATTTAGATATGTCCTGGAGCGGACATAAATTTAAACCGTTCAATGAAGAAAATTAAATTATTTTAAAGGAGTGTTCATTATGAATTTAGGTTTATTAGGAACAGCATTAGCAATGGGTATTGCAGCTATAGGCTCTGCAATTGGTATTGGTATAGCAGGTCAGGCATCTATTGGTGCTTGGAAAAAGTGCTACATGAGCAACAAGGCAGCACCTTTCATTCTTACAGTTTTCGCAGGTGCTCCGCTTACACAGACAATTTACGGCTTCCTTTTAATGCAGCAAATGAAGGGTGCAGATGCAGACCCAATGTTCTTATTTGGTCTCGGCATTGCTTCAGGTCTTGCAATGGCAGTTTCTGCTTTCGTACAAGGTAAAGCAGGTGCAGCAGGTGCAGATGCTTTAGCAGAAACAGGCAAGGGCTTCTCACAATACATTACAGTTGTTGGTCTTTGCGAAACAGTTGCTCTCTTCGCACTCGTTTTCAGCATGGTTGCTTTAGGCTAATAAATAATAAACCGAAAAAATTTACCCCGAACAATTTTGTTCGGGGGATTTTTTTGTTGTATGGTTGATTTTGCCTTGTGAGAATGGTAAAATTTAAGTAGTGCATTTTACGGGTGGGAGGATAATGAAAAAAGTAATAGTTATAGGTTGTCCGGGTAGTGGTAAAACAACCTTTGCAGAAAAATTGCAAAAGAAAACAAATCTACCGTTGTATTATCTTGATGCGGTGTGGCACAAGCCTGATAAAACCCATATTTCAAGAGAGGAATTTGACGAGAGAATAGCGGAGATATTTGCTACAACAGAGTGGATAATTGACGGAAATTATAACAGAACAATTGAAATGCGTTTAAAAGAATGCGATACGGTCTTTCTCTTTGATTTGCCAACAGAGGTGTGCTTACAGGGGGCTACCGAGCGTATTGGTAAAGGCAGATATGATTTGCCTTGGATTGAAACAGAATTAGACCCTGAATTTGCAGGGTTTATTAAAGAATTTAAAGAAAAATCTCTACCGAAAATATACGAATTACTTGAAAAATATAAAAATGAAAAACAAATTGTGATTTTTAAATCAAGAGAAGAATCGGACGAGTATCTGGAGAATATTAAATGAAAATTATCAATTCTTGCGATAAAATAAAATCAATATTTAAAAGTGGCTTTAGTATTAACTTGTGGCGAGAATACGCAACTGAAATATCAGAAGAATTACCGGCAAAATGCGAAAATGATGCTAAAAGTTATGATTTTAATAAAGATGTTTTACCTGTAATAGAACTTGCTTTAAATGAAGAGAAAATTGACTTGGTCAGCAAAAATTTTCATTTGGTTGCAAATAAATTAAACGAAAATCTTTCAAAACTTTTTAAAGAAGAACCTGACATTGATATTATTCTTTATTTAGGTCTTTGCAATGGTGCCGGTTGGGCAACAACTCTCAACAACAAAAACACTGTTTTGGTAGGTATTGAAAAAATCATTGAGCTTAACTGGTGCGATGAGCAAAACTTAAGTGGATTGATTTTACACGAAATAGGTCACTTGTGGCATAAACTTAATGGGAATTTTGATATTCCCACATTTACAAAACGCAGAAAAGCAATATCACAACTTTTCTGTGAAGGTGTTGCTATGGTTTGCGAACAGATTTTATGCGATGATGATGAGTTTTATCATCAGGATAAAGATGGTTGGCTTAATTGGTGTTATGAACACGAAAGCGAAATAAAGAAAGAGTATCTTCGCAGACTTGATAATAAAGAAAGTATTCAGGATTTCTTCGGTGATTGGTCTTTTTATAACGGACATTCTGATGTTGGTTATTTTTTAGGGTGCAGATTTATCAGGTATCTTATGAAAAGATACTCATTAAAAGATATTGTAAATATGAAATATAAAACACTTAACAAATCATTTACAGAGTTTGCAAGTACTGTTATAGAAAGACTTAAAGTTGAAGATTACCACAAGTGTTCTAATATTTGGAATATGAAAACTCAACCACTTGCAGATACCTGGCGAAAAGAAATTGAAACAGGTAACCGTATTGTTTTTGTTTATAAAATCAATGGTGAGTTTATTGGTGAAGGTGCGTTGGTGTTAGATACAGGTGACAGTGATTACACCATACCAGAGAAAAGAGTTTATGTTTCAAGAATGATAGTAAAAAAAGAATATCAGAATCGTGGTATCGGTAGTGAAATTCTAAAATTCCTTATAGAAAAAGCAAAAGAAATGGGATTTTCTGAAATGACAATTGGTGTAGATAAAGATAATGTCAATGCTTTACATCTCTATAAAAAATTCGGTTTTACCGAAGTTCTTTTTGACGGTGCAGATGAAAATGGTGAGTATTTCAAGTTAATGAAAAAAATACATTAAAACTAATTTTATTGCATAAAAATTTATGATGTAATAGTTGTATTTTAGACGGGCGGTGCAAAAATGTATAACTTCTTTGTAGATGAAAGTGAAAAGCAGGGTAATTGTTTTATAATAACAGAGTCAGATTTTAACCATATAAGCAACGTGCTCCGAATGAAATCGGGCGATGAGATTTTAGTTAGCTGTAACGGACAAGCTTCGCTTTGTAAAATAGAAATTTTTTCTGACTACGTTAAGGCTGAGGTTGTAGAAGAAAATTATCATAATACCAATTTGCCAATAAAAATTCATTTGTTTCAGGGGCTTCCTAAAAGCGATAAAATGGAGCTTATAATTCAAAAGGCTGTGGAATTGGGTGTTGAAGAAATTACACCTGTAGAAATGAACCGCTGTGTTGTAAAAGTTGAAGAAAAGAAAAAGAAGAGTAAACAAGAGCGTTGGCAATTGATTGCAGAAAGCGCCGCAAAGCAGAGCAAACGGGTAGTTATTCCTAAGGTTAATAATATTATTTCTTATAAAGAGTTTTTAAATAAGTCAGAGGAGCTTTCAGTGCTTTTGGTGCCTTATGAAAATAAAGACGGAATGAAAGCGACTAAAGAAGCGCTAAAAGGAATTAAACCCGGCGATACAGTTGGTATAATTATAGGTCCTGAGGGCGGCTTTAGTGAAACAGAAATAGAACAAGCAGAAAATAAAGGCGGAAAGACTATTTCTTTAGGCAGCAGGATTCTTCGTACAGAAACAGCCGCAATTGCATCTGTTACAATGTGTATGCTCTATGCAGAAATGGAATTGGGAGATATTAACGAATGAAAGCATTACCGGTAGATTTTGAAAACAGAATGAAAAATCTTTTAGGCGATGAGTTTGAAGCGTATAAAGCTTCTTTAGAGGAGTCGCCTGTGAGGTCATTCCGTGTTAATACCAATAAAATTTCACTTGAAGATTTTAACAAAATAAATATTTTTAATACTGAAAAAATTCCGTATTCACCTACGGGGTTTTACTTTGATTACGAGAAAATAGGCAACCACCCTTACCACCACGCAGGTATGCTTTACGTGCAGGAGCCGGGTGCTATGGCGCCTGCCGAGTGCCTGGAGGTGTGTGAGGACTGGGTTGTTTTGGATATGTGCTCTGCCCCGGGTGGAAAAAGCACACAGCTCAGCAATAAATTAGGGGAAAACGGCATTTTGGTTTCTAACGAGATAATTCCTTCACGCTGTAAAATTCTTACCGGTAACGTAGAAAGACTCGGGCTGAAAAATACAATTACAACGTGTATGGATTCAGCAAGGCTTGCAAAAATATACCCTGCAACGTTCGATTTAATTATGATAGATGCGCCCTGCTCGGGTGAGGGTATGTTCAGAAAAGAAGAGGCGGCTATAGCTGAATGGTCTGAGGAAAACGTTAAAAAATGTGCCGTGCGCCAAAGAGAAATTTTGGAGAATGCGGTAAAATGCCTTAAAAACGGCGGCTATATGATTTATGCAACCTGCACGTTTTCACTTGAGGAAAACGAGATGCTCATAGATTCATTTTTGTCGGAGCACCCGGAGTTTGAGCTGGTGCGTGTTAATGCTGCGGTGGAAAAGCACACGGAGGACGGCATTTTGTTCGAGGGCTATAAAAATGAAAGCATTAAGTACACAAGGCGTGTGTATCCGCACAAAAACAGGGGAGAAGGTCAGTTTATGGCGGTGCTTCACAATACCCTGCCTGAGTACGGCTCTTACCAAAGAGCAAAAAACACCGCTGCCACCAAATGCGACAAGCTTGTTTACGATTTTCTTTCAGAGGTTCTTGTTTCTTACGATAAAAACAGCGTACAGCAGAACGGCGCAACACCAATTTATTTTACAGGTGATTTTGATACCTCAAAAGCAACTGTTTTTTCAAAGGGTATAACTATAGGTGAGGTAAGAAAAAATTACCTGCAGCCTCACCACCAGTTTTTTATGGGGTTAGGTAATGATTTTAAAAGAAAAATCGAGCTTTCCGCAGAGAGTGAGGAGCTTGAAAAGTATCTTCACGGTGAGGAGTTTGATGTAGACTGCGAAAACGGTTGGGCGGTAGTTACCACCCAAAATTGCGTTGTTGGCGGCGTAAAGGTTGTGAACTCAAGAGCAAAAAATCATTACCCTAAGGGGTTAAGACTAAAATAAATAAACGGACAGAAGACTTTGTGCTTCTGTCCGTTTTTGTTGTTAGGGCTGTTATTCTACTGTTATTTTAACCTCGAGCACCTGTCCCTTTTTAGCATAAGGACTGTAAGCAATTACCTTTACTGCGTAGCCACCCTTTTCAAGGCTGCCCACATTTACGGTAACGTCAGCATCAGTTGCTCTTACGTATTCGGAAATAACGGTTTTCTCAAAAACCTTTTTATTGCTGCTGTTTTCAACTGTGATTTTATAATTTTCTGCCTCGTAAAAGCCTCTTGCTTCAGGGAAAGAAATTATTGCTTCACCGTTTTCATTAACTGTATTTTTTACAGTACTGTTTTCAGGGAATTGCGGCTTTGTATCGAGTGATTTTTGCTTGTGCCAGGTGTATGTTCTTTTTGAAGTATCGCTTAAATTTGTAAAGTAGTAATCTATATTCTCAAAGAACGTTCTGTTTTCAACGTCGTAAAGCTTAAGGCGTACGTTTCCGTCCTTATCTGCTTCGACAACCCACGCAGCAGCAGATTTTCCGGGTGCATCATGGTCACCCTCTATGTAGTTTAAATTGCCCATAAGTGCACCCAAAGAACCACAACCGATTGCAGTGAATTCACCCTGCCATACGCTTCTTGGGTCACTTGGTGAGTAGTGTGAGTGTCCTGAAAAGTCAATAACCTGAGGGAAGTCTTTTAAAACGTTTTTGATATCTGAGTCGCTCCAGCTGATACTGCCGTAAACTGTGAGAGTAGGGTGTGGGTGCTGGTAAACGAAAACAGGTTTTTTGGGGTTTTCCTTAGTTGCATTTTCAAGTTTTTCTCTGAGCCACGTTGTTTTACCCTTAAAGGTTTTGCCGTTATCATCATAAGAAACACCTATAAAGTGATAGCCGTTAATAACGATATCAGTATCAACGTTTTCATTTATCATTTTCTTATAAACGTCGTAGCCTACGGTTGCATCTACGTCACGGTAGTTTATAAATTCGTGGTTACCTAAAACAGTAAGAAGCTTTGTTTCCGCTTTTAAAGCAGAAGCAATTATTTTATTAAATGCAGCATATTCCTCTTCTGCACCGCCGCCTGCAAAGTCACCTGCAACCATTAAGGCGTCGAGCTTGTTATAGCGTTGTGTTGCAGAATATTTGTATATATCTGCAATTAAGTTTTTGAGTCTTATTGCGTTTTCTTGTGTTTCATCACCGTTAAGGTGAACGTCTGAGCAAGCAATAAAACGAAGCACAGGCTCAAAATCATCAGGAGTAGAAATTTTTTTACCTGTAAAGCCGCTTTTGAAGCCTGAAGCTAAATAAAGGAAGCTTACCACGGAGGTAAACGCCTTTGCAACGAATTGAGAAATAATATTTGGCATAGCTACACCCTTCTTTTGAAATTTTACAGGTGCAATTATAGCACAAATTGTTTACTTGTGCAACAAATGTACAAGTAAAAAATAAAAATACCCGAGGGAGAAACGCGTTGCGAAAATCCCACGGGTACAATTTTTATTCTGTTCTTAATGCTACAACCGGGTCTTTTTTTGCCGCCTTGCGAGACGGAATCAATCCGCCGAGAATTGTTATTGCAATGCTTATTCCTATGAGAATAATTGCTGCAAAGAACGGTAGCTGTGCGTTAAGATTTTCTATTTCTGTAACGCTTTCTATTATTGCATTTATAGGGAATAATGCAATGAATGAGATTATAATGCCCAAAAGACCTGAGCAGCAGCCAATTATAAAGGTTTCTGCATTGAATACCTGCGAAATATTGCTTTTTGAAGCACCCAATGCACGCAATATGCCTATTTCCTTTGTTCTTTCCATTACGGAGATGTGCGTAATTATGCCAATCATAATACACGAAACAATAAGAGAAATAGCAACAAACGCAATAAGCACGTAAGAAATACCGTCAATAATAGTGGTTAAGGAGGAGGTTAAAAGAGCTATGTAATCGGTATAAACAATTTTTTCCTCATTGCTTTTGTTTTGGTTGTACTCTGCAATGCAGGCAGAAACCATATCCTTATCTTCATAGCTGTCGGTGTAAATGCTTATTGATGACGGAGTGTCGTAGCTCACAAGACCAAAGGCGGTCAAGTTGTTTTCGTAGCTTGCTTCACCTATGTATTGGTCGTAAATGGTAAGCAGCATTTCTTCGTCCGGGTTGTCATCAAGCCAATCATCAAGTCTTTCTGCCAGTTTGGAGTCCTCAGTCATAGAGGACATTTCATTCATAGCGCGTTCAATTTGCTTTAAAATGCCTGACATCATAACTAACTGAGATTGCGACTGAATTAAGGCGTTTTTTTGTCCCTCAATTATTTGCTGTGCGCTTGAGAGTGCGCCTTGCTGCATACCGATTGTATTGTGTGCCTGAGAGAGTGCCTCCTGCTGACCTGCAATAATTGCCTGTTCGGGCGTAGTTGTAGGGGTAGTAACAGCTTCCTGCTCTGTAGTGCTTTCACCCTCGGTTGAAGGTGCGGTAGCAGCCTCGGTAGAGCTGTCTGTTGCAGGAGCTTCGGCAGTAGGAGCCTCAGTAGAAGGAATATTCGGTCTTGTTGCGGGAATACTTGGCGTTATGCTTCCTGCACCGTTTGGCTTTGTTGCAGGCACGGTTGTGCTCGGTACAGTCGGCATTTGCGGGAAAGAAGGAATGCTCGGCATAGAAAAGGACGGTGCATTGTCATCCTCGGAGTTTTTAGAGAAAAGCACCATTCTGTATAAATTTGCCTTACCTTCCTCATCAAGTGATTTAATGTAATTTATAGCCTCGGCTATTTTTTCTTCCTCACTCGAGACGTCGAATTTTGTACCGCTTAAAACGTTAACGGTAGGAGTTTTTTGCTGTGCTTTTACAATTTCACTTTTTTCTGTGTATTCAATAATATAATCGGTAAGTAAATACGTGTAAGCAATAGGGGTGGAAATTGTTGTGTTTTCCGCAGACTCTGCAGGACGTATAATTCCCACTATTTTAAGCTTTGTTTTGTTTTCTGTTAATTCCTTTTCGTATTTTTCATATTCCTCTATTTTTGTAAAGGTGCCGTTATCATTTTTTAAGTACGTGTCGCAGGCAGGAACTAAATAGAAGGTGTGAGAGGTGATTTCGTCATAATTTATAAATATATTATCTGCTTCTTTTCCCTCTTCAATTTTTTTGGCTGCCTCGTCGTATTGTTTTTTGGTAATTAAGCCTAACTGATACAATTCCTCTGCAGAGAGTGTGTTGCGCCTGTTAACAACTAAAAGCACCTCGTTATATTTCTTTGGCCAAGTGCCGTAAATAAGGTCGTAGTTATTGCGGACAATATCACTTACAGCTTCACCGTTGCTGCCCTTAATTATTTGCGAAAAGTTTTCGGCGCCGGTTTTGCTTTCACCGCCAAAGAATGAAGAAAAGCCCGAGAAAAATCCGCCGCCCTCGTCACCTACTGTTTCGGCGTCTGAATCTATGAATTTTTTGTCCTTGTTGTAGGAGAATGCCGAAAAGCTTAAATCATAAGAGTAAACAATGCCGTTTTCGCCTATGTATTGCTGAACAGGGCTGTTGGGGTCGTCAAGATATTTTTTGAATTCAGTAAGGTTGTTGCTTTTTATGGTAGCGGACATTGTTTTTTTAGCCTTCATTGAGCCGTAATCGGCAAAAACAGCATCTCTGTTTTTTTGCTTTTCCTTTTTGTCCTTATCCTTGTCCTCATCCTCGCGGTTATTGTCAGCGGAGAAAATTCCCATAGCATCAAATGCGGTAGAGGTTATTGTTATGGGGTAGGACTCCATAGTTTCCTTTTGCACGTTGGCAATATAAGCGCTCATGCCTTGTGAAAGCGAAAGAATAAGTGCAATGCCTATAATACCAATGGACCCCGCAAACGAGGTTAAAATGGTACGCGCCTTTTTTGTTTTTAAGTTGTTAAAGCTTAAAGAAAGCGCTGTTAAAAAGGACATTGAAACCTTGTTTTTTTCATTGCTGCTGTCTTTAGTCTCACAAGCGTCATAGGGGTCTGTATCACTAATAATTTTACCGTCCAATAAATTTACAACTCTTGTGGAGTATTGCTTGGCAAGCTCGGGGTTATGGGTAACCATAATAACAAGCTTATCCTTTGCTATTTCTTTAAGCAAATCCATTATCTGAATGCTTGTTTCACTGTCAAGTGCACCGGTTGGCTCGTCTGCCAAAAGAATATCGGGGTTGTTTATGAGTGCACGTGCAATTGCAACTCTTTGCATTTGTCCGCCGGACATCTGGTTAGGCTTTTTGTTTATGTGGTCGGTAAGACCAACCTTTTCTAAAACGGCAACGGCTCTTTCACGGCGCTCTTTTTTTGATACACCCGAAAGCGTTAAAGCCATTTCTACGTTAGCGAGCACGGTTTGGTGCGGAATTAAATTGTAGCTTTGAAAAATAAAGCCTATTGAGTGGTTTCTGTAGGAATCCCAGTCTGAGTCGGTATAATTCTTTGTGGAAACACCGTTAATTACAAGGTCACCGCTTGTGTAACGGTCAAGTCCTCCTACAATGTTTAAAAGTGTAGTTTTACCTGAGCCGCTTTGTCCGAGAATGGAAACAAATTCATTGTCGCGAAAGCTTACGCTTACGTTGCAAAGGGCGGTCTGGGTAGCATCACCCATTTTGTAGATTTTTACAATGTTTTTTAATTGGAGCATAGAGTTGCCTTCTTTCTGTTATAACAACATATTAAATATTTACGCCGCCTGTAAATATTTTTTGCAAAATTATTAAAGTCTTGAAGCCTGCTTTAAAATTTCAATAGACGGTCCCGGAATTCTTCCTAAATGGTCGGGACCTACGTTTACAAGGTAATTTATGCCGAGTGAGTTAAGGTGCTTTCTGTTCTGTGCCAATTTTTCGGGAGAAATCCAGCTGTGGTCACGGTAAGAAAAGCCCCACGACTTATTTAAGGTGCAGGCAGACTCATAAAGTCCGTGCTTGCTTGGCTTAAAGCCGTCAATGCTTTGGTAATTTATATTTTTTTCATCTGTCTGTGAAAGCTTTTCCCATTCTTCCTTTGTTGCAGGGATTTCGTTATCACCTAACGAAACGTAGTCATAAAGTCCGTTGCCGAGTCTTGAGTTTATAAGGCAGTCGGGCTGTAATTCTTTTACCGTATCGTAAATAATTCTGCTTTGCTTTTCGGTTAAGGTCATAGGCACGTCAAACCACGCTGTAAAAATATCACCGTAATTTGTCATAATCTCTTTAATTTGCGGTAAGATTTTATTTTCGAAGCAAATATTAAAATCCTTTTCTTCAGGATTCGGAAAATCCCAACTGTTGTCCCAGGTTACGCCCGAGCAACCCATATGGTTTGAAA
Organism: Acutalibacteraceae bacterium; assembly: GCA_045588735.1. Taxonomy (GTDB): domain Bacteria; phylum Bacillota; class Clostridia; order Oscillospirales; family Acutalibacteraceae; genus DTU089. Next base: position 6,675 of record JAZNET010000055.1, on the reverse strand, counting down.
GGTAGCCGCCGCCGTGCTTTTCGTGCCAGTCAAGGTCCTGAGAGTAGTAAACGCCGAGCTTAACGCCGTGCTTACTGCACGCATTTGCAAGGTCCTCTATAATATCTCTTTTATAAGGCGTAGCATCAACTACGTTGTATTTATCTACCTTAGAGTGAAAGAGTGCAAAGCCGTCGTGGTGCTTTGTTGTAACGACAAAATATTTCATACCACAGTCTTTAGCAAGCTTAATTATTTCATCTGCATTAAAATAAATAGGGTTAAAAATACTTGCTAATTGCTCGTATTCCTTTATGGGGATAGCAAAGTGAGAGCCAATCCACTCAGCATAATTATCGCCGAATTTGCCCTTGTACTCACCACCCAAAATTGAATAGAGGCCAAAGTGCATCATCATTCCGTAGCCTGCAGATTTAAAAAAATCTATGTTATTCATTTAATATCACGTTCACTTTCAATTTCTGTTACCTCGCAGCCATTTTCCGTAAAAAATGGTAAAACCTTTTCTTCAAAGTCCTTCGAGGTGGCGGAGGGGTATAGGGCTAAATCTATTTTTTCACCGTTTTTTGCTACTAATACGTAGTGCTCCAAGGGGTAATGCTTTAAACCGTAAAGGTAATAGCCCTTTGCCTTGTAAATTGTTTCAAAATGCTCGTAGCGGAGCATTTCCTGCTTCAATGAAAGAGAATTGTTTTCGGGAAAATAAACGCCGTTCTTTGTAAAAGCAACCGTGTTATTTACTGCGCAGAAGAGTAAAATAATTACAATTGTTTCAGCAAGAATTGTAAAGTATTTTAAGGCTTTGGATTTGTTTGCAGCTTTAATTTTAGGTGTTTTTTTATTTTTGAAGGGGTTTTTAGGAGTGCGCGGAAAATTAAAACAGAGAGTTTCCGCAACCAAAAAGCCTGCTAAAAGCAAAAGAACAACCGCGGGAAGGTCTAAGTTAAGATAATAAACGGCGTCTCCGAATCTTACGTGGCACAACATCAAATAAAAGAAGCCTAAAACGGCGGCGAAAAAGGGAGAGAGCAGGGCGGATTTTGCAAATATCTTGAAAAGACCTCCGTTGCCGAATAAATGTGTTACCGTCCTTGCGGATTTAGCGTAATTTTTGTAAATTTCGTTTTGGAAGGGGGAGGCGTCGTATCCTGAAAGTTCTCCGCTTTTTAACGCTGCTAAAAGGTTTTTCTCGTAAAGCGTTTTGTTTTTTGTTTTCGCTATTTTTTTAATTGCGATTTTGTGGTTGCCGTTATAAAAATCTGCAACGCCGCCTAAAACGAAGCGGCTTATTATTCCCTCTAAATAATTTCTTAAAAGCATATCCCGCAATTTTGCGGTTATTTCGAAAATTTCGTTATCTCTGTCAAAAACGTCGTCACCCGTAACACGCTTTATAGCTTCCTCCTGAGAGGCTATAAGCTTATTTTTCTTTGTGCCGTTTTTAGCAATGTCCTGCATAAGAGGAAGAAAGTCATCAAAAAATGCATTTATTTCCGCAAAGCTTTCTATTATAAGCTCTACGGAGTTAAGGTGTGAGTATGTATAGCATTTAAAATCGGTTTCCCTGAATAATGCTAATACGTCGTATACGGAAATAGGTAAAAAAGAGCAGACCTCAAAGCCTACGCCAATCCAAATGGTGTTTGGAGCGTAAGCCAAGGGTCCGTTTTCAATAAAATATAAATCTACGAAAAAATCCTCAAAGGAAAGACGGGCAATGGTGCCGTTGTTGTTTTTGCCGTCTATTCCTGAGGTTAATTCGCTGAATGCGAGCGTGGGGGCAAAGCCACAAAGCTTTGCCGTTGCCCGACAGTTTGTTTTAAAAGCTTCTTTTAAGGTCATCTTATTGCTATTTCAATTTCCTTATTTATTTCTGCTCGTTTGTTTAAAAGCCACTCAATATCATGTGGGTAGTTTTTAAAGGTGAGCTCTGTGTCAAGATTTTTTGTGAGTATTTTTAATACGTGCTCGCGTGAGGTAAGTCTTTCTAAGTATTTCATGGCACGGTAGTCGCAAAGTCCCTCGTAGAAAACCTCGTGGCGGGAGGAGTTGTAGGGCTTAAAGTCCGGACCGGGGTAAACCACAAAGGAATCACCCGACGGGAAGGCTCCGCCTGCATCTGTAACCTCGTAGGGATTTATGTGTTTTTTGGAGTATTGTGTGTACCAGAAGTTGTGACCCCACTGTAAAAAGCCCTTTGCCTCATACTTGTAAAGCAGCATGCCCAAAATTCTGTTTCTTGCAGGAGGCATAGCAAAGGTCCTGTTAGGTAAAAAGTCGTGAGTTTCAGTGCAGCAGTAATAGGTCCAGAAATCTGTTACCTCTGCCTTGAATACGTCTGCAACATCCTCGCCGCAAACAGGTGTTTTAACAAGCCCTTGTCTGTAAAAATCTATTTCTGAAAGGGCGTCTATAACGTGAAAATCAGGGAAAAGCTGATTTATTATGTAAGAAGCCTTTTTGTAATCCTCAAGCTGACTTTCGTTTGGCTCGTCTGAGACGTGAAGGTAGCAGTTTTGCTTAATATCAAGGCGCTCAACCTCTTTTGTGAGAGCCTTTGCAAATACCGCAAGGAACTGCACGTAGTCCTTGCCGTTTGCTACGGTATCCCAACCGAAAATCTGGCGCTTAATACCCTTAACGTTTGCAATTATTTTAGGTGCGTGCTGTGCGCCCCACTGTGTGAAAAAATGAGATATTTCAAAATATTTAATACCGCATTCTGTACAAATTCTTACGTACTTGTCAAAGTTTTTGAAGCCGAAGCGGTAGCCAACGTCGATTTTATCAACCTCAACCAATTGGAAGGTTGGTCTTTCACCGCCGACCTCTGTATCAAGCGGCGGTGTAAAAACAGGGGTGTAAATCATATTAACACCGTGAGCAACGGCATTTTTTACGTAGTTTCTTAAAAGTGTCCAGTACTCGTCACTGAAGGGCTCAACCTTGTAGTGCGAGCAAAGGCAGTCGTTATGAAACCAGTTTGTGTAAATTAAATCCTGCATGGGCAGTTGCCTTGGCAGTGTTCTTAAACTGAAAATATGCTTGTTGTTTTCGTCATACAAGCCTTTTTTAAGGAACACGGTAATGCTGTTTGTTCCGGCAATATAGTCCATTTCGGGAGTGTATTTAAACCAAAGACAGTTCCATTCTCCTTTAACCAAATCAACGGTGTTATCCTCGTTAATGGGTAATAATAAATCGGGATATTCAGTTCTTTTTGTGTCGTAGTGAAAATCGTCGTGGTCGTCCGGTGCGGCATAGGCAGAGGGCATGCTTACAACCTTGTAAATTTTAATGCCGTCACGAAGGTTGGAGGCAACCTCAACCGTAATGCTGCAATCGTCGTCTGTTTCGGGGAAAATTGCTATTTGAAAATTGAACGGCTCACCGCGAAGAACGGAAAATTCCTTGAATTCATCAAAATTTGGTTCTACGTCCTTGAACACCTTTGTAAGAGAAGAAAGTAAAATGGATTTCATAGTTCACACCTCGGTTTCGGTTTTTTGTAACGGTATTTTTTAGTCTTCTACTTTATCTATACCTTTTTTGCGAAGTATTACAAGCGGAATAAGAACAAATACTGCAACTATACCGGCAGCAAGGAACATTTCAGCACACGGCTCTGCTTGAGTAAGACCTGTGCTTTGGTCAACGTAAGAGCCTGCACCGGCTACCTGACAAACCCATTTGCCTATTTGCGGACCTAAAAGCATAGGAATAAGCACGAAGAAAATCATTCTTATACCTTGGAAAAGACCTGTTTTGTCCTCCGGAGTATAGTCGCGGACAGTTGAGTTGAGGAGAATACCTAAAAGTCCGTAGCCTGCAAGAAGCGGAATTGCTGCGATTCCGAAAGGACCGATTGTTTTTGCAAATGAAGCTGCTACTAAGCCTACAATGAAAAGTACTGCAGCAATAAACACAAGATTTTTCTTGCCGAATTTGTCTGCAAATTTACCTATGCCTATAACACCAAGCACAACAGCAATAAGAACAAACGGAGCTGCAATTAAAACCGGTGGTGTAATATAACCGAAAAGTGCTTCAATTTTAAAGCCTAAGCCGTGGTCAAGGTAAATGAGAAGGAATGGGAAGAAAATCTGAACTGCAATTGAGTAAATGCCGACTGCTGAAAGTGCAATATAAAGCTTGCTGTGTTCTTTTACCACTGAAGGTCTGAAGCCGTAAACCAAATCCTTCCAGTAGTTTGCGTTAACCTTCTTTTCACCGCTTCTTGAATCCTTAAGCGAGAAAAGACCGATAATACCGCAAAGAATAACTAAAGCGCCAAGGCCAAGGAAATAATAAGTGTAGCCCTTTTGAATGTCACCGCCGCCAAGCGGTTCAATGAATCCGCCGGAAACAGTAACAATAACAGTTGCTGCTATAGGGAGAATAGCAAGAATGCTTTCAGCCGTTGCGCGGTTTTTAGTTGTTGTAACGTCAGTAACCCATGCATTAAAAGCAGAGTCGTTACTTGTTGAGCCAACAAATGTCATAATACAGTCCATAACAACAATTGAAACAGCGGTTGCAGTAACAATTAAAGCAGGCTCGGTTATGCCGAATACACTTGAAATATTATCTTTTGTAAGGAAGCCGAAGGCAGCGGTAATAACACCCCAAACAAGGTAACCGATAGAAATGAAAACTTTTCGTTTGTTCATTTTGTCAGAGAGGTTACCCATAATAAACGTGGTGAGAACAGCAACAATAGCACTGAGATTAACCATTAAGGTAATGGCATCCATAGAGGAAAGCGTGCCTGTAACTGCACCGCCCTCGTAAACGGTGTTGTACATAAACGTGTTGTAATACATATTTTCAAGGTTCCAGGCTACTTGACCTATAAAGCCGAAAAGGCAAAGGTTAAACCATATTCTGCCTGAAAGCTTTGCACCATTTGGTGCGACTTTTTCTTTTTTCATAAAAATACCTCATTTCAATATACATTATTACAAAAATCATCTATTTTATTATAATTTACTATAGGAGTAAAGTCAAGAAAATAGAATGCATAAATATGAATAAAGTGTCAATAATTAGTAAAATAAGAGTTTACAAAAATTGTAAAGTGTGTTAGAATACTGTCTTAGTTAAAAATTCAGAAAGGAGGAGCGGTATGGAGCACAGAATTGTTCGCTTTTTGGCAGACAGAACTATTTCCGGAATTTTAAAGTACATTGACAAGGAGCCACAGAAAAATCTTCTTAAAATACTGAGCATTGTTGAAAAAACCTTTAAGATGTATCCTGCGGAAAACTACGTCAAAATGAAAAAAGCTGTTTTAGACGATACCAACGCACACACAATTCTTGCTAAAAGTATATTAAAAGACGTAGACCATGCCTTAATAAAAAGCCTTCTTCTTTCTTTAGGTGTGCACGCAGGCTTTTACGGTACAAAAATTGTAAGAGCAAATCGTGAAAAATACAAATGCAATATTCCGTGGATAATTCTCTTTGACCCTACCTCTGCCTGCAATTTAAAGTGCAAGGGCTGTTGGTCTGCAGAGTACGGTCACTCCTTCCAGCTTTCTCTTGATGAAATGCGCAGCATTGTGTCTCAGGGTAAGGCAATGGGTACGCATTTTTATATGCTTACGGGCGGTGAGCCCCTCATAAGAAAAAATGATATTGTTACTTTAGCAAAGGAAAATAAGGAGTGCACTTTTTTAATTTACACAAATGCAACCCTCATTGACCAAAAATTCTGTGATGATATTAAAGAGTGCGGAAATATTACGCTTGCACTTAGTATTGAGGGCTCAAAGGAAAATAACGACTTCCGCCGCGGTGACGGCTCTTACGATACAACCATCGAAGCTATGAAGCTTTTAAAGCAGAATAAAATTCTTTTCGGAATTTCTGTTTGCTACACAAGCAAAAACGTAGAAAGCGTTACAAGTGACGAGTTTCTTGAGGATATGATTGAAAAGGGTGTGAAATACGCGCTCTATTTTAACTATATGCCTGTGGGCAGTGACGGCAGAAAAGAGCTTATACCGACCCCAATGCAAAGAAAATATATGTATATGTGGCTAAAAAGGACACGTAACGGAAAAACGGGCAAGGCGTTGTTTGTAATGGATTTCCAGGATGACGGTGAGTACGTTGGCGGCTGTATTGCAGGCGGGAGAAACTATTTCCACATAAACTCAAAGGGTGACATAGAGCCTTGCGTTTTTGTGCACTACTCAGATTCCAATATAAGAGAAGTAACTCTTTTAGAGGCTTTGCAAAGACCTCTTTTTCAGGCGTACAGAAAGGGTCAGCCTTTTAACGATAATCACTTAATGCCTTGTCCAATGCTCGAAAACCCCGATGTTTTACGTAAAATCATAAAAGAAACGGGTGCAAAAAGCACAGACCATTTAATAAATGAGGACGTTGACGAGCTTTGCGACAAATGTGTGGACTTCAGCAAGGCGTGGGTGCCTGTTGCTGAGGAGCTTTGGAAAAACAATTCACACCCGAAAATTTTCACACAATATTACAGAGATTCAGATGAAGCAAAATAAATTGCTCGGCATTAGCGGAGTGTTCGTAAGGACACTCCGCAGTTTTATTCGCCTTACGGCGAGTTTTATTGCTTCACAGTTATATTCGGCTGATGCCGAGTGTTATTGTCCTTCGGACAGTTTTGTGCGAATAAAATAACACTGAAGCCGTA
>JAZNET010000054.1:0-56033 GCA_045588735.1 Acutalibacteraceae bacterium | reverse complement strand
AAAGGTCAGAAAAATACCTTTTGTTGAGGAAACCACCACTTTAAATACACCGCCAAAGAGCGTAAAGGGTAGGTCAACAAAAGTTAAATCTCGTAAGATCTTGTTAATTGCTGCTATAATTTCAATACTTATCGCTATATTTGCAGTAACATCAATAGCATTCGACTGGAACATTTTTGATGAACTCAAAAATAGGTTTGGTACGGTGGCTGATACACCAGTTAATGAAGAAATAAATGTTAGTGGGATTAGTGTTTATATGTATGAGGGTACTAAGATTTACCCCAATATTGAAGAGGCACTATTAAACGAAAATATAAATATATTGTATCCTTCAGAACTTCCAGAAAATATAACATTAAAACAAGTATCTTTTCATAATGATAACATGAAGAATAAAGTTGTGTTAACATTTAACAATGCTGATTTTACATATTGTTCTGTATTTAATGAGAAGCTTTCCCAAGACGTTTTATTAAACGCCAATGAAATATTAAAGATAAATAACTTGGAATGTTATATTTTTGAGATGAGCGATATTGGAATAACTCAAATTTATTTTGAATTTAACGGCAATTTATATAAGTTGTCTTATAATAATAAACAAGATCTTATAAATGTAATTGAAAACTTAAAGGAGTTACAATGAAAATTAAGAGCTTGTTTGCGATTTTACTCGTATTAACTTTATTAACTTGCACTTTTGTTATACCAACAAGTGCAAAAGAAGCAAAAATAAATGATACATATGTAGAAATAATCATAAATGATGAGGTTTCAGCAGAAACAAAAGCAAAAATTGAAAAATATTTTGCTACTGGTGAACCTATAGTGAATGAGGATATAGCAACTTATGGTATTACATGCACTTTGTTCGGTCATAAATTAGAAAATTCAACAGTTGCGACTATAACACATAAAGTTCGTGCAACTGCACCTAGATGTAAGAAACAAACATATACTTATCAAGCTTGTACTCGTTGTGATTACGAAACATCTACACTCATTGATACTGAATATATTTTTTGTTGCTCATAACTAAACATAAACCCGAACTACTCCCTCGAGTAGCTCGGGTATTTTTATTTTATTTTACCCGCGCTGCCGTCATAATTTCTAAATGTATTTCATAAATTTTAAGTAGAAATTATGGGGGTGCATTATGTCTTATAATTACAATGAAAATTTCAGCGGTCAATATGAAGAAAGAGCCGAAGAGCTTGGCAGATACATAGCAGAAAACAACTCAACAGTGCGTGCAACAGGCAAAAAATTCGGTATCTCAAAATCCACCGTGCATACCGACGTAACAGTACGGCTTAAAAAAATTAACCCTGCACTTTACAACGAGGTAAGAAGGGTTTTGGAAAAGAATAAAGAGGAGCGTCACATTCGCGGGGGAATAGCCACAAAGGAAAAATATCTTAATTGTGTAAAATGATTCCTTAAGAATAATACGAACTTGCCTCAAACCGTCATATTTCGGTGCTTTTCATCCAATTTATTCTTGCCACCTTAAGCAACAAACTTGACAAATTTCTTCTGTAATTGTATAGTAATATGCAGTCAGGAGAGTGAGCTAAATGAAAAAAATTGTTACAATTTTAATAGCGGTTATAGTAGCCGCAGCAGTTCTTTTCGGCATTGCAATGGGTGTTAAAAAATACAAGGAAAACAACGCTCTTGCTACAGCCGATACAGTTTACGACGTTTCAGACAACAAGGGTACGGTAACGGTAAATGAAGAGGTTGCAAAGCAGATGCTCAGCCAATATCCTTTGGAAAGGCTCGGCTACATTAAAAAGCCTGTAGGTAATTATTTTATAAAGCTTGGTGATACTACGCTGCATGGCGTAAAGGCGTGCAGAGTTGAGCTCCTTTTAAGTAAAGAAAGTGAAACTCCCGAGGCTGTTTTTGCAATATCCGGCTACAATTGCTACGTTTTTGATGCCGCTAAAAACGAGTACCTTTTGCTTACCTTAGACGGAGCATTTCAGGTAGAGCCTTCAACAACAGAGGAGGGTACAACACTCTTCTACGTAGAGGCGGACGACTTAAAGCTTCACAAAATTATTGACAGCTACACAAAGGATGAATTAGGTTTTGCAAAGGAGCCGTCAGAATATAAAATGGTAGCGCTCGGTACGTCTGCGGTTGCAAAGGACAAGAAAATAGTTTTCCCTGTTAAAATGTACGAAAACGACGGCACGCCAACAAATTATACTTGCGCTATTTGTGACGGTGACGTTTATAGGTTTGATACTACGGCAAGGCAATACGAAAAAATTTCTAAATAAAAAAAAGAGAAGCATTTTTAATGCTTCTCTTTTTTATTGCTGTTATTATTTTAATTCAAATGTTACCCTTGAAAAATCAAGCTTTTCAAGGTCAGCCTTGCTTATTTTGAATACTGCCTGCTTTTCTGTTGCCTGCAAAAATTCAGGCATATTGTCATCAAGTGGGTCATATTGAAGCAGCGTGTAGCTGTCACCGTTATCAATGAAAAGTGCTGTTTCGCAAGAGGCGCCCTCACCGTTAAAATCAATTGAAAACTCATCGTCTGTGTTTCCTAAAAAATCAAAGCCGAAATTAAAGTCGTCAATTAAGGTGTCCGGCTCATTCGTGCAAAGCCTTACGTTCGGAACATAGGTTTCTTCATCCTGCTTAGTGAGAAAGAAATATAAAAAGCCCTTTTTCGGTAAAAGCGTGCAGTCGGTGTGCTCGCTTAATTCTGAAAGCTTAATTTGGCAAAAGAAAAAGTCGTCATCTGAAAGTGTGCCGTCTGCGAGCCATTCCTCAGGCATTGTCGGTGCACCTAAAAATTTGCTCGTGCCGTAATCATAATCACCGTAAGCTTTTTCAACCTTTAATTTGTACATATTATTTTGCTCCTAAATATTCTTCTAAAACTTGTCCGCTTGCTTTCATTTCCTTTGCAGCCTCAACACCAACGTAGCGCCAGTGCCACGGCTCGTAGGTAACCTTTGTTATGTCCTGCTTGTCCTTAGGGTAACGCAGAATAAAGCCGTAATCTGCAGCGTTTTCCATTAACCATTGGAATTCGTCGGTGTTTTCAAACCATTCCTCTACGCAAACAATATCCATTGCATAGCCCAGGTTGTGCTCGCTGCTGCCGGGCGGCATTATAATTGTTGCAGCCTTTACCGCTGCATCCTGCTTGCTGAAGCCAAGGCTTTCATAATAGCTTATTTTGTTGTTGTAGTTTATTTTTTGTCTTTCATAGGAGCGGTAGCCGGAGCAGGGGGTCAGGTAAACACCGTCCTTGCTTGCCGCTTCAAACATTTCCTCGTAGTGTACGGCTACATTTTTGTCAAGTCTTTCAGAGCTGCCGCAAACGTAAACTAAATCTGCCTTGTAATCATCCGGAATTCTGTAGCCGGAGTTTACAAGCGTAAGGTGCCAGTTTTGCGGGTCAATGGTAATAATTGTAGGGTTATTTATAGTTCCCGCGGCAACAGCCGTAACCTTTGGTTTTGTTGTTTCGGGCATAATAGTTGTATTCGGCGCCTTTGTGGTTTTTTCCTCATTCTTTTTGTTTTCGCTTTCGGGCTTTGTTACCTTTTCGGTGGTGCTTCCCAAAGCGTCCTTTTTATCTGTTTCGCCAAATGTTGCACCGCTTATTATTTCGTTGTTGCGCTTGTTTATAACAACACAAACAACTGAAACAAATACTACAACCAGTGAAAGCATAAGGGCTAAGAATTTTTTTGCGTTTTTAGTTCTTGTTAAGTTAATCATAAAAAACCTCTTACTTAAATAAGATGCTTTTATTATATTCTTAAGTGTAGTGAATGTCAATCTATAAAAATACCCACTTGTTACTAAGGTACAAAATAAACACTATGTATTTGTGCTATTTTTACAAAGATAAAAAAATGTGAAAATAATGTTTTTTTAAGCGTTTTTTTGTGCTATAATTACTCTGTTATATAATAAATCATTTTGAAAAGGGGTAAATCCTTTATGAAAAGAATTTTAAGCTTAGGCTTAGCACTTGTTGTTGTAAGCGCAGGTTTACTTTCACTTTCAGCTTGCTCATCCTCATCAGGGGAAGAGGTAAAAGAACCAACCACCTTGCCTGCAGTTTATACAGAAAGCGCAGAAACTGTTGAAAAATCAAGTGAAGAGGTGCTTAAGTACTTTAACACTCTTCTTAACAACGTTAAGGCAGAAAAGCCAAGAATGTACTACAGATTTGAAAAGAACGTACCAAACGATAGCCTTAAGGTAACAAAGGCAGGTCAGGAGGAGGCAGACATTGACTCTTCTCTTTCAGCTATTAACGATGCGGCAAAAGCTGTAAAAGATCTTATGCTTGAGAATATTAAAGAAAATTCCGGCGAGCTCGCTTATGGTGCAGATAATACAGACGTTTTGTTAGTTCAGGGCGAAAGCTTTGCTTCTAAGCTTACCGTTGACGACGTAAAATACGCTACCATGACAGAGGTAGGCGACAAATATTACATCACAATCGAATTCGACGACATTACTGAAGAGGATGCGAAGGAAATTCTTACAAAGGCATTTAACCTTCGTGATAAGGCAGACCTCATCAATTCCGAGGAGTTTGCAAAAACAAAGGCATACCTTGAGTTAAAGGATTATTCAGTAGCCTACAGCGGCTGCAGAATTAAGGCGACTGTAAACCGTCTTACAAATCAGATTGAAACTGTTGAATACTTTAAAGCAGCAAACGTAACAGCTTCAGCTACAGGTAAGGGTACCTTTGAAGCACACGGAGACCTTTCAGTTTTATTTACTCTTGAGGACAAAGCTTACTACGAAATGTATTGGGAAAACGAAGACCCGACAAGTCCTTTAGAAACAACTACAGCAGCGCCCGTTGTAGAAGCAACTATGACAGAGACAGCTGCCGCAGCGCAATAATTCTAAAAAAAGGGGTGGGCAAACCGCCCCTCTGTTTTTAAAACGGAGGTATTTTCATGAAAAAGATTTCTGTTATTATTCTTGCAACAGCTATTTTGCTGTCTGCAATAATTTTTACCGCTTGTAAAAAGGATGAGTACATAGACCCGTCTACCGGCGGTGAATATATTCTTGTTACAGATGAGGAAGGTAACAAGGTGTTAAGTGAAGACGGTGAGTTGTTAGTTTACGTAACGGATGAAAACGGAAAAAAGGTCAAGGATTCTGACGGTAATTACGAAACAGAGGTACACGGTTTTGTCGGTCAAATTGAGAATGATGGCGTTGTAGAGGATTACGCTTATTACTTTACCTTACCAAAGGGCTGGAAAACTGTAAACGACCGCGGTGAATTTGAAAACAAAAGTCAAAAAACAACTCTTAGTATAGAAATCCTTGAAAAGACCTTTAAGGATGGAAAAGCAAAGCTTGAGCGTATTGAGACGCTTCTTACAGAGGACTCTGCTGAGGGCAGCGTAACAAATATAACCTCAAACGAGTACGACAACCTTAAGGTCGGCAGCAAGGTTTATACACTCGGCTATAAAACAAACGGCGAAATTACTGTTGCAATAATCTTCAGCAATAACGACAACTCTTACCAATTCACTTATAAAACTACTCGTGATATTACGGTAGAGGATGCTGAAGCAGAGGTAATAGGAATTATTAACGCTTCAATTAAATTTAAGCCTTATACTTATTACCCTGACGTAAAGGACGAGGTTACTACAACTAAGTAAAAACAAAGTCTCAGATTCAAATGAATCTGAGACTAATTTTTTATTTTATAAGAAAAACAGGAGCTTTTTGTTATATTTTGTTCTTAAAATATTTTTCTGTTGCCATGTAAAGCACGGGTACAACAATTACTGCACCAATAAGCTCAATTAAGCCGTTTGTGCTAATGAGTGTACCAATAATTACGTCTAAGGTTTTTGCGGCTTCACCGAAAAGAACCTCAAATCCACCGAAAATCTGCAGGAAGCTTAACACAAGCACAGTGTTTGTTAAGGTGCCTAAAAGTGCGCTGAGACCTAAAGCAATAGGCTTTTTGCATTTTAGCTTTGAAAGACCTAAGAAAACAAGGCCTGCTACAAGACCTACAATAATTCGCGGTACAAGTGATACCATAGGGTTCTGAAAGGGGATTATACCAAATTGGAATGCTCTTAATATACAAGTAAGTCCCCATACGCCACCGAGTATAGCGCCGTATTTTGCGCCTAATACCGTTGCGCCCAGAATAACAACCATGTGAAGCGTTGTTATTTCAATAATTCCTACTGTTATGTAGCCTAAATACGGTGTGAATGTCATAACGACTATCAATGCCGAAAACAAGGCGCACAAAACAAGACGGACAAGATGTTTTTTCTTTTCCATAATAAACTCCTTTGCTACTATTCTCGTAAGAGATATAATGCGTTTGTTTTTTTGTGTGTATTACCTGTTTTTCTTGTAAATAACTAAAAGCCCCTCTAAAACGAGGTTTTTATTAAAAATAATTTCTCTGTCGCAGCAGTTTACAATTTCCTTTGCAAGACCGCCCGTTGCAACAGTAGTTTTTATTTTTTTGCCTAATTCCTTTTCAAGGCGCATTGCCATTCCGTCAAGCATAGCGGCATTGCCTAAAACCGTGCCGGATTTTATGCAATCTATTGTGTTTGTGGCAATTGCTTTTTCGGGGGCGCTTAAATCAATAGCGGGCAATTGCGAGGTTCTTAAAGAAAGTGCATCTAACGAGATGCCAATGCCGGGTGCAATTGTGCAGCCTAAAAATACGTTGCCTTCATCTATAACAGATATTTTAGTTGCCGTACCCAGATCCATTACAAGGCAAGGCAATTCGTATTGCGAAATAGCACCTACCGCGCCTGCAACTAAATCGGCGCCAACCTCTTTAGGGTTATCGGTAGAAATTTTTAAACCGTTTTTAATGCCGGCAGCAACAACAAGCGCTTTTGTTTTCGTTACCTTTTCTACAGCCTCCTTAAAAGCACGCGTAAGCTCCGGTACAACCGAGCTTATAACTGCGCCCTCAAAGCTGCCGCTTATACCCTCTAAATTAAAAACGGCATTAAGCTCAATAGCGTATTGCTCGCTTGTTCTGTGCCTTTGGGTAGCAAGTCTTGAAACAAAAATTAAATTGTCGTTTTTATATATGCCAAGTGTTATGTTTGTGTTACCTATATCAGCAACTAAAACCATTTAAAACACCACCTTGAAGCTGTTTTTTACAATTATACACCCCTAAAAACAAATTATCAAGCGAATTGACCACCAAAAATGGCAAAAAAATTATTGAAATCATAATAAAATACTTTAAATTTATTGTGCAATGTGTTATAATCAACTAGTTATTTCATTTAAAAGAAGGATGTGACTTTTATGTCAAAGCTTGAAAAAGGATTGAAAAACGAAGTCGAAAAGGGGAAGGGTTTTATGAAGGAATTTAAAGAGTTTATTTCTCGCGGTAACGTTATTGACCTTGCTGTAGGTGTTATTATTGGTAGCTCGTTTACGGCAATTGTCAACTCACTTGTAAATAATATTGTTACACCGCTCATAACCTTAATTACGGGCAAGGTTTCTGTAAAGGAGCTTTTCATTGCACTTGACGGTAACGAGTACGAATCTTTAGAGGCTGCCACAGAAGCAGGTGTTGCAACACTCGGCTACGGACTTTTCCTTCAGGCAATTATAGATTTTATTATAATCGCATTTGTAATTTTCCTCATGGTTAAGGGTATTAACAAGTTAAGAGATATGGGCAAAAAGCCTGCAGAAGAGGTAGAGGAAGCGCCTACAACAAAGGTGTGTCCATTCTGTAAGAGTGAAGTAAATATTGAAGCAACACGCTGCCCTGCGTGTACTTCTCAGCTTGAGGTAGAATAATGGGAAGAATAAGGTATTTTATTGCGTTGTGGGCATCTAAGGCTGCTTACGTGCTTTTAAGACTGTTAAAAAGAAATGCAACAATGTTTCCGGGTCACATTGCGCTTAAAATTTGCCCGGATTACTTAGCGCAAACTAAAAAAAGCCCTAACGTACTTTGCGTTACGGGTACAAACGGTAAAACCACCACAACAAATATGGTGGCAGATATTCTTTCTGAAAGCGGCTACAAGGTTGTTTCTAACAGATACGGCTCAAACATAAATACAGGTGTTGCAACAGCGTTAACACACAGCGTAAATGTGTTTGGTAAGCCTAAAATTGACGTTTTGGCATTAGAGGTAGATGAGCGCTTTTCAAGGCTTATTCTTCCGTTTATAAAGCCGGACTATCTTATAGTAACAAACCTTTTCAGAGATTCAATTAAACGTAATGCACATCCTGAATATATATTCAGCATACTTGACACCTACGTGCCTCAAAGCACAAAGCTTGTTCTTAATGCAGACTGCCTTCAGTCATCTCAGCTTTTAAAGAATAACGAAAAGGTATTTTTCTCAATAGATAAGCTTCCTACGGACGTAACCGAATGCGTGAATTTAATTAACGATTTTTCATTTTGTCCCAAGTGCAATGAAAAATTAAAATTCAACTTTTTAAGATACCACCACATAGGCAACGCCTACTGTCCTGCCTGTGATTTTAAGTCCTATGAAGCAAAATATCATTTAACAAATATAGATTACGAAAATCAGACTATAACTATAAGCATTGACGGCAAAGAGGACGTTTACCCAATGGTAAACCGTGCACTTTATAACATTTATAATGAATTAGCAGCCGTTTCTTTAATGAATGAATTTAACGTGGATACAGAAAAGGTTAAGGATTATCTTCGTAAAATCAGCGTTACACAAACCCGCTACAAGGAGGGTAAGGTTGGTAACACGGCTATTATAAGAACAATGGCAAAGGGTCAGAACTCCGTTTCCTGCTCAAGAACACTCGACTTCGTAGGTCACGAGGAGGGTGAAAAGTCTGTATTTATTATGATAGACGACCTCTTTGAAAGAAAGGATTCCTCTGAATTTATCGGCTGGATTTACGATGCAGATTTTGAGTTTTTAAATACTCCCCAAATGAAGCAGGTTATTTTGGCAGGTCCAAGGTGCTTTGACTATAAATTAAGGCTATTGATTGCAGGTCTTCCTGAAGAAAAAATCATTTGCGAGGAAAACGAGTTTGAGGCAATTAAGCTTATAGATAAAAACGTTTCCAAGTTCTATCTTCTTCACGATACCTCTACCTACGACTTAGCGTGTGAGGTGGAAGAAAAAATCATAAATGATTTTAAAGAATATAACGAGAAGGGTGGCGAGCAATAATGAAAATAGAAATACTTTACCCTGAGGTTTGCTGCCTTTTTGGTGATAAAGCAAATATGCGTTATTTTAAATTATGCTTGCCGCAGGCTGAGTTTATTGAAACGCCCATTAAAGAACAGCCCAGATTTTTAACTGAGGACGTAGATATGGTTTACGTAGGCTCCTGCAGTGAATCAAATCAGGAAAAAATACTTTCCCGTCTTAAGGGCTACGAAAGCAGAATTAACGAGCTCATTGAAAAAGGCGTAGTATTTTTAATGACGGGTAATGCATTCGAGATTTTCGGTAAGTATATTGAAAATACCGACGGCACCAAAATAGATGCACTTAATATTTTTTCTTTTAATTCGGTAAGGACAATACCAAAAAGAAACAACTCACTTTTTGTGGGTAAGTACGAGGATATTGATATAGTAGGCTATACAAGCCGTTTTTCTCATACCTACAATATAGCTGAGGGTGACGGATTTATTTCAGTAAAAAAAGGCTTCGGCGCATCACCTGAGGATAAAAATGAGGGCGTTAAAAGAAACAATTTCTTCGGTACGTATCTTTTAGGTCCATTCTTAATTCAGAATCCGCTTTTTACAAAGGAGCTTATGAAAAAGCTCGGTGCGGAAAATCCCGTGCTGCCATTTGAAGCGGATATTATGAAGGCTTACGAGGTAAGACTTGTTGAGCTTAATAAGGATATTGTATTTGATTAAAATGGACAACAGTTAATCGATTTTTGTCGATTAACTGTTTTTTTATTGACAATAAATTATTGAATGTGTTATAATTTGTCTAACGCATTAAACTCGAGGAGCTTAAGGGGTGGGGTGTTGATGTTTTAACACCCCAAAAAGAAAGGTAAGTGTTATTATTATGGAAACACCAAAAATATTTGAAAGTGAGTATCGTTTTTGCCTTATTATGTGGGAAAACGAGGCTACGACTATGTCAGACCTTGCAAAGGCTTGTAAGGAAAAAATAGGCTGGTCAAGAACTACTACCTACACGGTAATAAGACGCTTGGAGGAGCGCGGGATTTTAAAAAGAGAAGGCTCAAGCGTAGTTCCGCTTTATACAAAGGAGCAAATTCAGGTTTCAGAGGTTAACGAGCTTATTGAAAAGAAGTTTGAAAATAACCTGCCTGCATTCATTGCAGCCTTCACAAAAACAAAAAAATTGAATGAGAAAGAAATTGCGGAAATTAAAAAGATAATTGAAAACGCAGGAGAGTAATTATGAAAGAATTGTTTGAATTATTGCTTTCTGTAACGTTATCTACCAACGTTTTTATAGTGGCAATACTTTTAATCCGTTTCTTGTTTAAGCGCTCGTCCAAAAATGCAAGATTGTTTTTATGGCTTCTTGTTGGCATTAAGCTGCTTTTACCGTTTAATTTAGAAAGTAAGCTCAGCTTAATTCCGAGAGCTGTTGCTGAAACAACAAGCGAAATAGGGAGTGTCGCAACAAACATTGTTTCAGAGCGTGCAGAGGCTGTGCGGAGCGTTGTGAATATGGAAACGCTTTTCTATATTGTGTGGGCGCTCGGTGCTTTTGCAATTTTGGTTTACGGCGTGGTTAGTTTTTGGCGGTTACGTAAAAATATAGGCGATGCAATAAAAATGAAGGGCAACGTATTCCAGAGTGAAAAAGTAGTTTCACCATTTGTTTTAGGTGTAATAAAGCCTAAAATTTATATACCGTTTAAGCTTGATGATGAAACACTTTCACACATTGTATCGCACGAAAAATCGCACCTTAAAAGCTTTGATAATATAACAAAGCTTGCAGCATTTGTATTACTTGCAGTTCATTGGTATAATCCTTTGGTGTGGGTTTGCTTTAAGCTTCTTACAACGGATATTGAGCTTGCTTGTGATGAGCGTGTAGTTAAAAACTATACGTTAGAAAAAAGAAAATCTTACGCAGAAGCACTTTTAAGCTGTGCGGTAAATGAGGGTAAGGGCCTTATTTACCCCGTTGCTTTTGGTGAGGTAAGCGTTAAGGACCGAATAAAAGCTGTTGTAGCTTACAAAAAAGCAATAAGGACAATTGTTGTCTTGTCAATTTTATTGTCGGTAGCAGCATTTGTTTGCTTTGCAACGGTGCCAAAGGTAGCTGCCGAAAACAAGGAGAAAAAAGTGCCTGTGGTGGAGGCGACAACAGAGGCTTACGTTGAAGAAACCACAACAGAGCCGGTGACAGAGGTTACAACGGAAGCTGTTACGGAGCAACCTACCGAGGAGTATAACGAGAATTACGAAACACAACCCGAATTTAATCTGGATGATATTGACCCGGAATACCGCGAGATATTCTCAATTGCACAGGAAGAGGGTAAGCACGTTATAGAAGTAATGCCGCAACAAGAAATTGATGTCGATTTTCCCACCGAGAGTAACCAAATCCCTGACTTTTACGATTATATTTATAATAACCCTATTAACAACTATGGGAACAACAATTCTATGGGCAGAAACCTTTTATCGGATCCCACCGGCGAAACAAGAAAAGACCCTACAGATATTTTGCCGTCAATGCCTGTATTTTGTTGGGACCCGAGCATTTCTGATATAAGGGAGAACGGAGGAAGAATAAAATGAAAAAAACAAAAAGATTATTATCAACTTTTTTAGCAATAATTATGCTTTTCGGCGTTGTTTCAATTGTAGCAAATGCTGCAAGTGTTTCAACAACGTCGCACGATTACGGCTATATGGTTGCAACTGATGCTAAAATCAGTAAAGCAGTAGGCACAGTAAAAGTTTATGGTAACTATGATTACATTAACTTTTACATAAATTCTTATTATGATGATATGTATTTCTTTTATGAAATATATTCAGATAAGAAAATGACAAAGCTTGTAGCAAGTGATTATACTTACTGCTCTGAAAGCGGTACTTTCTCATGGTCACCTATGATTACCTTAAAGGGCATTTTTAAAACGGGTACGTATTACGGTGTAACCTATGCCGCAAAAATTGATAATGCAGGTAATGCAACTATTTCCGAGGACTCAGTTGCAACCTTCAAATTATCGGTAAACAGAAGCCCGAAATTCAATCAGAAAATGGTGCCTTTAAAAAGTGTAACAAACACTGTGAACGGACCTACAATCAAATGGCACAAGCTTTCAACTGATGCTACAAAGTACGTAATTTACCGCAGAAGCATGAGTGGTACCAAATGGACTAAGGTAGGCACGGTAAACGGCTCAACGCTTTCCTTTACAGATAAATCTGTTAAAAACAAAAACGGTAAATATATTTATACCGTAAAAGCACTTAATAAGAGCGGTACAGCTTCAAGGTATCTTTACAACGGACTTTACTGTCTTTTTGCAAAGGCACCAACAGTAAGCTCTGTTGCAACTACAAGCGACAACAGAATTCAGGTTAAGTGGAATAATACATCAGGCTCAGCTAAATACAGAGTTTACAGAAGTGAAAACGGCGGTGCCTGGAAGCTTATTGCTAACAATGTAAAAGGTACAACCTACTACGATACAACAGCAAAAAGCAATGGTAAGAACTACAAATATACAGTAAGAGCGGTTATTACTACTACAAACGGTGATGCAATAAGCTCATATTACAACGTAAATAAAACAGTGGATTTCTTAAAGCAACCAACTTTAAGCCCTGTAGAGGTTGTGGAAACAGGTCTTAAAATTACCTGGGAACAGGTTGCAGGTGCAGAAAACTACACAGTTTACAGAAAGACTCTTGAACAAGGTGCTTCATGGGTAGCCTTAGGTAAGGTTTCAAAAGACGTTGTTGAATTCATAGACACAACCGCAAACGCGGAAAGTTCGTTTATTTACACCGTTCGTGCAGAGGGGAAGACTTCAAGAGGCAGCTATTCGGGAGCCGGTGTAGAATACTTTATTCTTTCTAAGCCTGTTATTACGAGTGTTGAGCCCGGTTATTCCGGCAGTCATACACTTAATTGGACCGGTGATAGCAGAACAAAAAGCTATAACGTTTACTTAAACAAAAATAACGAATGGAAGCTGTTGGGAACAACAGTCAATACTCGTTACACTACAACAGAGCAGGCTTTTGGTAAGGCAGAATTCCGTGTTGAAGCAGTTCGCGGCACGTTGTCAAGTACCAGTGACTCTTACGTTTGTGAATGTTATCCTGCTGTTAACGTAACAGCCCGAGAAAATCTTGTGGCGGGTAATCGTTTGCAATGGGAGGTTCACAGCTTAGCAGAAAAATATAACGTTTACAGAGCGACTATTGATGCTTCTACAGGTGAAAAAACTCAGTTTGAGCTTTTAGCAACACTTAACGTTTTAGGTGAAACGAAGTATTTAGAGATATTGGATGAAAATGCAATTGACGGTGTAAGCTACGTTTATAAAATTAATGGATTCTATTATGGTGAGGAACGCGAAAGTAGTTCGGAAATTAAAATAGAAAGAACTATTCCGGAAATAGATGCATCAAATACAATTGTTGAGATAATATCAAGCAGTAGCTATAAATATCCACCTTCTAATTATATGTGGATAACAGCAAAGGATGGCAGAACCACTCCTAATATGTATTATTTTTATAACGAACAGACAGGAAACTGGGTTCAGGTTCACTCGCATTGCAGTAACGGAAATTCATATCGGCTAGATGAAAGACAGCTGAATGAGGCAGGCGTTTACCCTGATGTGAACGGTGAATATAAATTAGCGGTTGTTTATTTAACTCCTGCAGAAAAAGAGGGGTATTATAAGCAAACAACGTCAATAGACAGGGATGTAACAACTATTAAATTCCCGGGTGAGTGCGTAACTGAAATTGCTGCAGAATTGGAATCCAAGCAAATTAAAATAAGCTGGAAGAGCGTTGAAGGTGCAACAAAATATATAGTAAGCTATACAGATACTTCATTTAACGAGAATACAATAGAGGTTGAAAACAGCGACTCGGAAACAATCTCGTGTTATTTGCCTACCGATTTAAATAACGGCTCTACGTATGAGGTTAAGCTTACAGTACTTTTAGAGGATGGCTCAAAAAGTATTTTAGGCGATAAAAAGGTCATTTTACACGGAATGCCAAAGATGACGTATGTAAATAAGTATTACGTTTATGTTGAGGACAGTATTCCGTATGGCGCAAATGCTGTGTTATACAGAAAGGCACCCGGCTCTTCAGAATGGGAAGTGGTTAAATCTCTTGATGACTATGATTCCTATTCCACAAAATACGGAAATGCTTACAGGGATCCAAAATCAGACGGTACAGTTGCATATACGTATACCGCAAGATGTATAGCAGATAAATCCAAGGTTGGAGCGGAAACCGATATTGGTAGCTGGTACGATGAAAAAGGTATAACTTTAAAGGTTTAAATAACCAAAAATTACAAAATCACACCCAAAAGTTACGCTTTTAGTAAAATTTGAATTGAATCGAATAAAATACAGATGAAGGTAAAGCTTCATCTGTATTTTTATTTTGTGGGTGATATTATGGAGTTTTTAAAAAATGAAAAGTGGAGGTTAGAGGAGGTAACAAGGCGTGTGTGTCTTATTACAACGATATATTACGGTGTTACGATTTTTATAATTGTTCTATTCAATCTTATAGGTTGTATTTTCGGTTGTTTGCCAAATGAATTGTGCGAATTGTTTGAACCGTTTTTAGAAGGTGTTATGTGTGTTTTTGGTGTTTTTATGTATGCGAATCTTTTGATGTACATTACAAAAATAATTTATTTTATTCCTGTAATTGTAGCAGTATTTTTAATATCGGTTGCTTTTATAGAATTAGTGAAAAGAAAGAATCCGAGAGTATTTGTTCATCCGTTGGTGCTTTCTTCAATAGTAACGTCTTTTGCGGGTACTTTGGCGATTATTTATTTCTTGCAAAATTCATTTTGAAATATAAAACAGTAGTAATTTATTGATATGTATGCTATAGTATAAATAATTGGGGTAGGTGGTTATAATGCTTACAATCGCAATTTGTGATGATGAAAAGAAAATATGTGATTATATAGAAAGCCGTACAACTGAATTTTTAGCGAAAAATGATTTGGATGCAGAGGTTTCCGTGTTTTATGACGGTAGTGAGCTTCTTAAAAAATGTGAAGCAAATAATCAAAGCTTTGACATTATTTTTCTCGATATAAAAATGAAGACCTTAAACGGTGTTGAGTGCGCAAAGCTTTTAAGAGATATTGGTGTAGATGCACTTATAGTGTTTATTACGTCTTCTGCCGAGTACGTTTTTTCGGGGTACGAGGTTAAGGCGTTCAGGTATATTTTAAAAACCGATTTAGTAAACGCGTTTTCCCGCGTTTTTGCAGAGTGTTTGCAAGAATTAAAAAAACTTAACACAAGCTTTTTTACGGTGAAAACAGCCTCCAACGTACACAACGTTCCTCTTTCAGATATTCTGTATTTTGAAAGTGATAAGCGAGTTTTGAACGTTTACACAAAAAACGAGGTTATTTCTTTTTACGAAAAGCTCGACAACGTAGAGGCAGAGCTTAAGGAAAAGGATTTTATAAGAACTCACCAAAGCTATCTTGTAAACGCTCAAAAAATAAAGAGCGTATCAAAGGATGCGGTTTTACTTACAAACGGCGTCAGTTTGCCGATAAGCAAAAGCAGGGCTTCAAAAGTAAAGGATGCCTATTTGTGGTCAAAGAGGTAGTTAAATGTTAGAATTTTTAGAAACTTCACTATTCTATTTAATAAGACTTTTTTCTTCAACATTAGAAATTCTTCTTGCCTTTTTACTTATGAACGTGTTTTTTGAAGAAAAATTCAAAAGTAAAAATCCAAAAAGAATCGCGTTTGTAATAAGCGCAGGAATTCTTTTAGCGCTTCAGGAAACAGGTCAGAGTGGTAATATTAAAACCGTTATTCAAATGCTTTTAATGGTTGCTGTTGTCTTTTTAATCTATGACGGACAAAAGCGCTTAAAGGCAGCTTTTGTTGTTATTTATTCGTTGTTTGTGGCACTTTCAAAATTAGTGTCCTACTTTGCATTTTCACTTTTTATAGACGAGTACATAACAAAAATTCCTTACATGGATACCGAAAGCTTCTTTTACAGAATTCTGTCAATTGAAATGCCTAACATAATTATGCTTTTAATAATTATTCTTTTAGGCTTTTTTACAAAATCTAAAAATAAAAACGTGCCTTTAAGATATTGGCTTTTGCTTCTTACCGTGCCTGTTACTACACTCGGTACGCTCACGGTTTACCAGTATTACATAGACCGTTTAGCACCCGGTCAGGAAATAAACGCTTACATAATTGTTTCAACAATAGGCATTCTTTTTATTAACGTACTTGTCTTTATGCTTTTTTCAAGGCTTCATAATCAGTTGGAAATGCAAAGAAAGCAAGACCTTTTAAACACGCAAATGCGCCTTGAAAAGGAATCGTTTTTGCGAATAGAGGAAAGCTACAACAGAACAAGAGAGTTAAGGCACGATTTAAAAAATCACATTTTCTCTTTAAAGGGCATAGCTGAAAACGGCTCAAAGGAAGAGCTTTTAGAATATCTTGAAAAAATGACTGATGCGGTTGAAGAGGCTACGTATATTTCAATGAGTAAAAATTCTGCTATTGATGCGGTTATAAACGAAAAAATGCTCCTCGCACAAAAAAGCGGAATTGCAACGCATTTTCAGGTTGATTCACTTGAGAAAATAAGCGTGCCGAGTATGGATATATGCACAATATTAAGCAACACGCTCGACAATGCAATTGAAGCAAACGCAAAGGTAGAAAAAATGAGTGACAGATATATAGAAACAAAAATAACAAATGATGAAAGCGGTATTTTTATTTCTGTGAAAAATCCGTCACCCGAAGCGCCAAGGAAAAGAGCGGGGAACTACATTTCCTCTAAAACCGATAAAGAAAATCACGGCCTTGGTTTAAAAAGTGTTAAAAGAACTGTTGACAAACACAAAGGCGATATGCTTATTAAATATGAGAATGAAGTGTTTACTATAGTTGTAAGTTTGTAAAAGGGGAGAGAAAGTTTGAAAGAAAAAGTCCGGCATTCATACAGAGAAAATGATTTCAAAAAATTGTTTTATACTCTTGTATCATTTAGTTTTATTGGTTGTTTAAATGCTTATATACACAATCTTTTAGCTTTTGCTCCACATAGCGGAGAATGGTGGATGCTAGTTATTACTTTACCGATAATTGTGTTGTATTTAATTGGCGGTTTTATATTTTTTTCTACACCAATACCTATGTTGTGCTTTTTATTGTGGACAAAAATAGAAAGTGTAAGAAACAAATCTGAACTCGGCAGAGAAGAAATTTCAACACAGAGTAAAAAGACTTTTTCCTATAAATTTATGGCAATTATTCTAATGCTGTTTAATTCGATTTTGTATCCGATGATATCATCTTATGTTATTTATAGATATTTCTGATTAAAAGGGGTGAGGTCTTGAGTATTTTTAAGGGTAAGCCTAAATATGAAACTTCTGCTAAGTATACAGATACTTTGCATGAAAATTATTTTTGTACTGAAAACACAGAAACTATGACACAACGTAATAAAAAAGTAGCAGGGTCGGAAATTGTTATTTTTTGCGTTATATGCCTGATGTTAATATTTGCAGTTGTCGAAATGAAAGAACCGCTAAAGACTTATGGTGCGTATGGACGTGAGTTTATTGAAGAAAAACTTGCTGAAAAGTATGATGATGTTTTTATTGTTCAGAAAATACGGCCGGGTGGAATAGCGTTCAGGTCAGAAAAATATCCTGACTACAAATTTTATATAGATATTTTTGGAGATCTCGTTGAGGGTGAACTTTGGGCGATAGACCTTGGGAACACTGAATCTTGTGTTAATGATTATAACGAAGTTGTTATTGAAAATGAAATTAAAAACAAATTAACCGAAGCGACAAGTGAGGTTTATGATGAAACACAGATATTTTTGGGCGATATAGAACTCAATCAGGATATCTTTTGTAGTGTCCAGGATTTTATTGAGACAAAGTTACCCGATTTAAAAGTGAATATAGTTGTTTCAGCTCCCTTTGAAGATGCAGAAACACACCTTGAAGGAGTTTTAAAAGGGTTGGAGAAAAACGATTTGTTTATAAAGGAAATAAAAATATCGTATAAAGAACAGTTGAATGAAAATACGTGGGTGTATTCTACCGTGACTTGTGCTTTAAATGAAGATTTCAGTATAAAAGAATGTGAAATTAAAAAGAACCCGGAATTACAGTAATTCCGGGTTCTTTTTATTATCTGATAACTGTATTCTCTACAATTTTTGCTTTTTCTAAACAGTTTTTAAGTGCATTTGCCGCAACGTCAAAGGCTTCTCGATTTGTTTCGTAAGTAAAATCGTCCTTCAGCTTATCAGCGGTGCCGCCCTCTTCCTCTAAATCCTTAAGCCCGTCAAATACTTTTAAATGAGGCTCAAGTGTCAAGAAGGTATCACCGTCTTTTGTTTCGTTAAATCTTTTTAAAAGCTCAACTATTTTTCCGTCACCGAGTCCTGCAGGACGAATGCTGCCGTCACTGTAAACACAGTCTTTAATGTGCAGGTAGTCTACGTGGTCCTTTAAAAGCTCAAATGCAGGTAAAATATCTACACCGCATTGAATGAAGTTTGCAGGGTCAAAAACACCCTTTAATTTTCCTTTAAAGTGAGAAAGAATTTCGAAGCATCTTTCCTCGTTGTCACCGTAAATGCCTTTTTCGTTTTCGTGGCAACAGTAAATTCCGTTTTCGAGTGCATAGTCACACATTGCTTCAATTCTCTTGAAAACTTCATCTTTGTAATCTTCATAGCTTTCATTTTCAGAGAAATAAAAGCTGAACATTCTTATTCTTTTTGTGCCTAAAATTTTTGCAACCTCTACACAGTTTTTAAAGTTTTCAAAATGCTCTGTAAAATCTTCGGTAATTTTAATTTTACCGTAGTGTGAGCCTATTGCAGAAATTTCTATACCGTTTTCATCTAAAATTTCTTTAAGCCTTTTTGCTTGCTCAGCCGTGTAAAGCGAAATGTTACCCTCGTCAAGTCCGCGCGGCTCTAAGTGAGTCATTCCGTGAGCCTTTAAAGCCTCAATCTGTTCCTTAATTCCGCCGCCTGCTTCATCTGCGAAAGCAGAAAGATAAAATTTAGCCATTTAAATCACCTATTCTACAAAAATATCCTTTTTAGATTTTACGTATTTTGCAACCGCCTCATGAAGCGTGTAAGAGCTGTACAGCTCTTTGAATTTATCGTCTGCCTTGTCTACCTCCGCGTGGTTTACGGAAACGTCGCTTTCCTCATCAAACATAGGCGCAATAGCATCTATTAACGGAATGATCTCGTTATAGCCTACTGCGTTTAATGCAGGCTTAATATACGTGGTGAGGGGAGCGCCGTTGTTTTTGAAAAACGTAGAAAGGCTTTTTGTGGCATCCTCATCAAAATACTCTAAGCAGTAAACGTGCTTTTTCTCATCGGGGAGCAATAAAAACGCTTCGTTCATATCCGTTGCGTTTTCAAGCTCAATTTGAATATTCATACAAACGCCCGAAAGTATTTTTTGTGTGTCGGTGGAATTAAGCTTTTCTAACGTAAGCGTTTTGAATTCCTGTCTCAGCTCATAATCCTTTTTCCAGATTTCTGCTTCCTTTTTAAGCTTTTCGCGTCTTATTCTTGAGGCTGCCATAGCCTTTATCCAAACAAATATTGCTAAAACGGTAACAACTAAAAGAAGCACCCATAAGTACCACTGTACACCAAATAACAAGTTAATCACTCACCTTGTAATGATTTGTATATATCACTTTTTTTCAAGCCTGTTTTCTTTGCGGTTTCTTTAGCGGCTTCGTTTATTGAAGCGCCGCTTAATACTAATTCTTTTGCCATTGCAACAGCGCTCTCAAGAGTGATTTCTTCCTCTTCCTCCTGTGGCTTGCCCTCTACAATAACAACAAATTCACCCTTTGGTGCAACCTCTGAATATTTTTTGCTTGCTTCAAAAAGGGTAGTGTGCTCAACGTTTTCGTGGATTTTAGTAAGCTCCTTAACAAGCGCAATTTTTCTGTCACCAAAATAATCTGCCATATCCCGAAGAGTAGCAGGCAATTTGTGCGGTGCCTCATAAAAAATCATAGTACGCTTTTCGTTTACTAATTCCTCTAAATGCTTTTTTCTGTTTTGCTTTGCGGTTGTAAGAAAGCCTTCAAAGGTAAAACGCCCTGCAGTCATTCCTGAAATTGCGAGTGCTGTAATTAAAGCGCTCGGTCCGGGCACGGCACAAACCTCAATATTGTTTTCGTAGCAAAGCTTTGTTAAATCCTCACCCGGGTCAGAAATAATAGGCATACCTGCATCTGAAACAAGGGCGCAGCTTTCTCCGTTTAAAATTCTTTCTATAATTTGGTTTCCGCGACCTGCCTTGTTGTGCTCGTAGTAGCTTACCATTGGCTTTTTAATACCAAAATGGTTTAAGAGCTTTATGGTTACTCTTGTATCCTCTGCGGCAATAAAATCGCAGGCGGAAAGCGTCTCAACAGCCCTTGGGGAAAAATCGCCTAAATTGCCTATGGGGGTGCCTACAACAAAAAGTTTACCTGCCATTATTCTAATACCGTTCCGTCGTTTTTAAAGAGCGGAAGTCTTTCTAAGTAGGTAATATCCTTTCTGTCTGCTGCATCACCCTCAGCAAGAATTGTCATATTAGCAACAACGTTTGCGCCTGCTTTTTCTAAAAGCGTTTGCACAGCCTTTAAGGATTCACCAAGAGAAATAACGTCATCTGCAATAATAACGCGCTTGCCCTTGAGTTCCTCAGCCTCGGCAACGTCTAAGTAAAGCTTTTGCTCACCCTCGGTAGTAATTGAGTTAACAACAGCCTCAAAAACGCCTGTCATATAAAGCTTAGGCTTTTTTCTTGCAACAAAATATTTTTTACCGCTTTGTCTTGACATTTCGTGTGCTAACGGAATACCCTTAGCCTCTGCCGTAACTATGTAGTCAAATTCAGGAGCTTTTTTCAAGAGCTCCTCAGCGCATGCTACGGTTAATTCCGCATCACCGAAAATAACAAATGCAGCAATTTTAAGGTCGTCGTTTAATTTGCAGAGAGGGAGCTTTCTCTCAAGCCCTGCAATGGTCATTGAATGGTACATAAAAAACCCTCGTTTCAATAAAATATACGCTTTAATTATATAATATATTGTCTGAAAAATCAACTTAAAAAATTTTCTCTAAAATGTCGTAACGTGTTGAAAACAATGTGCAAATTTAGTATAATTATCTGCAAAGGAGTGAGGGTATGCATATTCCGACCTGCGAAACACAAAAAATAGAAATTATGTCCTTTAACGAGGCACTTGAAAACGAGCAGAACGGCTCGCTTGAGTATGATATTGCTAAATGGATTTACGTGCCGAACGAGTACGTAGATTACCGTTATATTTTAGGCACCAGGGGTGAAAATCCGCTCATTTGCATTGGCATTAACCCCTCCACCGCAAAGCCTGATGACCTTGACAATACATTGAAATCTGTTGAAAGAACGGCTAAATTTAACGGGTACGACAGCTTTATTATGTTCAACGTTTATGCACAAAGGGCTACAAACCCAAATGATATGGATTCCTGCAGTAATGATTTTTTACATAATGAAAATATGAAGGCGTTCCGTTACGTACTTTCATCCTACAAAAACGGTCACACACCTGCCGTGTGGGCAGCCTGGGGTACAATAATTGAAAAAAGACCGTACTTGATAAATTGTGTTAAAGAAATGATAGAAATAGGCAACGAATTCGGGGCAGAATGGTTTACTGTAGGTAAGCGCTCTGTCAAAGGGCATCCGCACCATCCGTTGTATTTGAAAAACGGAAGTGTTGTCGAGCTGTTTGATGTTAAAAATTATGTTGACACTTTAGGGAAATAGGTGTATTATTTTTACGTGTTTTTTATACTATAATAAAGGAATGAGCATTTTGCCGATTACAGATTATCTTGTAAGCAATGCTGCACAGTTCAAAAACGATGTAGCATTAGTTGAGATTAACCCTGAGGTTGAAGAAAAAAGCAGAATGACCTGGCGTGAATATTCACTTATAGAGCCAAGTCGTACAAATTCCGTGAGAAAAGAAATGACGTGGGGCGAGTTTGACAAGAAAGCAAACCGTTTTGCAAACCTTCTTCTTTCAAGGGGTGTTAAAAAGGGTGACAGAGTAGCTATTCTCTTAATGAATAGTCTTGAATGGCTCCCTGTATATTTTGGCGTGTTAAAGTCGGGTGCGTTAGCAGTGCCGCTCAATTACCGCTATACAGCAGAAGAAATTAAATATTGCTTAAAGCTTTCCGACAGCTCCGTGCTTGTTTTCGGACCTGAGTTTATTGGCCGTGTTGAGGAAATTTGCGACCGCATCCCCGACGTAAAATATACCTTTTACGTTGGTGAGGATTGTCCGACCTTCTCAGAAAGCTACGATGAGCTCGTTACATATTGCTCAACAAAGGCTCCGAGCGTTACGCTTACAGATGATGACGATGCAGCCGTTTATTTTTCATCGGGTACAACAGGCTTTCCAAAGGCTATTTTACACGCTCACAGAAGCCTTGTGCACGCTGCTAAAACAGAGCAGGCGCATCATTCACAAGCTAAGGATGACGTCTTTTTGTGTATACCTCCGCTTTACCACACAGGTGCAAAAATGCACTGGTTCGGCTCACTTGTTGTGGGCGGTAAGGCTGTTATATTAAAGGGTACAAAGCCTGAATGGATTATAAAAACGGCAAGCGACGAGAGCTGCTCAATTGTGTGGCTTCTTGTACCGTGGGCGCAGGATATTCTTGATGCTATTGACAGAAAAGAAATAGATTTAAGTCAATATTCACTTTCTCAATGGCGGCTTATGCATATTGGTGCACAGCCTGTTCCGCCAAGTCTTATCAAGCGTTGGCTTTCAGTTTTCCCACACCATCAATACGACACTAACTACGGTCTTAGTGAATCAATCGGACCGGGCTGTGTACATCTCGGTGTTGAAAACGTACATAAGGTTGGTGCTATTGGTAAAGCAGGCTATGGCTGGGAAGTAAAAATTGTAGATGAAAATGGCATAGAGGTTGAAAAGGGTGACGTTGGTGAATTGGCTGTTAAGGGCCCCGGCGTTATGACCTGCTACTACAAGGATGAAAAGGCTACTGACGAAGTGCTTCGTGACGGCTGGCTTTATACAGGTGATATGGCAAGGGAGGATGAGGATGGCTTCATTTTCCTTGTCGACAGAAAAAAGGACGTTATTATTTCCGGTGGTGAAAACCTTTATCCGGTACAAATAGAGGATTTCTTAAGAAAGCACACATCTATTAAGGACGTAGCGGTAATAGGTCTTCCGGATGCCCGTCTCGGAGAAATTGCAACGGCAATTATTGAGGTCAAGGAGGGCGAGACTCTCACAGAGGAGGATATTAACGACTTCTGCTATGACCTGCCAAGGTACAAGCGTCCGAGAAAAATTATTTTTGCAACAGTGCCGCGTAACCCAACCGGTAAAATAGAAAAGCCGAAATTACGCGAAATGTATTGCGGTGAAAGCGTTGTTGCAAAGCAAAACGAAATAAAATAGGTTAGAGGAATATATTATGAAAAAATTACTTTTAGGTAACGAGGCTGTGGCTCGCGGCCTTTATGAGGCAGGTTGCAGAGTGGCTTCAAGCTACCCCGGTACACCAAGTACGGAAATAACAGAGTTTATTGCTACATATGATGAAATCAAAAGTGAATGGGCACCAAACGAAAAGGTTGCCTGCGAGGTTGCATTCGGTGCTTGCGTAGCAGGTGCGAGGTCATTTTGTGCTATGAAGCACGTTGGTCTTAACGTTGCGGCAGATCCGCTTTTTACATCATCCTATACAGGCGTAAATGCAGGTATGGTTATAATCGTTGCAGATGACCCGGGTATGCACTCATCACAAAACGAGCAGGATAGCCGTCATTATGCAAAGGCTTCAAAAATTATGATGCTTGAGCCGTCAGATTCAAGCGAGTGTCTTGAATTTTCAAAGCTTGCATTTTCACTTTCGGAAAAATTTGACACACCGGTGCTTTTAAGACTCACTACAAGAGTTGCTCACTCAAGAAGCCTTGCAGAAATAGGCGAAAGAGCAGATGCAGGTCTTAAAGCCTACGAAAAAAATCCTCAAAAATACGTAATGGTGCCTGCAAATGCAAAGGTAAAGCACGTAGAGGTAGAGAAACGTATTGCAGCACAAACAGAATTTTGCGAAACAGAGGCTCTCAGCCTCGGTCTTAACTCTGTTGAGTATAACGATAAGAAAATCGGTGTTATTTCCTCGGGTATTACGTACACTTATGCAAAGGAAGCATTAGGCGATAAGGCTTCATATTTAAAATTAGGCTGTGTTTATCCGCTTCCTGAAAAGCTTATTAAGGATTTTTGCAATGAGTGCGAAACAGTTTACGTGCTCGAGGAGCTTGACGACTTTATTGAAACACATTGCAGAAAAATAGGTGTAAAGGTTATCGGTAAGGATGCGTTTACACTTTTAGGAGAGTATTCACAGGGTCTTATTAAAAAGGTTATTCTTAACGAAGAGGCACCAAGCCTTGTAGCAGACGTAAGCATTCCTGCAAGACCGCCCGTGCTTTGCGCAGGTTGTCCTCACCGTGGTCTTTTCTATGCCCTTAAAAGACTTAATGTTACCGTTAGCGGTGATATTGGCTGCTACACCTTAGGTGTTGCAAAGCCATTAGGTATGATGGATACCGTTCTTTGTATGGGCGGCAGCGTTTCAGGCCTTCACGGCAGAAACTTAGCAGACCCTGAAAATGCAAACAAGAGTGTTGCTGTTATTGGTGACTCCACCTTCATCCATTCAGGAGTTACAGGTCTTATAGATATTGCTTATAACAACACTAATTCCGTTACAATTATTCTTGATAACAGCATTACCGGTATGACGGGCCATCAACAGAATCCTACAACCGGTAAAAACATTAAGGGTGACCCTGCAACAGCAGTCAGCCTCGAAAAGCTTTGCGAGGCAGTAGGCATTAAAAACGTAACTGTTGTAGACCCTTACAATTTGAAGGAAACAGAAGACGGCATTAAGCAAGCACTTGCTTCAAACGAGGCAGCCGTGGTTATTTCAAGAAGACCGTGCGCTTTACTTAAAAACGTTAAGCATAAGCCTGCATTCAAGGTGAATAAAGAAAAATGCAAGTCCTGCAAGGCTTGTATGAAAATAGGCTGTCCTGCTATAAGTATGAAGGACGGTAAGGCAGAAATTGACTTTACACAGTGCTTAGGCTGCGGTGTTTGCGAGCAGCTTTGCAAATTCTCAGCAATTGAAGAATAAAGGAGGGGCAGTAAAATGAATAAATCAATTATGATAGTTGGTGTAGGCGGACAGGGTACACTTCTTTCAAGCAGAATTTTAGGTACTGCGCTTCTTTTAAAGGGCTACGACGTTAAGGTTTCAGAGGTGCACGGCATGAGCCAGCGCGGCGGCTCTGTTGTTACTTACGTTAAATACGGTGAAAAGGTTCATTCACCTGTTGTAGGTCTTGGTGAGGCAGATATAATTTTAGCATTTGAGCAGCTTGAGGCAGCCCGCTGGTTAAATCACCTTAAAATAGGCGGTAAAATAGTTGCAAATACTCAAAAAATCGACCCTATGTCAGTTGTTATAGGCGATGCGGAATATCCGCAGGGTATTATAGAGGCAATTAAGGCTAAAGGCGTGGAGATTTATACGCTTGATGCACTTTCAATGGCTGTTTCAGCAGGTAATCCGAAATCTGCAAACGTCGTTTTAATTGGAGCTATGGCAAAAACAACAGATATTGAAAAGGAAATCTGGTTAGAAGCGTTAAAGCAAAACGTACCGGAAAAATTCTTAGAGGTGAATCTTAAAGCATTTGAGGCCGGTTACAACTCATAAGATATGCACTAAATTCAAAAGGAGCAATTAGTATGGCAGACAAATTTTTGAGCAAAATTGAGGGCGCAACCCGAGAGGAAATTAAAGAGGAGCAAAGCAGACGTTTAAGAGAAACAGTTAAGCGCTGCTACGAAAACGTTCCTTTTTACAAAAAGAAGTTCGACGAAATCGGATTAAAGCCTGAGGATATTCAGTCTATTGACGATATTACCAAAATTCCTTTTACCAATAAGCAGGATTTAAGAGATAATTATCCCTTTGGTCTTTTTGCTGTTCCAAACGAGGAGCTTGTAAGAATTCACGCATCATCAGGTACAACAGGTAAACAAACAGTTGTTGGTTACACTAAGGGTGATATTGACCGTTGGGCAGAATGTGCAGGTAGAGCACTTTATGCTATAGGTACAAGAAAGGGTGACAAGGTTCACGTTTCTTACGGCTACGGTCTTTTTACAGGCGGTCTTGGTATGCACTACGGTACAGAGTATATGGGCGCTACCGTTGTTCCTGCTTCAACAGGTAATACTAAAAGACAAATTTCTCTCATTGAAGATTTTGAAGCAAACGTAATATGCTGTACACCATCCTATGCTCTTGTTATTGCAGAAACTATGAAGGAGATGGGTGTTGACCCTGCAAAGCTTCCTTTAAGAGCAGGCTTCTTAGGCGCAGAGCCTTGGAGTGAAAATATGCGTAAGGAGATTGAAAAATCTCTCCATATTAAAGCTTATGATATTTACGGCCTTTCAGAAATTGCGGGTCCCGGCGTTGCTTACGAGTGCGAACAGCAGGCAGGCATGCACATTTGTGAGGATTATTTCTATCCTGAAATTATTGACCCGGATACCTTAGAGCCGGTGGCACCGGGTGAATACGGTGAGTTAGTATTTACTTGTATAGGTAAAGAGGCGTTACCGCTTCTCCGTTACAGAACAAGAGATATTTCTGCACTCTCTTACGAAAAATGTGAATGCGGCAGAACCTTAGTAAGAATGACAAAGCCAAAGGGCCGTTCAGATGATATGCTCATCATTCGCGGTGTTAACGTTTTCCCATCTCAGGTAGAGCACGTTATTCTTTCACTCGGTATGGAGCCTAATTACCAAATTATTGTTGACAGAGTAAACAACCTTGACACAATGACAGTTTGCATTGAAATGTCAGACGAGGTTTTCTCAGACTCTATGAAAAAGCTTGAAACAACCGAAAGAAATATTGCTGCAGCAATGCAGTCAACTTTAGGCATTGCAGCAAAGGTTAAGCTTGTTGCCCCACACTCACTCCCAAGAACTGAGGGTAAGGCAAAAAGAGTTATAGACAACAGAAGTATATAGAATCGAACCAAATATAATTCAATTCACCCTAAGGAGGATTTTGTTATGGCTATAAAACAACTCGCAATATTTTTAGAGAATCGTCACGGTGCTTTAGCAGAGGTGACAAAAATTCTTAAGAATGAAAATATAGATATCCGCGCATTGTCAATTGCAGAGGGTCCTGACTACGGTATTTTAAGAATTATTGTAAGCGACACCGAAAAAGCAAAGGCTGCAATAAAGCAAGCAGGCGTTACTGTACACGCTACAGACGTTTTAGCAATTAAGGTGCCGGACGTACCGGGCGGCTTTGCAAAGGTTGTAGATGCATTGGGCAGCAAAATGATAGATATTGAATATACCTACGCCTTCCTCACACCAAGAGAAAAAGAGGCTTGCGTTATTGTAAGAGTAGATGATAACGACGAGGCTAAAGAGGCACTCAAGGCCGTTGGTATTGATACCCTCAAGGAAAACGAGCTTTTCTATTGATTAAATTTTAAAGACCCTTCTGTTTTGGATTTTAAGGTCCTTGACAGAAGGGGTTTTTTGCTTATTTTTGGTTGACACTGTTTGCTTTTTGTGGTAAACTTAAAATGATAATTTGTGACATTATTTTCTTAAAAAAGTGCAAATTTTTATGCAAAAATTACAAAAGAGGTGCAGTATGCAATTTTTGAATTCTTTAAAGGATTTTGGCTGCGATATTGAGGCAGGACTTGACCGCTTAAAGGGAAAGACGGATTTTTACAAAAGGCTTATTTCTAAATTCCCGGAGGTAATTGAGGAGAATGAATTTAAGACTCTAATCATCTCGGGCGAAATAGACAGAGCTATAGAAAAAACTCACTTAATAAAGGGCGTTACAGCAAATCTTTCCTTTAATTCTCTTTATGAGAGCTACACGAAAATAGTTAATTATTTAAGAGCAGGCAACCCCGGGTCAGCACTTGAAGAATTTGAAAAAATTGAAGGCTTACAAAACGAGCTTGTTGAACATATAAAAAACAATTTAGGCTAATATTGAAATTCCCCCACATATTCAAAAGGAGCGAGTAAAATGGCAGAGGAAAAAAGAAGATTATTAATAGCAGATGACAGCTTTATTGACAGAGAGATTCTGCACCATATTTTAGAAAATCAGTTTGAAGTTACAGATGCAAAAAACGGCTACGAGGCACTTGATTTGCTCACAAAAAAGGAAACAGAATTTGATGCAATGCTTCTCGACGTTGTTATGCCTTTAATAGATGGCTTTTCACTCTTAGAGCTTATGAAAGCGAATAACGTTTCAAACATTCCTATTATTATGATGACCGCAGAGGCAACAACCGAAAATGTTCGTCGTGCTGCAGAATACGGCATAACCTCATTTGTTTCAAAGCCTTTTGATGCAGAAATGGTTTTAGAAAAGGTTTTTTCTCTTCTTGATATTGAGCCGCGTAACACAAACGTGTACAAAGAAGAACTAAAGGAATTTGACATAAACGAAACAAATATTTACATAGGCAGACTTACAGCTCTTTACAAAGATTATTTAAAGAACAAGGGTGTAAGTGATGAAAAATTCAAAAGAGTTTCAGAGCTTACAAGAATTCTTATGTCAGAATATGCCGCTCAATACGTAAACGACGGCTATACCGCTGCAAAAATCAATATGATTACAACAGCATCATATTTTTATAACTTAGGCTATATGACCATTCCTGACAGGTGTATAGACTTTCCTAAAAAGAATGAAAGTGATTACAGAATATTCCAGAAGCATACTATTGCAGGCTCAAAATTCGTGAGACTTAACACAAACCCAAGCTGCGAATATTTTGTTGCTGTTTGCTCCGATATTTGTATGTATCACCACGAAAGAGCAGACGGAACAGGCTTCCCTCATCAATTAAATGCAACGGAAATACCGATTCACGCGCAGGTGTGCGCATTCGCTATGCAGTTTGATGAAATATTCTGCAAATTAGATGATTTTACAAGACAAAATTTCAATATTGCTATTAGTCAGATATCTGTTGATACAGGTGCATTTGCTGAAGAAATTTACAAAATAGCCAGAGAGTGCAAGGGCACTATTACAGATTTTTATCGCAACAGATTTGCTCAAGGCTAATAGCCGTAAAAACAGCAAAAAGGTGGTGTAGCTCATGAACAAAAAGATTAACAGAAGATGGAAGGTAATGGCAATTGTTTCAGGTGTACTTGTGTTTCTTTTAGGTGCAATTGCAATTACCGGTTACATTTACGAGTTTTCGCAAATGGTATACAAGGAAAGGGCTTACCACTTAAACGAAACCGCAGCGCAAATTACCGAAACGGTGGACGTTGCTATTGATGAGCAATGGGCGTTGCTTCAAATTATGTCTGTTCGTTACCCCTCCTTTGACACCTACACAACCGAGGAGTGTGTTTCTAAAATTACCGTAATGGAAAATCAGCTTGGCAAGGATGGAATTCTTTTCGGTATTGTAGATGAAGACGGAAACGTTTTCGCCTCTAACGAGGACAAAAAGGTTTACACCTTAAACGGAATTGACCTTGATTCTGTTGAGGATAAAGCTTTGTCAATTATAAACCCGGTTGAGGGCTCGGATATTGACTATATGACCTTTGTCAAGAAAAATGAAATGCCTGTTACCTTAGGTGACGGCAGAGTTATAACTCATACCGTTATTTATTGGGAAATGGATTACTACAAAAAGCTTTTCCATACAGATGCTTACGGTGAGGAAAACAGAATTTTCATAAGAGGAAATGACGGTAAAAATATTTACGTAGAGTCACAAAAATATAAATTTATAAACAACTTCGACTATATGGATGTTTACCCTAACGTTGAGCGTGTTAATGGTGACACTGTTTACCAAATACAGGAAAACATTAAAAACAACGTAAGCTCAGTTACGGCAATTAAGCTTGAGGGCGATGAAAACACTTATTTTATAACAGTGCAGCCCATGCGAAACAATAACTGGGATTTAGTTATGGTTGTTCCCGAACAGTACGTAAGTGCAGAGACTATTGACTTTGCAAGTGCTATAGTAGATACAGCGGCATTTTTGGCGCTTCTCGTGTTCTTAGGTATTCTCTCACTTGCAATTTATATAGTAAAAAGTAAAAATAGTACGCTGCTTCTTAATCAGGAAAGAGAGTACGCAAAGGCGCTTCAGGAATCTGCAGAGGAAGCAAAAAATGCAAATGCAGCAAAAACAAAGTTTCTGTCACATATGTCGCACGATATAAGAACACCTATAAACGGTATAATCGGTATGATAAGCAAGGCGGAAAAGAATATAGATAATGCAGAGGTTTTGCGCGATTGTCACAAAAAAATTAAAATGTCGGCAGAGCACCTTTTAGGCCTCATTAACGATATTCTTGATATTACTAAGCTTGAAACAGGGCTCAACGACGAAAAAGACGAGCCGTTCCCAATGAGCTGTATGCTCGATACCTGCTGCTCTATAATAAAGGGTCAGCTTGAGGGTAAGGACGTTGAATTAAAAACCAACTT
Source organism: Acutalibacteraceae bacterium (assembly GCA_045588735.1). Taxonomy (GTDB): domain Bacteria; phylum Bacillota; class Clostridia; order Oscillospirales; family Acutalibacteraceae; genus DTU089. The sequence goes on along the minus strand of JAZNET010000054.1, from coordinate 25,033 downwards.
CACAAACATTACACACGACAGCGTAGTAGGCAGTAAGCTTCACATCCGTCAAATTCTTCTTAATATTTTAAGCAACGCAGTAAAATATACTGATAACGGCTATATATTTTTTGAGTGCAACGAGGTCGGTTTTAAGGATGATGAGGCTATCTTCGAAATTTCAATTGCAGATACGGGAATAGGAATGAATGCTGATTTCCTTGAGCATATTTTTGACCCGTTCTCAAAGGATGACAGCGACGAAAGAAAGCACCGCCTCGGCACAGGTCTCGGTATGTCTATAGTTAAAAATAATATAGAAAAAATGGGCGGCAAAATAGAGGTGGAAAGTACGCTCGGTCTGGGTAGTAAATTCACCGTAACACTCACGCTTAAAACAACGGAATTAGAGGTTGTTTGCGAGGCTATGAAGCAAAAGAACTATACCTCAATAGACGTTTCGGGTATGGAAGTGATGCTTGTTGAGGATAATGACCTTAATATAGAGGTTGCTTTAATGTTCCTTGAGGATGCAGGCGTTAACGTAACCGTTGCCAAAAACGGTAAAGAGGCGTTAGAAAAATTCCTCGCTTCTTCTGAGGGCGATTTTGACGTTATTCTTATGGATGTTATGATGCCTGAAATGAACGGCTACGAGGCAACCGTTGCTATAAGAGAGTCGGCACACCCGTCAGCAAAGGCTATACCTATTGTTGCGCAAACTGCAAATGCCTTCCAGGAGGATATTAAAAAGGTCCGGGAATCAGGCATGAACGGTCATATTTCAAAGCCTATTGATGAGGGTAATCTCCTTAAAACCCTGGCAAAATATAAAAAGCTATAAAGTAAAAGGAGTGTGGCTTATGCTACACTCCTTCAATTATTTTCATATTGAAAAAAATATATATTTGTGATATAATCATAGTTCAGAAGATTTGAAAGGAATTCATCTATGATAAGACCAAGTAATCAAAGCTGTTATCTCTATTTCAAAGAATGCACTAAAGACTTTGGCGCATATAACGTAATTGAAAATTACGGTAATATGATTACCCATAAAAAATTCTTAAAAGACGTGGATGCCATTGCAGGCTATCTTGATAAAAATAATATTAAAAGGGGAGATGTTGTAACAATATTTCTCCCTAATATTCCGCAGTGCTTTGCGGCTTTTTATGCTATAAACAAAATTGGCGCTATTGCCAATATTGTTCACCCGTTAATGACCCCTAATATTTTAGAGGAAATTCTCGAAACAACAAAGTCAAAAGCGATTTTTGTTTACGATATGATTATGGAGCCCTGCAAAAGCGTGCTCGACAAATTTGACGGTATTACAATTGTCTGCAGCACATCCGACTACGTAAGCACGGTTGCAAAGCCTGTTTTCAAAGTGTTTGAAAAGGTAAAGGTAAAGGCAGAAATTAACAATCAAAGAAAAATTTCCTACAATACCGTTACACATTTAAGCTTTATAACAAAAGCTGTGCAGAACAACGGGGAGGAGACGGCCGTTTACCTTCACGGCGGTGGCACTACCGGTAAAAGCAAGACAATTTGCCTTTCCTCTAACAACCTTAACGCCCTTGCATTTAAGCTCAGCTTTCTTGATTCACCGCACAGACCGGGAGAGGAGTTTTCACTCATTGTGCTTCCGCTTTTCCACGCTTTCGGCTTAGGCGTTGCAGTGCATTTTAGTATGTGTGCGGGCTTTACCTGCATAGGTATGCCGCAGTTTTCACCCGAAAAAGCAAATAAATATTTAAAGAAATACAACGTAAGCTACGTTTTAGGTGTGCCTAATATGTTTAAGAAAATGTACGAGGCATCTAACTTTGAAGGTGAGCACCTTAAAAATCTTCGTCTGCTTTGGGCAGGCGGCGATATGGTAAGCGAAAGCTTCCTGAATGAATTCAACTCCGTTTTACAAAAATGGGGCAGTAAGGGTAAGCTGTTAAGAGGCTACGGCCTTACTGAGGTTTCCTCTGTTTGTACTGCAAACGTTGCAGGCGCTTATAAGGAAAATTCAATTGGTCGTCCGCTTGCTGAACTGCGAGTAGAAATTTGGGATGACAGGCATAAAAAATTACCGCCGAATACAATTGGCGAAATTGTTGTAAGCGGCGATACCGTTATGAATTGTTATCTTGACAAAACTGACGACTGCTTCCACTATGACCGCAAGGGTAATAAATGGGTGCTTACGGGTGACCTTGGTTATATGGATGAGGACGGCTACTTCTTTTTTACCGGCAGAAAAAAGAGAATGATTATTATTTCAGGCTACAACGTTTACCCGAATGATATAGAAAGCGAGGTTCTTAAGCTCGACTATATTAGTGAAGCTTGCGCTGTACAGGGCTATATAGATGCAAAGCCGGTTATAAGACTTTTCGTTTCTCTTAACAATCCGGACTTGAATCACGACGAGGTTACAAAGCTTTTAAAGGAATACTGCGCAAAAACCTTAGAAAAATTTGCACAGCCTTCCACAATTACAATTATGGATAAATTGCCGAGAACACAAATGGCAAAAATCGACTTTATGAAGCTTACAGATACACCTCCTGCACCGCAACCTACAAAAAAGGAGCTGCGCGAGGAGCGTCGTGAGGAAAGAAGAGCTCAAAAGGAATACAACGAAAAGAATAACCCGAAGGATTAAAAACAAAGGCTGTAAAACTGTTCGTTTTACAGCCTCTTTTTTAATTGAGTATATAAACCGCTAAATTAAGCACGCCTGCAAAGGCAAGCCAAAGTATATAAGGAATATTTAAATAAGCGGCGGTTTTGTTTATTTTAAAGTATTTTAAGGTGTAGGTTATAACAAGCAAAAGTAAAACTAAAAGCCATAAAAATGCAATTAAATATAAGCCGAAAGAGAAAAATATAATCGGCCAACAAAAATTGAAAAACAGGCTTGCATAGTAGGTTGTTATGGCACTTTTCTTTTTAGCGGCATTGTAGGGTGTTGTTTCAATTAAATAAGCCGCAATACCCATTAGCACGTAAAGAATTGTCCACGCCACAGGAAAAAGCCAGGAGGGTGGCATAAAGACAGGCTTATTTACCGTGCTCATAAATTCTTCTGTTGAGCTCCTTGTAAGCAACCCTGCAACAATACCTACTGCAAGCGGAATTGCAAGGCTTTTTAAAAGTAGCCCTAAATCTACCTTTTCCTTTAAGCTTTTTATAAAATTCATACTATCACCAACCTTGTTTCAGTAGTATATAGTATTCATTCATACAGCTTGTATATGCAAAAGTGCATTTAAAAAGCGCAGACCGTGTTTTTGCGGTTAATCAGAATTCAGAGAACGGTGTGGAAATTCTGCTTAGTCTGAAGTTGATTGCCTCGCGGGAACGGTTAAAACGGTAAATACTGAAGACAAGGCCTATACCAATGTAAAGGCAGAGTGTACTTGAGCCACCTGCGCTGAAGAACGGTAACGTAATACCGATAACAGGGAGCAGCATTAAACACATACCTATGTTAATAAGCACCTGTGCGGTAATCATAGTTGCCATTCCGTAACAGAAAATTTGTGTTGAGAAATCTCTTGTGTGCTTTGCTGTTTTTATAATTTTGTAGACTATCAAGAGCAACAACGCTAAGGTTAGAATACATCCGAAAAAGCCTGTTTCCTCGCCGATAGCGGTGAAAATCATATCGTTTTCACGCTCGGGAACAAAGCCGCCTTGTGTGTATACGCCTTTTAAATATCCTTTTCCCCAAAAGCCTCCTGAGCCGAGTGCATTTAAGCCGATTAGCTGCTGGAAGCTTTCGTTAGGGTATTGCTCAGGTCTGAAAAGTGCCAGAAATCTTTTTTGCTGGTATTCGCTGAAAATGTACATCCATATAAGCGGTGAAACAGACAAAAGCAAAGCACCGCCGCAAGCAAAATAACCCCAGTGAAGTCCCGCAAAGAAGAGCATGCCAATTGTCATAACAATGAAAACAAGTGCTGAACCCATATCACCTGTAAGAACAACAAGTATAATCGGAATTGCAGCGTGTACGCCCAACAGCATAACAGAGGAAAGCTTGTTTATTTTATCTCTTAAAAGCTCAAGGTGCATAGAAAAGGTTATAAGGAAGCCGATTTTAACAAGCTCTGAGGTCTGAAAGTAAATTTCACCAATTTTAAGCCAGCACTTTGAGTCAGGTCTTGCATCAGGCGCTGCACCAAAAATAAGTGTAATAATCATTAGTACTATACAAATACCGCCGATTATGGGCCATAGCTTCATGACAAATTCATAGTCTATAGCAGAAATTATAAGCGTTACTATAATACCTACGACTGCCGCAATAATCATAACAACGGCGTCACGGTCAATTACTTGACCATCCTCAAGGCGAAACCTTGTAGCACTAAAAACCATTAACGCACCAAAAACAGAAGTAATTATAATTAAAAGCAATAACGGTTTGTCCGTTTCCTGAATAAATCTTTTTGTAACAGAAAAAAATTTTTTCAAACCCTTGCCCCCTTGATTTTATTTAAGAATATTGTTATTATACATATATTCGGATATTATTTCAAGTGGGGTAAGCGTTAAAATTATGGTAAGAGTAGAAGTTAATAGCCTCGAGGAAACAATGGAATATGCAAAAAAACTCGGCAGCACCTTAAAGGGCGGTGAGGTAATTGCATATTTTGGCGGCTTGGGTATGGGTAAAACAACCTTTACAGCAGGTCTTTGTGAGGGTATGGGAATAAAAGCAGAGGTTTCAAGTCCTACCTTTGCTCTTGTTAATGAATATGGTAGCGCAAAAAAACTTTACCATTTTGATATGTACAGAATTACTACCTTTGATGATTTATGCTCAACAGGCTTTTTCGATTATCTTGATACAAATGCTGTGCTTGCTATTGAGTGGAGTGAAAATATTGAAAATGCCTTACCCGATAATTATATCAGAATTGAAATTGAACACGGCAAGGATGAAAACAGCCGTATTTTTAAATTAAGTGGAGAAAAAGCTTATGAAGATTCTTGGTGTTGAAAGCTCTGCAACAAGTGCTTCTGTTGCCGTTGTGGAAAACGGCAAGGTTATTGCGTGCGAAGCCTCTAACACGGGGCTTACACACAGTCAAACGCTTTTGCCAATGGTGGAAAGCACGTTAAAAAAAGCAGCAGTTTCTTTAAATGATATAGACTACCTTGCAGTTTCAAACGGTCCCGGTTCATTTACGGGTATAAGAATAGGTGTTTCGTTAGTAAAGGGTATGGCAGACCCGTTAAATAAAAGCTGCGTTGCAGTTTCTACCTTAGAGGCAATAGCAAAGCCGCTCGAAAATACGGGCGTTATTGCCGCTTCTGTTATGGATGCACGCTGCAACCAGGTGTATTGTGCTTTATTTGACTGTGAAGGCGCTAAAATGAGCCGCTTGACAAAGGATGATGCAATTTCTATTGACGAGCTTACAGAACGCCTTAAATCGCAAAAAAAACGCATAGCTTTAATAGGTGACGGCGCAAACGTGTGCTATAATAAAATGAAGGGTGAATTGAGCAACGTTACAATTGCTTCTGCTGCTATTCGTTATCAGTCTGCCTCTTCGGTAGCGCTTATTGCAGAGGACTTGATTCTTGAGTCTGAAGATAATACAATAAAAGCAGAGGACTTAGTGCCTAAATATTTAAGACTTTCCCAAGCGCAAGCGGAAAGAGAATTAAAAAAGAAACAAGAAAATAAATAATTTGAAAGAAGGATTTTAAAATGATAGCTATTGCATCAGACCACGCAGGTTTTCCGTTAAAGGAAGAAATAAAAAAGTTTTTAGAGGAAAAGAACATAGAGTTTATTGATTGCGGCGCACATTCAACTGATTCAGTAGACTATGCAAAATTCGCGCAGGTAGCTTGCCTTAAGGTAACGGAGGGCTTTGCTGAAAAAGCAATTCTTTGCTGTGGTACGGGTATTGGAATTTCAATGGCTGCAAACAAGGTTAAGGGTATTCGTGCAGCTTGCTGTTCAGATTATTTCAGCGCAAAATTCACACGTCTTCATAATGATGCAAACGTGCTTTGTATGGGTGCAAGAGTTATAGGTGGCGGCGCTGCTTGTGAATTGGTAGACGTTTTCCTTTCAACAGAGTTTGAGGGCGGCAGACACCAGAGAAGAGTAGACCAGATAATGGCTATTGAGCAGGGTGAAATTCTTTAAATTTATATAGGTTGAATTTATTAAAAGAGGGGTATTCTGCGGTAAAAAAGAAGAAAGAGGTTTTTTTATGCAAAGACAAAAATTGAAAACCACAATAATCTCAGCTATGTTTGCCGCGCTTATTTGCGTTGCTACCATGGTTGTAAAAATACCTACACCTCTTAACGGGTACGTGAATTTGGGCGATTGTCTTGTTCTTGTTGCAGCGTTTACCTTGCCTTGCGGATACGGTTTTTTAGCAGCAGGAATCGGTTCTTGTCTTGCAGATGTCCTTTCGGGTTACACAGCTTATGCACCGGCAACGTTTGTTATAAAAGGCTTAATGGTGCTTGTAGCTTTTTTAGTGGCAAAGCTTTTAAAAACACGCAAAAAGAGCCTTATGGTACTGGTATCAGGGGTTTTAGCTGAGCTTACAATGGTAGCGGGCTACTATGTTTTTGAAGGTTTTTTGTACGGCTTTTCTGCCTCCCTTGCAAATATACCCATGAATTTGCTTCAGGGTGCAGCAGGACTTTTACTTGCAGCTATTTTGTTAAGAGTTTTAAAGAATAAGCTGAATTAATTAATCGAAATAAAACAGGCTATTGCTTTCGCAATAGCCTGTTTTTGTTTTTTTATTCTGCCGTTTGAATAGCTCTTTCAAGCCAGGTAACGCCAATATCCATTGCAGCCCAAAGACCTTTTGCTTCAGTTTTTTTAACAATTGCCTGCATTGGGTTCACAGTAGGGTCGGTATTGAAAAGCTGAACTGTAACCTTGTCAGCTATTTGAACGCCGTGAACCTCGTGAGAATCTGCAATAGAAATCATAAGCACGAAGGGGTCGTTCATATCACCGTAGTAAATGGTGTTACCCTTACGAACAAGTGGCTTACCCTTATAAGTAAGAAAGCTTGCTTCAGTTTTAGCCAATTTGAACACTCCTTATTTTTTGAAGCGCATTAACCGTTAAGATATGCCTTAAGAAGTGCTTGTAAAAGCTCATCTCTGTCAATCTTACGAATTAAGCTTCTTGCATTGTTGTGAGTAGTAATGTAGGTTGGGTCCTCGGACAAAATGTAACCTACAAGTTGGCTGGTGGGGTTATAACCCTTTTCTACAAGTGCATTGTAAACAGAAACAAGAATTTCTCTCATCTCTTTCTCATGCTCATCTCTAATGGCAAATTGGATTGTTTTATCTGTCATAAGAACACCTCCCAATTATTTTATAAGTCTATTATAAACTATGCATAATAAAAATACAACAGTATTTTTTTAAGAAATTTCGACATTTCTATTAATTATTTTTTAAGAGAAACGTTTATTCCTGCGAGATTTTCCAGAATTCTGTCTATCCAGCCCTGAACCTCTTCCATTTCAAGAGTTCTTTCTTTAGATGAGAAAATAAATCTTACAGCAATGCTCTTAACGCCGTCCTTTTCAAAGGTATCAATAACGTTAACGCTTGTAAGCTCTGTAAGGCCAAGCTTATTCCAGCATTCCTGGAGCTGTGAGAACTTAGCTCCGCAAGAAATATCGAGCGATAAGTCATAGTAGGTGGACTGTTGTGTGGACGGCTCGGCGAAATTAATGTTATTGTTTGAAACAGCAATTAAATCGTCAACGTCTATTTCAATGCAAACAGCCTTGCCTGTTTTGTCAAGCTTTGCAAGCACAGAAGGGTGAAGTGTGTGTACAACACCGACACAAGCGTTTCCTAAACGGATTTCTGCCGTGTTTTTAGGGTGCTCGTAAGCGTGAGCAGGTGCAACCTTATTAAATTCAGGTGCATCGTGCTTAATTGCAAGCATAAGTGTGTTAACAATGTTAAGTGCTTTAAAATATAAATCTTTTTCAGCTGCCTTTTTATCGAAAAGAACTACGCCTAAGGCTCTCTTTTCGTTTGCGGTACCGTCTGCCTTCAAGCCCTTAACCACTCTGCCTATTTCAAAAATGCCAAAAGCTTCCTTAAAGTCCTTGTTATCAGAAACAGCGGTTAAAAGTGTAGGAATCATTGAATTACGAATTGTGCCGTTGTCAGAGCTTTCAATGTTAAGTACCTTAACGTTGTCCTCAACCTCAATACCCAGCTTTTTGTATCTTCTTACGTCACCCCAAATATAAGAGTGTACCTCGTGAAGATTGTAGTGCTTAACTAAAATATCTTTGATTTCGTTGCTTTCTGCACGGACAGCTGTGCTTCTTACAGGCTTTAAAGGACTTTTTGTTGTAATAATGCTGAAGTTGTCGTAGCCGTAAATACGGGTGATTTCTTCAATAATATCCGCCTTTATTGTAACGTCCTTTGTAGCGCGCCATGACGGAACCTTAATGTGGAAGCTGTCACCGTCCATAGTAACCTCAAAGCCAAGACTCTTTAAGGTTGTGTTGATTCTTTCTGTAGAAATATCAATACCTGTATATTTATCAACGTAAGCTTTGTCAAAATCAATTTCAATTTCAGGGTATTTTTTTGTGTATTCGTCTGTTAACTGTGAAGCAACGCGTGCACCCTTGTCAATATCCTGTAAAAGGTAAGCAAATCTTTTTGCTGCTGTTACGGTCATTTCAGGGTCAAGCATTTTTTCGTATCTTGCAGAAGCATCTGTACGAAGACCGAGTCTTGAAGAGGATTTACGTACAGAAACGCCGTCAAAGTTGGCACACTCAAGAACAACGGAGTTTGTTGTACCTACAATTTCAGAATCAAGACCACCCATAATACCTGCAATAGCAACAGGGGTGGTAGCGTTTTTAATTAAAAGTGTGTCTGTTGTAATATCTCTTTCTGTGTTATCAAGAGTTGTGAATTTGCAGTTTTCTTCAGGCGTACCAATTTTAATTTCGTCTATTTTGTTGCCGTCAAATGCGTGCGTAGGCTGACCCATTTCAAGCATAATGTAGTTTGTGAGGTCAGCAAGCAGGTTAATACCGCGCATACCGCAGTAGTAAAGACGTATTTGTAAGGAAAGGGGACTTACGTTTTTAGTGATGTTATCCATTTTAACGCAGGAGTAACGGTAAACTAAGTCAGGTCTTTCAACGGTAACCTTGATTTTTTCGTTTCCGTCATAAGCTAAATCTGAAAGCTTAAGCGGTTTTAATTCTCTGCCTGCAAGTGCAGCAAACTCACGGGCAATACCATAGTGACCCCAAAGGTCAGGGCGGTTGGTGAGTGATTTGTTATCCACCTCGAAAATTATGTCGTCAATTGGGTAAATTTCTTTTAAATCTGTACCGTTAGGTGCGTCTGCGTCAATTTCCATAAGACCTGACTTGTCGTCGGAAAGACCAAGCTCAAAAGCAGAGCAGCACATACCCTCAGACTCAAAGCCTGCAACGGTAGCCTTTGTAATATCGCCCGCAGGAACCTTGCCGCCTGCCTTAACAAAGGCAATTTTCATATTTTCTCTTACGTTAGGTGCACCGCAAACAACGTCGTAAACTCTGTCGCCGCCGTCAACCTTAAGAAGGTGAAGCTTTTTTGAGTTAGGGTGGTTTTCAATGGAAAGAATTTCACCAACTACTACGTTTTGAATATCTTCACCTTTTACAATAATATCCTCAACCTCTGCGGTAGCAAGGGTAAAGCTTTCTATAAGCTTTTTAACGTCAAGACCGGAAAGGTCAACGTACTCTTTAATCCAGTTAATTGAAACAAACATTATTTACCCTCCTCGTCGTCAATAAAGGTTCTGTTCGTGAATTGTGAAAGAGCCTTTAAGTTGCAGCTGTTGAATACGCGAATGTCCTTAATGCCGTAGCGCATCATAGCAAGTCTTGTAAGACCAAGGCCAAAGGCAAAGCCTGTGTATTCCTCAGGGTCAATTCCGCCCATAGATAAAACGTTAGGGTGAATCATACCGCAGGGGCAAAGCTCAAGCCAGCCTGAGCCCTTACAGGAAGGACAGCCGTCGCCGCCGCAAATAAGACACTGGATATCAAGCTCGAAGCCGGGCTCAACAAATGGGAAAAAGCCGGGTCTTAAACGAACGGTAATATCACGGTTGAAAACCTCTGAAAGCATAGTTTTCATAAAGTAAATAAGGTTAGAAATAGAAATATCCTTATCTACCATAATACCCTCCATCTGGAAGAAGGTGTTTTCGTGACAAGCATCAATTTTTTCATTTCTGAAGCATCTGCCCGGGAAAATAACACGAATCGGTCTGTTGTTTTCAAGCTCCTTCTTATACTTAATGAGAATAGCATTCTGTGCGGCAGAGGTGTGTGTTTTCAAAAGCTGATTTGAGCTTAAGTAGTACGTATCCTGCATATCGCGGGCAGGGTGGTGCTTAGGAATATTGAGTGCCTCAAAGCAGTGGTAATCGTCAACGATTTCGTCATAGTCCTCAATAGAGAAGCCCATACCTGCAAAAATGTCCTCAACCTCTCTTTGTACAAGAGTAATCGGGTGGTAGGAGCCTTTATCCTCATTAAGCGGGAACGAAACGTCGTAGTCCTCAGCAGAGTTTATAAGAGCCTCTTCCTCAGCCTTTTTAATTTCTTCATTTTTATCAGCAAGTGTTTTTTCAATGAATTGCTTTACTTCATTTATAATCTGACCTGCTTCCTTCTTTTGCTCGTTAGGAATATTCCTTAACTCGCTCATAAGAGAGGTAATAGGACCCTTTTTGCCGAGGAATTCAATTCTTAATTGTTCAAGCTCAGCAGAGGATGAGGCACTATTAACCTTTTCTGTGAATTGTTGCTTTAAAGCGTTTGCGTTTTCAAGCATTTTTTACAACTACCTTTCTTTCAGATGTATATCAGGGCGTCGGGCAAAAAAATAAAGCCCTCATCCCCACAAAGGGACGAAGACAGCTCCGCGGTACCACCCTTATTTTTGCATAGCAAACTCTCTTTTGTAATATAACGGTTACACCCGTTACGACCTACTGCCTTTTCAGCCGTACCACTCCCAAGTGAACTTCAAAAGGGTTTTATGAAAATGCTCTCAGCAGCCGCATTTTTCTCTGTACACAAAAAGATCTTTTTACTCTCTTGTTCATAGTGTTTAAGATATTTTAGCATAAGCTTATTTAAATTTCAATACAATTTTAAAATTATTCCGTTATTTCTGTTATAGGCATGGAGGCGACTGCATTAAGGTCAGAGCCCGCTCTTTTTCCGCTCAAAAATTCATAATAGCCCTGCGCGCCTACCATTGCAGCATTGTCACCGCAATATTTTAATTCAGGCATAAAAAGCTTAAAACCGTTTTTTTCGCAAGCTTCTGCCATCTTTTTTCTAAGGCGTGAATTAGCGGAAACGCCGCCTGCCAAAGCTATTTGCTGTACGCCGTAATCTTTTGCAGCGGCAATGGTGTTTTTTACAAGTATGTCGGTAACGGTCTTTATAAACGAAGCACCCAAATCCTCAGCCTTTACCTCTTCACCCTTTTGTGAGGCGTTATGTACTAAATTTACGGCAAAGGTTTTAAGCCCTGAAAAGCTGAAATCGTACTTACCGGTTGAAAGGTGAGGGGTAGGAAACTTGTATTTGTTTTCGTCACCGTTTTGAGAGATTTTATCTAAATTAACACCGCCCGGGTAGGGGAGACCGACAGTTCTTGCCGCCTTATCCATTGCTTCACCTGCGGCGTCGTCACGAGTTCTGCCTATTACCTCGAACTCGGTGTAGTTTTTAACATTTACAATATGACTGTGTCCGCCTGAAACAACAAGAGCTAAAAACGGAGGCTTTAATTCCTCGGAGCTTAAATAGTTTGCGGCAATGTGAGACCTTAAGTGGTGTACGGGTACTAAGGGTTTGTTGGCTGCAACGGCAAGTCCTTTAGCGTAATTAACTCCGACTAAAAGTGCACCAATAAGACCGGGCGCATAGGTTACGGCAATGGCATCAATATCCTCTAAGCTGCAGTCTGCTTCACTTAAAGCGTTTTTTACAACACCGCTTATGGCTTCAACGTGTCTGCGTGATGCTATTTCCGGTACAACGCCACCGTAAATTTTATGCTCCTCAACCTGACTTGCAACTATATTTGAAAGGACGTGTCTTCCGTCCTCTACAACTGCTGCTGCAGTTTCATCGCACGAGCTTTCTATACTTAAAATTTTCATTTAGATTCTCCTAAATATTTGGTGTAGATAACAGCATTCTCTTTTGGCTGCTCATAAAAATTCTTGCGAATACCAACGTTTTTAAAGCCGACCTTTTCATAAAGGGCACGTGCAGGGGCGTTGCTTACCCTTACCTCTAAAGTAATAAGGGAGCAGCTTTCCTTTTCGGCAACGCTTACTAAATGCCTTAAAAGAGCCTCACCTATTCCAAAGCCCCGGTAATTATAAAAAACTGCAATATCATCAACGTAAATCTCGCCAAGTACGTTGTTTGCGCCAATGTAGCCGGAAACCTCGTTTTTGGTTATCGCTACAAAAAATCTTGCGTTGTCTTTTTCTAATTCTGCTCTTAAGGCGTTTTCACTCCAAGGAGTAGAAAAGCATTGCTTTTCAAGTAACGCTAAATCCTTCAGGTGAGCTTCATTCATTGGTAAAATTTTAATATCATCTATCATTTTGCATCATACCAGGTTTTTCCGCAATTTACGTCTGCAGTAAAGGGTACAGACATTTTTACGGCGTTTTCCATTTCTTGCTTTAATAAAGCAGCAACCTCTTCCTGCCTGCTTTCGGGTGCCTCAATAATCAGTTCATCGTGCACCTGCATAATTAAATGTGCTTCGGGTACTTCTGCCTTCAGTCGTTCCCACACTTTTATCATAGCAATTTTAATAATATCGGCAGCGGTGCCTTGGATTGGCATGTTCATAGCAACTCTTTCGCCGAAATTACGGAGATTTGCATTAGAGGAGGTAAGCTCGGGCAGATATCTTCTTCTGCCGAAAACCGTTTCGGCATAGCCCTTGCTTTTTGCATCCGATTTGCATTTTTCCATAAAAGCTGCAACACCGGAATAATTCGCAAGGTAGCTTTTTATATAACGGTCAGCCTCTTGCACAGAGGTGCCTATATCGTTAGAAAGGCTGAAAGCACCAATTCCGTAAACTATACCAAAGTTTACAGCCTTTGCTTTTCTTCTGTCGTCACTTGAAACCTCGTTCATAGGTACGGAAAATACCTGCGAAGCCGTTGCTGTGTGAATATCAAGATTTTCAATAAAGGCGTTTTTCATTATTTCGTCATCTGCCATTGCGGCAAGTACACGAAGCTCAATTTGTGAGTAGTCGGCATCAACCAACACAAAGCCTTCCTTTGCATTGAAAAATCTGCGCAATTCTCTGCCTAATTCAGTTCTTACGGGAATGTTCTGCAGGTTGGGCTCGGTAGAGGAAATTCTTCCTGTACGTGTTTCCGTCTGGTTTAAGGTAGAGTGAATTCTTCCGTCATTATCTATAACCTTTAAAAGTCCGTCACAATAGGTGGACTTTAATTTGGAAAGAGTTCTGTATTCAAGAATTTCAGGAATAATAGGGTGCTTATCCTTTAAAAACTCAAGCACCTCTGCATTTGTGGAGTAGCCGTTTTTTGTTTTCTTTTGGTGGGGCAGGTTAAGCTTATCCTCAGAAAACAGCACATCACCTAATTGCTTAGGGGAGTTAACGTTGAACTCACAGCCTGCAAGAGCATAGATGTTTCCTAATTTAACATCTATTATACCTGCTAATTTTTCACCGTAAGAAACAATACCCTCTCTGTCTACGGAAAAGCCCTCGCGCTCCATAGCCGCAAGCACTCTCGCAAGAGGAATTTCTATTTCGTAAAGCAGCTTTTCCTGGTTGTTTTCAGTAATTGCACTCATAAGCTTTAAGGAGAGCGCTTCCATTACCGCAGCGCTTTTTATATTTGCTTTTTCATCTTGGAATAAATCGCACAGCTCCTCATCATCTGCTTTTATTTTGACCTTTTCAAGTCCGTAAACCTCACTAAGGGCTGATACGCTGTAGTCTGAAGAGTTGGGGTTTAATAAATATGCCGCTAAGGACGTGTCAAGCTTTATTCCTTTGGCATCAAATCCGTTTATTTCGCAAAAAGCAAACAAGTGCTTTGCATTATCTGTGTATTTTTCAATTTGCTCGCAGCACAAAAGCTCTTTTGCAAAGCTCATAAACATAAAATCTGTGTTATTAACAATTGCAACGCCCTTGTCTGTTTTGAAAAAGAAGCATTCGATTCCGCCGTCGTTGTAGCTCGTTATAAAATACGCCTTGCCGCTGTTTTTTAATTCTGCTAAGAATGAGTCGTAATCATCTACAGCATAGGCCTCTATTTCCTTTGCTGCGGTTACTGTGCCTTCCTCTGACTCCTCGTCTAAATTGAAGCGCTTAATGTGCTTGAACATTTCTAAGGAGGCGAAAAGTCTTTTTGCTTTTTCTTTATCTGCAGGCTTGATTTTGTAGTCACTTAAGTCTGTGCTTATAGGTGCCTCAAGACAAATTGTTCCTAAGGTTTTACTTAAAAATGCACTTTCTTTGGATGCCTCAAGCTTAGCCTTTGTGCCTGCTTTAATATCAAGCGTTTCTAAATTTTCGTAGATGCTTTCAATAGATTGAAAAGTGCTTATAAGGTCAATGGCGCCCTTTGGGCCAATTCCTGCAACACCGGGTATATTATCTGAAGAGTCACCCTGAATTGCCTTAATATCTATAAGCTGCTCAGGTGCTACGGAGTATTCATCCTTGATTTTTGCAACATCGTAAACAGTTGAAACGGGTTGACCCGCTTTTGTGGATGCTAAAATAACGTTTACGTTTTCGCGCACTAATTGTAAGGAGTCGCGGTCACCCGTTGCAATGTAGCAAAAATCATCCTTACCGCAGGCAGCGGAAATTGTACCTAAAATATCATCTGCCTCGTAGCCCTCTTTTTCAACTACGGTGTAGCCTAAAACGGTAAGTAATTCCTTTAAGGGTGCAAATTGTTCAACTAATTCTCTTGGAGCGGGCTTTCTGCCTGCCTTGTACTCGGCATACATTTTATGGCGGAAGGTAGGTGCCTTTAAGTCAAATGCAATTGCTACCGCCTCAGGCTCAAAACTTGAAAGCAGAGAAAGAAAAATATTTAAAAAGCCGTAAATACCGTTAGTGTATCTGCCGTCCTTTGTGGAAAGAAGCCTTACACCATAATATGCTCTGTTTAATATTGAGTTTCCGTCAATAACAAGTATTCGCATAAATTCTCATCCTAACGTTTCTAATGTAACAAAATGGTAGCCGTTTTGCGAAAGATAGTTCTCCTCGCACATTGTTCTTAAGCAGCCGAGTGCCGCTATATCCTTTTCTCTTCCGGGGATTTTTACCTTTATGCCGGTTTGCTTTTCAATGAATTTGTCAAGCCCGTACATAGACGCAACACCGCCGCAAAGAAAAATTCCGTCATCTGTAATATCGTTGACTAATTCCGGGGGAGTAACCTCCAGCACCTCGGTTATTACCTTGCAAATATCCTCTATGCATTCCTTTATTGCAAAGTGAATTTCCTCTGCAGTAACCTCAAAAAACATTGGCATACCGTCAGTCATATCTTTACCCTTGGAAATAGCAACTATGCTTTCGTCGCGGATTTCAGCACCGCCTAAAATTATTTTTAATTCCTCAGCGGTAAGCTTACCAACGGCAACGCCGCGGTTATCCTTTAAGTGGGTTTTAATTTTTTTGTCCATATCGTTGCCGCCGATTTTTGCACTTTTTGCAACGGCAACACTGCCCATGGTAATAACGGCAACGCTTGTTGTGCCTGCGCCTACATTTACAATCATAGTGCCGTAGGGCTTGTCTAACATAACACCTGTGCCAAGTGCCGCGGCAAGCGGCTCTTCTATTAAAACAGCTCTGCCTGCACCTGCGCTCAAAATGCATTCAAGTATATTGCGCTTTTCAAGGTTTGTAAGACCTGCCGGCATTGTAGCGGCAACAGTAGGCTTGAAAATTTTGTTTTTACAAATCTTTTCAATAAAATTCTTTAAAAGCAGCTTGCTGTTTTCTAAGTTGGAAATACCGCCCGAAAGGAGTGGTCTTACTAATTTTATTGCATCGGGACACCTACCGGTCATAGAAAGTGCCTCTTTACCGGCTGCCAATACCTTGCCTGTTTCACGCTCTAACGCTAAAACTGCAGGCTCGCACAAAACAATGCCCTTGCCCTCAATTGCAGCGGTAACGTTTCCCGTGCCAATATCTAAACCGATTTTAAGACCTACCATTGTAACACCACGCCTTCTGCTTGTTTTTTCGCACATAAAATAATTATACACCTATTGTGAAGATTTGTAAATATATATAATATAATTAAAATCTAATATAATAAAACTGCTAACCCGTCAGTGGATTAGCAGTTTTTGTTGTTAATTAAGAATCAGTCCTGAGCTTTTTCGTTATCTGCTGCCTTCGATTCTGCAACAGCTTTGTTTTCGCCCTTTGTTACTGTGTTTGTAACACCGCCGGAAACGTAAGCTTTACCGCATTCAGGGCAAATGCTTGTGTGAATTGTTACACTCTGGCTTACTACCTTGCGGTCTTCTCTGCGAGCCTTTGCCTGCTCTCTTGAAACGTGCTCGTATTCGTGGCTTCTTACCTTTGCGGCAGCCTGTTCGGGAGCTATGTGCGCTGCTGTTTTAAAGGAAACACCCGGGTCATCGGAGCCGTCCTGGTATTTTCTTTCGGCACAGGTTTTACACTCGCTGTCCTCCATAACCTCCTGCGGAGTTTTAGCTGCATCAGGCTTTTTGAGCAGCTGAAGCTCATCTTCGTTTAAGTGCTTCATTTTTGTCTGATTTGCAAGTCCGTTTACACTGCCTTCAAAGTGACTCGATTTGCTGAAGCCACCATAATTTGAAGCACTTGTGTGTGCTGCTTCTGCAGCAGATTTTACAGGGACGGCTGCGCGAGCTACAGCCTCTGCCTCAGTAGCAGCGGCAACGCCTCTTAAATATGACTCATTATTGTTGTAATAGGTTGAATAACCGAGTATACCGTTAAGCATAAAACCATCCCTTTCGTAACCTTTTTCTTTATTTTACCAATTTTTATAAAAAAAGTCAATTGCATTATGTTTATAGTTTGTTGACTAAATTTGTCATTTTTGGTATTATCACACTATGTTGACGGAAATATTCCGAAATAGTTTTTAGAACAGCTTTCCGCCGACCAAAGCTGAAAGGTGGTTGTATTATGGCAGGAGTACAGAATTCTAAGCTTAAATTACTTGTGCTTGCAGATATTTTTGAAAAGCAAACCGATGAAGAAAACCCACTCAACGCAACAGAGCTCAGTGGAAAGCTTCAGAATTTAGGTATCCCCGCAGAAAGAAAGTCTGTTTATAAGGATATTGAGGTTTTAAGAGAGTTCGGCTACGACATAATAAAATCAAGTGACAGAGGTAACGCAGGATATTTTCTTGGGGAAAGAAAATTTCAGGAGGCAGAAATACGTCTTATTTCGGACGCAGTGCAGGCGGCAAATTTTATTTCTGCAAATAAGACGGCAGAGCTTGTAAATAAGCTTGAAAGCTTTTTAAGCGAAAAACAATCAAAGGTGTTGCATTCGCAGGTCTACGTTGAAAAACGTCCTAAAACCTCTAACGAAAGAATCTACTATACTATAAGCGAGCTCGACAAGGCAATAAACAAAAATCTTAAGGTGGAAATCGTTTATCAAAAAAGAAAAATCACAGAGGAATTTAAAACGGCAACGGAGGAAAAGCTTCATAAGGTCAGTCCTTATGCTCTTATATGGTCAAACGACAACTATTACCTGATTTGCAACAACGAAAAGTACGACAATTTAATGCACGTCAGAATTGACCGCATAAGCTCTGTTACCGTAACAAAAGAGAAGGCGCGTCATTTTTCTGAGGTTTCTAACTATTCAAATAAATTTGATGCGGCAGATTACGCAAACAAATCATTTAATATGTTCAGCGGTGAGCCAAAGCCGATACAGCTTATTTGCAATAACGACCTGCTCGACGTAATGCTCGACAGATTCGGAAAAAGCGTTAAAATTCAAAAGCACGACGGTACTTCGTTTATATTAAAAACTAACGCAGCGGTAAGCAACGGTCTTGTTGCCTGGATTTTACAATTCGGCAGCAGGGTAAAGGTTAAGTCTCCGAATGATTTAATATACGAAATTAAGAAGGCTGCGGAGGAAACCTATAAGCTTTACGATTAACTATTTTGAAACAAATACACTACAAACTTAACAAAAGCACAAAATTTTACAAAAAAATGTCATTTTCGTACAAAAAATAATCACTTGTAAAAAGATGGTTTAAAAGAAAAAAGATTTGTGCTAAAATTAGCATTGTTGAAACGGTTCTCACACCAATCGTTTCAATGGGGTTTTAAACCAAGGGGGAGGAATATTAAAAAGTTTTTAATGTTCCAAAAAAATCACAGAGTCAGGTTCGCACTGTTAAGTGCTTTCGCTTCTTCCTGATTCTGTGTTTTTTTCTTTTTTCATTGAAATTTGTCGGAAAATGATGTATTATGTCGGTAATAAATTACTCGTACGCAGGAGAAAAAAGTTGAAACTACTTATAAAATGCTTAACCCTGATTCTTTGTATTTCGTTTTTTCTTGCAGGCTGCAAGGGAACCGAAAACAAAGAGGTTGAAACAAACGAAAAAATTATTGCTGTTAAAGCAAATTCACTTGAGGCAGAAGCTGTAAAGGTAGCTTTTACTGATGCGAAGGAAATTAAAACCTTTGTCACAGAAGAGGCGGCTGTTGCCTCGGTTGAAAACGAAGAGGCAGACTACGTTGTTCTTGATGAATTTTCAGCTCAGCTTTACGTTGATTCTAAAAGGAAAATTAGGGTTGTAAAGCCTCTTAGCTTTACAACGGATTTTTGCGCTTATTTCAACAAGGAAAGCGAGCTTTCGAACCGCTTTAACTCAACGTTGTTAGAATGTATTGAGAACGGTGAAATTGAAAAAATAAAAGAGTCGCACAAATCAGGTAATGGCGGTGCAGTTGTTCTTAATGCTTTAAGTGATACGGCTTCAACACTTACCGTAGGTGTTTCAATAACGGGTGCGCCTTTTTGCGATTTAGATGAAAACGGTAACGTTGTTGGCATAGACGTTGACGTTGCTTCACTTGTTGCAAACCGAATGGGCTGTAAAATTGAATTTATGGTTTTGGATGAGGAAAATCACTTTAAGGCACTTGCTGAAAACGAGGCGGATTTTATTATATCCGGTCTTGTTTACGACAGTCTCAGGGCAGAGAGCTTTACGGCTTCGCTTTCATACGTGAGCATGAATTACAGCCTTCTTGAAAGAAAGTGAAATGCGGGTGGCCGTGGTTATTTTGCACAACTAAATAAAATTAAATTAGCAATTTTCAACAAGGTTGATTTTATGTAGTTTAAATTGGTGTTTTTTTGTTGCAAACTTCAACCTGCTGTGATATAATTATCGAGATATGTAACCGTGGAGGTGTCTTTTTTGGAAAATGAAAATTTAGAAGTCCAAGAAGGCGTTGCGGTAGATACTGAATCAGAGGGTAAGAATTACAGAGAATACGTTTACGAAAATCGTCGTTACGTAGGTCTTAAGGAGACTGTCTGGTACGTTGTTTACGATATGTGCCAGAGCTTCAATATTGACTCCTTTAACGACCGTTTCGTTACAAACATTCTTCAAATCGACCTTGACTTCCAGACTATCGTACGTGTTGTTAACGGATTTTGGGACGTTATTAACGACGTGTTTACAGCAGCAATTGTTGAAAAAACACGTACACGTTGGGGTAAATTTAAACCGTATCTTGTTGCACTTGGTATTCCTGGTACAATCGGTACCTGCTTTTACTGGTTAATGCCTATGCTCTTCAGCGGCAAGGGCTCAAGAGATATGTCTAAGTTTATTACGTACTTCTTGCTGACAATTGTCCGTGAGGGTGCGGGTACCTTCAGAAGTATTGCAAGAACAGGTATGTTGGCAACCATTACGCCACACCCTGTTGACCGTACAAGGCTTATTACCGTTGCTGAGTTCGTTTCCGGCTTGTTGGGTGAAAAGTTGCCACAGCAAATACTTACAGTTCTTCTTGACTTAATCGGTAACAAGGTTATTAACCTTTCCTATACAAGTACATTTATGGTTATGGGTAACTTTACCGCAATCGTAAGTGGTTTCGCGGCGCTTGTATTCTGCGTTATGACGCGAGAAAGAGTTATGCAGTCCATTGAAACACCAAGTGTTATTCAGGGACTTAAATCAGTTATTAACAACAAACCGATTCTGTTGCTCACACTTTCAGAAACACTTTCCAACTTTAGTGTTGGCGGTAGTATAAACGACTATTACATAGACGTTCTTAACTTTGCTTCTATGACAATGGTTGCAGGTATTCCGGGTGCTATTATTAACCCGTTCTCATTCTACTTTGTACCATGGTTCAGAAGAAGATTCTCAACAAAAACACTTTATCTTGTTTCTACAAAGATTCAGCCTATCTTAGACATTCCTGTATACCTTGTTGGTATGATAGGCGGTAAGCATAACGGTCTGTACAAAAAGGTACTGCCTATGTTCTTTGTAATGGCAATTAAAGAGGCTATCTACATGGTATTCTGGGGTGTTCGCAGAGTTATCCCGAGTGAAATGTATAACGAAGCTATGGACTACTGCGAATGGAAAAACGGTTACCGTACTGAGGCTATGACCTCCGTTGCAAGAGAACTTACTAAAAAGCTTGCAAGCATTCTTAACTCAGCGGTTTCATTACAGCTTAAAAAGATGATTGGTTACGACATTAGCTCTTACACAAGAGGTCAGGCTCAAACAGACGAAACAAAGCATGGTCTTTTTGCTATTGCAACAATCATTCCTACGCTTACAGGTCTTTTAGGTATTATTCCTATTCTCTTCTACGACTTGAGCGGTGAGAAGAGAGAGCGTATGTACGCAGAACTTCTTGTTCGCCGTGAAGAATTAGCTGCAAAGCTTGCCGACGCATCAGCAGAAGAAATTGAAGCACTCGGTAAAGAGCAATTAAAGGTTAGTTCACAAAAGCAAGATTTATAATTAAAATAAATGGCGGCACAGAAGTGTCGCCATTATTTATGAGTGATATTATGCTAAAACAAAGATTTTTAAAAAATTCAGCCAGAGTTATAATGGTTGCAACAGTGTTGCTTTTTGCAAGTAACGCCATTCTCTGGCTTTTATATGAGCTTCCGTCAATTGAGGGGAAATTGGGCTTTATAGCAAAGCTTCCCGATTTATCGGTTTACATATTTGCTTTTCTTTCTTATCTTGCACTCAATGATGAAAAAGCGGCACACCGAAAGATTAAAGATATTAAAAGCCAAAAAGGGGTAAAGGCTTTAAAGGGCTTTTTACTTTTTGTTTTAATTTCACACTTTTTCAAGGGTACTGTAAAGGCACTCTTGTCAACGCTTGATACAACGCTTGCAGATGTGCTTGCAGACGTTTATTACGTTGTTGCATCGTTTAGCTTTTTCCTGATGCTTCTTTCTGCGTGGTACTTTTTCAGAGATAAAAATGAAGGGAAAATCAAATTCGCTGAGCTTATATCAGTAGTAGTTTCCTGTGCATACGTAGTGTTCAAGCTTGTTGTAAGCAGAGAGGAAAACACAGGTGTGCTCTTGCAAAGAGTGCAGTATACTTTCTGCCTTGTTCAGTACGCCGTTAATATCTTGATGCTTGTTTTAATAAAAACGCATTATGAGAAAAAAGAAAACGAGCAAATTGAATTTGAGGAAAAAACGGAAAAACCGCAAAGGCCTTTGGTTGTCAGCCTTGAAACAGATGAGGGCTACGGTATAGACAACATTGATGATTTAATTGAATAATTTTGCGACACCGCTTGTATAATTTATACAGGTGGTGTTTTTTATGAAAAAATTGGCATTGCTTTTAGCGGCAACGCTGTCGTTAAATTTAAGTTCTTGCTTTAACAGTAATATTGATTTGAATACGGACGAGGTTCAGGCAGAGACAAAGATTGAAGAGAAAACCGAGCTTCGAGGTGTGTGGCTTAGTTTTTACGAGATTTCTGAAATATGTAAGGGCAAAACGGAAGAAGAGTATGCCAAAAGTGCCGAAGAAATAATTAAATCAATAAGCGAAAATAAACTAAATACGGTGTTTTTTCAAGTAAGGTGCTTTAGTGATGCGCTTTATGAATCCTCGGTGTTTCCGTCCTCACGCTACATAGCGGAGAAGGAGGGAGCAGAAATAAGCTTTGACCCGCTGAAAATTTTCATTGAGCTTGCAGCAGAATATGATATAGCCGTGCACGCCTGGGTTAACCCCTTGCGAATTTCATACACGACAGATATAAGTGAATTGAGTGAGGACAATCCTGCGAAAAAGCTCTACAATGAGGATGAGGATTTAAGCAGCCTTATAATTTGCGAAAAGGGTATTTACTATAACCCGGCAGATGCTGCCGCAAGAAAAGTGATTCTTTCAGGCGTGAAGGAAATAGTGGAGAATTATAACGTGGCAGGCATACAGTTTGACGACTACTTTTACCCCGAGTGCGAGGATATAAATGACGCTATTCACTATAACAGCTACAAGGAAAACAACGGTCAGATGATGCTCCCGGAATGGCGCAAGGCAAACGTTTCGTCCTTGATTTCATCTGTTTATAATCTTATAAAGTCTTATAACGAGGCTTTGGTTTTCGGTGTGAGTCCGTCTGCAAATTTAAAGAAAAATGAAAAAATATGTGCCGACGTAAAATTATGGTGCGAGGAAGAAGGCTTTGTAGATTATTTAATGCCGCAGGTTTATTATGGCTTCGAAAATGAAACTATGCCGTTTACCGAAACGGTAAATGAATGGTTAAGCATTACGAAAAATGAAGGCGTTAAACTTTATTTTGGGCTTGCGGCTTACAAGTGCGGCGAAACGGATGAGAATGCAGGTAGCGGAAAAAATGAGTGGAGAGAGAAAACTGATATCTTGTCGCGACAGTACGAATATCTTAAGCTTAGTAACAATTTTTCAGGAGTTTCGTTGTATTCATATTCGTATTGCTTTGGTGGGAATTTGAATGAACAGGCAAAAGCAGAAATTAAAAGGCTTGCAGAGAAATTTAAATAATTTTTTACATTTGTTGGTTTGACTTGGAAAAACAAGTATGCTACTATATAGCATATTGTGTTTTTATTAGGTGGAAGTATGAGTAAAAGGATAACAAGAATTTTTTCGGTGCTGATGGTTACAGCAATTTTTCTTTCGATATGCTCTGCATTTACACCGTTAAACGCCTATGCACTTGACCTGCAAAAGGGCGATGTTAACGGTGACGATAAAATATCACTTGCAGACGCACTAATGGTGCTTAAAAGCGTTGCAAAAATAGAGGAACTACCCTTTGGCAGAAAGTGGTTCGCAGATTACGACGGTGACGGCGATATTACCTTTAATGATGCCCGTCAGATTTTGCTTGCATCAATAGATTTACCGCCGGAGTATCTCGGAATTGAAAAATTCACGCAAATAACTCCAAAAAAATCAAATAACGGTATAACACAAAAATCTAAGTTTTGTATGGTCTTGAGCGATTACTGTGAAACCTTGCCCGCAAGTCCTGTTGATAATAAATCTAACCCCTCGTATTCACCGTTTTTAGAGGGAACGTACGATTACGTCACAGAGGGTCCCGTAAAGGATTCTTCGAGCGGTCACGAATTTTATGTGCTGAAATCGGGAAAGCGTGTTTACACAAACGACGTTAAGGTTTTTACGGGCTACAATATGCCGCTTAATAATATCGAAATTAAGAATTATGTTGAATCTACCGCTGCAGAAACCAGGTTTTATATAAAGCTTGACTGGCGTGTTCCGTTCAACGTTACCATAAAGCCTCAAAGCTACACAAAGGGCTTTAACAGCAGAGTCCACAATTTAAAGGATGGAATTTTTACCGGCGAATATATGGATTTGACCTTTTATTACACAACCGCCCCCATAGGTAACGTAGCGTTTCCCGAGAGCGGTGTAATAAAAAGTATGAAATGGATAGAAAATACTGAAAGGCAAACAGTAACACTTCGTATCTATTTCAGAGAAACGGGCAAGTTCTTCGGCTACAATATTTACTATGATGATAATAATTTTCTTGTGGTAAGTGTGAAGGAGCCTTCGCAAAGCTTAAGCGACCGTGTAATTATGATTGACCCGGGTCACGGTGGTGTGCAGCCCGGTGCAAGCTCGGCTACGGGTGTGTGCGAACGTGACGTTACTTATAAAATCTCGCAGGAGGTTGCAAAATTACTTCAGCAAAATGGTGCAACGGTACTGTTTTCCCGTAATGATGCTGCTTCAGTTCCCGAAATAGAGGAGCGCAGGCTCAATGCCTATGAATTAAAGCCGGATATGTTCGTTTCTATCCATTGCGATTCATCAAGCTCTGCCTCGAGTAATGGCTCATCTGCGTATTATTATAAAAATTATTCAGGTCCGTTAGCCTTTGCTATTGCTGAAAATTTACCGCTCTCTGTTAAATCGGCTACGGGGTACAATATGAAAAATGGGGGAGCGCACTATTACCCATTCCTTGTAACGCGAATCGAAAATTGCCCTGCGGTGCTTGTTGAGTGCGGCTTTATGAGCAACACAGGGGACTTTAATATTATAAATTCTGATAAGGGCAGAAAAGCGATTGCACAAGGGATTTACAACGGAATAATTGAGTATTACGGCTATTAAATAACAAAAAATAAGACGTTCTATCATTTAAAATTTACGTTTAAATGGTAGAACGTTTTTGCTTCTTAAGGTGACAAGAAAAATCCGAACTTGCCTCAAACCGGCATATTTCGGTGCTTTTCACCCAATTTATTCTTGTAAGGCGACAGCCTTACTGCACCTAAATTGAGCAAAAATCCCTCGAAATCTCCTCGCCTTGAGGTCGGAGATTTTAAAAAGTGC